>JAZKHY010000026.1:0-58959 GCA_040385105.1 Pseudomonadota bacterium
AGGCCATTTACACGCCTCACGTCGATACCGGTGACTTCATCGTCATCATCAATGCAGCCCAGCTGCGCGTCACCGGCGCCAAGCCGCTTGACAAGGTGTACTACCGCCACTCCGGTTACCCGGGCGGCATCACGGCCACCAACTTCCGCGACATGCAAGCCAAGCATCCGGGCCGCGCCCTGGAAAAGGCCGTCAAGGGCATGCTGCCCAAGGGCCCCCTCGGCTACGCGATGATCAAGAAACTCAAGGTGTACGGCGGCGCAGAGCACCCGCACACCGCCCAGCAGCCCAAGGTGCTGGATCTTCCCTCGCTCAGGAGCGCAGCATGATCGGTGATTGGAACAATGGCACTGGCCGCCGCAAGTCCAGCGTTGCCCGCGTATTCCTGAAAAAGGGCACGGGCAAGGTCACGGTCAATGACAAGGACATCCAGGCCTATTTCGGCCGCGAAACGTCCATCATGATCTGCAAGCAGCCCCTGTACCTGACCAACCATGTCGAAACCTTCGACATTATGGTCAACGTGCATGGCGGCGGCGAGTCCGGCCAGGCCGGCGCGGTCCGCCACGGCATCACCCGTGCGCTGATCGACTATGATGCAGCGCTCAAGCCCGCGCTGAGCCAGGCCGGCTTCGTGACGCGTGACGCGCGTGAAGTCGAGCGTAAAAAGGTCGGTTTGCACGGCGCCCGCCGCCGCAAGCAGTTCAGCAAGCGCTGATCGATCAGGAGTCCTTGCACTCCGCAGAAACAAAGCCGCACAAGTTCGCTTGGGGCGGCTTTGTTGTTTCTGGCACCATACACGTCCTTGCCAAAGACCGAATCAATGCGCTTTCGACTGCTCCGCCGCCGCCTCACCATCAGTGCCCCCCGAATGGCGGTTCGCAGCGCCATGCCCTGGCCCCTGCGCTGGGCTGTCGTGGCCATCGTGCTGGGCTTCTGCGCTTCCATAGGTTTGTGGGCGTTCGAGTTCGGCAAGGGCATTGCCGGGCTGGATGGCAATGCCACGCAGGAGCTCTCGTCATTGCGTGAAGAAGTCACCCGGCTGCGCACCGAGCGCGACAAGGCCCAGTCGGTGCTCAATACCTCGGGCAGCCTGCTCACGGCGGAGAAAGCCACGCAGGAGCGGCTTACCGCCCAGATCAAGGTGCTTGAGGCCGACAACCGCGCCTTGCGAGACGATCTCGGCTTTTTCGAGAAGCTCATCCCCGCCGGCGGCGCCGAGGGTGTGGCCATCCGCGGCCTGCAGGCCGAGGTGCTGAGCGATACCGCATCTGGCGTGCAGATGAAGTGGCAGGTGCTGGTGATCCAGCCCGTCAAGAACGCGGTCGAATTCAATGGCAAGCTGGAAGTCACTTTCGCCGGCACGCAGAACGGCAAGCCCTGGATGATGGCCTTGCCGGGCGGCCCGCAGGCCATGCAGGTCCGGCAGTACCGCCGCATTGAAGGAATTGTCGACTTGCCCCCCCAAGTCGTGGTAAAAAACGTATCCGCCAAGGTGGTGGACGGCACCACGGTTCGCGCGGTGCACACCATCAAGCTGTAACCGTCGTCAGGAGCCGCACATGTTTGGCAAGAAGAAGCAACCGCCCATCAAAAGCCTGATCGCGCATGGCAGCCGCATCGAGGGCCATTTCATCTTTACCGAGGGCCTGAGGGTCGATGGCGAGGTCGTCGGCGACATCCGCGCCAATGACGACCAGCCCAGCATCCTTGTCATTTCAGAGACTGCGACGGTCAATGGCGAGATCCATGCCGACCATGTCATCATCAATGGCGCCGTCAATGGCCCCGTTTTCGCAAGCGAGCTGCTCGAATTGCAGCCCAAGGCCAAAATCGCAGGCGACGTGCATTACAAGGCACTTGAAATGCACCAGGGCGCCGTCATCTCCGGTCAGCTGCAGCCCATGCTGGCCGGTGAGGAAAAGCCCACACTCAAACTGGCGGCAAATAACGGCTGACTGAATTGTTGAGCAGATTGCTGTACTATTTGCTCATCCCCCGATGACCGGAGTTCCCCCATGAGTGCCGTTGCAGAAAACATCCAGACTGAAATGCCCGCCCCGCTGGTCTTTACCGACAGCGCGGCCGCCAAGGTGGCAGACCTGATCGCCGAAGAAGGCAACCCCGAGCTGAAGCTGCGCGTTTTCGTGCAGGGCGGCGGCTGCTCCGGCTTCCAGTATGGCTTCACCTTCGACGAAATCACCAATGAAGACGACACCGTGATGTCCAAGAACGGCGTGTCCTTGCTGATCGACGCCATGAGCTACCAGTACCTCGTCGGCGCAGAGATCGACTACAAGGAAGACCTGCAGGGCGCGCAGTTCGTGATCAAGAATCCGAACGCGACGACGACCTGCGGCTGCGGCTCCAGCTTCTCCGCCTGATTCCACGCACTCCATGAAAAAGCCGCCCTTGAGGCGGCTTTTTCATGACCGGGAGGGCTGGTTAGAACACGCCGAACAGTTTCAGCACGATCAGCAGGCTGAGGGGAACGCCCAGAATCCACAAAAGTAGCATTTGCATGATGTTTCTCCAGTTGGTTTGATAGACAACCTGAAGATACCGGTGGCCCGAGGCGCCGGCCATCAGCCGAAACTTGAATGGTGTGTGGGCGCGGTCTTACGCGCTGTGGGACGGGCTGCTTCAGCGCGGATAGACGGCACCCAGCACCCGGGCGCCGGCCGCACCGGTCACCGATGGCAGGCCTGCGGGCTCGCGCTGCAGGCATTTGCGGGCGAGCCAGGCGAAAGCTGCAGCTTCCACCTGCAGCGGTGGAAGCCCGTGGGCCTGCGACGAGCCGACGGCCATGCCGGGCAAGGCTGCCTGCAGGCGGGACATCAGATGCGTGTTGAGCGCGCCGCCGCCGCAAACGATCAGTGTCTTGCCCGCCTGCCCATGGGCGATGACGTCCGCGGCACAACTGGCGGCAGTGAATTCGGCGAGGGTCGCCTGCACGTCAACCGCTGCCGTGGCGCTGAATGACTGGAGCCTGGCCGCAAGCCATGCCGGATTGAACAGGTCGCGCCCGGTGCTCTTGGGCGGCGGCAGCCTGAAATAGGGCTCGTCAAGCAGGGCCGCCAGCAACCGCCTGTCCACCGTGCCGGAGGCTGCCCAGCGGCCTTCGGCGTCGAATTCCCGGCCGGTGTGCTCGCGGCACCAGTGGTCCATCAGGCTGTTGCCGGGGCCGCAATCGAAGCCTGCGACGCTGCCGTCGGCCGGCAGCACGCTCAGGTTGGAAATGCCGCCGAGGTTCAGCACATTCACCGCATGGCCCGGGCGTCCGAACATGCCGGCATGGAAGGCCGGCACCAGGGGCGCGCCCTGGCCGCCTGCCGCAAGGTCCCGGCTGCGGAAGTCCGCCACCACGTCGATGCCCGTCCTCTCCGCCAGGAGCGCGGCATTGTTGATCTGCAGGGTGTAGCCGCAGCCGTCGAACTCGCCGGGCCGGTGCCGCACGGTCTGGCCATGGGCGCCGATGGCGCTGACCTGCGCGGCCGTGGTGCCACTACCGTCCAGCAGCCCGGCCACGACCTGCGCATACACCGCTACCAGCGCGTTCGCCGCGAGCGCGGCCCGGTGCAACTCGTCAGTGCCGGAGGTATTGAGCGCAAGCAACTCAGACTTGAGTTCAGCGGAAAAGGGCATCGACACATGCCCGATGACCCTGAGAGGTGGCACGGAGAAGTCGGCAAGGACGCCGTCCACGCCGTCGAGCGACGTGCCGGACATCAGGCCGATATAAAGCTCAGGCATGCCCTATCGTAGCTGTTGCAGCGGCTGGCGCCGCCGTACGCTGCCTATTGGGCGCTGGCCTGCTGGAGCGAACCTGCCGCTGACAGCTGCAGCCGGAAGGACGACGCCAGCTTGTCAAACGCCGGTTTGGCTGCTGCCGACACAGGAACGGCCTCGCTCTGGCGGGCAATCGTCATCGGGTCGGTGTGCTGGCCGTTGACGCGGAACTCGAAGTGCAGGTGCGGGCCGGTTGCCCAGCCCGTGGAACCCACTGCACCCAGGTGCTGGCCCTGGCTGACCTTCTGGCCGCGCTGCACGCCGATGCGGCTCAGGTGGGCATAAACCGTGGTGTGGCCGCTTGCATGCTTCACGAAGACGACGTTGCCAAAGCCGTTCTGCACACCCGCAAACTCGACCACGCCATCGCCGACGCTGCGCACGGCAGTGCCGGTTGGCGCGGCATAGTCCACACCCAGGTGGGCGCGCCATTTCTGCAGGATGGGGTGAAAGCGCATCGAGAAGCCGCTGGTCACGCGCGAGAACTCGACCGGCGAGGTCAGGTAGGCGCGGCGCATGCTCGTGCCGTCCAGCGTGTAGTAGCCGCCCTTGGCGCCGGGCTCCTGGAACCACATGGCCTGGTAGGTCTTGCCGGCGTTGACGAACTCGGCGGACAGCACCCGGCCGGTGCGCAGCGGCTCACCGTCGGCTTCAAGCGTTTCGTAGACGATGGAGAACCTGTCGCCCTTGCGCAGCGCGCGGTGGAAGTCGATGTCGCCAGAGAACATCTCGACCACCTGGATCGCAACGGCATCGGGGATTTTCGATTCGTCGGTCGCGGCAAACAGCGACGAGCGGATCACCCCGCCGGCCATACGGGTGGATGCGGTGAGCGGTGCGTCTTCAATGCGCGAGGTGATGCCCTGCTTCGACTTCTCGACCACAAGCCGCTTGAACTTGCCGTCATCTTCAGGCGTCCAGCGGGCGGTCAGCCGGATCAGCCCATGGCTGTCGCTGGCTTCGGCATTCACCGTGCGGCCGGCGCGGCCCAGCAGGACCGTGCGGGCACTGGCATCGCTGCGCAGGAAAGCGGCCGCCGCCGGGTCATCGATGCCCATGCGCTTGAGCAGCGTTTCGGCCGTGTCGCTGGAGCGGGTGGTTTCCGACCTGAAGAGGCTGAAGCCATGGCTGGCCAGTGCATCGGCCTGCGCTTCAAGCGGCAGGGGCTGGACGGCTTCGGTCGTCTGGTAGACCGGCAGGTCCGCCGCGTCAGGCGCAAGGGAAGCAACAGCAAACGCGCCACCGGCACCACACAGCATGAGTGCGGCCACCGCAGCGGTGATGCGTTTCGGATGCTTCTGGATCCCTCGGGCCAGCCGGGACAATAGCGAGTCCGCGGCGGCAATCAGTCCGTTATTCAAAAGAGATGTCCCCAAAAAGAATCTGCTTTGTCCTACACAGGGGCGGGATGGTTCCCGACATTTACAAAGCTGTTTTTGTGAGCAAAAACTGCGCCACTAGAATGGCCAACCGGGCGAAGTATATATGCCAGCCCGGCCGTTACATCTGAGAAAACCCTTATGAATCAAGAAGTTGTTACAAAATTGGACGTGAGCGACCGGGTCCGGGAGGCGCTTGCCGTCAGCCTGCGCGGCTGCGATGAACTGATTCCTGAGGACGAATGGGTTAAGAAGCTGGTCCGCTCTGAGGCCACCGGTAAGCCATTGCGCATCAAGTTGGGGCTGGACCCGACGGCGCCTGACATTCACGTCGGCCACACGGTGGTGCTGAACAAGATGCGTCAACTACAGGATCTGGGCCACACGGTCATTTTCCTGATCGGCGACTTCACCACCATGATCGGCGACCCGTCCGGCCGCAACACCACGCGGCCGCCGCTGACGCGCGAGCAGATCGAGGCCAACGCCCAGACCTACTACAAGCAGGCCAAGCTGGTGCTTGACGACAGCAAGACCGAGGTCCGCTACAACAGCGAATGGAGCGACCCGCTCGGCGCGCGCGGCATGATCCAGCTGGCCGCCAAATACACGGTGGCCCGCATGATGGAGCGCGACGACTTCAGCAAGCGCTTCAAGGACGGCCGCTCGATCAGCGTGCATGAGTTCCTGTACCCGCTGATGCAGGGCTACGACTCGGTCGCACTCAAGAGCGACCTGGAGCTTGGCGGCACCGACCAGAAGTTCAACCTGCTGGTGGGGCGCCACCTGCAGGCCGAGTACGGCCAGGAGCCGCAATGCATCCTGACCATGCCGCTGCTCGAAGGACTGGACGGTGTGGAGAAGAT
Organism: Pseudomonadota bacterium; assembly: GCA_040385105.1. Taxonomy (GTDB): domain Bacteria; phylum Pseudomonadota; class Gammaproteobacteria; order Burkholderiales; family Burkholderiaceae_C; genus JACMQX01. Next base: position 6,035 of record JAZKHY010000026.1, read on the forward strand.
GTCCAAGAGCAAGAACAACTACATCGGCATATCAGAAGACGCCAACACCATGTTCGCCAAGGTGCTGTCGGTCAGCGACGAGCTGATGTGGCGCTGGTACATGCTGCTGAGCTTCAGGAGCGAGGCCGACATCGGGGTCCTGAAAAAGGAAGTCGAAGCCGGACGCAATCCGAAAGACGCCAAGGTCATGCTGGCCAGGGAGATCACCGCGCGTTTCCATTCCGCTGCGGCGGCCGACGCGGCGGAGCAGGACTTCATCAACCGCAGCAAGGGCGGTGTGCCGGACGAGATTGCCGAGGTGTCTCTCACGGGCGCGCCGCTGGGCATCGGGCAGGTTGTCAAGCAGGCCGGGCTGGCCGCATCCACCGGCGAGGCCAACCGCCTGATTGACGGCGGCGGCGTTCGCGTGGACTCATCCATCATCAGCGACAAGGGGCTCAAGCTCGCTGCCGGTGTTTACGTCGTGCAGGTAGGCAAGCGCAAGTTTGCCCGGGTGACGCTCAGCTGAGCTTGGCATGGATGTTTGTTGGGCGTGGTCTATTTGTACATTGTTTGTACAATAAAGGCGATGATCACCAACATAGACATTGACGAAGGCGTAGTGGCGGAGGCCATGCGCGTGTCTGGCGCGCGTACCAAGCGCGAAGTGGTGGACCGTGCCTTGCGCGAGATGGTCGCGCGAGCGCACCGGCCCTCCGTGCGCGAGCTGTTTGGCATTGGCGGCGTCGATGCTGACTACGACCCCAAGGCGCCGTGGGCGAAAGGTGCGGAGGCCGGGCAGTACCGCGTCGAGGAGCCGCGTGCGGCCTATACGGCGAAGAAGAACGCCAGTGCAGCAAAGCCCGCCAGGCCAAAGAAATCCTGATGTTGCTGGTTGACTCATCGGTCTGGATCGACTGGCTGCGGGGCTCCGATACCGAGGCCGTCCGCTTTCTTCAGCAACGCGAGCCGCATGAAGACATCGCGTTGACGCAGATGATCTACCTGGAGGTGCTCCAGGGCGTGTCGTCCGACAGGCAGTTCTCCGCAACCCGGGCCGTCCTCTCGGCCCAGCCCATGCTGCGGCCGTTGAACGACATTGAATCGTTTGAAGCTGCTGCGCACCTCTACCGGCGTGGCCGCAAGGCCGGCTACACGATCCGCAAGTCTGCTGACTGCCTGATTGCAGTGATTGCCATGGAGCAGGACGCCCTGCTGGTCCACAATGACCGTGACTTCGTGGCATTGGCACGGGTTGAGCCGCATCTGCGCGTGTTTCCGCACCGTGAGATTCCGGCGGCGCCGGATTGAGGGGGGGAGGCGGCCGCCAGGCCGCTTCGGGGGGCGTCCTACCTCGCGCCGGCCTTTTCCAGCATCTGCACCATCTCCCTGTAGCCGCGTGACTTCGCCAGAGCCAGCGGCGTGTTGCCCTGCCGGTCTTTCAACTGCAGGTTGGCGCCGGCCTTGATCAGGGCTTCGAGTGTGGCCTGGTGGCGGGGCCCGCCGTTGCCCAGGACGATGGACTCGATCACTGCCGTCCAGTGCAGGTTGTTCACATGGTCCAGCGGCGCGCCGGCTGCGATCAGCTGGCGCACCACACCGTCGTGACCCAGGTGCGCGGCGGCGATGAGTGCGGTGCCGTCGTACCGGCTGGTGACGAGCTTCGCGCTGGCGCCCTGGGCCAGCAGCGCGCGCAGGCTTTCCTCGTCGTCGGCCACTGACGCGATGGTCACGCCGTCATAGCGGTCGTTGTCCAGCAGGTTGAGGTCCGCACCGGCCTTTGCCAGCGCCTTGATGGCGCCCGGCTGCCTGGCGAAAGTGGCCACATGCAGCGGCGTGCGGCCGTTGCCGTCGCGGTTGTTGAGGCCGGTTCTGGTTGCGGCGAGCTTCTCGATCTGCGCTACATCACCCTTGTGGGCCGCTGCATGCAGGCCCTTGTACTGCGCAGCTTCCGACGGTGTGGGGCCCACCTGCGCCTGCGAGGGCAGGGCGGCCATGAAGGCCAGCCCGCAGGCGGCAGTGAGTGCTGCTGTCACAAGGCGCCGCGTCGCGCCCAGGAGTCTGTGTGCTTTCATGGCCGTGTCCTTTGCGTGAGGTTTCGTTCAGGGGGGTGGATTACTTCAGCAGGTCCTTGACCTTGTCCAGTGCAGCCAGTGCGCACTGCTCGTCCAGGTGGCCGCCCGGCGCGCCACCGATGCCTACAGCGCCAATGACCTCATTGCCCACCTTCACCGGCACGCCGCCGCCCAGCAGCAGGAAGCCCGGGATGTTGACCAGGTTTGCGGCGGCGGGGTTCTTCTGCGCGCCCTCCATCATGGCCAGCGTGCTGTTTTTCGCCGAGGCCGAGGTGAAGGCCTTCTGCAGGCTCGCGCCCAGGGTGTGCGGGCCGGCATTGTCGGCGCGCTGAACGGCGCGCACAGTGCCCTGGCGGTCCACCACCGTGGCGGCCACGGCATAGCCGTTGGCGGTGCAGGCGGCAACGCTTGCGGCGGCGATCTGGTTGGCCAGGTCGAGCGACATGTTCTTCTCGGTGCGGACGGCCTGTGCCTGTGCGGTCATGGCGATCAGGGACAGGGTGAGGGCGGATGCGGTGATGAGTTTGTTCATGGTGTTCTCCTTCGGGTGTCATGCGGTTCGATCAACCGTGAGGGAACTTTAAAAACTCCTGCCCGTTCCGCCCATTCGTAGCGCTACGCGCGGGCCTCCGTAGAACTACGGAGCGGGAGGCGGTGCAGAAGTCAGGACGCGTCGCCTTCATCCACCAGCGCGGCGTACTGGCGTATCAGCTGGGCCAGCGACTCCGCCTCCAGCTTGGCGAACAGGTTGGCCCGGTGCGTCTCCACCGTGCGCGGCGACACGTCCAGCGCGCGGCCGATCTCCTTGTTGGTCAGACCCGAGACGATCAGGCCCAGCACTTCCTTCTCGCGCTCCGACAGCTGCGCATGGCGCTCGCGCGCGGCGCGGTCAGCCTGGTTGCGCTGGCGCGACTTCACATGCTGGCGCACCGCATTCTGCAGCGCTTCCAGCAGCGCCTCGTCGTCCACTGGCTTTTCCAGGAATTCGGCGGCACCCGACTTGAAGGCGCGCCGGCACATCTCCACCGTGCCGTGGCCTGTGAGCATGATCACAGGCTGGTCAACGCCCTGCGCCATCAGCGTGTCCAGCACCGACAGCCCGCTGATGCCGGGCATGCGCACGTCCAGCACGATGGCGCCGATGCCCTGCCGGTCAAAACCGCTGATGAAGGCCTGCGGATCGGCCCAGGCCTGCACCCGCAGGCCGACGGTGCTGATCAGCAGGGCCAGGCTGGAGCGCACCGCCTCGTCGTCGTCAATCAGGTGGATCAGCGGTGACAGGGGCGTGCTCATGATGCGTCGGGCGCCAGCGGCAAGGTCAATGTGAAGACCGCCCCGCGCGGCGCGGCATGGGCCGCCGCAAGGCTGCCGCCCATGCTGCCCGCCAGCGTCTCGCACAGGCTCAGGCCCAGGCCGAGGCCGCCGGTGCGCGTGGTAAAGAAGGGCTCGAAGATGCGCGGCAGCACGTCGGGTGCGATGCCCGGGCCGGTGTCTTCGACGCGCAGCACGCCGGCACTGCCGGTCTTTGCCAGCGTGATGTGGAGCGCGCGCTCGGCCTGCGGCACTTTCTCCAGTGCCTGCAGCGCATTCACCAGCAGGTTGTGGATGACCTGCTCCAGTGCCACCGGCTCTGCCATGACGGACACTGCTTCGGCCGTATCGACCTTCGGCGCCACGCCGCGCCGGCCGCACTCCGGCTCCAGCAGGTACAGGGCATTGCGCACGGCATCCGCCAGGTCCACGGGCTGCATCCGCGCCTCCACATCGGGCCGTTCCACGGTGCGGCGCAGCCGGCCCACCACACCGGAGGCCCGTCTTGCCTGTTCGACGGCCTGCGACATCGCAGCGCGCACGGTTTCCAGTTCCGGCGGCTCGTCGTCCAGCAGGCGCCGGGCGGCCTGCGTGTTGGCCAGCACGGCGGTGAGCGGCTGGTTCAATTCGTGCGCCATGCCGGCGGCCAGTTCACCAAGCGTGTTCAGCCGCGCCACCTGGCCGAGCCGCAGCAGTTCTTCGGCCCTGCGGCGTGCCTCACGCTGGCGCTGCAATGCCAGCAGTCCCGCCAGGGCAGCGGCGATGGCCGCAGCCAGTGCCAGCATCTTGCCCCAGGGGAGTTCATTCCAGCCGACCTGCCGCAGCGCCACCACATCAAAAGGCTGGCTCGCAGAGGCCAGGTGCTTGTGGAAGTCAAACAGCCAGCCGCCTTCGCCCATGCGGCCGGGCTGCACGACGAAGGCCTGGCCCTCCTGCTCCAGCGTCACCCGCACCGGGCTGGTGTCAGGCTGCATCGGCCACCCATCCCGGGGAACGGTGCTGCCCACATCCACCAGCAGCCCATAGCTGGCAGGGTCGGCCGCCAGCACCAGCCAGTAGCGGCCTGCCTTGAAGTCGAGGCCCGCCAGGGCTGGACGCTTCGCCTGGCGCGACTGCGCTTCGGCTGCTGCGAGGGAACCATCAGGCCAGGGCGCGTCGCGGTCGCGGCGCATGACGCCGACGAACTGCGGATACACCGACGACAGGCGCTGCTCGGGCGGTGAAGACTGCGCCGGGTCGCCCGCAGCCTGCAGCAGCGCGAGCGTGGCAAGCACCGCGTCATGCTGCACCACGCGCTGGCTCAGCAGCCGGTGCACGATGCGCGCGTCGGTCTCGAATGCTTCCTGCAGCTGCGCCAGCTCCAGGCGCGCAAGGCCCACGCAGCCCAGCGCGGTGAGGGCACACCACGCCAGAATCCACGGGGCATGGCGCCGGAGGGTTTGGAGCATGGGCGCATTCTTGCACGCTGGCGTGGGCCACAATAGCCGCATGAGCCTGCAAGCCCTGCGCCAGCTGACGCCACAAAAACTGTTGTGGGTGTCGGTCGTCGTGGCCGTGCTGACGATCACGCTCAAGACCTGGGCCTGGTATGTGACGGGCTCGGTCGGTCTGCTGTCGGACGCGCTGGAGTCGCTGGTCAACCTGGGCAGCGCGTTGTTTGCGGTGGTGATGGTGACCATCGCCAAACGCCCGGCCGATGAAGACCACCCCTATGGCCACCACAAGGCGGAGTACTTTTCATCAGGCTTTGAAGGTGCGCTGATCATCGTGGCTGCGGGCGCCATCATCTGGACGGCAGTGCCGCGCCTCCTCAACCCGCAGCCGATCGAGCAGGTGGGCTGGGGCCTGGCGCTGTCGGTGGCGGGCTCGGCGCTCAATGGTGGCCTGGCCTGGATCATGTTCGGCGCGGCCAGGGCGCACCGCTCGATAGCGCTGGAAGCCGATGCGCGGCACCTGGTCACCGACGTCTGGACTTCGGTGGGTGTTGTTGTGGGCATCGGTGCCGTGGCGCTCACCGGCTGGCTCTGGCTCGATGCGCTGGTGGCCATTGCCGTGGGGGCCAATATCCTGCGCGAGGGCTTTCACCTGATCTGGCGTTCCTCGCAGGGCCTGATGGACGAGGCGGTCGAGCCAGAGGTGCTGGCCGAAATCCACAAGACGCTGGACATCTTCAGCCACCACACCATCCGCTTTGACCACGTCACCACGCGGCGCGCCGGCCAGCGCCGCTTCGTGGACATGCACATGCACATGCCGTCGGGCTGGTCGCTGGGCCGTGCCGCCGCCTTGCGCACCAGCGTCGAGCAGGCGCTGATGAGCGCGGTGCCGGGCCTGCGCGCAACCATCCAGCTGCTGCCCAGCGATGTGGAGGCGCATTTTGACGACGAGAAGGACCTGATTTGATCAGCATCATCCAGCGCGTGACTGAGGCCCGCGTGGTCATCGGCGGCAACACGGTTGGCGAGATCGGCGCCGGGCTGCTGGTGCTCGTGTGCGCCGAGCGCGGCGACAGCGAAGCCCAGGCCGACAAACTCCTGGCCAAGCTCCTGAAGCTGCGCATCTTCTCCGATGCCGCCGGCAAGATGAACCTGTCGGTGCAGGACACCGGCGGCGGCCTGCTGCTGGTGAGCCAGTTCACGCTGGCTGCGGACACCACGGGTGGCAACCGGCCGAGCTTCACCCAGGCCGCAGCGCCCGATGAAGGCCGCAGGCTGTACGATTATTTTGTGGCGCGGGCGCGGCAGGCCCATCCCGTGGTGCAGACCGGCGAGTTTGGCGCCGACATGAAGGTTCATCTCGTCAATGACGGGCCGGTGACCATCCCGCTCAAGGTGGTGTGAGTGCGCACCCGGGGCAGGGTAAACCCGGAAATCCCCTAGGCAAGCCCACCTAGAAATAACCCGCCACTTCCCCGAGGCATGGGAATCATGCAAAATAGAACGACCGTTCGTTTTTGGTTCGTCTCTTTTTTGTCTGGAAACCATGTCCGTTACCGAGCTACCTGTCAAAAAGGCCAAGGCCCCCGCCCGGGAAGCCGGGCGCGAGGGGCGAGCCCTCCAGAAGGGCCAGCAGACCAAGGCCGCGATCATTGATGCCGCGCTGGGCCTGGCCACCCAGATCGGGCTTGAAGGCCTGTCGATCGGCGCGCTGGCGGAAGTCACCCAGATGAGCAAGTCGGGCGTGTTTGCCCACTTCGGCTCGCGTGAAGAACTCCAGATCTCCGTCATCCGCGAATACCACACCCGCTTTGAGGAGGAGGTGTTCTACCCGGCCATGCAGGCACCGCGCGGCCTGCCGCGCCTGCGTGCCATGTTCGGCAACTGGATGAAGCGCACCTCGGCCGAGATCGACTCCGGCTGCCTCTACATCAGCGGCGCCGTCGAGTTTGACGACCGCCCCGGCCCGGTGCGCGACGCGCTGGCCGGCTCGGTCAGTACATGGCAGGCTGCGGTCTACCGTGCCGTAGTGCAGGCCAAGGAAGAAGGTCAGCTGCGTGCCGACGCCGACGAACAGCAGGTTGCGTTCGAGATTCACGGCCTGATCCTGGCGCTGCACTATGAGGCGCGCTTCCTCAAGATCCCCGGTTCGATCGCCCGTGCCAACCAGGGCTTCGACAACATCCTCTCGCGCTACGGCAATGCCGTGGCCGTACCCAGATCCACCCGAGTTTCCAAATCGAAAGACTGAACCACCATGCCAACCTATACCCCTCCCCTGCGCGACATGCAGTTCGTGATGCACGAAGTGCTCGACGTCACCGGCGAACTCAAGGCCTGCGAACGCCACGCCGACATTGATGCCGACACCATCAACGCGGTGCTCGAAGAAGCCGGCAAGTTCGCGGCTGAAGTGACCTTCCCGCTGAACATCAGCGGCGACGAAGAGGGCTGCAAGCTGGACAAGGCGACGCATGAAGTCACGCCGCCCAAGGGCTTCAAGGAAGCCTATGCCAAGTATGTGGAAGGCGGCTGGCCCGCGGTCTCCTGCGACCCCGAATACGGCGGCCAGGGCCTGCCGTTCGTGGTGAACCAGTGCCTGTATGAAATGCTCAACTCGGCCAACCAAGCCTGGACAATGTACCCCGGCCTCTCGCATGGCGCCTATGAAGCGCTGCATGCCCATGGCACCGAAGAGCAGAAAAAGCTGTACCTGCCCAAGCTGACCAGCGGCGAATGGACCGGCACCATGTGCCTGACCGAGCCGCACTGCGGCACCGACCTCGGCCTGCTGCGCAGCAAGGCCGAACCGCAGCCCGACGGCACCTACCTGATCACCGGCAACAAGATCTTCATCAGCGCCGGCGAGCACGACATGACGCAGAACATCGTCCATCTCGTGCTGGCCCGTCTGCCCGATGCGCCGCAAGGCAGCAAGGGCATCAGCCTGTTTGCCGTGCCGAAGTTCAACGTCAACAAGGATGGCTCGCTGGGCAAGCGCAACGGCATCTGGTGCGGCGGCCTCGAACACAAGATGGGCATCCACGGCAATGCCACGGCGCAGATCGTCATGGAGAACGCCGTCGGCACCATGGTCGGCCAGCCCAACAAGGGCCTGGCTGCCATGTTCGTGATGATGAACGCCGCCCGCCTGGGCGTGGGCAACCAGTCGCTGGGCCTGACCGAAGTGGCTTTCCAGAATGCGCTGGCCTATGCCAAGGACCGCATCCAGATGCGTTCCCTCTCGGGCGTCAAGGCCAAGGACAAGCCGGCCGACCCGATCATCGTGCACCCGGACGTGCGCAAGATGCTGCTCACCGCCAAGGCCTATGCCGAAGGCGGCCGGGCGCTGGCCATCTACTGCACGCTGCTGCTGGACAAGGAGCTGTACCACCCCGACGAGAAAGTGCGCAAGGACAGCGCCGAGATGGTCGCGCTGCTCACGCCCATCGTCAAAGCCTTCCTGACGGACAACGGCCACATCTCCACCAACGCCTGCATGCAGGTCTTCGGCGGCCATGGCTTCATCAAGGAATGGGGCATGGAGCAGTTTGTGCGCGACAACCGCATCAACATGATCTATGAAGGCACGAACACCGTGCAGTCGCTGGACCTGCTGGGCCGCAAGGTGCTGGGCAACAATGGCGCCACGCTGCAGAAGTTCGGCAAGCTCATCGGCAAGCTGGTGGCGGAGGAGGGCGTCAACGAGAAGATGGCCGAGTTCATCAACCCGCTGGCGATGCTGGGCGACCAGATGACCAAGTTCACCACCGAGATCGGCTTCAAGGGGTTCCAGAACCCGGACGAGGTGGGCGCCGCTGCGGTGGACTACCTGCGGGTGGCAGGCCACCTGGTGTTCGGCTACTTCTGGGCCCGCATGGCGCAGGTCGCGCTGCGCGAGATCGCCAACGGAAACAACGACCCGTTCTACAAGGCCAAGCTGCAGACCGCGCGCTTCTATTTCGCCAAGCTGTTTCCCGAAACCGCGACGCTGATGCGCACGGCGCGCGGCGGCAGCAAGGTGCTGATGGATACCGAAGAAGCGCTGGCCTGACCTGCCGCGATTCCCCCCCCGCATCATTCCAAAGGAGACTGTCATGTTCGCTCGCTATATCTCGGGCCTTGTGTTCCTGTTGTCGCTGGGTTCCGCGCTGGCCCAGGTCACGCCGGTTGGCAACTGGCACACCATCGACGACAAGTCGGGCGAACCCAAGTCACTGCTGGTCATCACCGAAAGCAACGGCGTGATCTCCGGCCGGATTGCCAAACTGCTGAGCAAGACGGCCGACCAGAACGCCAAATGCGACAAGTGCGACGACGACCGCAAGGACAAGCCGCTGATCGGGCTTGAAATCATGCGCGGCGCAAAGAAGGTCGAAGGCAAGGACGTCTGGGACGGCGGCAAGATCCTCGACCCGGAAAACGGAAAGACCTACGGCCTGCGCCTGACGCCCATTGAAGGCGGAAAGAGGATGGAAATGCGTGGCTCCATCGGCCCATTCGGCCGGACCCAGACCTGGGTCCGCGTCCCCTAACCAATACAGAAGATTCCATGTCCAGATTCCAAGTCAAGAAAGTCGCCGTCCTCGGCGCCGGTGTGATGGGTGCGCAGATCGCGGCCCATCTAGTGAATGTCAAGGTGCCGGTGGTGCTGTTCGACCTGCCTGCAAAGGAAGGCCCGAAGAACGGCATCGTCACCAGAGCCATCGACGGGCTCAAGAAGCTCAAGCCCTCGCCGCTGGGCGTGCCTGACGATGCCGTGCTGATCCAGCAGGCCAACTACGAAGAGCACATGGAGCAGCTGCGTGACTGCGACCTGATCATCGAGGCCATCGCCGAGCGCATGGACTGGAAGCTCGACCTGTACAGGAAGATCGCGCCCTTTGTGGCGCCGCATGCCATCGTCGCGTCCAACACCTCGGGCCTGTCGATCACGAAGCTGAGCGAGGCGCTGCCTGAAGAGATCAAGCCGCGCTTTTGCGGCATCCACTTCTTCAACCCGCCTCGCTACATGTACCTGGTGGAGCTGATCAACACGCCCACGACGCAGCCGCAGATCCTGGACGACCTGGAGACCTTCGTCACCAGCGGCCTGGGCAAGGGTGTGGTGCGTGCGCATGACACGCCCAACTTCATTGCCAACCGCATCGGCATCGCCGGCATGCTGGCGACGATGAAGGAGGTCGAGAACTTTGGCCTGAGCTATGACGTGGTGGACGACCTCACCGGCAAGAAGCTGGGCCGCGCCAGCTCCGGCACTTTCCGAACGGCCGACGTGGTGGGCCTGGACACGATGAACCATGTCATCCGGACGCTGCAGGACAACCTGGATGAAAAGTCCGACCCGTTCTACGCCAGCTTCGGCACGCCTGCCGTACTCAAGACGTTGTTGGAGATGGGCAACCTCGGCCAGAAGGCCAAGGCGGGCTTCTACAAGAAGGTCGGCCGCGATGTGCTGCGCTTCGACCTGGACAAGAAGGACTACGTGCCCGGCGGCGAGAAGGCCGACGAGGTCTATGGCCGGATGCTGAAGAAGCCCGCCGGTGAGCGCCTGAATCTGCTGCGCAATGCCGAAGGCAAGCAGGGCCAGTTCCTCTGGGCCATCCTGCGCAACAGCTTCCATTACGCCGCCGTGCATCTCGCCTCGATTGCCGAGACGGCGCGCGATGTGGACTATGCGATGCGCTGGGGCTTTGGCATGAAGCAGGGCCCGTTCGAGCTGTGGCAGGAGGCCGGCTGGCTGCAGGTGGCCAACTGGATCAATGAAGACATCGCGGCGGGCAAGACGTTGTCCAGCGCGCCGCTGCCGGACTGGGTGTTCAAGGGCCCTGTTGCCGACGCGGGAGGCGTGCACACGCCCGAAGGCTCATGGAGCCCCGTGGCCGGCAAGTTCCTGCCGAAACGCGTATTGCCCGTCTATGAGCGCCAGCACTTTCCCGAGATGGTGCTGGGCAGCCAGGCGCAGGGCTTCGAGACGGCAGGCAAGACCCTGCATGAAGACGATGCAGTTCGCCTCTGGACTCTGGACGATGAAATCGTCATCGCCAGCATCAAGACCAAGATGCATGCCATCAGCCCTGACGTGGCCGAGGGCCTGTCGATGGCTGTGGACATCGCGGAGAAGGACTACAAGGGCGTGGTGATCTGGTCGGGGGACGAGCCTTTCAGCGCCGGCGCCGACCTGCAGGCCATGCTGCCGGGCTTCATGATGGGCGGCGTTGCCGCCATCGACGAGGCCGAGGGCGAACTGCAGCGCATCATGCTCAAGCTGCGCTATGCCAGCGTGCCGGTGGTGTCCGCCATCCGCGGGCTGGCGCTCGGCGGAGGCTGCGAAATGGCGGTGCATTCGGCGCGCCGCGTCGTGGCCATGGAAAGCTATATCGGCCTGGTCGAAGTCGGCGTGGGCCTGGTGCCCGGCGCCGGCGGCCTGGCCTACATCGCCCGCCGCGCGGCCGAGAATGCAGCCACCTCCACCGACAAGGACCTGCTGAAGTTCCTGACCGAAGGCTTCACCGCTGCCGCGATGGCCAAGGTCGGCACCAGCGCCATCGAGTCGCGCAAGCTCGGCTACCTGCTGGACAGCGACATCATCGTGCCGAACAAGGACGAGTTGCTGTTCGTCGCGCTGAATGAAGCCAGGGCGATGTTCAACGGCGGCTACCGTGCGCCGCACAGGCGCCAGTTCGCCGTGGCGGGGCGCAGCGGCGTGGCCACGATCAAGGGCTCGCTGGTCAACATGCGCGACGGCGGCTTCATCAGCCAGCACGACTTCCACATCGCCTCGCTGATCGCCAATGTGGTCTGCGGCGGCGACGTGGATGCAGGGTCCCTCGTCACCGAGGAGTACCTCATGACGCTGGAGCGCCGCGCCTTCTGCTCACTGCTGGAGCACCCGAAAACGCAGGAACGCATCATGGGAATGATGTCCACCGGCAAGCCTGTGAGGAATTGAGACCATGAAACAAGTTCAAGAAGCCTATATCGTCGCCGCCACCCGCACGCCCATCGGGCGCTCGCACCGCGGCTTCTTCCGCAATACGCGGCCCGATGACCTGCTGGTGCGCGCATTGCAGAGCGCGCTGGCCCAGGTGCCGGGCCTCGACCCCTCCGCGATTGAAGACATCATCTGCGGCTGCGCCATCCCCGAGGCACAGCAGGGCCTGAACATTGCGCGCATCGGCGCCGTGCTGGCCGGCCTGCCGCACAGCGTGGGCGGCATCACCGTCAACCGTTTCTGCGCCTCCGGCCTGTCGGCGGTGCAGATGGCGGCCGACCGCATCCGCGTGGGCGAGGCCGACGTGATGATCGCCGCCGGTGTGGAGAGCATGAGCATGGTGCCGATGATGGGCAACTCGCCCTCGCTGTCGCCCGCGATGTTCAACAACGACGAGAACATCGGCATCGCCTACGGCATGGGCCTCACGGCCGAGAAGGTCGCGCAGCAGTGGAAGGTGTCGCGCGACGCGCAGGACGAGTTTGCCTACCAGTCGCACATGAAAGCCATCGCAGCCATGAAAGCCGGCGAGTTCACCGGCGAGATCACGCCCGTGGAAGTGACAGACCGCTCGCCCAACCTCGAGACGGGCGAGTCCGATGCGAAGACGCGCACGGTCAGCCTGGACGAAGGCGCGCGGCCCGACACGTCCGTCGAAGGCCTGGCCAAGCTCAAGACGGTGTTCGCGGCGCGCGGCACCGTGACCGCCGGCAACAGCTCGCAGACGTCCGATGGTGCGGGCGCACTGATCCTGGCCAGCGAGTCCGCCGTCAAGCGCTTCGGCCTGACGCCGCTGGCCCGTTTCGTAAGTTTTGCCAGCAAGGGCGTGCCGCCGCACATCATGGGCATCGGCCCGATCGAAGCGATACCCGCAGCCTTGCGCTACGCAGGCCTGAAGCAGGACGACATCGACTGGTTCGAGCTGAACGAAGCGTTCGCTGCACAGTCGCTCGCCGTCATCAACACCCTGAAGCTGGATGCGAGCAAGGTCAACCCCATGGGCGGCGCTATTGCGCTGGGCCACCCACTGGGCGCGACCGGCGCTATCCGGTCGGCGACAGTCGTGCACGCGCTGCGGCGCAAGAATCTGAAGTACGGGATGGTCACCATGTGCGTCGGCATGGGGCAGGGCGCGGCCGGCATATTCGAACGGGTCTGAGTTTGCAGTCAGAAAGGCCGCCGCAGAGCGGTCGTTTCATTTCAGGAGATCAGCAATGGATGCAACCACAATCAACGCCGCTGACGGCACGCCGCTTGCGCTGCGTGTCTATGAGGCAGGGCCTTCGCACCAGGGCAGTGTCGTCATCGGCGGCGCCATGGGTGTGCGGCAGGACTTCTACGCGCCGTTCGCGCAGTGGCTGGCCACGAAGGGCTGGCGTGTCACCACCTTCGATTACCGTGGGTCGGGTGACTCGATGCCGGCCAGCCTGCGCGGCTACAAAGCCGACCTGTTCGACTGGACGCGCGACTACGAGGCCGCCATCGACACGGCCCATGCCGCACTGCCGGGCAAGCCGCTCTACCTGCTGGGCCACAGCCTGGGCGCGCAGCTGCCCGGCCTGCTGAAGAACCAGCACAAGGTCAGCGGCCTGCTCAGCATTGCTGCCGGTAGCGGCTACTGGCGCGAGAACGCGCCGCAGTTGAAGCGCATCGTTCCCTACTTCTGGTTCTTCCTGGTGCCGCTGGCCACGCGGCTGTGCGGCTATTTCCCCGGCCGCAAGCTGCGCAAGGTGGGCGACCTGCCGGCGGGCGTCATCATGCAGTGGCGCAAGTGGTGCCTCAACCCGCGCTACAGCGTGGGCGCCGAAGGCGAGGCAGTCCGGCAGGGCTACGCAGATGCGCGCTTCCCGGTGCTGGCCCTGTCCATCACCGACGACGAGCTGATGACGCTGCGCGGCACCAACAGCCTGGTCAGCCTCTATGAGAATGCGCCGAGTGAAGTGCGGCGCCTCGCGCCGGCGGATGTCGCTGTGCGGCGCATCGGCCATTTCGGCCTGTTCCGCAAGGAGCATGAAGCCCTGTTGTGGCCCCGCGTGGACCAGTGGCTGTCCGGCCTGGCAGGTCGCACGGCATGACGGAGCATGTGTTCGACAAGGCCATCGCGCTGCAGCCGCAAGCCGATGGCAGCTGGCTCGGCCACACCAGCCCGGCCTATGCCAACATGATCGGCCCGTATGGCGGCATCACGGCGGCGCAGGCCCTCTGCGCCGTACTGCAGCATCCGCAGCGCCTGGGCGAGCCGGTGGCCTTCACCTGCAACTTCGCGGCTGCGCTGGCCGATGGCCCGTTTACCGTGCTGGCGAGGCCGGCGCGCACCAACCGCTCCACCCAGCACTGGGTGATCGAGGTGCAGCAGCAGGGCGAGGCGGTGCTCACCGCGACGGCGTTTACCGCGCTGCGGCGGGAGACCTGGAGCGTGGACGAGCATTCCATGCCGGACGTGCCCTCGCCCGCCGAAGTCCCGCCGCCATCGCAGCCAGGCCGTGTCGAATGGATCAACCGCTATGAGATGCGCTTCATCGAAGGCGGATTCCCGGCAGCATGGGACGGTGCCGACCACGGCAGCAGCCGCACGCAACTGTGGATGCGCGACAACCCGCCGCGCCCGCTGGACCATGCCTCGCTGGCCGCCCTTGCCGACGTGTTCTTCCCGCGCGTGTGGCGCCGCCGCGCGAAGCCGGTGCCCATCGGCACGGTGTCGATGACGGTCTACTTCCATGCGGGCAGCGCGCAGCTGCAGGCCACCGGCACCGGCTACCTGCTGGGCCAGGCCCAGGCCCAGGCCTTCAGCAAGGGATACTTCGACCAGACCGCGCAGTTGTGGAACGAGGCGGGAGAATTGCTGGTGACCACGCACCAGGTCGTCTATTACAAGGAGTGAGTCATGTCTCCATGCCTGTCCCCCTGCTGCAGGAGGTTTTGTGAGTGAGGAGCGCGCATTCCTGAAACCCGTCGCGCTGATCGTCGGCGCAGGCGACTCAACCGGTGGTGCCATCGCACGCCGTTTCGCAAGGGAAGGCTATGCCGCCTGCGTGACCCGGCGCAACTTTGATGCGCTCCGCCCGCTGCTGGAGCAGATCAGCATGACGGGCGGCAGGGCGCATGGTTTTGCCTCCGATGCCCGCAAGGAAGAGGAGGTGGTGGCGCTGGTCGAACAGATCGAGACCACCATCGGCCCGATCGAGGTGCTGGTGTTCAACATCGGCGCCAACGTGCCCTGCAGCATCTTGGACGAGACCTCGCGCAAGTACTTCAAGATCTGGGAGATGGCCTGCTTTGGCGGCTTCCTCAACGGCCGTGAAGTGGCGCGCCGCATGGTGACGCGCGCCGACGGCCGCAGGCAGACCATCATCTTCACCGGTGCCACGGCCTCTCTGCGCGGCGCCAGCGGCTTTGCGGCCTTTGCCGGTGCCAAGCATGCGCTGCGCGCGCTGGCCCAGAGCATGGCGCGCGAACTCGGGCCGCGCGGCATCCATGTGGCGCATGTGGTGGTGGATGGTGCCATCGACACCGAATTCATCCGCGAGAACTTCCCCGAGCGCTATGCGCTCAAGTCCGAGGATGGCATCCTCAACCCGGACCACATCGCCGACGCCTACTGGATGCTGCACCAGCAGCCGCGCGATGCGTGGACGCATGAGCTGGACCTGCGGCCGTACATGGAAAAGTTCTGAGTGCGCCGGCGTCGCCACGAGAAAAAGACGGAGACATCATGACAAAGAGTGTTGATTTTTTCTTTGACTTTGGAAGCCCTGCTGCTTACCTCGCCTACAGGCAGTTGCCATCCATCTGCGAGAAGGCCGGCGCGCAGGTCGTCTGGAAGCCGATGTTGCTGGGTGGCGTGTTCCAGGCCACGAACAACCACTCGCCGATGACCGTCCCGGCCAAGGGCAGCTACATGATGGACGACCTGGCCCGCTTTGCCAGGCGCTACGGCTGCGGCTTCAACCACAACCCGCACTTCCCCATCAATACGCTCATGCTGATGCGCGGCGCCGCGGGGCTGCAGATGCGCGAGCCCGCGCGGTTTGCTGCCTATGTGGATGCGGTGTACCAGGCCATCTGGGTGGACAGCAGGAACATGAACGACCCCGCCACGGTGGCGGCGGTGCTGCAGGCGGCGGGCTTTGATGCCGCGGCCTTCATGGCGCTGGTGTCGGACGCAGAAGTGAAAGACCGGCTCAAGGCCATCACGCAGGAGGCGGTGGAGCGCGGCGTGTTCGGCGCGCCGGCGTTCTTTGTCAACGGCACGATGTACTGGGGCCAGGACCGGCTCGATTTTGTAAAGGAAGCTCTGAATGACTGAAATCCTCACCCACGCCGACGCCGGCGTGATGACCATCACGCTCAACCGCGTTGACCGGAAGAACTCCATCACCTCCGCCATGTATGGCGCGATGGCCGATGCACTGGCCCAGGCGGCAGAGGACCCGGCCGTGCGCGTCGTGGTGTTCCAGGGCCATGAGACCATCTTCAGCGCCGGCAACGACATCGGCGACTTCCAGAACCAGCCGCCCGCCGGCAAGGACTCGCCGGTGTTCCGCTTCCTGCGCGGCATCGCCGCTTTCCCCAAGCCGCTTGTCGCGGCGGTGTGCGGCCCGGCCGTCGGCGTGGGCACGACCATGCTGTTCCATTGCGACCTGGTCTATGCGGGCGACAACGCCGCCTTCTCCATGCCCTTCGTCAACCTGGGCCTGTGCCCGGAGGCGGCGTCCAGCCTGCTGGTGCCGCAGATGTTCGGCTACCACCGGGCGGCCGAGGCGCTGCTGATGGGTGAGCCTTTCATGGCCGAGGCGGCGCTGGAGGTGGGTCTGGTCAACCGGGTGGTGCCGCCGACCGAGGCCAATGGCATCGCGCAGGCGCAGGCCCGCAAGCTGGCGGGCAAACCCATCAGCTCGCTGGTCGAGACCAAGCGGCTCATGAAGAAAGGGCAAGCCAGGCTCGTCAAAGAGCAGATGGATGAGGAAGGCGCGAGCTTTGGCCGCATGCTGCGCGAGCCGGCCGCGAAGGAAGCCTTCAGCGCCTTCATGGAAAAGCGCCGCCCCGATTTCAGCAAGGTGTAACGCCATGACCACCACACTCAAGGGCAAGACCCTCTTCATCACCGGCGCATCGCGCGGCATCGGCCTTTCCATTGCCAAGCGCGCGGCAGCCGACGGTGCCAACATCGTCATCGTGGCCAAGACCACCGAGACCAACCCCAAGCTGCCAGGCACGATCTACAGCGCGGCTGAAGAAGTCAAGGCAGCCGGCGGGCAGGCGCTGCCGCTGTCGGTGGACATCCGTGACGAGGCGGCGGTGGCGGCTGCCGTCGCCAAGGCCGTGGAGACGTTCGGCGGCATCGACATCCTGGTCAACAACGCCAGCGCCATCAGCCTGACAGATACGGAAAACACGCCGATGAAGCGCTTCGACCTGATGAACGGCGTGAACGCGCGCGGCACCTACCTGTGCACCGCCGCCTGCCTGCAGGCGCTGAAGAAGTCGGCCGCCTCCGGGCGCAACCCGCATGTGCTCAACATGTCGCCGCCGCTGTCGATGAAGCAGCACTGGTTCGAGCACCACACGGCCTACACCATGGCCAAGTACGGCATGAGCATGTGCACGCTTGGGCATTCGGGCGAGTTCCGCAAATACGGCATCGGCGTCAACAGCCTGTGGCCGCGCACGGCCATCGCCACGGCGGCGTTACAGATGATTCCGGGGGTGGATGTTGCGCGCTGCCGCACGCCGGAGATTCTGTCGGACGCCGCATACCTGATCCTGACCGGCCCCTCTGCCGATACCGGGAATTTCTACATCGACGACACGCTGCTCGCTGCGCATGGCATGACGGACCTGGAAAAGTATTCAGTTACGCCAGGCACGGAAGACTTCATCCCTGATTTCTTCGTCGATTGAGCGCGTCGGCCATGCGAAACGCCGCACGCCACCTTCTGCTGGCCCTCGTCCTGGGCGGCGCCTGCGCAGCCGCATCCGCGCAATCAGCCGGCGTGCCGCCGGACGAACTTGAGAAGCGCGGCGCCGCTTCGGTCTTCATCCTGGGGCGCCATGCCGGTTTGGCGGTGCTGCGCGACGAATGTGAATTCCTGCTGCCTGCGGGCGAATTCGAGCGGGGCGCGCGCGGCTGGCTGGAGCGCAACAGGGAGGACATCGAAGCCGCCCTCACCTGGATTGCGGCGACCCTGGAGCAGCTGAAGCGCACCGACGTTGCAGGGCATGCCAAGGTGTCCGAATCGTTCACGGCCAGCATGACGCGGTCGGTCTCGGGCGTGACGCGGCAGTGGTTCGGCAGGCAGGCACCCACGGCAGCCTCCTGCGACGCGGTGCTCAGGCAATTTGTCCTGCCCCAGCTGGACTTCCGTTCCATGGGCGCCAACCAGGGCTACGAACAGTTCGCCGAGTTCGGCGAGACCATGCAGCGCTATCGGCGTGAAGCGGGCTACAAGCCCGTGGCGACTGCCAAGGCCGGCTATGAAGACCTGCATTTCGGGTTGGTGGCCAGCCTGGACGCGGCGCAGGCGGCGCGCGAGGCAGGCGACATTGAGGGTGCGCGGGTCATCTACGTGTCGCTTGCGCAACGGGGAGAGGGCACGTCCGCCCAGACGCTCGGGATACTGTATTTGAACCCTCAGTACGCCGGCCGCGACGACCTGCAGGCGTACCGATGGTTCTACGCCGCGTGGTCGCTGGCTGACTACGAAGGGCTCAATGCCATGGGGGTGATGCTCCGGGACGGGCGCGCTGCCGCTGCCAATCCACGGCTCGCGTGGGGTGCGTTCCTGCTGGCGGCGACAATGGCCAGGAACGACGCCGCCCGCAGCCGTGCCCAGGCGAATGCGACGCGGCTTGAGCCGCAGATGGCCGCCGCCGACAGGCAGGCTCTGGCGTGCACCTCGCTGGCAGAACTGGACCTGGCGTTGCGCAAGCCCGTGGAAGCCCTGCCATTCGTCCGGGGCAGGAGCATGGCCCAGCCTCAGCTGCGCCTCGGGCAGATGCTGCGGCCCCTGGCCAACGGAACGGCCCCATGCAGCTGAAGGCCTGCGGTATCATGCCGACCGCCCCGCCAACACCGGCCCGGAATCCGCCACAGGAAACACCATGCCCTACCTGCTGCTCATCCATGAACCCCACGGCCAGCGCCTGGCGCGTACCGAGGCCGAGGGCAAAGCCGTTTATGAACGCATGGTGCGCTTTGCTGAAGATCTGAAGAAGCAGGGAAAGTTGCTGGCGGTCGAGTCGCTCACGGCGCCATCCGAGGGCGTCAGCGTCCAGGTGCGCGGCGGCGGCAAGCCGGCGGTGCTGGACGGCCCGTTTGCCGAGGCCAAGGAATTCGTAGGCGGCTTCTTCCTGCTGGACTGCCAGACGCGTGAAGAGGCCGTGGCCATTGCCGGCAAATGCCCGGCCGCCGAGTGGGCGACCGTCGAGGTGCGCGCTACCGGCCCCTGCTTCGAATAGCGGGCTGCGCAGGCAAGCCGCCTGATACGGGTTTTTACTGAGCGGGTGATGTCGATTTCGCCTCGGCTGCTTCGTCGTGTGAATGAGCGCCGGAATATCCGGCACCATTGATACCCCTGCGGCCAGGCCGCGAAGGAGCACGCCATGCGTTTCATGATCATCGTCAAGGCCACGCCCGACAGCGAGGCCGGTAAATTCCCCGAGGCGGAGGAAAAGGAAAAAATGATGGCGGCCATGGCCGCCTATCACGAGGAACTGGCCAAGGCCGGCGCCCTGCTCGACGGCGCAGGCCTGCAGCCCAGCGCCAAAGGCTGGCGCATCCGCTATGACGGCAGCCAGCGCAAGGTCATTGACGGGCCGTTTGCCGAGACCAAGGAGCTGATTGCCGGCTACACCATCATCCAGGTCCGCTCGCGTGAAGAGGCGCTGGAGTGGACGCGGCGCTTCCCCAACCCGGTGGCCGAGGGCGCTGCCTGCGAGATCGAGGTGCGCCAGCTGTACGAGATCGATGATCTCGGCCCGTCTGAAGAAATCGCCGGCCGCTTCCGCGACATCGGCATGGCCTGAAGGAGAAACACCATGAACAAGCAGATTTTCGTCAACCTGCCCATCAAGGACATGGCGCGCAGCCAGTCCTTCTTCAGGAGCCTGGGATATTCATTCAACCCGCAGTTCACCAACGACCAGGGCGCCTGCATGGTCGTGTCGGACAGTATCTTCGTGATGCTGCTGGTCGAAAGCTTCTTCGGGACGTTCACCAGAAAGGCCATTGCCGACGCATCAAAGACCACGGAAGTCCTGGTGTGCCTGTCCTGCGAGAGCCGTGCCGAGGTCGATGATCTCGTGGCCAAGGCGCTCGCTGCCGGCGGCAAGGCGCCCAATGCGCCGCAGGACCATGGTTTCATGTATGTCCATGGCTTCGAGGACCTGGACGGCCACCTGTGGGAACTCGCCTGGATGGACCCGGGCGCAGCGTCGCCCCAGGCCTGAACTGTTGTCGAAGCCGCATGCATTCCGCCACCCACCAGGCCATCGCAGCCGTATGGCGCATCGAGTCCGCAAAGATCGTCGCCGGCGTGGCGCGCATGGTGCGCGACATTGGTCTGGCGGAAGAGCTGGCGCAGGATGCGCTGGTGTCGGCGCTGGAGCACTGGCCGGTGGATGGCGTGCCGGACAAGCCCGGCGCCTGGCTCATGGCCACGGCAAAGAACAAGGCCCTGGACCGGCTGCGCCGCAACAAGCTGCTGGACGCCAAGTTGCAGGAGATTGGCCATGACCTTGAAGCGCAGGAAGCGCTGATCGTGCCGGACTTCGTGGACGCCCTGGATGCCGCGCGCGCGGACGAGATCGGTGACGACCTGCTGCGCCTGATCTTCACCGCCTGCCACCCGGTGCTATCGACCGAGGCGCGTGTGGCACTGACGCTCAAGCTGCTGGGCGGGCTGACGACGCATGAAATCGCCCGGGCGTTCCTCGTGCCCGAGCCGACCATTGCGCAGCGCATCGTGCGCGCCAAGCGCACCCTGAACGAGGCCAATGTGCCCTTCGAACTCCCGCAGGGCGCGGTGCTGGGTGAGCGGCTGGCCTCTGTGCTGGAGGTCGTCTACCTCATCTTCAACGAAGGCTATACCGCCACTGCCGGCGACGACTGGATGCGGCCTGCGCTGACCGACGAAGCCATGCGCCTGGGCCGCATGCTGGCCGAACTCGCGCCTCGCGAGGCCGAGGCCCACGGCCTGGTGGCGTTGATGGAACTGCAGGCCTCGCGCGCTGCCGCACGGGTGGATGCTTCGGGCCGGCCGGTGCTGCTGCTGGCGCAGGACCGCGGGCGGTGGGACCGGCTGCTCATCCGCCGCGGGCTGGCCGCGCTGGAGCGTGCGGCGGCACTGGGCGGCGCGCTGGGCGTGTATGCCTTGCAGGCGTCGATTGCCGCGTGTCATGCCCGCGCGCCCACCGGCGGCGACACCGACTGGCCGCGCATCGCCGCCATCTATGACGCACTGGCGCAGGTGGCGCCGTCGCCGGTGGTCGAGCTCAACCGCGCCGTCGCGGTGAGCATGGCTTTCGGTCCTGCGGCGGGCCTGGAGATCATTGATGCGGTGCGCAACGACAAGGCACTGCAGAACTACCAGTGGCTGCCCAGCGTCCGGGCCGACCTGCTGGTCAAGCTGGGCCGTGACGACGAGGCGCGGATGGAACTCGGGCGCGCGCTGGAGCTCACCGGCAATTCGCGCGAGCGGGAACTGCTGCAGGAGCGGCTGGCGAAGCTCGGCCGCGCATGAGGTTCGCGGCATGCAGGCAAAATCCGGTGCATGAGCGACACATTCGAACAGGCAAAACAGCACTTCATCGACGGCCTTGCGCATTTCGGGGCGGCCCGGCTGGCTGAAGCCGAGGCCTGCTTCGAGGCCTCGCTGGCGCTGGTGCCCGGCCGCGTTTCGACCCTGACCAACCTGGGTGCCGCGCGGGTGAGGCTGGGCAAGTCCGCTGCTGCCGTGCCGGTGCTGGAGCAGGCCGGCAAAGCCGAGCCTGGCAACCTGGAGGCCTGGTACAACCTCGGCCTGGCGCACAAGGCGCTGGGTGATGCTCCGCAGGCGCTGCACTGCTTTGACAGGGCGCTGGCCCTGGACGGCAGCAACATGATCGTCTGCCTCTGCCGCGCCCAGGCCCTGAGCCTGCTGGGCCGGCAGGACGAGGCGCTGGCCGCCTTCGACCGGGCCCTGGAGATCCAGCCCGGATTCGGCCAGGCCTGGAGCGACCGCGGCACGCTGCTGCGCGACATCGGCCGGCTGGAGGAGGCGGCCACCAGCTTCGAGAAAGCCATCGCGCTCGGCGCCGACCCGCAGCTCAACACCTGGTTCCTGGCTTCGGTGCGCGGTGACGGGGTGTCACGTGATGTGCCGCTGGAAGCGCCGCGTGCCTATGTGGAGCACCTGTTCGACGACTATGCCGGCGAGTTCCAGGAGCACCTGCTCGGTGTGCTTGGCTATCGCGCGCATGAGCAGCTGGTGAACCATCTCCTGAAAATGAAGCCCCGGCGGTTCCGGTCAGTGTTGGACCTGGGCTGCGGCACGGGTCTGTGCGGTGAGTTGATCCGGCCGGTGGCTGACCGTGTGGACGGGGTGGACCTGTCCGGCGCGATGCTGGAGCAGGCACGCGAGCAGGGCGCCTACACCGAGCTGGTCCATGCTGACGTTGCCGCCTACCTGCGCAGCGCCGTACGCAGCGACGACCTGGTGCTGGCCGCCGACGTGTTCATCTATGTGGGCGGGCTGGAGCCGGTGTTCGAAGGCGTGGCGCGCGTGCTGGAAGGCGGCGGGCAGTTCTGCTTCACGGTGGAGCCTGCGGAGGGCGACGCGGAGGTTCAGCTGATGCCCAGCCTGCGCTATGGGCATTCGGAGGCTTATGTGCGCAGGCTTGCAGCGTTCCATGGCTTCGTGGTGGACGAGGTTTTTCGCGCGCCGCTGCGCAATGACCAGGGGCAGCCGATGGACGGCCTGTACTTCTATCTTTCCAGGCGCTGAACCCCCGGCCGGTTCTGGCACGTCTTCTGCTTGAGGTGATAATTGTGCACAATATTGTTTGATATGTGCACAATACAGGTGCGAGCCGAGCCGGCTTGCACGTTGTCCGATTCACTCTTTCAGGAGAATCCTGTGGCACCGATCAAGCATTTCCCCTCCCGCCGGGGCGCCTGCGCCCTTCTTGTTGCCGGCGCCTTGCTGGCTGCGCCCCAAAGCTGGGCGCAGGACGCAGCAGCCTGGCCTGACAAGCCAGTCAAGATCGTCGTGCCGTTCCCGCCCGGTGGTGCAGCCGACGTGTACGCGCGCCTGGTGGGCCAGAAGCTGGCTGAAGCCTGGGGCAACAGGCAACCCGTCATCATCGACAACAAGCCCGGCGCCGGCGGCGTGATCGGTACCGACGTCGCGGCCAAGGCGGCGGCGGACGGCACGACCTTCCTGATGGTGACCATCGGCCATGCCGTCAACCCCTACATGTATGCCAAGCTGCCGTACGACACGCGGGCGGATCTCACGCCGGTGGGCGTGGTGGCGCAGGTGCCCAGCCTGATCGTGGTCGGGCCGTCGTACAACGGCAAGACGCTCAAGGACCTGCTGGCCATAGCGCGCGCCAAACCCAATGCGCTTCAGTATGCGACCTCCGGCACCGGCACGACCAGCCATGTGGGCGCGGCGCTGATCGAGTCGATGGCGGGTGTGGACATGCTGCATGTGCCCTACAAGGGAGCGGCGCCCGCGCTGCAGGACCTGATGGGCGACCGGGTCGCGCTGTCGGTGGACATCATCACCTCGTCGCTGCCGCTGGTGAAGTCCGGCAAGCTGCAGGCCGTTGCCATCACCGGGGCGAAGCGCTCACCGATGCTGCCCCAGCTGCCCACCGTGGCCGAGGCCGGTGTGCCGGGCTACGACTTCGTGTCCTGGTACATGCTGCTGGCGCCGGCCAAAACGCCGCAGCCCATCCTTGAAAAGGTCAATGTCGAACTGCGCCGCATCGCCACACTGCCGGACTTCCGCGCGCGCATCGAAGAGACGGGCGGTGAGGTCTCCAGCATGACGCTGCGCCAGTCAAGCGACTACCTCAACGGCGAGTTCACCCGCTGGAGCAAGGTGGTCAAGGAACGCAACATCCAGGCGAACTAGCGTGGACAGAACCTGAGGAGACACAAGGCATGCGGGACTTTCTGGGATACGGGCGTAAGCCGCCCGCGCTGCGCTGGCCCGGCGGCGCGGGGCTGGCGGTGTCGTTCGTGCTGAACTTCGAGGAAGGCGCGGAATTCTCGGTCGCTGATGGCGACGCGCGCAATGAAGGCGTGTACGAGGTGGACGACCCGCGCGAGGGCTGGGACCCCTGCATCGACAGCCACTTCGAGTACGGCACGCGCACGGCCTGGTGGCGCATTGCCGACACCTTTGACCGCCATGGCGCGCCGATGACGCTGAGTTCCTGCGGCAGGGCGGTGCAGCGCAGCCCGTGGCTGGTGCAGGATGCCGTGGCGCGCGGCCATGAAATATCCGCCCACGGCTGGCGCTGGCAAAGCCACGCGGGCATGCCGGTGGAAGAGGAGGAAGCCGTCATCATGCGGGCCATCCGCACCATCGAGGAAGTTGCCGGCAAGCGGCCGGTGGGCTGGCACACCCGCTCAGCCTGCACGCCGCGCACGCGCGAGCTGCTGGTGCGCCACGGCTTCCTGTACGACAGCGATGCCTATAACGACGACACGCCCTACTTCGTCAAGGCCGGCGACGCCCGTCACCTGGTGCTGCCCTATGCCTTTGACACCAACGACATGCAGTTCCAGCACACGCAGCGGTTTGACACGGCAGCCAGCTTCTCGGAGTACGTTTGCGATGCCTTCGACTGGCTGCTGCGTGAGTCCGCAGGCGGCGTGGCACGCATGATGTCGGTGGGCCTGCACCTGCGCATGATCGGGCGGCCCGCGCGGATGAAGGCGCTGGAGACCATCCTGGCCCATATGCGCAGCCACCCCGGTGCATGGATTGCGACGCGTGAGCAGATCGCGCGGCACTGGCTGGCCGCTGCAGCCTGAAAAGTGCTGCGGCCGGCATCAGGCGCGGTGGCCATGCGATACAGTGACTGCATGAATCGCCAGGAAGAAGCCATCTACCAGACGCTTGCCCAGACGCTGCTCGCGGGCCGCCTGCCGCCAGGCACACAGCTGATAGAAATGCGGCTGGCGACGGTGTTCGGCGTATCGCGCGAGCGGGTGCGCAAGGTGCTGCACCGGCTGGGGCATGAGCGCCTGCTTGAACTCATCCCCAACCGCGGGGCGTTCGTTTCCGACCCGACGCTGGCCCAGGCGCGCGAGATCTATGAGGCGCGGCGCATCATCGAAGGCGGCATCGCCGCGCGGCTGGCAGGCCGGCTCGGCCCGGTACAGCTGGCGCAGCTGAGGGCCCATGGCGAGCGCGAACATGAGGCTGCGCATGCGGGCGACCGCGCCCTGTCCATCAAGCTGTCTGGCCAGTTCCACCTGCTGCTGGCCGCATGCACTGACAGCCCTTTCGTGGTGCGCGAGGTGCAGGAGCTGGTCAGCCGCACGTCCATGCTGGTCGCATTCTTCGAGCCGGCAGCGTCGTCGGAATGCGCGCTGGAGGAGCATGAGGAGATCATGGCCGCGCTGTCCGCGGGCGACGCGGCGCGCGCGATGAAGGCCATGCATGTGCACCTGTCGCTGATCGAGACGCGCCTGCGGCCCCGCGCCCTGCCGGCCGACGCGGCAGACCCCGAAACGGAAATCGCCCTGGCCTGGGCAGCCCGCCAGGCGGCTGGTGCAGCGGAAGCCGTGTGAGGCTGCTGGTCATCAACCCGAACACCACCGCGGCGATGACGGAGGCGGCGGTGGCCCAGGTGCAACGGCTGCTCGGGCCGGACGCTGAAGTCCGGGGCGTGACGGCCAGCTCTGGCCCGCCGGTGATCGCGTCGCGCGAATCATTCGTGGCCGGTGCGCATGCGGCGCTGCAAGCCTGGCACGGCATGCCCGCGGACACGCGAGGCCGCCTGGACGGCGTCATCCTTGCGTGCTTTGGCGACCCGGGCCTGGCGGCGCTGCAGGAGGTGTGCGGCGTGCCCGTGGCCGGCATGGCCCAGGCGGCCCTGCGCGAGGCCATCGGGGCAGGGCGGCCGTACCGCATCATCACGGCAGGCGCTGCATGGGAGGCCATGCTGCTCGACACGGTGCGGCTGGAGCAGGCCACCGGCCTGCTGGACGGCATCGTGGTGCTGCAGGGCACGGGGCTGGATGCGGCGCGCGACCGGCAGGGCTTTGTCGCGCTGGTCCAGGACGCGCTGGACAGGGCTGCCGGTGAAGGCAGCCCGACGGTCATCCTCGGCGGGGCAGGCTTTGCAGGCTTCCGCGAAAGCCTGCGCTACCCGGGCCTGTTGATTGACGGGCTCGAAGCCGCGGCCCGGTCGATGCTGGCCGTTGGGAACGCATTGGAGAATCACGGAAAGCAGGGAAAGGCCTGAGTATTTTTACCAAGCATATGCTTGCTAAAAATAATGGAGTTTGCTATGGTCTCCAGCCATGGAGATTTCCGCACCGCCCAAACGCGAATCATCAGAGCCGGCGCCCAGGCGCCCGCGTGGCCGGCCACGCAAGACGCTGGACGAGCGCGACGACGGCAACCGCCGGGTGGACCTGGTGCGAGCCGCCGCCAAGCTGTTCCGCAAGCAGGGCTTTGACGCCACCAGCACGCGGGACATCGCCGCCGCCGTCGGCATGCGCAGCGGCTCGCCGTTCTACCACTTCAAGAGCAAGGGCGCACTGCTGTTCGCGGTGATGGAAGAGGGCATGCGCTCGGCCCATGAGCGGCAGCGCGTGGCCCTCACGAAGGCGCAGGCACTCGCGGGCGACCCGGCCGCGATGCTGGCGGTGCTGATCCGCAACCATTTCGACGTGCTGCTCGGCCCTGGCAGCGACTTCATTCCGGTGATGCTGTACGAGGCCCGCTCCATCACGCCGCGCCAGCGTGTCACGCTGGCCAAACTGCAGGGCGGGTACGAGGCGGACTGGGAGCCGGTGCTTCAGGCGTTGCACGCAGGCGGCCGGCTGAAGGCTGACGTCAAGCTGGCGCGCCTGCTGATATTTGGCGCGCTCAACTGGTCTGCGCAGTGGTTCAACCGCCGGGGTGAAGCCTCGCTCGACGACCTGACGGGCGCCGCCATGGCGCTCTTCCTGGGAGAACGCAAATGAATTACCAGTCTGTCTTCAAGCCCGGCCTGTTCGCCGGCAAGGTGATCGTCGTCACGGGCGGAGGCTCGGGCATCGGCCGTTGCACCGCGCATGAACTCGCCGCGCTGGGCGCACATGTGGTGCTGATCGGCCGCAACCTGCAGAAGCTGCAGGACACAGCCGGCGAGATCGTGGCCGACGGCACGGTGGAGCATCCGGGGCGACCGAGCCATGTCGGCCACGTGAGCTTCCACGCCTGCGACATCCGCCAGGAAGAAGCCGTGCGCAATACCGTCGCTGCCATCGTGATGGCGCATGGCCGCATCGACGGCCTGGTGAACAATGCGGGCGGCCAGTACATCACGCCGCTGGAGAACATCAGCGCCAAAGGCTGGGATGCCGTCGTGGCTACCAACCTGACCGGCGGCTTCCTGATGGCGCGTGAATGCTATCTGCAGTCGATGCAGGCGCATGGCGGCACCATCGTCAACATCATTGCCGACATCTGGGGTTCGATGCCGGGCATGGGCCACAGCGGCGCAGCGCGTGCAGGCATGGTGAGCTTCACCGAGACCGCGGCGGCCGAGTGGGCTCGCAGCGGCGTGCGGGTGAATGCGGTGGCGCCGGGCTACATCGCCTCCAGCGGCATGGACCACTACCCGCCGGAGGCCGGGCCGATGCTGCGGGAGATGCGCGAGACCGTGCCGCTGGGGCGGTTCGGCAACGAGGCGGAATGCTCGGCCGCCATTGCGTTCCTGCTGGGTCCGGCGGCGTCGTTCATCAGCGGCACCGTCATGCGGGTGGACGGTGCGCGCCCGCAGGTGCGCATGGGCTGGGGCCAGGTGGCTGCGCCTGAAGACGCGCAGCAGCGCGATGCCATCAAGGCATTTGACGGGTTTCACCGCGCCGCTGTGCCCAAGGTGTTCCAGTTATGAGCGTGTTTGCTTCTTCATGGAATGCCCGGGGCGCCGAGGCACTGAAACGCCGCGACGCCATGCTGGCACGCATTGCACAATTGCGTGCGCTTGAAGACCGCGCTGCGCAGGCCTCGGCCCTGTCAAAGCCGGTGTTCGACAAGCGTGGCCAGCTGCTGCCGCGCGAGCGCGTGGCGCTTCTGCTCGACCCGGGCATGCCTTACCTGCCCTTGTGCTCGCTTGCGGGCTTCATGCAGGACAGCAAGGACCCCGTGGCCTCGGTGCCTGGCGGCGGCATGGTGGCGGGCATCGGCTACATCAGCGGCGCGCGCTGCATGGTGGTGGCCAGCGACTCCGGCATCGAGGCCGGCGCCATCCAGCCGATGGGCCTGGACAAGATACTGCGTGTGCAGGAGATCGCACTGCAGAACAAGCTGCCCTTCATCCATCTGGTGGAGAGCGCCGGCGCGAACCTGATGAAGTACCGCGTCGAAGGCTTCGTCCACGGCGGCGCGCTGTTCCGCAACCTCGCTCGCCTGTCGGCGGCGGGCATCCCGGTCATCACGGTGCAGCACGGCTCCGGCACGGCGGGCGGCGCCTACATGCCGGGCCTGTCCGATGTCGTCATCATGGTCCGCAAACGCTCCCGCGCATTCCTCGCCGGCCCGCCCCTGCTCATGGCTGCCACCGGCGAGGTCGCGACAGAAGAAGAACTCGGCGGCGCCGAAATGCACACCTCGACCTCGGGCCTGGGCGAATACCTCGCCGAAGACGACCGCCACGCCCTCGGCATCGCCCGCGAGGTGGTCTCAAAGAACTGGGGTCAGATTCCAATTACCACCAAGCGAAATGCCGCGCCCCGTTTCGATGCCGATGAACTGCTCGGCCTCCTCTCCGGCAACCTGCGCGAGCCGGTGGACATGCGCGAAGTCATCGCGCGCATCGTGGACGACTCGGACCTGCTGGAGTTCAAGCCGCTTTATGGCGCGGCCACGGTCTGTGCGCAGGCGGGCGTTGAAGGCCACGCAGTCGGCATCATCACCAACAACGGGCCGATTGATGTGGCCGGCGCCAACAAGGCCACGCATTTCGTCCAGCTCATGTGCCAGCTTGGCCACCCCATCATCTACCTGCAGAACACCACCGGCTACATGGTGGGCAAAGACAGCGAGCAGGGCGGCATGATCAAGCACGGCTCCAAGATGATCCAGGCGGTGACGAACGCCACGGTGCCGCAGATCACCATCCAGTGCGGCGCATCCTTTGGCGCCGGCAACTATGGCATGTGCGGGCGCGGCTATGCGCCGCGCTTCCTGTTCAGCTGGCCGGGCGCGAAGACCGCGGTGATGGGCGGCGAGCAGGCGGCCCGCACGATGCAGATCGTGACCGACGCGGGCCTGGCGCGCAAGGGCATCACGCCCGACCCGGCGCAGTCCAGGGCGCAGTTCGACAGGATCGTCGCGGTGTTCGAGGCGCAGGCCGATGCGTTCTACACCTCGGGCCTGGTGCTGGATGACGGCGTGATCGACCCGCGCGATACGCGTGCGGTGCTGGGGCAGTGCCTGTCGGTCTGCGCGGAGGCTGAGGCAAGGCAGCTCAGGCCGATGCAGTTCGGCGTCGCGCGAATGTAGACGATATCAGGAGACAAACCATGCAGTACACCCACGAGCACCTGGAAATCCAGAAAACCCTCAAGCGCTATATCGACGAGCACATCAACCCGCATGTCGATGAATGGGAGGCGGCAGAAATCTTCCCGGCACACCAGGTCTTCAAGGATCTCGGCAAGCTCGGCCTGCTGGGCCTGTGCAAGCCCGAGGCCTATGGCGGTATGGGCCTGGACTATTCCTACTCGATGTTGATGGCTGAAACCCTCGGCTACATTGATTGCGGCGGCGTGCCCATGGCCATCGGCGTGCAGACCGACATGTGCACGCCGGCACTGGCGCGCTTTGGCAGCGAAGAACTCAAGCGTGACTTCCTTGCGCCTTCGATTGCCGGCGACATGGTCGGCTGCATCGGCGTGAGCGAGCCGGGCGCCGGCAGCGACGTGGCGGCCATCAAAAGCCATGCGCGCAAGGACGGCGACGACTATGTGATCACTGGCCAGAAAATGTGGATCACCAACAGCCTGCAGGCCGACTGGATGTGCATGCTGGTGAACACCGGCGAAGGGCCCATGCACAAGAACAAGTCGCTGGTCCTGGTGCCGATGCGCGACGGGCCGAACGGCAAGCTCACCAAAGGCATCGAGGTGGCGCAGAAGATCCGCAAGATCGGCATGCATTCTTCCGATACCGGCCTGATCTACTTCGACGAGGTGCGGGTGCCGCAGCGCAACCGCATTGGCGCCGAAGGCCAGGGCTTCATCTACCAGATGCAGCAGTTCCAGGAGGAGCGGCTGTGGTGTGCGGCCAGCACGCTGCAGTCGCTCACCAATTGCATCGAATGGACGATCGAGTATGCGCAGCAGCGCAAGCTGTTCGGCGCGTCACTGTCCGACCAGCAGTGGGTGCAGTTCAAGCTGGCCGAACTCAAGACGGAGGTCGAGAGCCTGCGCGCCCTGACCTACCGCGCCTGCGAACTCTATGTGGGCGGGCAGGACGTGCTGGAACTCGCCAGCATGGCCAAGCTCAAGGCTGGCCGGCTGAACCGCATCGTGCCGGACACCTGCCTGCAGTTCTGGGGCGGCATGGGCTTCACGCTGGAGAACAAGGTGTCGCGCATGTACCGGGACGGGCGGCTGGCGTCCATCGGCGGCGGTGCCGACGAAGTCATGCTGGGCATCCTGGCCAAGATCATGGGCATCGCAAAAAAACCTGTGGCATGAAACGCCTGCTCATCGCCAACCGCGGCGAAATCGCACGCCGCATCATCCGCACGGCGCATGCCATGGGCATCGGCACCGTGGCGGTGTACTCGGATGCTGACGCGCAGGCCCTGCATGTGCGCGAGGCATCTGCCTCGCATGCATTGGGCGGCAATGCATCGGCCGACACCTACCTGCGCATCGACAAGCTGCTGGCCGCAGCAAGGGCGACGGGTGCCGACGCAGTCCACCCCGGCTACGGCTTCCTCAGCGAGAACGCGGACTTTGCGCAGGCGGTGATTGATGCGGGGCTGACCTGGGTCGGCCCGCCGCCCGGAGCCATCCGCCAGCTGGGCAGCAAGAGCGCGGCGAAGGCCGTTGCGCAGCAGCATGGTGTGCCCTGCCTGCCGGGCTACTACGGCAATGACCAGTCGGATGTGAAGCTGGCGGAAGAAGCACAGCGCATCGGCCTGCCGCTGATGGTCAAGGCAACGGCCGGTGGTGGCGGGCGCGGCATGCGGCTGGTGACGGAGATGGCCGGGCTCGAAGCGGCCGTGCAGGGCGCGCGCAGCGAGGCGCAGTCGGCTTTCGGCTCGGGCGAGCTGCTGCTGGAGCGCGCGCTGCTGAACCCGCGCCATGTCGAAGTGCAGGTGTTCGCTGATGCGCACGGCCAGTGCATCCACCTGGGTGAGCGCGACTGCTCGGTGCAGCGGCGCCACCAGAAGATCATCGAGGAAACGCCCAGCCCGGCAGTCACACCGCAGCTGCGCGAGCGCATGGGCCACTGCGCGGTGCAACTGGCACTTGCGGCTGGCTATGTGGGTGCGGGGACGGTGGAATTCCTCGTCGATGGCGGTGAATTCTTCCTGATGGAGATGAACACGCGCCTGCAGGTGGAGCATCCGGTGACCGAAATGGTCACCGGGCTTGACCTGGTGGAATGGCAACTGCGGGTGGCGCGCGGCGAGCCCCTGCCGCTCACGCAGGAACAGGTGAGCTTCAAGGGCCATGCCATCGAGGTGCGCCTGTGTGCGGAAGACGAGGACTTCACGCCGCACTCCGGCACGGTGCGCCATTTCCACGCACCTACCGGCGTCCGGTTTGACCACGCCCTGTTCCCCGGCTTGCAGGTGCCGCCCCATTACGACTCGATGCTGGGCAAGCTGGTGTGCCATGCTGCCTCGCGCGACGAAGCGATAGACCGGCTGGCCGGCGCACTCGACGAATTGCGGGTGCTGGGCCTGCCCACCAATCGCGCTTTCCTTGCCGCCTGCCTGCGGCATCCGGTGTTCCGCGCGGGTGATGCGCTGATCCCGTTCCTTGCGCAGCACGGCGATGCGGTCCGCGCGGCGCTCCTGGCGGCTGAACAGCAAGCACGCGAGGCCTGCGGGCTTGCCGCCGTCTTCCCTGCGGGCGGGCAGGGGCCGCTGGCCTGCCCGTTCCCGCGGCCGGTGCGGCTCAGGCATCGCGGGGCCTTGCTGGATCTGGTCGCTCGCGGCACGCGTCCCGCAAGCGATGGCATTGTTGCCGTGCGGATGGACGGGCGGCGCTGGCATGCGCAGCGTGGCGCGGTTGACCTGTTCATTGAAGACGCCTCATTCGACCCCCCGGAAGGCGCGGGCGACGGCGCGGCGGGCAATGACCTGCGCGCGCCGTTCAACGGCAAGGTCATCGCCGTCAAGGCCGTCGCCGGCCAGCAGGTGACGCAGGGAGAGGTGCTGGTGATCGTGGAGTCGATGAAGCTGGAGCATTCGCTTGGTGCATCGCGCGCGGGCGTGGTCGCCGGCGTCGCGGTTGAAGCCGGCCAGCAGGTCGCGCCCGGGCAGGTGCTGTTGACGCTGGAGAAAGCATGAGCGTCGCACGGGAGTATTCCAATGAACCCTGAACTCCAGCAGGATGTGGCTGCACTGCACGACATGGCACGCCGCTTTGCGGAGAGGGAAATCGCGCCGTACATCAACGAATGGGATGAAGCCTGCGCCTTCCCGCGCCAGCTGTACCGCAAGGCTGCGGATGCGGGCCTGCTGGGCCTGGGCTACCCGGAGGAACTGGGTGGAACACCCGCGCCGCAGGCCTTGCGCAATGCGGTGTCGATTGCACTGTCACGCCACTGCGGCAGCGGCGGTGTTCTGGCCAGCCTGTTCTCGCACAACATCGGGCTGCCGCCAGTGCTGCGCCACGGCACCGCTGCGCTGCAGCAGCAGGTGATACCGCCGGTGCTGCGTGGCGAGAAAATCGCCGCGCTCGCGATCACTGAGCCCGGTGGCGGCTCGGATGTCGCCAGCCTGCGCACCACCGCACGCCGGGACGGCAACGACTGGGTGATCAACGGCGAGAAAGTGTTCATCACTTCGGGCATGCGGGCGGACTGGATCACTGTTGCTGTGCGGACAGGGGAGACCGGAAGCAAGGGATCGGCCGGTGTCTCCATGCTTGTCGTACCGGGCGAAGCAAAGGGCCTGTCACGAACAGAACTCAAAAAAATGGGCTGGTGGTGCTCCGACACCGCCCACCTTCGCTTTGACAATGTGCGCGTGCCGGCCGGCAACCTGCTGGGCGAAGAAGGCGGCGGCTTCCGCATCATCATGACCAACTTCAATGGCGAGCGCGTTGCGATGTCGGCCATGGCGCTGGGCTTCGCGCAGGCCTGCTACGACGAGGCGCTGGACTGGAGCCGCCAGCGCAAGACCTTCGGCGCGGCGCTGGTCGAGCGGCAGGTGATCCGCCACAAGCTGGTGGACATGCAGATGCGCATCAGCTCCACCGCCGCATGGCTTGATGCGGTGACGGCGCGCTGTGATGCGGGCGACGAAGGGGCGGACTGGGTGGCGCAGGTCTGCATGCTCAAGAACCACGCCACGCAGACGATGCAGTTCTGCGCCGACCAAGCCGTGCAGATCCTCGGCGGCATGGGCTTCATGCGTGGCACCCGCTGCGAGCGCATCTACCGCGAGGTCAAGGTGATGATGATCGGCGGCGGCGCCGAGGAGATCATGAAAGAGCTGGCGGCGCGGCAGCTCGGGATCTAGCTGTTCCGCACACCGCTGACGACGTGCCCCGACGGCACGTGAAGCGCCGCCGAATCCACGTGCCCCGTCTGGTCGTCAAAGAAAAAGTCCGGCTCGAACTCGCGCAGGAATTCCCCCTTGGACAGGCCGCCGAGGAACATGGCTTCATCTACGTCGATGTTCCAGTCCATCAGGGTGCGGATCGCGCGCTCATGCGCCGGCGCGCTGCGGGCGGTGACAAGGGCGGTGCGGATGCGCATGGCGGGCGTGCCCTCCTGTTGCAGGCGCTGCAGCGCGGCCAGCAGCGGCTTGAACGGCCCGGCAGACAGCGGCATCCCGGCCTTTTCCTGCTCATGCTGCTGGAACGCGCTCAACCCGTCCGTGGCATAGACGCGCTCGGCCTCGTCAGAGAACAGCACTGCGTCGCCGTCAAAGGCAATGCGTACTTCATGCGGCCAGGCCTCGCCCGCGTGGGTGGACAGCGGGTAGGCCTGCGCGGCCGGCACGCCGGCGTCCAGCGCCGAGCGCACGTCGCTCAGGTGGGTGGACAGGAACAGGTTGGCATTGAGCGACTTGAGGTAGCGCCAGGGTTCGCGTCCGCGGGTGAACATGCCGCGCTGGATCGGCAGGCCGTAGTGCTTGGCCGAGCGGAACACCCGCATGCCCGAGACCGGGTCGTTGCGTGAGAGGATGGCGACTTCCACCCGCTGGCGGCCCGGGCCTTCGTCGCCCGGCGCGTCATTGAAGGCCAGCAGTTTCTTGACCAGCGAGAAGGCGACGCCGGGTTTGGCCGGCTGGTCCAGCCGCTCCAGCTGCAGCTTCATGTAGGCGCGGTCGTCGCCCTGCTCGAAGACCTTGTTTTCTTCCTCGAAGTCGAACAGCGCGCGCGATGAAATCGCGACGACAAGCTGGCCTTCCAGACTCACGCCCATGATGTGACTCTCATGGTCTATTTGACCAGCTGGTTGAGCTGGATGATCGGCAGCAGCACGGCCAGCACGATCAGCATCACCACGCCGCCCATGGCCACGATCAGCAGCGGCTCCAGGATGGTGGCCAGCTGCATTGCGCGGCGCTGCACTTCGGTGCTGAGCTGGGCGGCCGCGCGCTGCAGCATCAGCGGCAGCGTGCCCGTCTGCTCACCCAGCCGCGCGAACATGGACAGCAGGCCGGGGAAGCGCTTTTTCTGTGCCATGGCCGAGGCCAGCGGCGCGCCTTCGCGCACAAGCACCAGGGCGTCCAGCGCATCGGCGCGCATCGCGCGGTTGCCCAGTGTTTCGGCGGCCGCCTGCAAGGCCTTGAGGATGGGCACGCCAGCCGCCGCCAGCATGGCCAGGGTGCTGGCGAAGCGCGCGGCGTTGTAGCCGCGCGAGAGCTTGCCGATGACGGGCAGGTTCAGCCAGCCTGCGTCAAAGCGCTGGCGGAAGGCCTCGCCCTTGAGTGCAAAACGCAGTGCCAGGCCGCCCAGCACCAAGGCCGCGAGAACGGCCCAGCCGTAGTCACGCACAAAGCCGCTCACCGCCATCATGGCCACGGTCAGGAAAGGCAGGGCGCGCTTGCTGCCCGCAAAGACGTTGGCCACCTGCGGCACCACATAGCCCACGAGGAACAGCACGATCACGATGGCCACCAGGGTGACGATGGCCGGGTACAGCGCTGCGCCGACCAGTTTGGATTTCAGTTCCTGCCGTTCCTCCAGGTCGTCAGCCAGCCGCTCCAGCACCAGTCCGAGGTTGCCGCTGTGCTCGCCCGCGCCGATGACGGCGGTGTAGATGTCGGAGAACTCGCCCGGGTGCTGCGACAGCGCCTTGGCAAAGCTTGCGCCGGCGTTGACTTCGGCGCGCAGCGCGGCGACAAGGTTGCGCTGGCGTTCGTCTTCGGCCTCGTCGGTGAGCGCGGTCAGCGCGCGCTCCAGCGGCAGGCCCGAAGACACCAGCCCTGCGATCTGCCGCGTCCAGATCGCCAGGCCCGTGGCATTGAACACGCGCCCGACAAACAGCTTGCGGTTCAGGCTGAAACCGCCTTCGCCGGCGGCGCCGCCCGGGCTGACCGGCTCCACCGACAGCGGCACCAGGGACTGCGCGCGCAGCATGCCGCGCGCGGCGCGCGCCGTGTCGGCCTCCATTACGCCTTTGCGCGTCTGGCCGTGGGTGTC
Source organism: Pseudomonadota bacterium (assembly GCA_040385105.1). Classification (GTDB taxonomy): domain Bacteria; phylum Pseudomonadota; class Gammaproteobacteria; order Burkholderiales; family Burkholderiaceae_C; genus JACMQX01. The sequence goes on from JAZKHY010000026.1 coordinate 41,888, forward strand.
CAGTGCTTCGAAGGTATAGGCGGGCATGGGTTTTGTGGACTCAGTCGCGTGTCACGCGGACCAGTTCCTCGCGCGAGGTGATGCCGGCGCTCACCAGCCGCTCGCCGTCATCGCGCATCAGCGTCATGCCTGCAGCCAGTGCCGCATCGCGGATCTCGGCTTCGGACGCGCGGTTGTGGATCTGCGCCCGGATGGCGTCATTGGTGACCAGCAGCTCGAACACGCCGGTGCGGCCCTGGTAGCCGCTCATGCCGCAGTGGCTGCAGCCAGGGGCCGTCCAGGCGCCGTTCGACTCCACCTTGCAGTGCTCGCAGAGCTTGCGCACCAGGCGCTGCGCCAGCGCGCCCAGCAGGGATGAACTCAGCAGGAAAGGCTCGACTCCCATGTCGGTCAGCCGCGTCACCGCGCTGGCCGCGTCATTGGTGTGCAGTGTGGCCAGCACCAGGTGGCCGGTGAGGGAGGCCTGGATGGCAATCTGGGCGGTTTCAAAGTCGCGGATTTCGCCGATCATGATCACGTCCGGGTCCTGCCGCAGGATGGCGCGCAGGGCCTTGGCGAAGGTCAGGTCGATCTTGGCATTGACCTGCGTCTGGCCGACGCCGGGCAGCTCGTATTCGATCGGGTCTTCCACCGTCATGATGTTGCCGCTGCCGGCGTCCAGCCGGCTCAGCGCCGCATACAGCGTGGTGGTCTTGCCGGAGCCTGTCGGGCCGGTAACGAGGATGATGCCGTGCGGCTGCGCGATCAGGTCCACCAGGCGACGCAGGGCCTCGCCCTCCATGCCCACGGACTCCAGGCTCAGTTTGGCGCCGCTCTTGTCCAGCAGGCGCAGCACGGCGCGCTCACCGTGGGCACTGGGCAGCGTGCTGACCCGCACGTCCACGGCGCGGGTGCCGATGCGCAGCGAGATGCGGCCGTCCTGCGGCAGGCGCTTCTCGGAAATGTCGAGCTCGGCCATGATTTTCAGGCGCGAGATCAGCGCGGCATGCAGCGCGCGGTTGGGCTGCACCACCTCGCGCAGCGTGCCGTCCACCCGGAAGCGCACGCTGGAGTGCCGCTCGTAGGGCTCGATGTGGATGTCGCTGGCGCCGTCGCGCGCGGCCTGCGTCAGCAGCGCATTGAGCATGCGGATGATGGGCGCGTCGTCGGATGTCTCCAGCAGGTCTTCCACCGCCGGCAGGTCCTGCATCATGCGCGAGAGGTCAGCGTCGTTCTCGACCTCGCTCACCACCGTGGCGGCGCTGGACTCGCCCTGCGCATAGGCGGCGCTGATGCGCTGCGCGATGTCCGCGGCCCTGGCCTGCTGGACGGAGCGAACGGCGTATTTGCGCATGACTTCGGCCCAGGCGCTCTGCGCGGGGCCGTCCGCATGCCACAGGGTCAGGTCGGCGCCGTCATCCTCCAGCAGCAGCTGGTGGGCGCGGGCAAATGCATAGGGAAGCGGGTAACGCATGGCCGCAGCGCTTATTTCAGCGGGGTGCCGGGCGTGCCTACATTCGGTGCCGACTTCAGGACCTGGGCGGGCGGCAGCGAGGGTGCCTCGTTCACCGGCACCACGGAGCTCTGCGAGGGCTGGGCCGACAGCTGCTGGAGCCGCATGAGTTCATAGCGGTCCATCGACAGCGTGTCGGTGGCGGCTGCGTCACGCACCACCACCGGCCGCAGGAACACCATCAGGTTGGTCTTCTTGCGGCTGCGCGTCTCGCTCCTGAACAGGTTGCCGAAGAAGGGGACATCGCCGACGACCGGCACCTTTTCCTGGTTGCCCGAATATTCGTCCTGCAGCAGCCCGCCCAGCACGACGATGGCGCCGTCGTCCACCAGCACGTTGGACTCGATCGAGCGCTTGTTGGTGATGAGGCCGGTCGCCGAATTGATGGAAGAGGCCTGGACGCTGGAGACTTCCTGGAAGATCTGCATCTTCACCGTGCCGTTCTCGCTGATCTGCGGCTTGACCCGCAGCGTGATGCCGACGTCCTTGCGCTCCACCGTCTGGAACGGGTTGACCGAGCCGGAGCTGGAATTGTTGTTGGTGTACTGGCCGGTGACGAAGGGCACGTTCTGGCCGATGACGATTTTTGCCTCTTCGTTGTCCAGCGTCAGCAGGTTGGGCGTGGACAGGATGTTGCCGTCGCCGTTGCTCTGCAGGAAGCGGGCGAGGAAGCCCAGCACATAGATGCCGTTGGTGTTGCGCACCACGCCCAGGTTCGCGCCTGTGGAGATGGCTGCGCCGCCGCTGGCAGCCTGGGTGGCCAGGGTGAAGATGTTCTGCCCGCCGATGCTGAAGTTGGTGCCCAGCACGCCGATGTTGCGGTCGCCGCGGTTGCCGGCAATGCCCTGCCACTGGATGCCGAACTCGGCAGCCTTGTCGGCGTTGACTTCAGCGATCAGGCTCTCGACGAACACCTGGGCGCGCCGTGCATCCAGCTTGTCGATGACGGCGCGCAGCTGGCGGTACTGCGGCTCGGGCGCGGTGATGATGAGCGAGTTGGTGGCCGGGTCGGCCTGGATCTGCCCGCCGGTGGACGGCTGTGCGCTGGCCTGGATGGGCGTGGTGGCGGCGCTGCTGCTGCCGTTGGTGCCGCCGGCCTGCGCCGGCGTTGCGGGAGCGGGTGTGCTGGCGCCGCCGCCGGCCGCACCGCCCGTGGCATTGCCCGCCAGTGCGGCGCGCAGGCTCACCGCCAGCTTGGTCGCATCGGCGTTCTTGAGGTAGACCACATAGATATTGCCCGACGCGTTCTGCGAGGTCGGCTGGTCCAGCTTGGACACCAGCGACTTCACCAGCGCCAAGCGTGCCGGGTTGGCCGCGCGGGTGATCAGCGCATTGCTGCGCGGCTCGGCAATGATGGTGGTCTTGAACGATGTGTCGGCCTGGCCCTGGGGCGCGCTGCCGGTGCCCGATGCTTCCACCAGGCGCGTGACCAGGGGTGCAAGGTCGGACGCCAGCGCATGCTTCAAGGGAATGATCTCGACGTCCGTGGCGTTGGAGATGTCCAGCGCCGCGATGATTCGTGACAGTCGCTGCAGGTTGTCGGCATAGTCGGTGATGATCAGCGAATTGTTGCCGGGGTTGACGTTGATCGTGTTGTTCGGGCTGATCAGCGGGCGCAGCACCGGCACAAGGTTGTTTGCCGTTTCATAGTTGAGCCGGAAGATCTGGGTGACGATCTGGTTGGCCGCGCCGGCCCCGCCCGTGGGCGTGGCAATGGATACCGAGCCGCCCTGCAGCTTGGCGTCGGCCTCGGGCACGATCTTGTACAGGCCGCCGGCCTCGACTACCGCATAGCCCTGCAGGCGCAACGTGGCGAGGAACTGGTTGAAGGCCACGGAGGGCGCCACGGGCCTTTCGGTGACCAGGTTCATCGTGCCCTTGACGCGCGGGTCCACCACGACGTTGCGGCCGGTGATGGCGGCCATGGCCCTCGCCACCGCCTCGATCTCGGCATTGGCGAAGTTGAGCGTGATGGGTTCGCCGGCCCTTTGCGCATGGACTGCCCCTGCGCCCATGAACAGGACGCTGGCCGCGATGGAAAGAGTGGCAAGGCGGAATTTCATTGGCTAACCCACGGTGATGATGGAACGGGGGCCGCTGCGCCGCCCGATGATGTTCAGGAGATTGGAGAGGGCGGCTTCGCGTTCGGGCGCAGCCGTGGCCACGCCGTCAAAGCGCAACCGCGAACCGACCCATCGGCCGCTGCCGGTGAGCTGCAGGCTGCCCTCGATGGTTTCCAGCTGGAGCGTTGACGTAGTGCCTCCGTTGAGCGTGAAGCGATAGCTTCCCATGGGCCTCAGCGTGGACAGGCGCGACGAGATCTGGCTGGCTTCGAGTTGCGCGCGCCCGGCCATGATAAGGCGGCCTTCAACCCATTCTACTGAAAGGTCCTGCGTGGACAGGCCAAGCCGGCCCTCCGGCTGCAAGGTGTTCCAGGGTGTGCCGAGGCCGGCGAGCACTGCAGCGGGCCATTGCGACACGCCATTGGCCACGGCAAGGCGGACCCCGCCCAGTGTCACCGATGCCTTCATCACCACGGGATCGGGCGTGCAGCAAGGCATGTCGATCCGGGCTGACAGGCCGGCCCATGCGGGGCGCAGCTGCCAGTGAACCTGGCCGGGCAGGGCTGCGGCGTCACGGCTGCCCGCACCGCCGGCCAGCACGAGCTGCGCCGTGCCGTCCCACACCGTGCCGCGCGCTTGCGCCAGGACAAGGTGGCCCGAGGTCGCTTCCTGCAGCGCGGCGGCAAGCCAGCGAGCCGGCGCAAAAACCAGCAGGGCGGCCAGCAGCCCGGCGATACCGCCGGCCGCGGCCCAGGGCCACGGCGCCGCAAAGGGGCGCGAGGGTTTCAGCCGTGCCACGTATCAGCTTCCTGCATCAGCGCGGCGGCAGGCTGAGGACCAGCGTGCCGTCCCAGCTGCTGCTGCCGGGGGCAGGGTTGCGGACCAGCCGCACTTCCGAGGGCAGGGCGCGCGCATTGATGCGGGCCTGCGCCAGCCACTGGCTGAGCGCGTCGGCCGGGACGCCGCGCAGCGTGATGGTGGCCCGCTCGCCCACCACGCTGAACTGGGCGCCGGCACCCAGCCGCTGCCGGGTGGTGCTTTCCAGTGCGCGCAGCGCTTCGTCGAAGGCGGTTTTGGGCTGGGCCTGCAGCGCCTGCGCCTGGGCGGCCAGGGCTTTCATCTGCTGGACCTGTGCATCGAGTGCCCGGTGCTGCGCAGCGGAGGCACGCAGTGTCTGCACGGCCGGCCCGATGACGACCCACCAGCACAAGGCCAGTGCGACGAGACCGGCTGCAGCCAGGACGAGCGCCTTTTCGCGCGCGGCCAGGCCGTCCCAGCGGGCCTGCATGGCGGGTGGGAGCTTCATCGCGGTGCCTCCTGGCGGACAACAAGGCTGTCGCCTTCAACGCGGGCCGCATAGCCTTGCGCACGCAGTCCGGCAATCACGCCCTGTGCTTCCTGGCCGGCAAGGTTCAGGCCCTTGAAGCGGCTTTCTCCGCCGCTGAACTCGATGCCGGTGACCGGGCGCCCCGGCGGCGCTGCCGTGCTGAGCGCACCCAGCATGGATTCGAGGTCGTTGCCGGATGCCACGCCGGTGGCCTGGCGCAGCAGCGCCACTTCACGCTCCATCTGGACGGGTGCATCGACGATCACCTTGACACCGGGGAAAGTCTGCGAGAGGGTGTTGCGCACGTCGCTGCGCTTGGCATCCAGCGCGGACTTTTCCTTCCAGGCCCAGGCATTGAGGCCCAGCAGGTTGGCCACAACCAGCAATGCAGCGCCCCAGCGGGCAGCGCGCCATTGCGGTGCGGAGAGCAGGTCACGCCACAGCGCCGCAAACTTTCTGGCGGCACGCGAGCCGCCAGTGGAGGCCAGGTCGAACTGTGCGAGGTCCCAGCTGGACTGCGCGGCCAGCAGGCAGCGCTGCGCGGTCTGGCGGATGGTGACCTTGCGCTGGAGCAGTTGTTCGGCCAGCGCGGCGACGCCGGGCTCGGCGATGACGCTGGCATCTTCGGGCAGGTCTGCTGCCAGGTGTGCCAGGGGTTGCACCGAGGTGCCCAGCGGCACGGCGATCACGCCCCCCGAGTGGGTGGTGACAAGCCAGGCATCCTGGGGTTCGCCGATGACATGGAGCGCCATCTCGCCTGCACCGGGCACATCGGGTGCGAACTCCGGCACGATGCGCGAGACGCGCCGGCCCGCGCCTTCAAGCGTTTGCAGCGCCGAGCGCAGCCAGGCCCTGTCGCACACCGCGACCCAGGCGGGCACGCCCGGGCGTGCGCCCGGCTCCACAGCGAAGTGAAGTGACTCCGGCTCGTCCAGCAGCCTTTCCTCCAGCACGCCTTCGAGCACCGCGCGCAGGCGTGTGGCGCTGCCTGTACTGCCCTTTGGCAGTTCCACCTGGTGCCATGACAGTGCGCGCGCAGGGACAACGGCGACCACCTCGCCGCCGGGTTCGGGCAGCAGGGCGGCGGGGGCGCTGGCATGGGCGGCCAGTGTGCGCCCGTCAGGCGTGAGCACGTAGCTGTACTCGGGCGTGGCGCCGTCACCGGGCAGGGGCAGTGTAAGGATCAGCGTCGTCATGGTGGATTGGCGGCCATTGTAGAGAGGTGCAGACCCTCAGCGCGTGCCGGTTTCAGCCGGTGCCGCCGCAAGGCCGGCCAGTACATCTGCCGGAACGGTGCGTTCGCGCAGCAAGGTCTTGACGTCCAGCCCGTCGCGCTGGAGAACCGAGCGCTCTTCAACGATGGTCCTGTCCAGCCGCAGCCGGCCGCGCACCTCGAAAAACCGCGACGCCACGCTGTGCTGGCCGTCGCCGAACTGGCCGGCGATGTCGCCCACCAGCTTGCCGGCGTCTGCCACGGTGCGGAAGTGGGCGCGGTCGCGCTCGGTCACGATGCGCTGCGCATCCGCCATCTCCAGCGCCGGCACGCTGGCATAGATGACCTCCACCGGCGCGGTGTTGAGGTTCACGGGTGTGCGTACCGGCAGCAGCGTCACATAGGGCTGCAGCAGCGTGACGGCCTGGGGCGAGAGGCCCATCCAGACGAGCTGCTCCACGCGTTGCGGCAGCAGCGGCGCGAGCGGGCTGGACCGGTTGTCGGCGCTGGCATCGGAAGCGAACCGCAGGTTTTCGGCCAGCGTACCAAGCTGCTGTGGCGGCAGGCCCAGCAACTCGAACAGCTTGGCGAAGCTGCGGTACGCCGGCTCGGACACGCGGCCGTTCTCCACCAGGTTGAACACATTCAGGCGGGACTGCAGGTCGCTGATCTGCCCCGACATGAAGGCTTCGGTGGTGTCGTCGGTGGTGTCGCCCGCGCCGGGCTTGTCGGCCGAGAGGAAGGTGGAAAGGCGGGCTTCCTGGAGCGGCACGGCCCAGGGCTCGGCCAGGTGGTCGGCGCCGCCGGAGCGGGCGTCTTCCCGCAGGATGAGGCGCGCCCAGTCCAGCGCGCCCGTCAGGACCCAGGCGGCCTGGACGCGCGAGCGCTCTGCCGCCTCGACTTCCACACTGCGCCACTGCTGCCACATCGCGGCTGCGGCAAAGGTGGCCACCAGGGTGACGGTGAGCATGGCTGCGAGCAGGGCGGCGCCTGACTGTCGTGCGTTCACGGCTTTCAAGACTTGCCCCCGCCCACGGTGGGCCGGACCCAGTCCCGGGTGATCACGCCGCTGAGCGCCTGGCCGGCCGGCAGTGTCAGCACCAGGCGCACGCCGTCGGGGATCGTTGACACATTGGCCGCCTGAACCGCCGCAGGGATGGCCGTAGTGGTCGCGCCGCTTGACAGCGGGTTGGTCCAGGCATCGCTGCGGAAGTAAAAGATCTGCCATTCGTCCAGTCCTGAAATGACAACTTCACGCCTGACTTCTTCATCACCCGGGTTCTGGGCCCAGAGTGCTGCGCGATCCCATGCTTCCTGCAGCTCCCCGCGCGTGCGCAGCAGCGGCGACTGCCAGCGCAGCCACTTGCCCGCCCCTTCAATGTTGCGCCGGGACCAGGCGACCACGAGCAGCCCGTCATACGGCGAAGCGGTGCTGCGGCGCGTCATGCGCAGCGCGCGCCCGTCCCAGTCGATGGCGTTGACCTGCGGCACCTGCACCACCGCGTCCAGGTCGGCGCCCCATTGCGCCAGGCCCGACTGCAGGGTCAGCACCTCGTCCGCCCGGGCCTGGGTCTGGGCCTGCGCGCGGGCCATTCCGTCAAGCCCGCGCCAGCTCAGCACCGCCAGCATGGCCATGACCGAGATGGCGACCATCAGCTCGATCAGCGTGAAGCCGCGCTGGCGCATCAATACCTGCCCACAACGGTGGAAAGCCGCAGGATCGGGGAGGTGCCGTCAAACACCTGCGCATCGACGCGGCGGAAGCTCGGGTTGGGCGTGGGCAGGACGGACACGGTCACGTTGAAGCTGGCACCGGCCTGTTCACAGGCGATGCTGCTGTCGCCCACGCCGGGCATCTGGCGTGACAGGCGGGCCTTGGCCAGCTCGTTCTCGGCGCAGATATGGGCCAGCATGGTGTCGGTTTGCCGCCGCGCGTTGTTGGTGAGGCCGGCGGTGGCCTGCAGCCCGGCTGTGAGGGCGATGGCCACGATGCCCAGCGCCACCAGGACTTCGATCAGCGTGAAACCCGCTGAACGCTTCATGGCGCCTCTGCCGCCTCGACCGCAAACGGGCGCAGGCCGTCGGTGGCGATTCGCAGGGAGCGCCCGGCCGCGCTGAGCACAACGGCCTGCTTGCCGATGATCGCCTCCGGGCCCAGCTGGAGCGCCGGCTGGCCCTGGGCTGCGATGACGGAGACCTGCGCGGTCGTGCCGGCGCTGATCCAGTTCTGCGGCAGCGCGTCCGCCGCCAGTCCCTCGAACCGGAACCCCTGCGCCGTTGGCTGCCACCGGACCGGTATGCCACTGGAGCGCGACTGGGCCCGGCCTGATTCAAGCAGCGCCGCCAGCCGCTGCGCCTCCCGCTCCAGCTGCGTCTGCGCGGAGTCGCGCATGGCAAAACTCACGCCTGCGCTGGCGATGGCGATGATGGCTATGACTACCAGCAACTCCAGCAGCGTGAAGCCATGCAGTCTTTTTGAGGCCATGTTCGCCGCAAGCGTGGGGGCCACATCACTGCCAGCTGCCGATGTCTGCATTTTTGCCCTCGCCTGCGGGCTGGCCGTCTGCGCCGAAGGACATGACGTCGATCTCGCCCTTGATGCCCGGGTTCAGGTACTGATAGGGCCGGCCCCAGGGGTCGCTGGGCAGCTTCTCGAGGTAGGGCTTCCAGTTGGAAGGAATGGGGCCGCTGGTGGGCTTGGCAATCAGGGCCTGCAGGCCTTGCTCGGCCGTGGGATAGCGCTGGTTGTCCAGGCGGTACAGCTTGAGAGCCTGCATGACGTTGTTGACATCGGTCTTGGCAGCGGTGGCCCGTGCGTCGTCGGCGCGGTCCAGCACGTTGGGCACGATCAGGGCCGCCAGCACGCCGATGATGACGAGCACCACCATGAGTTCGATGAGCGTAAAGCCGCGGTGGCGGGGTTTCGTTGGTTGTTTCATGGCTTGCATTGGATTGGCAGGTGCTGCGCTGAATGATAATCGCCACATGCTGACGAATCCGCAAAGCAGGTGGGGTTTGCGCCTTGCAACATTTCTTGCATGGGCGCTTGCTGCCGCCAGCGTAGCCTATTGGGGTTTCAAGCTCGGTGCGCCACCGCCCGGTCCCATGGCGGCTGTGGTGTCTTCTGCAGCGGCGGCGCAGGTGGATTCGCTGAAGGTCGCCCGCTTGCTGGGCGTCACCGATGCCCCGGCGGCGGCCACTCCCGTGGCCAGCGCGTCCAGCCGGTTTTCCCTGGTCGGCGTGGTCGCAGGAGCGTCCAGGACCGGAACAGCGCTGATTGCCGTGGATGGCAAGCCGGCAAAGCCCTACCGCGTCGGGGCGGCAGTGGACACCGGCTATGTCCTGCAGTCGGTGGGCCCCCGGACCGCCATGCTGGCGCCGTCGGTGGATGCCCCTGCCGTTATCACACTGGAGATGGCCGCCCCAAGGCCGGCCGGCGCGCCTGCCGGGGCTGCACCGGCGCCTGCGCGCTACGCCGCGCCGCCCGCGCCTTATGTGCCGCCGCCGGCCCCGGCAACGGCACCGAATGCACCCGGCATGTCCGGCCCCGCTTCCAGCCCGTCTGCGGATGCACGCCGGCGCCTGCGGCTGCCGGCGACCGTGCGTGCGGCCTCCACGACGCAGCAGATCCAGTAGCCGCAGCAGCGGGCCTTGCCTATAGCGGCAGGCAGGCGCAGGCGCCGAAATCCGGCGCGCTGGCTGGCCAGTCCCCCGCCCGGCTGATCAGCTCCCTGCCTTGTGATGCCAGCGTAGCCGCGCGAATCACCCCGGCGTGCGTGATCCAGGTGGCATCGTCCCCGCTGCGGCGGGCGTCTTCAAAGGCGGCCGACACCCTCTTCATGAAATCCGACACCGACCCGCCTCCTCCCGGACGATGGGAGGCGAAATCGGCCACCCAGGCGTCCATCGCTGCCTGGCCGATGGACTCCCAGCTGCAGCCTTCCCAGGTGCCGAAGTCCATTTCGGCGATGCGCGGGTCAAGGCGCACCCGGATGTCGGCGCGCAGCGCCTGCAGCGCGTCCGCCAGCTGGACGCATCGCTGCAGCGGCGAGCAATGGACCAGGGACGCGGACGGCAGCAGAGGCGCCAGGGCTCGGGCTGCAGCTTCGGTGGCGGCCAGGTCGGCGCGCACATCAAGCGTGCCGTAGCACGTGCCCGGGTCAATGAGGGGCGCCGCATGCCGGACCAGCCGCAACATCCTTGCGCTCACCACGCCAGCGCCACGCCCAGGTAAAAGGCAATCTCGCATACCTGCTGCGTCGCGCCAAGGCAGTCGCCGGTAAAGCCCTGCAAGCGCCGCGAGAACATCCGCCACATCCACAACAGCGCCAGGCCGCAGGCGCCCGCTGCGGCAAGCATCACCCGGGGATCGGTCATCCAGGCAGCCAGTGCAAGCGCTGGCAGGCACCACAGTGCTGCAACCAGTAGCGCCGGCCCGCTGATGCGGTCAGCCAGCGGCTTGCTTTTGGAACTTGCGTCGTCGCCGACATGCGGCAGGGCGCGTACCAGCAAAAGGGGCGCAAAGCGCGACAGCACATGCGCGCCGGCGAGGGCTGCGACCGCAAGGGTAGTGCTTTGTGAACCGAGCACCGCCAGCATCGAAACCTTGGCCAGCAGGCCAAGCACCAGCGCCAGCGCGCCGAATGCGCCGATGCGTGAGTCCTTCATGATGTCCAGGGCGCGCTGGCGGTCCAGGCTGCCGCCGAGCCCGTCCGCCACGTCGGCCAGGCCGTCTTCATGGAACCCCCCTGTGAGCAGCACGGTGGCAATGGTGGAGAAAACAGCGGCGGCAAGCGGCGTGAAGCTGCTGGCGGGCAGCAGTGACATGAAAGCCCCGAATACGCTACAGGCCAGCAGCGCCACAATCCAGCCCACACCGGGAAAATGCGCCGCGCTGGCCCGCAGCATGGCGGGGCTGTAGCCGACCCACCCGGCCAGCCGCCCCGTCACCGGAATGCGCGTGAAGAACTGGAGGGCCAGCAGGAAGTGGCGGATGGCGTTCACGCGGCGCAGGCGGATGCGGCGGCTTTCAGGCTCAAGCCTGCAGGAAAAGCCGGTACACGGGGTTGGCCGTTTCCTCGACGTACGGGTAGCCGAGCGTGCTGAGGAACTGGCTGAAAGCCTTGTCATCGGCAGCGGGAACCTGCAGGCCCACAAGGATGCGCCCATAGTCGGCGCCCTGGTTGCGGTAGTGGAAGAGGCTGATGTTCCAGCCCGGCCGCATGGCCGACAGGAACTTCATCAGCGCGCCGGGCCGCTCGGGAAAGATGAAGCGCAGCAGCCGTTCGTCCCGCGCCAGCGCGGAGCTGCCGCCCACCATGTGGCGGATGTGCTCCTTGGCCAGCTCGTCATGGGTCAGGTCCAGCGCCTGGAAGCCGTGCCGGGTGAAATTCGACACGATCTTCGGCGACTCGCCCTTGCCATGGGTGGTGAGGCCGACAAAGACATGCGCACGGGCCGAATCGCTGATCCGGTAGTTGAACTCGGTGACATTGCGCGGCCCGCCGGGCAGGTCGCCGATGAGCCCGCAGAAGCGCTTGAAACTGCCGCGCTCCTCGGGAATGGTCACGGCAAACAGCGCCTCGCGCTCCTCGCCAACCTCGGCCCGCTCGGCCACGAAGCGCAGGCGGTCGAAGTTCATGTTGGCGCCGCACAGGATGGCGGCGTAGGTCTCGCCCCGAGTCTTGTGCGTTGCGATGTATTGCTTGATGGCTGCCACCGCCAGGGCGCCGGCGGGCTCGACGATGCTGCGCGTATCCACGAAGACGTCCTTGATGGCGGCGCAGACGGCATCGGTGTCGACCGTGATGAATTCGTCGACGAGGTCCCTGGCCACCCGGAAGGTCTCCTCGCCCACCAGTTTCACGGCCGTGCCGTCCGAGAACAGGCCGACATCATTGAGCGTGACGCGCTTTTTCGCGGCGACGGACTGCATCATGGCGTCGGAGTCGTTCATCTGCACGCCGATGACCTTGACCTCCGGACGCACGGCCTTGATGTAGTTGGCGACGCCCGAGATCAGGCCGCCGCCGCCGATGGCGACAAACACCGCATGCAGCGGCCCCTGGTGCTGGCGCAGGATTTCCATGGCAATGGTGCCCTGGCCCGCGATGACGTCCGGGTCGTCAAACGGGTGGACAAAGGTCAGGCCCTGCTTTTTTTCCAGCAGCGCGGCATGCTGGTAGGCGTCGGAATAGCTTTCGCCGTGGAGCACCACCTCGCCATGACTGCCTGCGAACGCCTTGACGGCGTCGATCTTGAGCTGCGGGGTGGTCACGGGCATGACAATCACGGCCCGGGTGCCGAGCTTGTGGGCGCTGAGCGCCACGCCTTGTGCGTGGTTGCCGGCCGAGGCGCAAATCACACCACGTGCGAGCTGCTCCGGCGACAGGTGCGCCATCTTGTTGTAGGCGCCGCGCAGCTTGAAGCTGAACACGGGCTGCTGGTCTTCCCGCTTGAGAAGCACCTTGTTGTGCAGGCGGCGGCTCAGGTTTCTGGCGGGCTCCAGCGCTGATTCGACGGCCACGTCATAGACGCGGGCCGTCAGGATTTTCTTCAGGTAGTCTGCGGGCTTGAGGCGCGGCGTGCGCTTTGCTGGTGCTGGTTTCATGGTTTTCCCTCAGACGCGATGATAGAGGGGCCGACTGGTCAGGCGGCCAGGGCCGGCGCGCCAAGAAAAAAGCCCCGAATCTTGCGACTCGGGGCTGAATCCACCTTTTCGGAGGGTGGAGGAGACAATCGGTGCATGAATCAATCATGCGATGAATGCAGTGTACCGATTTTTTGCTGCGACGCAACATCCTTGACTGTTGCAGTTTGAGACGTATTTGGCTTTATTAGCCGAATTTATTTGTGCGGTGTGGATTTGATATAGGTGGAGCAATCAATGGAATGCACAGTGAGCTGGACGGGCGCCGCGGGAACGCGCTCCGGAATGGGTTTCGTAGCTGAAACCGGCAGTGGCCACATCCTCAACATGGATGGCGCCCCCGATGCGGCCAAACCGGAGAACGGGGGCCAGAACCTGGCGCCAAGGCCCATGGAGACCGTGCTGGCGGGTACGGGTGGTTGCACCGCCTATGACGTGGTGCTCATCCTCAAGCGCGGCCGCCATGATGTGCGCGGCTGTTCCGTGAAGCTGGTTGCAGGCCGCGCAGAGGTGGACCCCAAGGTTTTTACCACGATCAACATGCATTTCACCGTCACGGGCAAAGGGTTGCCCGCTTCTGCGGTGGAGCGTGCCATCGCCATGAGCCACGAAAAATACTGTTCCGCCAGCATCATGCTGGCCAAAACGGCAACCATCACGACCAGCTTCGAGGTGGTCGAGGCCTGACAGGAATTGTCAACGCTTCAGATGTAGTGGGCGGTGGTTGTCATGACCCGGGCCGCCGCCGCCATCAGCGACTTCACGGGCGCCGGAAGTTCGAGCGCGCCGGCGTCCAGCGCTTCGGCCGCATGACGCGCTTCGTCATCTTTCATCTGCGCCACGATGGCGCGTGAGGCATGGTCGCCTACGGGCAGGCGCGTCAGGTGGCTTTCGAGGTGGGCTTCCACCTGCTTTTCGGTCTCGACGACAAAGCCCAGACTGACCTTGTCGCCGAGCCGGCCCGCGATGACGCCAAGCCCGAACGCGCCCGCATACCACAGCGGGTTGAGCAGCGAAGGGCGGGCGCCGAGTTCGTCAAGGCGCGTGCGGGTCCATGCGAGATGGTCGGTTTCCTCGCGGGCCGCCTCCTCGAAGTGCTTTCGCAGCGCGGGGCTGGACGTTGTCATGGCCTGGGCGGTGTAGAGCGCCTGGGCGCAAACCTCGCCAACATGGTTGACCCGCATCAGTGCTGCTGATTGACGGCGCCCAGCGGCATCCAGGACGGTGGCATCGGCCGCGACAACAGGACAGGCGCGGCTGGCGCGGGGCACCGCGAACAGGGTGCGCAAGGCGGCGTCGGCGGCAATCAGGACTTGTTCCATGGCGGTATTCCGGGAGGCGGGAGATGCGGTTGGCACGACAAATGCTTTCAGGATTCTGCCAGCTTCACGCGTGCCTGCCGTTGGCAGGGTCTCCACACGCCCTCTCATGTTGTTGCAGGGGTGCAACGGAATGCCCTTAATCGGGTTAAATCCTTTGCGCTTAACTCCGCGCTCTGGTGCAATAACGACAACTTCCCAGAAGGGGAGGTTGGCCCGGGGAACCGGCGGGAGCACAAAGGTGCCAGCATCTTGAATGAACCCCTCGCACCGGAGCCCTATGTTTAACCTTGGAGAAACTTGCAATGATGAAAAAATCCCTAGTTGCTCTGGCTGCCCTGGCTGTTGTCGGTGTTGCCTCTGCCCAGTCGTCTGTTACCTTGTACGGCGTTCTTGACGTCGGTTTCGGCAAGGTCAAGGGCGGTAGCTTCGGCCTGAACAATGGCGAAGGCTACAACACGCGCGCCACCCCCGGCACCGTGGTCAGCACCACCAAAGACGGCTTCAACAGCACCAGCGTTATCGGTTTCCGCGGTAGCGAAGACCTGGGCGGCGGTCTGAAGGCCAACTTCAACCTGCAATCCGGCGGTATCGACCTGTCCGGCGGCGCAACGCCCCTGGCTTTCTCGCGTGAAGCATGGGTTGGTCTGTCTGGCGGCTTCGGTGACGTCCAGTTCGGCCGTTCCTCTTCCGTTCCCGCCCGCACGATGGGCCGCTATGACCTGAACGGCACGTCCTACTCGTCCGCTCTGGACCGCGCTGGCGTGTCCGCAGTGACCTGGCTGGGCAGCTCGCGTCGTAACGACTACATCCTGTACAACACCCCCAACCTCGGCGGCTTCACGGCTCGCTTGGGCGTGACGCTCAAGGCTGACACCACCAACAACGGCCTCGCTGTTGCTGCTGCTGCCAAGACGCAAACCTCGGTTGGCGTGAACTTCGACAACGGCCCGCTGTCCCTCGGTGGCGTAGTTGAAACCGCAAACACCGCAGCCAACCGTACCGCCTATGCATTCGGCGCTTCGTTTGACTTCGGCGTGGCCAAGGTGTCTGCTGCTTACAACCGTCGTGAAACCGCTGGCGCTGTTGGCGTCAGCAGCCTGACCACCCCCGGTAACGGCGGCAAGGGCGCTTCCGTCGGCGTCGTGGCTCCCATCGGTGCGTTCTATGTTGGCGCGCAATTCGCCCGCAACAGCGAATCCAACGTGAAGGCTACGGAACTGTTCGCTGGCTACAACCTGTCCAAGCGTACCAAGCTGTATGTTGACTTCGCTCGCATCTCCGGCGCCACCGCCGTTGCTGCTGCGGCTGCAACCGCTACCGCTACCGGCCGCGATGCAGTGCCCGCCAACCCCACCGTTCTCGGCATGGGCGTTGTCCACACGTTCTAATTCATTGCTGGCCTGAGCCAGCATGAGTCTGAAGTGTCAAGCCGCCAGATCTCACGATCTGGCGGCTTTTTCCTTTTGTGAAGGCCATATCGAGCCGTGTTTGCTTCTTGTTCAATGCGTTGGGATGTTTTCATGATGAGCCGCTTTGCACGCTCCACTGGAGTGCTCCTGCTTGCGTTGCTGCTTGCAGCATGCGGTACCGTGGCCCACAGGGAAGCTGATAACCCGATTGCAACCACGCCGTGGGCAACAGCATCCTCCGACGGAGGCGACGCTGCCTGGCAGCATTTCAAGCTCCCTGGCAAGAAGTCTTCCCAGTTCAGTTACACCCGTATGAATGGCCGTGATGCGATGGCCGTGCTGGCAATCTCTTCGGCCAGCATGCTCCGCCAGACGGTTCGCATTGAACCTGCCGACCTTGGCAAGGTCAGCTTCTCCTGGAAAGTCCCCACATTGATTCCCGGGGCCGACATGGCCGTGCGTGAGTCCGACGACTCGCCAGTACGGGTGGTGCTGGCTTTCGAGGGGGACCGGTCAAGGTTCTCTGCCAAGAACGCCATGCTGTCCGAGCTGTCCAGAACCCTGACAGGCGAAGAAATGCCCTATGCCACCCTGATGTACGTGTGGTGCAACAAGCGTGAACCTGGCAGCGTCATTCTCAACCCGCGGACTGATCGCATCCGGAAGCTGGTGGTGCAATCCGGGCCGCTGAACCTCAACCAGTGGCTGGACTACAAGCGGAACATCCGCGAAGACTTCGAGCGGGCGTTTGGAGAGCCACCCGGAGCCCTTGTGGCTATCGGGATCATGACGGACAGCGACAACACTGCAACGACCGCCAATGCGTGGTACGGGCCGGTGCGGCTGGACCACCGGCGCTGAGCTTGCGGGCGGGCGCGACCTGTTTCGGGTCGGATCCGGGTCAGCATTTGCGGGAAACCTCTGTGACGCAGCGGGCACGCTTACTGCATAGTCGCATTCTTTCCATTCAAGAGGGTTCCATGAAGCTCAAACTCACTTTTGTATCCGCCGCGATCATGGCGGCGATTGCCGCCGCGCCAGCCGCCAATGCGAAGCCATTCAAATGGTCCAGCGCCAGCGACATCCCGACGCTGGACATCCATTCCCAGAACAATGCGCTGGGCAACGGTGTGCATGCCGCCATCTACGACTCGCTGGTTTACTACAACAGCAAGACGTTCAAGCCGGAAGGCCAGTTGGCCACGTCGTGGCGTGAAATCTCGCCGACCCAGATGCGGTTCACCTTGCGCACGGGCGTGAAGTTCAGCGACGGCACGGCATTCACAGCGGACGACGTGGTGTATTCCATCACCCGCGCCATGTCCAGGACTTCCAACTATGCCGTCTATGCGCAGGGCATCGACAAGGTGGTCAAGGTCAATGATTCGACGGTGGACTTCATGATGAAGGGCCCCAACCCGGTGCTGCTGAACCAGCTGACCGAACTGCGCATCATGAGCAAGGCCTGGGCGGAAAAGAACCGCTCGGTCGAGCCCAAGGATATCCGCACCAAGGATGAAACCTTTGCCCACCGCAACGCGATGGGAACCGGCCAGTTCATGGTCAAGGAATGGCAGCCCGACCAGAAGCTGGTGCT
>JAZKHY010000027.1:0-76823 GCA_040385105.1 Pseudomonadota bacterium
CCTACCGCCTGGCACTGCAGACGCGCGAGCAGCACATCCGCCGCGAGAAGGCCACGTCCAACATCTGTACCGCACAGGTGCTGCCGGCGGTGGTGGCCAGCATGTACGCCGTGTACCACGGGCCGGAAGGCCTCAAGCGCATCGCCCAGCGTGTGGCGAGCTACACAGCCATCCTGGCCAGGGGCCTGCAGGAGCTTGGCTATGCACTGGCGCACGACAACGCCTTTGACACGGTCACGGTGAAGACCGACGACGCCTCGCAGGCCATCGTGGACAAGGCCCGCGCGGCAGGCGTCAACCTGCGCTTCCGCCTGAACACCTACCTGGGCATCTCGCTGGACGAAACGACCACGCGGGTTGACATCGAGCAACTGTGGTCGTTCTTCGCGAAGCCGGGCGCCACGCTCCCCGTGGTCAGCAGCTTCGAGAAAGGCATCGAGCCGCTGATACCCGCCGACCTGCGCCGCACCAGCGCCTTCATGAGCCACCCTGTGTTCAACACGCACCACAGCGAGACCGGCATGCTGCGCTACATCCGCATGCTGAGCGACAAGGACCTGGCGCTGGACCGCAGCATGATCCCGCTGGGCAGTTGCACCATGAAGCTCAATGCCACGAGCGAGATGATCCCCGTCACCTGGCCCGAGTTTGCCAACATCCACCCGTTTGCGCCGCCCGACCAGCTGCAGGGCTATGCGCAGCTTGACGCGCAGCTGCGCGCCTGGCTGTGCCAGGCCACGGGCTATGCCGGCATCAGCCTGCAGCCCAATGCCGGCTCGCAGGGCGAATACGCCGGCCTGCTGGCCATCAAGGCCTTCCATGAAAGCAAGGGCGAAGGCCACCGCAACATCTGCCTGATTCCTTCATCCGCGCACGGCACCAACCCGGCCAGCGCCCAGATGGTGGGCATGCAGGTGGTCGTCACCGCATGCGACGTCAACGGCAATGTGGACATGGCCGACTTGCAGGCCAAATGCGAGCAGCACAGCGGCAAGCTCGCCGCGGTGATGATCACCTACCCCAGCACGCACGGCGTGTTCGAGATGCAGGTCAAGGAACTGTGCGCGCTGGTGCACAGCCACGGCGGCCGCGTGTACGTGGACGGCGCCAACATGAATGCGCTGGTCGGCGTGGCGGCCCCCGGGGAATTCGGCGGTGACGTAAGCCACCTGAACCTGCACAAGACCTTCTGCATTCCGCATGGCGGCGGCGGACCGGGCGTGGGGCCGGTGTGCGTGGTCGAAGACCTCGTGCCCTTCCTGCCTGGTCATGCAACCGGTGGCATCGCAGGCGGCGTGGGCGCCGTATCAGCAGCCCCGCTGGGCAATGCGGCCGTGCTGCCGATCAGCTGGATGTATTGCCGCATGATGGGTCCCGAAGGCCTGAAGCAGGCGACCGAGGTGGCCATCCTCTCGGCCAACTACATCAGCGCGCAGCTCAAGGACCACTACCCCACGCTCTACGCCAGTGCCAACGGCCACGTGGCCCATGAATGCATCCTGGACCTGCGCCCGCTCAAGGAGACCAGCGGCGTCACCGCTGAAGACGTGGCCAAGCGCCTGGCCGACTACGGCTTCCACGCGCCGACGTTGAGCTTCCCGGTGCCCGGCACGCTGATGGTCGAGCCGACCGAGAGCGAGACGCTGGACGAGCTGGACCGCTTCATCTCCGCGATGAAGTCGATCCGCGAAGAAATCGCCCGTGTCGAGAAAGGCGAGTGGCCGCAGGACAACAACCCGCTCAAGCATGCGCCGCACACTGCGGCCAGCCTGATGGGCGCGGAGTGGGACAGGCCGTATTCACGCGAGCTTGGCGCCTTCCCGCTGCCGCAGCAAAAGCACGTCAAGTACTGGCCGCCCGTGGGCCGCGTGGACAACGTGTATGGCGACCGCAACCTGTTCTGCAGTTGCGTGCCGGTGAGCGACTACGCCTGAGCCGCCGGGCCGGTAAGCCCGCTCAACCACACCATCGACTCCTGCAATTCCTGCGGCCTGATCTCGTGCACGCCGGGATACTCCCGGTAAGTCATGTCCACGGGTAGCTTCGCCATGAAGTCGCGGATGCCATGCGCGCTGGCAAGCGGGATGACCGGGTCCTGCACGCCGTGGCTCACCCACAGCTGCTTGCCTTCAAGCCCGGCAGGCGGGGCGACCATGGGCAGCACCTGTGGCAGCAGCCGGCTGTGCAGCACCATCGCGGCCTGCAGCAGGCGCGGCTGTGTAAGCAGCAGCGACAGCGACATGATGCCGCCCTGGCTGAAGCCGCCCACCACCACGCGGCTGGCCGGTATGCCCAGCTGCACGGCGGCGGCATTCACCACCTGGCCGACCTGGGCGCGGGCCTCGGCCTCCTGCGCCTCGTCGATCACCCGCTCGCCGGTGGGCTTGATGCCGAATTCGAACCATGCATAGGAGCCGCGCCCCAGGGTGTTCGGCGCGCGCAGGCTCAGCACATGGAACTGCGGCGGCACGGCCGGCGCCAGGCCGAACAGGTCCTGCTCGTTGCTGCCCACGCCATGCATCAGCACCAGCAGCCAGGGCTCTGCTGTGGGTTGGGCAGGCGGGCGGTGCAGGTACGCCAGCGACAGGTCAAGCTTCATGGTCACGCGGATACTCCCGGCTCAATGCATTGCGAATGAAGCCATGGACAGCATGCTGTACATCACCTCGCGGCTAATGTACTCCGGCTTGCCGCCGCCCTCCTCGCCAAAGCCGCCCGCGCCCAGCGCGAAGAAGATCGGCAGGAAATGATCGTCCGTCGGGTGCGCGCGCTGTGCATGCGGCGCCTCGTTGCGGTAGTCCAGCAGGGCCTTGAGGTTGCCCTGGGCCACAGCGGTTTCAATCCAGTTGCTGAATTCCAGCACATAGGGTGCGGGCTCGCGCGCGCCGCCGAAGAACTCGGCCAGGTTGTGCGTCATGCTGCCTGAGCCCACCACGAGAACGCCCTGCTCACGCAGGCCGCGCAGTGCCTTGCCCATGGCAAACACCTCAGCCGGGCCGTAGCGCGCCGGCAAGGCCACCTGGACCACCGGCACATTGGCCTTCGGGAACAGGTGCATCAGCGGCACCCAGGCGCCGTGGTCCAGCGGGCGCTTGGCATCGCCTTGCGCGTCAATGCCGGCGTCCTTAAGCAGGGCCATCACTTCCGCAGCCAGGGCCGGATCACCGGGGGCCGGGTACTGCAGCTCATACAGCGCGGGCGGGAAACCGCCAAAGTCATGCCAGGTGGCAGGCGCCGGGTTGGTCATGACGGCGGGCGTTCGTGCCATCCAGTGCGGCGACATGACGACGATGCCGCGAATGCCTTCAGGCAGGGCTTCGCCATAGCGCGTGAGCGCCGGGCCGCTAGTGCCGGGCTCGACGGCGAACAGGGGGGCGCCGTGGGAGATGAAGAGGGAGGGGAGCGGGTTGGCAGACATGGTGGAGTCCTTTCCTGGGAACATGAAAGGACTATAGTTGTCCACCAATCAGAAATAAATAGACAGTATTTTGATTGACTGTCTTTGAATTGAAGACAAATTCGGGGCTCTGCCTTGTCCTCCTCGAAGCCGCCTGCTCACACGCAGCGCGCGCCATCCACTTCAATGCAGACGCCCGAGATGAAAGCGGCCTCGTCGCTCGCCAGGTAAAGCGCCGCATTGGCCGTGTCAAGCGAGGTGGAAAACCGGCCCAGCGGAATGGTCGAGAGAAACTTGTGCCGCCTCGCCTCGTCGAGCGGCCCGCCCGCGAACTCGGCCACCATGCCGGTGTCCGGGTTGAACACCGGGTTGATGCAGTTCACCCGGATGTTGTCCGGGCCCAGTTCGGCGGCCAGCGACTTTGACGTGGTGATGACCGCACCCTTGGAGCCGTTGTACCAGGTCAGCCCCGGGCGTGGGCGGATGCCGGCCGTGGATGCGATGTTGATGAAGCTCCCGCCGCCCTGCGCGCGGAACACCGGCACCGCATGCACCGTCGACAGGTAGATGCTCTTGACGTTGACCGCGAAACACTTGTCGAAGGCTTCCTCCGTCACGTCAAGGGCCGGCTGATTGCGGTGCGTCCAGCCCGCGTTGTTGACGACGACATCCAGGCTGCCGAAGGCCTCAACCGCGCGCTGGACCAGTGCCTTCATGTCCTGCGACACCGTCACATCGGCAGCCAGGAACAGCGCGCGGCCGCCGGCAGATGCAATGTCGCCAACAACCCGCGCACCCGACTGCGCGTTGATGTCATTGACGACCACGGCCGCGCCCTCGGCCGCCAGCCGCCTGGCAATGCCCTCCCCGATGCCGCTGCCGGCTCCCGTGACGATGATGACCTTGTCCTTCAGGCGCATGCTGACTCCTTGCTGTGTGAATGCTGCGTGCTCGCCGGCTCAGCCGTGCCGCACCGCGATGGTTTTCAGGGTGGTGAAGCCGTAGAGAGCCTCGAATCCTTTTTCGCGGCCGTAGCCGCTGGCCTTCATGCCGCCGAACGGCAGTTCCACGCCGCCGCCGGCGCCATAATTGTTGATGAAGACCTGGCCGGCCCGGACCCGTCGTGCCAGCCTGAACTGGCGCGCGCCGTCGCGCGTCCACACACTGGCCACGAGCCCGTAAGCCGTGCCGTTGGCGATCCGCACAGCCTCGTCCTCGCCGTCGAAGCAGGACGCGGCCAGCACCGGGCCAAACACTTCCTCCTGGGCCAGCCGGTGGCCGGGCGGCACGTCCCTGACGAGCACCGGTGCCTGGTAGAAGCCCGAGGCAGGCGCTTCAGAAACCACCCGCCCCTGCCCCGCAATGGCCAGGCCGTCGCGGACGCTTTCCTCCAGGAAGCCTTGCACCCGCTCCAGCTGTGTCTGGCGGATCAGCGGCCCGCAGTCCAGGTCCATCGCGGCCGACCCGACCCTGAGCGCGCCGAATGCGGTGGCCAGCCGCTGCATGACTTCTTCATACACCGGCCTTTCCACCAGCAGGCGGCTGCCGGCCGAGCAGGTCTGCCCGGCGTTCTGCACGATCGCATTGACCGCTACCGGCACCAGCGCATCCAGGTCGGCATCGGCAAAAACAATCTGCGGCGACTTGCCGCCCAGCTCCAGCGTCACCGGCGTGTGGTGCTCCGCAGCGGCGCGCACGACCAGCTTGCCGATGGCGGGGGAACCGGTAAAGGAAACATGGTCGATGCCCGCGTGCCGGACCAGCGCATCGCCGGCCTCGTGCCCGTAGCCAGTCACCACATTGATCACCCCCTCGGGAAAGCCCGCTTCGGCCGCGAGTTCGGCAATGCGCAGCAGCGACAGGCAGGCGTCTTCCGCCGGCTTGACCACGCAGGCATTGCCCGCCGCGAGCGCCCCGCCCACGCTGCGCCCGAAGATCTGCATCGGGTAGTTCCACGGAATGATGTGGGCCGTGACGCCATGCGGCTCGCGCCAGGTGAGCACGCTGTACCCGTCCAGGTACGGAATCGTGTCGCCATGCAGCTTGTCGGCGGCGCCGGCATAGAACTCGAAGTAGCGGGCCACGGCCGCCGCATCGGCGCGGGCCTGCCTCAAAGGCTTGCCGCAGTCGCGCGCCTCTATCTGTGCAAGCTCTTCGGCATGGCCTTCGAGCTTCAACGCAAGCCGGCTCAGCAGGCGCCCGCGATCTGCCGCACTCATGCGTCCCCACGGCCCGTCGAAGGCGCGCCGCGCCGCAGCGACCGCGCCGTCAATGTCGGCGGGACAGCCCCGCGCGATCTGCTCAAACACCTGTCCGTCCGAAGGGTCCAGGACAGGGATGGATTGCCCCAGCAGGGGCTCGTACCAGCGGTTGGCGATGAAATGTTGCTTCATGGGATCAGGGCCGCCTTCACACAATCGACGCACCGCCGTCCACCGACAGCACCTGCCCGGTGATGCGACGCGACTCGTCACTGGCCAGGAACAGCGCCATCTCGGCGATTTCACGGGGCTGCACCAGACCGAGCAGCTGCTTGGCGGCCAGGCCGTCGAGGCCTCCGGTGGTGGCCAGCCGCTGCTCCACCCGGCGCGTCAGCGTGACACCGGGTGCGACCGCATTGACGCGGATGTGCTGGGCGGCGAACTCAACCGCCATGGATCGCGTCAGGGCCGCCACGCCGCCCTTGGCCGCCGTGTAACAGTCATGGCCGGGCAGCCCCTTGAGCGCCACGATGGACGTCGCATTGATGACCGAGCCGCCACCCGAGCGCACAAGCGCCGGGATGGCCAGCTTGCAGCACAGGAAAGTGCCGAACAGGTCCAGCGTGATAGCCCGCCAGAACTCCGCTTCCGGCGCTTCGGTGACCGGGCCATCGGCGGCGGATGAGCCGCCGGCATTGTTGTAGAGGATGTCGAGCCGGCCATAGCGCGCGACCGCCGCCTGGACCGCCGCGCCCACGCTTTCCCTGTTGCTCACATCGCAGTGCACCGCCATGGCATCACCATCGCGCGAACGCCCAAGCGCTGCCGCATCCTGCGCTGCAGCGCCGGCCGCCTCCAGGTTGATGTCGGAGACGATCACCCTTGCGCCCTCGCTTGCAAACAGCAGCGCCGCCTCGCGGCCGATGCCGCCGCCCGCGCCCGTGATCAGCGCGACTTTGCCCGACAGCCGGCCCACCTCAGGCCACCTTGCTCAGGTCCGGCACATAGGGCTTGCTGGTGAAATGCTCCTTGCTGCCATCGCCCGCAAACTTCAGCCCCGCCCGGCGTATGGCCTCGTCATCGACCACGTCCAGCGGCACCATGTAGCGGTCATCGGTCTGGGTGATGGTGTCGTTGTCGGTGCGGTTGTAGCAGATGAGCAGGGTCCAGCGCCGGTTGGCCGAATTGTTCGCATCCGAGCGGTGGATCGCGTTGCAATGGAAGATCAGCGCATCGCCCGGCGCGAGTTCGCAGTATTCGATGGGGCATTGCTCCAGGATGTGCGGCATGCGCTTCGGGTCCACCTCGTTCTGCGTTGGCGACAGCGGGGTATGGTCGATGCGGCCGAGGCGGTGCGAGCCGGTGGCAATCTGCAGGCAGCCGTTTTCGCGCGTGGTCCTGTCCAGGCCGATCATCACCGACAGCATGTCGGGCCTCAGGCAGCCGTTGTAATACCAGTAGCCATAGTCCTGGTGCCATTCCCAGGCGCCGCCCACCTCGGGCTCCTTGGCCGTGAGCTTGGACTGGAAGTGGTACACCGGCCCGCCCAGCAGTTCCGTGGCGCGGTCCGCCAGGCGCCGGCTGCGCGCCGCCAGGCCGTAGACGCTGTCACCCGCGCGGTTCCACAGCGCGATGCGGGTGGAGCGGCCCTCGCCGTCGCGCCGGTCCAGGATGCTGGCGCGCACGGCGGGGTCCTTCTCCATTGCCTGGGTCAGCAGGCTCACTTCGTCGGGTGCAAAGAGGCCCCGCGCATAGGTGAAGCCCTTCTCGTTGTATTCGGCAAGTTGTGCGTTGGTCAGTTGCATGTTTCTTTTCTCCTTTGGATGGTGTGGTGTGCGGATGCAGGCCACCGTGTCATTCGGGCTCAATGCCGGCCGCGCGTACGGTGCGCTGCCACTTGAGCGTTTCGCTGGCGGCAAAGGTGCCCAGCTCGCGCGCAGACGAGACGCGCACGTCGCCGCCGAGCTTGTCCATGGCCTCACGCACCTTGTCGCTTTGCGAAGCCTGGCCGAACAGCGCATTCAGGCGCGCCACCACCTCGGGTGGCGTGCGCGCCGGCGCATAGGCGGCAAACCAGCCCATGAGCTCATAGCCGGGGATGCCCGCCTCGGTCATGGTCGGAACGGCAGGAAGCGACTTGAGGCGCTGCGTACCGGTCACGGCCAGCGCGCGGAGCTTGCCGCTCTGCACATGCGGCAGCACGACGCTGGCGTCGGCAATCATCATGCTGATCTGCCCGCCCAGCATGTCTGTCACCGCCGGCGGGTTGCTCTTGTAGGGCACATGGAGCACGTCAACGCCCGCCATGCTCTTGTACATCTCCACCGACACGCGGCTGGATGCGCTGCCGGCACCAAAGGTCATCTTGCCGGGGCTCCGCCTGGCCAGCGCGGTGAATTCGGCCACCGTGGCCGCCGGCGTTGCGGCAGGCACCACGAACACCAGCGACACCGTGCCCAGCATCGTGATGGGCGTGAAGTCCTGCACCGGGTCATAGCCGAGCTTGCGCAGCAGGCTGACATTGGCCGCATGGGTGGTGTTGGTGGCAATGAGCACCGTGTAGCCGTCCGGCGGCGAGGCAGCGGCGGCCTGTGCGCCGATCTGGCCGTTGGCGCCGGCCTTGTTGTCCACGACCACAGCCACGCCTGCCAGGTCGGCGAACCGCTCTGCATACAGGCGCGCCACCAGGTCGGTGCCGCTGGCCGCGGCGAACGGCACGACGAACTTCACCGGCTTGCCGGGGAACGCGGGTTCGGCGGCCAGCAGTTGCAGGGGAAGCGCGCCGCCCGCCCCCAGCGCCATACCCGCCAGCAGGCGGCGGCGCGCGGTGCTGGCCGGCGCGCGGGAATGTGGGATGCTCATGCTTGTCTCCTTTTTTCGTGGTGGGTAACCAGTTCTTCGGCGCCGCGCCGGGCCCGCTCCTCGCGCTCCATGTACTGCGGCAGGCGCACGATGTCGTTGAATTCCGCAAACGTGATCTGGCGGTCGCGCAGCCTGCGGGTGTTGCCATGCCGCGCCAGGTGCGCGTAGCACTCGCGCAAGGCGAAGGCCACGGCATAGGTCGGCGCGAGCGCATACAGGACACCGGCAAACCCGATCTGCTCCAGCTCCGCCGCCGGCAGTTCGGGCGACTTGCCGCCCTCGATGACATTCGCCAGGCACGGGCGCTGCGTGAGGCTGCACAGCTGCTCCATCTGCGCCCGCGTTTCAAGGGCGTCCACAAACAGCACATCGGCGCCGGCCTCCTGCGCCAGCAACACGCGCTCCATGGCTTCATCCATGCCCAGGGGCGCCAGGGCATCGGTCCTGGCCACGATGCACAGATCGGGGTCGGTGCGGGCATCCAGCGCCGCCTTGATCTTGCCGAGCCACTCCTGGCGCGGCACCACCTGCTTGCCGGCGTAGTGGCCGCATTTCTTGGGGAACACCTGGTCCTCCAGCAGCAGCGCGGCCACGCCGGCCCGCTCGTAGCCGCGGACCGTGCGCACAACATTGGCGATGCCGCCAAAGCCGGTGTCGGCGTCGGCCAGCAGCGGCAGCCGCGTCGCCTCGCACAGGCGGGTGTAGTAGTCCACCATCTCGGTGAAGCTCAGCTGGGAGAGGTCGGGTGAGCCCAGCAGGGTCGCGCTGGCGCTGTAGCCACCGGACACCAGGGCCTCGAAGCCGGCCGCCTCGGCCAGCATGCCGCCCAGGCTGTCGTGCGTCCCGGGCATGACCAGGATGCCGGGCCGCTCCAGCAGTTCGCGCATGCGCGTCGTTCGTTTCTTCATGGCAGGGCCGGTGTCCCGGCGCGGTGTTTGTCAGAACCGCGATTGTTGGGAAGGCACCGGTTTGTGGCTAGCGACGATTTGGAACGCTTGCCATCACCCCAGGTGATGGCCGGAAGCGGCGGCGCCTGCCGCCGCGCGCCTCAGGCAGCGGGCTCCTGCGCGCAGGCCACCATGTGGTCCACAAATTCCACAAGGCCCCGGCGCGGCTCCACATCGGAGCGCATGCAGATGTGCAGCCTGCGCGAGGCCCAGGCGTCGTTGAGCTGGACGCAGGCAAGCCGGCCCTGGCGTGCATAGGCATCGACATTGGCCCGCGGCAGGATGGCAATGCCCAGGCCCTCCTCCACCATCCGGCAGGTGGCCTCGAAGTTCGCGACATGCATGCGCACATGGGACCAGGCGCTTTTCGGGAAGTCCGGCATCGCCGCAGAGACCGAGAGGTTCGGCAGGTAGGCAATGAACTTCTGGTCCGCCAGGTCCGCAAAGTCCAGCTTGCCGCGCCGGGCCATCGGGTTGTCCAGCGGCACGGCAATCACCAGTTCGTCGGTCCGGTAGGGCCATGCCTTGACGCCATGCGGGATCACGGGCCAGCAGAAGATGCCGACATCTGCCAGGCCATAGGCCACCGTGCGGACGACATCGGCGCTCAGTCTTTCGACAAGATCGATATGCGCGCGCGGCTGCCGCGCAACAAACGAGGCCAGGTCGCGCGGCAGGAATTGCGCCATGGCGGAGTGGTTGGCCGTGAGGCGGATGTGCAGCGCGCTGTCGTCGGTGTACTCACTCACCTCGAGCGCAGTCGCCTCCAGGCTGCGCAGGATGTCGCGCGCCCGCATGAGCAGGGTCTCCCCGGCGGCCGTCAGCGAAACGCCGCGCGTGTGGCGCACCAGCAGCTCCACCCCCAGCGACTCCTCCAGCTGCGCCAGGCGCTTGCTGACGGCCGAGGGAACGAGGTGCTCGCGCGCCGCCGCAGCGGCAATGCTGCTTTCCTCCGCTACAGCAACGAAAAGCTTCAGGGAAACGAAATCAATCCGCACATGCACTCCTTCCTCCGGCCGTTCTGCATCCGGCTCACTTGTGCGAAGCCGCGAGCGCCTTGTCGAACGCCCCCATGTAGCTGAACAGCCCCACGCTCCCGCCGGTGTGCACGAACACCACGTTCTCCCCTTTTTTGAACTGCCCCTTGCGCACCAGGTCGATCAGTCCCGCCATGCCCTTGCCAGAGTACACCGGGTCCAGCAGGATGCCCTCGGTGCGCGCCAGCAGCGACACCGCCTCGACCATGCCCGGCGTCGGCAGGCCGTAGCCGTCGCCCACGTAATTGCAGTTGGCCACCACATGTTCGCGCTTCACGGCGCCGCCCATGCCCAGCAGGTCGGCTGTCGCGCAGGCCAGCTTGTAGACGTTGGCTTCCTGCGCCTCGCGCGGCGCGCGCACGCCGATGCCCAGGACCGGGATGCCGCTGTTCAGGCCCGCAAAGCCCGCCACCAGGCCGGCCTGCGTGCCGGCACTGCCGGTGGCATGCACGACGCTGTCCACCCGCAGTTGCTGGTCGTTGGCCTGCGCCAGGATTTCAATGGCGCAGTTCACATAGCCCAGCGCGCCCACCGCATTGGAGCCGCCGCCGGGAATGATGTAGGGCTTGCCGCCTTCGGCCTTCACCTCGCCGGCCACGGCGTTCATCGCCGCGTTCATGTCGGTGCCGCCCGCATAGGTGCGGGTGGGCGCGCCCATCAGGCGGTCCAGGAAGACATTGCCGCCCAGCACATAGGCTTCGTCTTCAAAGCCGGTGCGGTCTTCCAGCAGGATGATGCTCTTGAGGCCCAGCTTCGCGGCGGCCGCGACGGTCTGGCGCGCATGGTTGGACTGCGTCGCGCCCTGCGTGATGACGGTGTCCGCCCCTTGCTCCAGCGCCTCGGCCATCAGGAACTCGAGCTTGCGCGTCTTGTTGCCGCCTGTTGCCAGGCCGGTGCAGTCGTCGCGCTTGATGAACAGGTTGGGCCCGCCCAGCAGTTCGCTCAGGCGCCGCATGGGCTCCAGCGGCGTATGCATGTGGCCGAGCTTGACGCGGGGGAATCTTGAAAGGTGCATGGTGTGGTCTCAGGTTTTCAGGGGTTTGGGTGGGCGGCAGGCAGGGGCAGCGGCGCCAGGTGCCGCGCATAGAGCACGCAGCGCTGCGCAAGGTTCCAGGTTGCGTCCAGCAGCGGGCGCGGCAGGTCTTTCGGGCCCAGCACCAGCGGCACCTCGGTGCAGCCGGCCAGCAGCAGGTCGGCGCCTGCGTCCACCAGCGCCTGGCCCAGTGCCTTCATGGCCGGGGCAATGCCTGCCAATGGCGCCTTGAGCTTGATCTGGTAGAGCAGTTCATTGAAGCGCTGCTGCTGCGCCGGCGGCAGGAGCAGCGGCTCCAGCCCGCGCCGGCGCAGCGCATTCTGGTACAGGCCCGATGCAATGCAGCCGGGCGCCGCCAGCAGGCCGATCCGGCGCGCGGCCGCATGCTCGCGCACGCAGGCATCTGCCGCTTCCTCGACCATGCTCACGAATGGAATGCTGACGGCGCTGCGGATGTCCGCTTCAAACGCATGGGCCGTGTTGCAGGCCATGACCAGGAAGCCCGCACCGCCCTGCTCCAGCCCGCGCGCCATGGCGGCCAGCTGCGGGCCGGGTGACGGGCCGGTGCCGGCTATCGCGCGGTTGCGGTCCACCACCTTGGCGTTGGAGTCCACCAGTACGCGCAGGTGATCCTGCTCGCCGGCCACCGGCGTGGCCTCCACCAGCTTGGCCAGGAAGTCCATCGTGGCCTGCGGCCCCATGCCGCCGAGAACGCCGACGGCGAGTTCTGCCCTGCTGGAAGGCTGGTTCATGCGTTGTCCCCGGAATGTCTTTGTGGCGTAAATTCTAGGCTTGTACGGCGGTGCGCACACGGGCGTCCGCTGCCGCCAGCACATGCCCCAGCATCTGCTCCACATGCGCCGGCAGTTCGCTGCGGCTGCGCACGCACAGCACCAGGTTGCGCGCGGCCCATGCATCGGTCAATGCGATGCGCCTGATCTTCGCGCTGCGCGCGCAGCGCACCGCAACCGCCTGGGGCACGATGCCCACGCCAATGCCCGAGCCCACCAGCCTGCAGACGGCCTCGAAGCTGCGCAGGCGGATGCGGTAGTTCAGCCGCTTGCCAAGGCGCCGGGCATGCTGGGCCAGATGCGCCTGCAGGGCGCTGCCTTCCGCCAGGCCGACGAATGGCAGGTCGGCGACGTCGGCCAGGCTCACGCGACTGCGCGGGGCCAGCGGATGGCCGGCGGCGACCACCAGCGCAAGCGGGTCCGGCCGGAAGGCGAAGGTCTGAAGGCCATGCAGGTCGGCCGCGTCCGACACCACGCCGATGTCGCAGGTGTCGTTGCGCACCGCATTGGCAATGTCGTCGCTGGGCCGCTCTTCCAGGTCGATGGTGATGCCCTCATGCGTCGCCAGAAAGGTACTCAGCACTTCGGGCAGGTGCTCGCTCAGGGCCGAGGTGTTGCACAGCAGGCGGATGTGGCCCTTGATGCCGGTGCCATAGCCGGCCAGGTCACCGTGCATCCGGTCCACCTGCTGCAGCACCAGGCGGGCATGGTGGGCCAGTGTGCGGCCTGCGGGCGTCAGCTGCACGCCTTTGCGGTTGCGCAGCAGCAGGGCCACGCCCAGCGCGTCCTCCATGTTGCGGATGCGCTCGCTGGCCGAGGCCAGCGTCATGTGGCTGCCTTGTGCACCGCCGGTGATGGTGCCCGCCTCATGGACATTGAGAAACAGCCGCAGGTCGGTCAGGTTGAATCGCATGACCGCCAAGCTACCACAACATGCCTCAGGCCATGCCTGAGGCAGGGTGAGCCACATCCGCATTTCCAGGCGCACGGCCGCTGCGCACAATGGCCGCATGGATTTCACCGGAACCTTCACCGCCCCCGGGCTCGCATCGCAATTGCTGGTCGCGCTCGTGTTCTTCATCGCCGGGGTCACCAAGGGCGTGATCGGGCTTGGGCTTCCGACCATCTCGATGGCGCTGCTGGCGCTCATGATGGCGCCGGCCGAAGCGGCAGCGCTGCTGGTGGTGCCCTCGCTCCTCACCAACATCCGGCAGGCCGGCCCCTGGCGCACGGCATGGCCGCTGCTGCGGCGGCTGGGCCCGATGCAGCTGGGCGGCTGCGCGGGCACGCTGGCGGCAGCCTGGGCATTCGGCGCACCGGCCGGCGCATGGGCCATGGCGGCGCTGGGCGCCGCGCTGGTCTGCTATGCCGTGTGGGGCCTGGCGGGCGTGCAGCTTCGCGTCCGGCCCGCGCATGAGAAATGGCTGGGCCCGGCCGTGGGAGCGGCAACCGGCGTGGTGACTGCGGCTACCGGTGTCTTCGTCGTGCCTGCCGTGCCCTACCTGCAGTCCCTGGGCCTGCGGCGCGACGAACTGGTGCAGGCCATGGGCATTTCCTTCACGGTGTCCACACTCGCCCTTGCGGCCGGCCTGCTCGTGGCGGGGCAGCTGCCGCAGGCGGCACTGGGCGCGTCGCTGCTTCTGCTGGTGCCGGCGCTGGCGGGCATGCAGGCAGGGCAGATGTTGCGCAGCCGCCTGTCGCCCGCAGTCTTTCGCACCGTGTTTCTGGGCGGGCTTCTGGTGCTGGGGGCGCACATGGTCGTGCACGCGGCCATCAGCTCCAGCGTCTGACCCGGATCACTTTCCCGTTCAGCACCAGCCCCACCCACGTCCCGCGCACCAGCCACCTGTAGCTGGCCAGCAGCAGCAGCGTCGCCACGCCCAGGACCAGCGGCGCCTTCAGGCTCCAGTGCAGGCCCCAGTGCATCACCACGGCCTGCAGCGCAAACACCAGCGGCAGGTGCCACAGGTACATCCAGTAGGACGCATCGGCCAGGTAACGCATGGATGCGCTTTCGCGCGAGAGGAAGCGCAGTGCCGCGCCCACCAGGCCGAACACCCAGCACCAGCTTGCGGTGCAGTAAGCAATGCCGTAGGCCACGCGCAGCCGGTCGTCCTGCACGATGGCATCCAGCGCTGTACCGGCAATGGCCACGCACGCGCCGGTGAGCAGCACGGCGGCAAGCAGGTGCAGCAGCCAGCGGCGTGCCAGCACCTGCAGCAGCGGCGGCTGCCGGTGCATCAGCCAGCCCAGCGTGAAGGCCATGCCGAAGCCCAGCAGCGCCGGCAGGTTGGGCACCAGCGAATGGTCGGGCGTCGGGATGCCGAGCGATATCCACCAGTACGGGTCGCCATACAGCACGGCCGCAAGCGGCAGGGCCAGCACCAGCGCACCCAGCGGCGTGGCGGCCAGCTGCCGCACCACGAAATCCGCCGCGGGCAGCAGGCGGCCCCGCCTGTCCAGCAGGTGGACCGCCAGCCAGCGGCAGGCGATGAAGCCGGCGTAAAGAATCACCAGCAGGTAGAGGAACCAAAGGTGCATCATCGGGAACACAAGCACCGCATCCGGCGGTATGAACGGGTGGAACTCCGGCTTGCCCTCACGCGCCGCCACGGCCAGCATCAACCACGCCGTCAGCGGCACGATGGCGAGCCAGCCTGCCAGGAATGGCAGCAAAATGCGCCGCGCCCGGTCCGCTGCGAATGCGCGCACCCCGCCGCGCTGCACCATGAGCCGCGCGAAGAACCCCGCCATCAAGAAGAACAGCGGCATCCGGAACATGTGGATCAGCAGGAAGACGGCATTCAGCGCGTCGCTCGGCGAGTTGTCAACGATGGGCCAGCTGATCAGCGCCATCGTCGGCAGGAACGACATCACACCGTGCAGCACGATGCCCAGCAGCAGCGCGATGGCGCGCACCGCGTCCAGGGCATGGAGCCGGCCGCTGCCGCCTTGCATGGGCGTGGCTTCGGTGTTCGCCGCAGCGGCTGTGGCCGTGCGCTGCGGCAGCGCCATCAGCGCGGGTCAGCCGTGTGCGGCACCGGCGTCTCGCTGCCCAGGGTGAACGAGAACGTCGCACCCTCACCCCGGGCGGAGCGGGCCCAGATCCGGCCGCCGTGCCGCGCGATGATGCGGTTGGCGATGGCCAGGCTGATGCCCATTCCGGAAAAATCGGTGGGCGAATGCAGGCGCTGGAACGAGCCGAACAACTTGCCCGCATGCGCCATGTCAAAGCCCGCTCCGTTGTCCTTCACGAAGTAAACCGTCTCGCCGGCATCGTTCACCAGCTTGCCCATGCTGATGCGCGCCTGCTCGTTGCGCACGGTGAACTTCCAGGCATTGCCCAGCAGGCTGTCCAGCACCTGGCGCATCAGCATCGCCTCGCCCGAAGCCCAGAGCTCGGGCTGGATGTCGATGGCCACGCGCCGCGCCGGTTCACGCGCCGCCATGTCGCCCAGCAGTTCGCGCGCCATGTCGGCCAGGTCGAAGTCCGTCCAGTGGAGCTTCTTGCGCGACAGGTAGGCCAGCGAGAGCAACCCGTCGGTCAGCGCGCTCAGCTGCCGCACGCCCGCGCGGATGCGCTCCACATAATGCCGCGCCGGCGTATTGGCATCGTCAGGCGTGAGCGCGGCCA
The DNA here is from genome assembly GCA_040385105.1 of Pseudomonadota bacterium. Taxonomy (GTDB): domain Bacteria; phylum Pseudomonadota; class Gammaproteobacteria; order Burkholderiales; family Burkholderiaceae_C; genus JACMQX01. The sequence goes on from JAZKHY010000027.1 coordinate 15,903, forward strand.
GCAGCGTGCTGAAACCGTCCAGCGAGCTCAGCGGCTGGCGCAGGTCATGGGCGATGGAATAGGAGAACGCATCAAGCTCGCGGTTGGCGCCCTCCAGCTCGGTGGTGCGCTGGCGCACCCGGTCTTCCAGCTCGTTGTTCAGCCGGCGGATTTCCTCCTGCGCATGGACATAGTCGGTCACGTCGGCAAAGGTGCGCACCATGCCGCCGGAGGGCAGCGTCTGCGTCTGCACCTCGATGACGCGGCCATCCAGCGTGGTGCGCAGGTAGCGGGTTGGCGCGGGCCCGGAGCCGGCCGCAGCCACATAGGCGCGCGCATGCGGCTGGACGTGGAAGGCGTCAGGGCCGAAGTCGCCGCGGTCAAGCTGGAACCGGGTGATCTCGGCCAGCGTGGGGCGCGAGGCCAGCAGGTCATCGGGCAGGTCGAGGATTTCCTTGATGCGCCGGTTCCAGCTGATCAACCGGCCCTCCGGGTCAATCATGAATATGCCCTGGCTGATGCTGCTGAGCGTGGTCTCGAGCAGGGCGGTCTTCTCGCGCAGCTGCTCGGCCTGCAGCCTGAACGCGGCGCTGTCCTGCTCAGGCAGCAGGGCATCAGGTTTTGCTGGCGAGGTGGGCATGCCCGGGAGTCCTCCGGAATCGAAGCCCCAAGCATACAGGCCCGGCCCCTGTGCCGTGCCGGGCATGGCCACACGAAACCCCTGGCCGCGCAACTACCGCACGGAATCAGCCGGGCGTAACAATTGGTGACGCGCAATGCCCCGCCCACCTGTGCGCCTGCCCGGCGCCTCATAGAATGCGCACGGCCAAGGCCTCAAATGGCTTCCCGAATCCGCTTCCCGTTCCGCTTCCACCTGACACGAAAGACACCATGAAATCCCTGCTTGCCCTCGCAGCTGCCACGGCCCTGTGTGCCGGTGCCATCGCCCAGACCGCCACCACCACCATCGCCCCCGCCAAAACGGAAACGCTGGGCTCCGGCGTGAAAATCGTCCACACCGCCGAAGGCAAGGGCGACAGCCCCAAAGCCACCGACACGGTGCAGGTGCACTACCGCGGCACACTGCTGGACGGCAAGGAGTTTGACAGCTCGTACAAGCGCGGCCAGCCCGCGAGCTTTCCGCTGAACCGCGTCATCCCCTGCTGGACCGAAGGCGTGCAGAAGCTCAAGGTCGGCGGCAAGGCCACCCTCACCTGCCCGCCCGCCACCGCCTATGGCGACAGGGGCGCCGGCAATGCCGTGCCGCCGGGCGCGACGCTGACGTTTGAGGTTGAGTTGCTGGCGATCCTGAAATAGTCTGCGCGCCTGCATGGATCCCGGATCAGGTCCGGGATGACATCCCTTTCAGAACTCAATTTTCCGGCGGCTCTCGAACTGCCTGGCCCGGCCCGTCACAGGGTCGGTGAAGGCGATGGTCCTGGCCAGCAGCTTCAGCGGCCTTGAGTAGTCCGCCGCAACGCCTTCGGCGGGCTCGGGCTGCAGCACCGGGTAGATCTGGTCATTGGCTATCGGCAGGCCCAGAGCCGCCATCTGCGCCCGCAGCTGGTGCCGGCGGCCGGTGTGCGGCTGCAGGCTGTAGCGGGCCATGGCGCCCTGCCGCTCCAGCAGTTCGATGCGCGTCTCGGAGTTCGGCTCACCGGCCTCCTCGCGCATCGTCATGAACGACTCTCCCTCCACCAGCCGGCTGCGGTACACCAGCGGCAGCGTAAGGTCTGCACGCCATGGCGCAATGGCCTCGTAGTGCTTGGCAATCGCGCGGTCACGGAACAGCGCCGCATAGCGGTCGCGGGTCGCGGGCTGGATGGCGAACAGCACCAGCCCTGCCGTCTCGCGGTCAATGCGGTGGACCGGCGCCAGCATGGTGAGGCCGGTCTTGCGCTTCAGGCGCACCAGCAGCGTCTCCTGCAGGTAGCGGCCACCAGGCGTGACGGGCAGGAAGTGCGGCTTGTCGGCAACCAGCAGCAGGTCGTCCTGGTACAGCACCTCTTCATCAAAAGGAATGCGCGGCTCTTCGGGCAGGTCGCGCCAGTAGTACACCCGCGCCTGCGGCCGGTAAGCCGTCTCCGGTGCCAGCGCCTGGCCCGCCGCATCCAGCACATGGCCACGCTGCATGCGGGCCTGCCACTCCACGCGGGCAATGGCGGGGAACTGCTGCGCCAGGTAGTCCAGCACGGTCGGCCAGCTGCCCTGCGGCAGCGCCACGCAGCTCGCGCCCACACCATTGCGCGTCGGCATGTCCGCCAGGTCCTGCCGCATCAGGGCTCCTTGCCCGGCACGGCCGCCTGCAGCCGCCGCGCCCGCTCGATGCGCCACTGGCCGTCCGGCTCGCCTGCATACACATCTTCCAGCGTGGTCGGTGTCTCACGCAACTGCGTGTCGAGCGCGATGCGGTTGTCAAACACAAAGCATTCGCCCTGCCAGTCGCCGGCCGCATCGGGCATGGACTGGAAGTAGTTGAGGATGCCGCCTTCCAGCTGGTGCACATCCAGCCCGAGGCCCTGCATCCAGCCGCTCGTCTTCTCGCAGCGGATGCCGCCGGTGCAGTACATGGCCACCCGCTTGCCCTGCGCGGCCCAGGCCGGCGCATGGGCCTCGATGAACTTCGGGAAGTCGCGGAAGTTCGCCACCTGCGGGTCGATGGCGCCCCTGAACCGGCCCAGGCGGTATTCAAAGCTGTTGCGGTTGTCGATGACGACCACATCATCGCGCGCAATGAATTCGCGCCATTCAGCGGGCGACAGGCTGCTGCCCGCCGGCACCGGCGACAGCGGCACACCCACCGCCACGATCTCGGGCTTGCAATGAACCTTCATGCGGCCGAAGGGCACGGTGCTGCAGGCGCTGTGCTTGAAGGCCATGCCCGCGAAGCGCCCCGCGAACAAGGGGTCATCCAGCAGAGACTGCTCGAAGCGTTCCAGCGCAGGCGCCTCACCCGCCACCGTGCCGTTGATGCCCTCCTGCGCCACCAGGATGCTGCCCAGCAGGCCCCGGGTGAGTTCGCGCAGGCGTGCTGCCACGGCAGCGGCATCGGCGAGTGGCGTGAACCGGTAGAAAGCGGAATGGACGAGGGAAGCAGCCATGGCGGCCCCCATTGTCGCCGCGCGTCAGGCCGGCGCGGTCAGGTCCTGCAGGGTCTTGAACAGCAGTGCGGTGTTGATGGGCTTGACCAGGTGCGCATCAAAGCCGGCATCCAGCGCGCGCTGGCGGTCCTGGTCCTGGCCGTAGCCCGTGAGCGCCACCAGCTTGATGCCGCAGGTGGCAGGGTCGGCCCGCAGGCGCTGCGCTACCTCGTAGCCGCTGAGGCCCGGCAGGCCGATGTCGATGATGGCCACATCGGGCCGCACGGCCAGCGCCCTGGCAACGCCGTCCGGCCCGTCGTGCGCGCCCGTGGCCTCGTGGCCGGACAGCTGCAGAAGGTCGCACAGCGTGGCGCGCGCATCGGCATGGTCTTCCACCACCAGGATGCGCAGGCTGCGCGCCGGCGCCGCCGCATTCACCTCAGACGGCGCATACGGCGCGGCGATGCGGATGAACCGCGCGGTGAAGGTGCTTCCCTTGCCCGGCCCGTCGCTGTGGGCCTCGATGCTGGCGCCGTGCAGGCCCATCAGCTGCTTGACCAGCGCCAGGCCGATGCCCAGCCCGCCCTGCGCCCGGTCGATGTTCGGCGTTCCCTGCACGAAGATCCCGAAGATCTCGGGCATCAGCGCCGCGTCAATGCCCACGCCGGTGTCGCGCACCGTCAGCACCGCCTCTTCATCGCGCGCCTCCACCGTGACGGTCACGGTGCCACCGTCCGGCGTGTACTTGAATGCGTTGACCAGCAGGTTGGTCACGATCTGGTCCAGCCGGGTGATGTCGGCGTCGATCCAGGCCTCCTCCAGGTGCAGCTCCACCCTGTGCTGGCGCGAGCGCCCTGCCGCATCCAGCGTGGCCAGCACCCGCCGCACCTTCACCGACAGGTCTATCGGCTTGCGGTCCAGCCGGATCTTGCCGCTCATGACGCGGCTCACATCCAGCAGGTCGTCCACGATATGCGCCAGGTGGCCGGACTGCCGCTCGATCACTTCATGGGCATGCTGCACCGCCGCAGGCTCGCCGCCGCGCAGCTTGGCCACCTGCACCGCCCCGGAAATCGCGCTCAGCGGGTTGCGCAGCTCATGGCCGAGCATGGCCAGGAACTCGTCCTTGGCCTTGTTCCGGGCCTCGGCCTGCGTCCGGGCGGCCTGTTCGCTGGCATACAGGGCCGCCCGGCCGGCTTCGGCCTCGGCCCGCGCATCCTTCTCGCGCATGAGCTGCAGGTGGGCCTGGTGCATTGCTTCATGCAGCTCGTCGATCTCCTGCAGGCGCAACTCGGGCCTGGGTGCGGCATAGCCGCGGCCGATCATGCCGGCGGCATGGGCCACGGCGCTGATGGCGCGTGAAAGGCGGTTGCCGTTCATCAACGCCAGCCAGACGCCGATCAGCAACGTGGCCAGCAGGCCCAGCCCCGCAAATGCCACGGCGCGCAGCGCGGGCGCCTCCAGCTCATGCACCGGCACGCCGACCGCCACCGTCCAGCCAGACGAGGAAGACCGCGCGAACACATCAAACAGGCGGATGCCCTCCGGGCTCAGGTGCCGCAGCTCGCCCACCTCGCTGGCGCGTGCGGCCTGCAGCAGCTGCGGGCTGACAGGCTTGCCGGTGAAGTCGGCGGCGCGGTGCGTCCGTGCGATGGTCGCGCCCCGGCTGTCAAACAGGCTGATGATCCATGACGCAGGCGGCCGCGTCTGCACCAGGGTCTGGCTGAAATGTTCGGGCAGGAAGGCCTGCGACAGGATGTAGGGCCCGCCGGGCGCCTGCACCGGCACGTTCACCGCCACGATCAGGCGTTTGGAATAGGCGCCGGTGTACATGTCGGACACCGTCGCCTTGGGGCTGGCCAGGATCAGCGGCAGCTGCGATGGGTCGGAGCGCATCGGCAACGGCGTGCCGTAGGGCACGCGCGAATGCAGCAGCAGCTTGCCGCCGGCATCGGACAGCAGCGTCCAGGTGTGCGTGGCCGACTGGGCCCGGGTCAGGCGTTCATGGAATCCCTCAAGGTCGCCCTTGGCCAGCTTCTCCGAGCTGGCCAGCACCCTGAGCGAGCTCTCGGCCCTGGACAGCTCCCGGTCCACGGCCAGCGAGACGAACTTGGCCGATTCATACACGCTCCGGTGGGCAGACTCGCGCTCGGCCCGCAGCAGCAAGGCCAGTGCCGCCGCCGAGAACACCGCGGCCGGCAGCAGGATGGCTGCCGCCATGAGCAGGAGGTGGTTGCGGACTTTCACCGGCGTGTTCGGCGGGGCATGGTGCTTTTTTGCGGCTTGCTGCGCTCTGCGGGCCTGGCGGTCAGCCGGCTGCGGCGATCTGCCGGAGCGCCTGCTCGAACACTTCCACCGGCTGGCCGCCGGAGATCAGGTGGCGGTCATTGATGATGACGGCCGGCACCGAATGGATGCCGGCGCTCAGGTAGTACTGTTCGCGCTCGCGCACCTCGGCGGCAAACTCGCCGGACGCCAGGATTTCCCGGGCGCGCGCCGCATCCAGGCCCACCTCGCCCGCGACGCGGGCCAGCACCTCATGCGAGGCCGGGCTCTCGCCATGGGTGAAGTAGGCCTCGAGGAACGCCTTCTTGAGCGCATGCTGCCTGCCCCCGCCCTCATGCTCGGCCCAGTGCAGCAGGCGGTGCGCGTCAAAGGTGTTGTAAATGCGGTTGCGGCCTTCCTTGCGAAAGGTGAACCCGACCGACTCGCCGCGCAGGCGGATGTTCTCGCGCATGCCGGCCTGCTGCTCGGCCGTGGAGCCGTACTTCTGCGTCAGGTGCTCGGTGGTGTCCTGGCCCTCGGGCGGCATCTGCGGGTTGAGCTCAAAGGGCTGGAAGTGCAGCTCGGCCTTGACCTCGTCGCCCACCCGGTCGATGGCCCGCTCCAGCGCGCTCAGGCCCACGGCACACCAGGGGCAGGATACGTCGGAAACAAAGTCGATCTTGAGGGTCTGGGTCATGGCGGCGGGCCTTTCTTTCCTGCGGGGCAAATGTGATTCAATCCACTCATGCTAGCTGTATCAATATAACCCTGCTGACATGGACCCGGATGGACCCTGATGGACCAGTTACGCCAGATTGAAGCCTTTGTGGCCGTCGTGCAGGCCGGCAGCTTCGTCAAGGGCGCTGACCGGCTGGACACGTCCAAGGCGGTGGTGTCGCGCCTGGTCATCGAGCTGGAGGCCCGGCTGGGTACGCGGCTTTTGAACCGCACGACGCGCAAGCTCTCGCTGACAGACTCGGGCGCCGAGTACTTTGAGCGCTGCCGCCACATCCTGGACGACCTGGGCGAGGCCAATGCCGCCGCCAGCGCATCGGGCGCCACGCCGCGCGGCAAGCTCAAGATCAACGCGCCGCTGACGTTCGGCAACCTGCACCTGGCGCCGCTGTGGGGCGAGTTCCTGAAGCTCCACCCGCAGGTGGAGCTGGACATCACCCTGACCGACCGCGTGATCGACCTGGTGGACGAAGGCTTTGACCTGGCCATCCGCATCGCGCGGCTGCAGGGCTCCACGCTGGTCTCGCGCAAGCTGGCCAGCGACCGCGTGGTGCTGTGCGCCTCGCCCGGCTACCTGCGCACGGCGCCGCCGATCAGACGCATTGAGGACATTGCCGACCACAGCGCGATTGCCTATTCATGGTGGTCCGGCGGCGATGTGTGGACGTTTGAGAACCCGGCCGGCCAGGCGGTGAATGTGACGACCCATGCCTGCCTGCGCGCCAACAGCGGCGACACCTGCCGCGCCGCGGCACTGGCCGACCAGGGGATCATCTACCAGCCTGCCTTCCTGGTCGGGCCGGACCTGCAAGGCGGCCGGCTGGTGGAGATACTGCCGCAGTACAAGGGGCCGGTGCTGGACATCCACGCGGTGTACCCGAGCCGGCGGCATGTGTCGGGCAAGGTGCGGGCGATGGTGGATTTTCTGGTGGAGGCGTTCAGGCAGCCGGGGTGGAAGTAGGCTGCGCCCTGGTTTCTGCCCCGCAGGTTGGCGGCGACGGGCACCCGCCTCCTTTCATGCAGTACTCGCTTTGCGAGTGCCGCACATCTCGGACGTTAGACCCCGCAAGTCAACCGCGTTCTACCGTAGCTGTTGATCAAAGAAGGTGCGGACTCTTTCCATAGTCAAACGCGTCGCATCTGCTTCATACCTGACTTCGTGTCGAACACCCCAGTTGGATTGCTCCCCAAACCCGTTAGCAGTTGGAATGTCGTATCCATGTACCGCGTTAGCATAGGTAAAGATAGGCGAGGACCAATTTCGAGCCAGATCCCGACAAGGCCCTGCTGCGGTCCAGGTATCCTTCTCTCCAATGTGGAACTCGATTGGAATCGCCGGCTTGTCGGTGTTCATCAAATCACCGCATCCGGGATAAATTGCGACTGCAGCGGTAGCGACCGGCGTACCAACATTGCGCTCCACATCCCGGCTCGCGACGGCATGCAACACGGCGTTACCACCATGGCTGAAACCGATCAGCCCCACTTTGGAGCTTGCCCACGGCTGCTGCAATACCCATCGTGCGGCGTCATGCGCTTCGGCTCCCCTCTGTTCCGGACTGACAGTACTAAAGGGCCGCTGGCACACAGATGTGTCCCTGATGCCGCGCGGCCTGAATGAATCGAGAACCACGACGTTATGCCCCCAGCCATTCAGTGCTTTCACCCAGGCCTCGGTCTGCGAGCGCACTGGCCCGGCGCAACCATGCAGCAGTATCACCGTCGGCGCTTTTGCGGTGGCCGTCCGGAACACTTCGGCGCTCAAGTCGAGGGGCTTTTTACTGTGAAGCTCGGTCGTTCTGACACTCTCACCGCTACCCGCGCAGCCACTCAGAATTGACACCGCAATCGTCGTCAAAAGCAGCAAACGTTCCTTCTTCATAAAGTCATCTCCTGTGTTGAGTTGGTAGCTGCAACAGCTTAACTCTAGTGCGAGGCCTTACACTGCGTGCCTGCGCGCGCGGCTCAGCTCAAACTTGGCCATCATACAAATGCAACAGTACGCCACCATCTTCGGGAAATTTGCCACCGCCGTCGTAGCGGGATTGGGCTCGCTGGCCGCGTCGCTGCTATTGGCGGGCCATGTCTTGGCTCTGTGCGCAAGTTCCGTTCGTGGTGATGCCGCAATGTTTCTCTTTGGTGGCATCGCCGCCGCTGCATTCACCGCGTTCGGTTTTACTATGCTCCGCGTTTCCTGGCCTGTCAGGGGGGCACTGGGCGGAGCTCTTTTGATTTGTAGCTTTCTTCTCCTTCCGCGGCCAACGTGCGCCGCAGAACCAGCAAGACAGGTCGAGTGCTAGGATGAAGCGCATGACAGCTAACAAGTCATCCAAGACGGACGCCTGCGGCGCCGGTTACCTCCAACGTCGGCGCATATGAAGCTGAATCGCGGTGCGCCAGGCGCCTTCCTCTCCGCGCCGCATCAAGCCGTGCCACTTCACAGCGAACAAGGGAGGCACTATCGTGAATGAAGTTTGCGTGCAGACCATCTACGTCTCAAATCTGGCGCGCGCGGTTGATTTTTATGTCCACGCGCTCGGTTACGAGGTCAAGGCGCGCTACGGGCAATGCATTGCCCAATTGCGCACGCGGGGAGCAACGCTGGTCATTCAAGAAATCGAAGACGGGCAAACAATCCCTGACAGGCCTTGCGCGGTGCTCGCCTTCCAGACGGACAACATTGCCGAATCAATGGCCCAGGTGGTCGCTGCAGGAGGGACCCTGCTGAACGACAAACCCCAACCATGTCCCGTCGGTGTTTACATCGCTTTCACCGATCCGTCGGGAGTGCTCCATGAACTTCTGCAGTTCACAGACGCCTGATCCGTCGTTCAAGCGCATGCGATGCCAACGCCACCCCAAGTACTCGAACCATGCAAGACAAACCCAACTTTCGTGTCAAGCTTCTTGAGCACGGTGACGTCAGCCCCATGCGCGAAATGCTCGCGATGTTCGGTGAAGCATTTGAAGACCAGGAAACCTACACCCAGGCACAGCCTGATGACGCCTATCTCATCGACCTGCTTTCAAGCAAGGCATTCATCGCCATCGCAGCGACAGACGGAGGTTCCGTCGTCGGTGGACTCGCCGCCTATGTGTTGCCAAAGTTTGAGCAGGCTCGCAAAGAGATCTACATCTATGACCTGGCAGTCTCATCGGCCTGTCGGCGCCAGGGAATTGCCACTGCCTTGATCCAGAAGCTCCAGGCAGTTGCCTCTGATATGGGCGCATACGTCATCTACGTCCAGGCAGACTACGGCGACGACCCGGCAATCGCCCTCTACACCAAGCTCGGTATCAGGGAAGATGTCCTTCACTTCGACATTGACCCCGGTAAAAATGGCGCCCAACCGCTCTAACAGAGCACCCAATGCAACTGCAAGGCTTCTGCCATTGCGGCAAGGTCAAGTTCCCTGTCGAATCCGCTGAGCCCGTGCCTTCATGCGCTGCTACTGCTCGATCTGCCGCAAGACCGCCGGTGGCGGCGGGTATGCGATCAACCTGGGGGCTGCGGCCAGGAGCATGAAGGTCACCGGCAAGCGGGACCTGCGCATCTACCAGGCCCAGGTGCCGGACAAGGACAGTACGGGCACCAATATCAGGCACCTTGCCTGCGCTTTCCCCCACTCGGTCATCGACGGACAAGGCGCGCAGGCGTGCCGACATAAGTGCCCGGCTCGGTCAGGTCATGCACGACCGTTGCTCCCGCCCCCACAATGATGCCGGGCGCTATCGTCACGCCGTCAATGACTGTGGCTCCTGCGCATACGAAGACGCCGGCACCTATCACACAGCGTCCGGCCACTGTGGCATTGACCGAAATATGGCAGAACTCCCCGATGCGGCTTTCATGGTCCACGACCGCGCCCGTATTGATGATGCAGCCCCGGCCCACCTCGGCAAGTGGCCCGATGTGCGCATGGCGCGCAACCAGCGTTCCGGGCTGCACCACCGCTCCAGCGCCTGTCGTCGCGCCGGGTGCGATCAGCGTGATGAGTTCGAAGGCCTGTGCCTGCACCACCTCCAGCTGGCGCCTGCGCAAGGCATTGTCCCCGGCCGCCGGCATGCATTGAAGATGCCCCGCAGGATACTCCCGCACCGCCGGATGCCCGAGAAAGGTTTCTCCGTCGCGGGCATGGTCGTCCACAAAGACCAACTGGCTGTGGCCGCAGGCAAGCGCAATGTCCGCCACGCTGCGCGCATGGCCTCCAAAACCAAGTATGACAAGGGGCCCTGGTGCCTTCATCTACCCGCTCCTTCAACAGCTTCGCAGGCAATGACATGCTCAAGCGCCCGCACATGTTCATCCACCACATCCGTCCAGGTGCGGGTTGCCAGCTTGCGGTATGCCTCAAGCTGGGTCTGCAGAAGTTGCCCGCGGTTTGCAAGCGCCCATTCCACCTTGACGGCCAGGTCGCGCCAGTCATACGGATCAAAGAACATCATGCCTGAAAGTGCGGGGTCGTCCAGCGTTTCCTCGGTGACCGGGATGCGTGCCATCACGGCCGGCGTTCCTACCGACAGCGCCTCGCTGAAGGTGAAAGGGCATCCGCCCTCGCTCAGGCTCGGATTGACCGCAAGTTCGGCAAGGCTGTAGCAGGCAGCGAGTTCCGGCACGCTCAGGCCATGCAGGCAAAGAACGTCCTTGCCAAGGCGGTGGGCGCCAATGAAGTCGGCGATTTCCTTCATCGCGTCGGGGTCGCCGGTGAGCACCAGCTTGTGCGGCAGCAGCCGCTTGCGCAGCATGTGCTCGTACGCACGCAATAGCGTCAGCACATTCTTGGAGGGGCGAAACTGGCTCGCGTAGAAGATGAAGCGCATGCCGGGGTTGCTGAATCCCGCCGCGTAGTCTGTCCGTGCCCGCGCCATGGCGGACCGTAACAGGCCTTCGCAACGATGGCGCCGCACGGCCGCAAGGTCCGGGAATCCGCTTGCCGAGATCCAGCCGGACAGGTCGATCGGTGCATGCGCAATCGCACGCACATTTGCCTCCGGTACACCATAGCGGTCGACAAGCGTGCGCCACTTCGTGTGTTCGCTGTAGGTGACAAAATATCCGGCTCCGGCAATGGCAGCCTCGACATCCCGGAAGTTCTCCAGGAACCGTTCGCCTCCAACCGCCGAGAACGCAACGGGGAACTCCGTCAGAACGACATCAGGCACGCACATCAGCCTCGGGGCCCGTATGGCATTGAACGACGGCCAGAACGCCGTGGGGCAATACCATGCCCGCACACCGGGCTGCCGGTTGATCAGGTCCACCAGCAGCTGCGCCTCGCGCGCTTGCATCATGCGGTACAGGCGCGTGGCCAGCGGCTCTGACTTGGGCTGTGCAACGAGCCCCGCAAGCCGGCCGCGCAATGCGGCCATGCCGGCCAGCCCGCGCACCCGCCGGGCGCACCACCTTGCCATCAACCAGCATGCGCGCAAGGGAGCCGCCACCAGCGCCGCCAACCCTGCAACGGCGATGACGGCAGCCAGGGCGGGAACACTGCGCGATGTGGCCACGCCAGCCTCCAGTTTGCTGCGGACCCATTGGGCCACGCGTTCCGCAATGGCCGTCAACCGCTGCACCACACTGGCACGGCCGCGTCGCCGCGCCTGGTGCGCGACCCAGGCGTTGTACAGATAGAGCGCTGCTGGCGGCCCCGGGGGCGAAAGCACGTCAAAGCTGCCTGCCGGTACACCTTCGCTTTCGCACAGCGCCTCCAGGCTCTCGCGCGCCCAGCTCGGGCACGCGACCAGGAACCGGATATCCGGCCGCAGCGCGCCGGCCTTGAGCATCGCAGCGAGCTGCCGGCCAAGCCCCTGATGGCGCATGTCCACTGTCGGCGCATAGAAAAGATAGATGCCGTAGGTCTTCACAGGCAGGTCCTGATCACGTCCCAATAGGCGCCGCCAAGGTGCTCGACACTCTGGAGCGAAAGGACCTCCGGCGTGGGCAACGCCCGCCGGATAGCCGCTTCATGCTGCTCCATCCACAGCAGCTGCTGTGCCATCTGCTCGGGGTCGGCAGGGTTCATCCAGGCCATGCCAAGGCTGAACTGCGCATCGATCTCACGCATGGCCGGGTAGTCGCTGGACAACGCCGGCACACCGGCATGGGCCGCCTCGATCACGCTGAACGTGCCGTTGTCCACGGCAGCCGCATGCCATACAAAAGCGGCACCGGCCAGGCGCGTGGCGAACCTGCTGTCAGGCAGTTCACCAAGGACTTTGAGCCTGCTGCCGCCAACGGCCTTGCGCCACGCGGCCTGGGGCAGGTCGACCCCGGTGACATGGCATTCCAGCTTGCCGCCGAGCATGCGGTAGTAGATGTCGAGCGCTTTCAGCGCGTTGGCATGGTTCTTGTGCTGCGCGCCATTGGTGGTCCACAAAAAATAGCCCGGGCCTGTGCTGTTGCCCTGCGCCAGGCGCGGGGCCGGCGGTAGCGGCCCGGGCGCGGACGACAGCATGGGAACGCGGACCACACGGCGCGGCGCCACACCCGCATATTGCAGCGCATCCTGCCGCGTGAACTCCGTGGTGACCATCACCATGCGGGCAGTGCGCGCGGCATTGATGAACGGCTGATCGTCCCCGCCGTCGAGCACCTCTGGCACATAGCGTTGCACATAGTCGTACACCATGAGGATGGCCGGACGCACAGGCAACAGCGGCGCTTGCAGGCGGTCACTGACCACAACCCACGCGTCGCAATCGCAGAACTGCTGGATGCCGTCTTCAGCCACAAGGTAGCGCGGCGCCAGAGGCCGCCACCCGCTCTCGCCCGCATAGGCCATGGCCCTGCGGGCCTGTGCCAGATCGAGCATGCGCCAGGTGAACGTCCGGCGCGCAAGGAACGGTGCCAGGTCATCCAGTGCGCCTGGCGGGTAGGCTTGCGGATCATCCGGATGTGCAAACACAACATCGGCATCCTCACCCCGCGCCCGGCTGCCGTGCCAGATGGCTTCGGCCAGCAACTTCGCACCGCGCAATGTGCCGCCCCTGTAGGAAGCGGCCAGTATGACGGCGATCTTCTTCCTGCGCGCGCGCGCCGGGCGATCCCGGGAACGGTCTGCCGCAAGCGCTGCAAGTATGCGGGCCATGCCTTGCTTCCAGGCCTCCTCACAGGCTTCGGGCCGCATCGCATCCAGCAGCCGCGTCTGCGACGCGCGGATATCATCAATGAGCCCGGGATCGCCATCCAGGAGTCTCCGGATCTTCGTGCGCGCTTCGTCAAGTGTCCGTGCGCGCCCCGGCATCCCTGCCCCACCCATCCGGTCAAGCATGCCGCCGGCCATGAACACCAGCGGCATGCCCGCACGCACCGCCTCGAAAGGATGGTAGTGCACATGGTTGGGCTCTGTGGAGTGGTAGAACATGACGCGCAACGCACGCATGTTTTCCTCATGCTGCGAGGCCGGCAGGTAGCCCAGCACACGGGGGTCTTCCACCGGCACGGCCTGCGAGCCGCCCACGACATAGTCAAAGCCCTCAAAGTCGTGCCGGAACCGCTCGTGGATCTCGCGGTAGTACGAGTTGATCCCCACGTCGGGGCACACGAAGAACAACCGGGCGGATCGCCCATGCCAACCTTCCCTCGGCGCGCAGTCCATCAGCCCCAGAGGCAGGTACACCTCACGCCTGCTCAGGAAGCCCTCCTCCAGCCCGGCCAGGTGCGGGTAGGCCGTCCCGAGCCAGAATCGCGGGCCGGCGGCCACGATGCGGCGGCGCAGGCCTTCCTTCGCATCTGCCAGGAAGCTGTAGGTCATGTCCGAGTTCAGCCCGAACGCCCGCCAGACCACCGCGCCCTTGAAGCTGGAGACAACCTCCATCACGCAGTCCAGGTCATGGGCGATGAAGAACAGGACATCGAAGTACCGGTTGGCCACGGCCCAGGCAGCGGCGCCGGGCCCGCCGTGCCAGTCGGCCTCATCCAGCACCTTCAGGTCGTCAGGCGGAATACCGGCGGGCGCACGACGGTTGCTGTCCACTGACGCACTGCGGAAATTGACCTGCTGCGGGTAGCTCGCCGGCGTGAAAACATCCTGCACGCCTGCGGCACGCAACATGGCGAGGTCGAAAGCCCGCGCCGTCGAGTGATTCAGAAGCCACATCGCGCGCGTCATGCAATGCGCCTTGCAAAAATGTGCGACAACCGGATGGAAGGCCGCTCGATGAACCGCTCGGACAGCATCGCAAATGGAACTGTCAGGATGAAAGCAGCCATCCCGAAGAATACCCAGGTCAGACCCTTGATGCTCGCTGGTTCCACTGGAACCAGCGCCACGAGAACATGGATCGCCACCACGTTCAGCAGGTAGTAGCTGTAGCTGATGCGGCCCAGAAATGCGGGCAATGGCCGCGTGAGTGCGCGAGCGGGCCAGCTGCCCGGGACATGCCGCAGGCATGCCACCATGGCTGCCAGCGCACCAACCTGAACAATGAGGGCCGTGAGCGACTGGTGGGGCGCCAGATGGCGGGCCCCCAGGCCTACGGCAAGCCACATGAACACCGCTCGGCCCGAAGCCGTCCCGAACAGCGCTGCTGCCTGCGGCGTGGCCGCGAGCATTCCGCAGACAAAAGCAAAGAGATACGGCGCGATCAGGGGAATCGAGAACACAACCCACAGATTCTGCAGCGCCAGGAGCGAGACCAGCGCCATGGCCAGCAGGCCGCTGAATCCGGCCCATAGGTAGATGAAAGCGCCGGCCAGCAGGAATGGCGTTGCAACCGCCTCGATCTGCACGCTGCGGGAAGGCCCGTGGAAGTTGCCAATTTCCAGGAGAAACGCATTCTTCAGCGCAGCCTCAAGACTGACAGGCGGAAAGCCGCTGCCACCGCTGGCTGTCCAGAGCCACGCCACCAGCCAGAGAAAAAGCATGGTGGACAGCATGGCCGGAATCAGCCTGGCCGCCCGGCGCCAGAAAAATTCTGCCGCCACCCGCCAGGCCCCGGCGCCAGCCGCCATGCGCATCAGCGAGTGATGAAGGACCAGCCCGCTGAGGATGTAGAAGCAGATGACCGCCGCCTCACCGTCAAAGACCGTGAGCATGATCTTCATGGGGAGATCGGCCGCGGCAAGCTGCTGTGCAGGAACGTTCATCACCCGGTCCTGCAAGGCCGGCTGGTAATACAGGATCGCATGGAAGAACGTCACGGACAGGGCCGCCATGCCACGCAAGCCGTCCAGAGCGGCGAATCTCCCGCCTGGTGGGCTGGCGGGATTCATCGGTAGTTCCGGGCACTGCCGGCAGCTTCCTGCATGTCCCCGGCGGCCTGCACAAGATGGAACTTGCGGATGGCGTCGCAGATCATGAACACCTGGTCACGGGTGAGCGCCGGATAGCTGGGCAGGTTGATGCCGCGTTGCGACAACTGCTCGGCCACCG
This sequence comes from Pseudomonadota bacterium, assembly GCA_040385105.1. Lineage (GTDB taxonomy): Bacteria > Pseudomonadota > Gammaproteobacteria > Burkholderiales > Burkholderiaceae_C > JACMQX01. The sequence goes on from JAZKHY010000027.1 coordinate 31,336, forward strand.
GAAAGCTCTGGCCGGTGGCCAGGTGGGGCAACTGGTGCGCCGGATGGAACAGCGGGCGCGTGTCGATGCCCCGGTCCCGCAGGAAGCGGCGAAGCGGGTCCCGCCAGCGGGCGGTGCCGACCAGGAAGGAACACATCCAGTATGAATTCACGGCGTCCGGCGAGTCCTCCTGGAATGAAACCGGCAGGCTTTCACAGCCCTCCCGGTACCAGGCAGCAATGGCGCGCTTGCGCTCGAGAAATGACTCGACCTGCTCCAGCTGCGCCAGACCGATGGCCGCGCAGATGTTGGTCATGCGGTAGTTGTACCCCTGGACGTCGTGCCAGTACTCCCGTCCGGGCGAGAGGCCCTGGGTCTTCAGGTGATGCACCCTGTCGATGACCGACCGCTGCCCCGCCACCACCATGCCACCCTCACCACAGGTGATGGTCTTGTTGCCGAAGAAACTGAAAGTGGCAACATCACCGAACGTTCCCACATGCCGGCCGCGGTAGCGGGAGCCGATCGCTTCCGCGCAGTCCTCCACCAGCAGCAAATTGTGGTCGCGGCACAGTTCCACCAGCGCATCCATGGCACAAGGCAGGCCATACAGGTGAACCGCCATCACGGCCCGCGTACGGGGCGTGATGCGCCGCCGCACATCCCCGGGGTCAAGGTTCCACCCTCCGGCCGCAGACTCCGCGAATACCGCCTTCGCACCCGTCTGCAGGATGGCATTGACCGAGGCCACATAGGTCAGCGTCGGCACGATCACCTCGTCGCCGGGGCCCAGGCCCAGCGCCAGCAGGGCCACATGCAGGGCAACGGTCCCATTGCAGACACTGGTGGCATGAGGCACGCCCATAAACGCGGCAAAGCCCTTCTCGAAGCGATCAATGAACTCGCCCTTGGACGATATCCAGGTCGAGTCCAGGCACTGGTTCACATAGGTCTTCTCGTTGCCGCCAAGCAGCGGCTGGTAAACCGGGATCATGCTTTCACCGTGCGGCATCGGGGGGCCCTGGCCGCATTCAGATGGCAGCCAGCGCCGCCACAGCCAGCGGATACCCCTGCACCCCAAACCCGGCCATCACAGCCTTGGCAGCCGGTGAAATATACGAGTGATGCCGGAACGCCTCACGCGCATGCACATTCGAGATGTGCAGCTCGATCAGCACAATCCCCGTCCCCTTGATCGCGTCATGCAAGGCAATGCTGGTATGCGTGTACGCACCCGCATTCAGGATCACGCCTGCCAGGCTGCCGGCTGCATGCAGCTTGCCGGCCTCATGGATCCAGGTGACAAGCTCACCCTCATGGTTGCTCTGGCGGAAGTCCAGCTTGAAGCCGTGGGTGGCGCAGGCGGTGGCGGAGAGTTTTTCAACATCGGCCAGCGTCTGCGAGCCATAGACCTGCGGCTCGCGCGTGCCCAGCAGGTTGAGGTTGGGGCCGTTGAGGATGAGGACAGTTTTCATTAGACGGTTTCAAGAAAGTCGGAAACAAGTTTGGCGAAGGACAAGGGCTTTTCGGTCGCGCTCATGTGGGCCGTGTTCATGCCGTGCAACTGGGCGCCGGAGATCGCCAGCGAGATCGCGCGGGACATCGCCTCGGGCGTGGACTCGTCGCGCTTGCCGTAGATCACGAGCGAGGGGCAGTGGATCAGCCCGTCGCTGGTGCGGAAGTCCATGGCCATGATGGCCTCGCAGCAGGCGATGTAGGCGCCAGGGTCGGTGGCCTCCAGCACGGCGCGGGTGCGGGCCACGCGCCCGATGCCGCCGTTGACCGTGTCGGCGCGGAACTCGCGGGTGAACCAGCGCTGCATCGTCTGCTCGGCAATGGCCGCCATGCCGTCCTTGCGCACCGTATCGATGCGCTCGCGCCAGGAGGCGCGGCGCGCCTCCTCGAAATAATTGGACGAGTTGGCCACCACGATGCTGCGGATCATCTGCGGGTAGCGCACCGCCAGCGCCTGGGCCACCATGCCGCCCATCGACAGGCCGATGAAATGCACCGGCTTGCGCGCCTGCTCGGCAATGAGCGATGCCGCATCCTCGGCCAGCGCCGCCAGGGTGTAAGGGCCGGGCACCACCTCGGACTTGCCGTGGCCCCGGTGGTCGTAGCGCAGCACGGTGAAGCGCGCCTGGAGCGCCGCGGCCACGTCGTCCCACATGCCCAGATCGCTGCCCAGCGAATGGCTGAGCACCAGGACGGGGCCCTTTCCCTGCTTGACGAAATTGAGTTGCGGCATCTGTGCGGGTTCCTGCTGGCTGAACCGGCTTGCTGCCGGGCCCTGCCCTCCATTGTGCCGCCAGATTCATGCGGACCGCTTCAATGGCCTGCAACTTGTTCGCAGCCTCCGCTTGCGATCGCCCGCCGCACCGCCTGCACCACGCGCAGGCTCTCCAGCGCGCTGGCCACAGTGACCAGCGGCTCTGCCCGGCGCTCGACCACGTCGCAGAAGTGGCCGAGCTGCACCGCCAGCGGGTCGGTGGCGTCCAGCGCAAGCTGCGCCGTGTCAAACGGCATCCACCAGCTGGCCGCGCCGGGGTAGACCCAGGTGCGCAGTGTGGGCACGGCCAGCGAGCCGCGGGTGCCGGCCAGAAAATAGCAGTCCTCGCCGGGGTGGTGCGGGTAGTCGGCGTTCTCGCCCGAGGTCTGCTCCCAGCTGCGCGGCGCGGCGGCAGCGTCCGACAGCGTGAATGTTCCCAGCGCGCCGTTGGCAAAGCGCAGGTTGATGACGGCGGTGTCTTCGACCGCAAAGCCGCGCACGGCGTTCGACGCCATCGCCTGCACGCTGGTCACGTCGCCACAGAGCATGCGCAGGTTGTCGATGTCATGGATCAGGTTGATCAGCACCGGGCCGCCGCCGGGCTCACGGCGCCAGGGGCCGCCCTCGAAGTAGCTGTCCGCCTTGTGGAACAGCGCACTGCCCATGACGCTGACCAGGCGCCCCAGCGTGCCGCGCCGGATCACTTCATGCGCGGCGCGCAGGGCGGCACTGTGGCGGCGGTGGTGGCCGACCAGCATCGGGACGCGCAAGGCTTCCAGCGCCCGCGCCAGCTGCTCGCCCGCCTCCACGGAATCAGCCAGCGGCTTTTCGATGAGCGCCGGCACGCCGTGCGCGGCACACGCCAGCGCGCCCGGCACATGCAGGGCATTGGGCGTCGCCAGAATGGCGCCGTCGGGCCGGGCCTGTGCAAACAGTACCTGCAGGTTCGGGTAGTGCGGAACCTGCGATTGCGCGGCGAGCGCCGCCGTTGCGGGAGACGGGTCGACGATGGCGCACAGCCGCGCGCGGGGCGACTGCGCCAGCAGTTCCATGTGCCGGCGGCCGATCACCCCCGCACCCACCACCGCGATGTCCAGCGGCTTCACGCCGCCACAGCTTCCTCCGCCGGCTCGCGCAGGGCCCGTACCTGGGCCAGCGCCAGCCGTGCGGCATGCTCCACCATCCCGGCGTTGAACCACTCCTGCGCCGCGGCCTTCGGCAGGCTGGCGCGCACCGCGTCCACATTGGCGCGCATGCGCTGCGGGTCCACCTGCAAGCCGGGCAAGGCGGCCGCCAGCGCGCGCGCGCTGCCGTGGGCCGACATCACCAGCTGCGGCCACTCGGCCAGCTCCGCCTGCCAGGCGCCCAGGGCGCGCTCGTGCTCATGGGGCATGGCCGCCAGCAAGGCAGCCACCCGTTGCGGCGCACGCTGCGCGGCGGCCAGCGCCACCATCGAGGCCACCGGGTTGTGCTTGTGCGGCATCGCGGCAGGGCTGCCGCGCCCCGGCTCATTCGGCTCGGCCAGTTCGGCCACTTCAAACTGGCTCATCAGCGAGATGTCGGTGGCAATCTTGCCCAGGCTGCCCACCAGCAGGCCGAGCTCGCAGCCCAGCGCCACCCACTCGTCGCGCTGCGAATGCCAGGACGCCGCTGGCACACCCAGCCCCAGCTCGGCGGCCATGCTGGCCACCAGCGCGTCCCCCTTGCCCAGCATCTTCTCCAGCGTGCCTGCCGTGCCGCCCAGTTGCAGCTTGAGCGCGTGGCCTGCCGCCTCGCGCAGCCGGCGGCGGCTGCGCACCAGCGGCGCGGCCCAGCCCGCGCACTTGAAGCCGAAGCTGGTCACGCAGGCCGGCTGCATCAGCGTACGCGCGAGCATCGGCGTGTCGGCATGGCGTTCGGCCAGCTGCAGCAGCGCATGGATGGATTTGTCGATGTCCAGCATCAGCGGCCTGAGCGCGTCACGCGTGGCCAGCGCCATGGCTGTGTCGATCACGTCCTGGCTGGTGCTGCCGTAGTGCACGAACGGCACCGCCTCGATGTTGAACAGGCCGACGGTTTCCTTCAGGCTGCGCACCAGTGGTATCGCCACGCTGCCGGCGCGGCCGCTCTCCCGCACGATCTTGGCCACGTCGAAAAGCTCGACCCTGCAGGTGCCGATGATGGACTTGGCCGCCGCCTGCGGGATGATGCCCTCTGCCCCCTGCGCCCGCGCCAGCGCCGCCTCGAAGCGCAGCATGGCATCGACGAAGTTTCGGCCGTCAAAGGCCTCGATGACGTCGGGCGTCGAGAGGAAGCCGTCGAAGATGGTGCTCATTTGCTTCGCCGCAGGCGAATCTGGTTCGGCAGCGGCACCGAGCGGCGCAGCACGCCCTCGCCCAGCCACAGCGCCGACTTGCGGGCACGCAGCGCCACCGTCTGCAGCGGCAATTGCTGGTAGTCGTCGTTGAACACCTCAAAGCTGTAGTCGCCGCGGTAACCGAGCTGGTGCAGCTTCAGGGTGAGCGCGGCCAGCGCCTCGCTGTGCACGCCTTCACCGGGGAACACCCGGAAATGCCGGGCCGTGGCAATGCGCTCTTCCACCGACTTGATCTCGTTCCACATGAAGTCGGCCAGCTGCACCAGGAAGATCTTGTCCGGGTCCAGCAGTTCCAGGTCGTCCAGCGGTGTCTTGGTGGCAAACATGTGGAACGAGTCAAAGCCCAGGCCCAGGTTGGGCATGTCGGCCTCGCACACAATGTCCCAGGCCTGCGGGAACTCGTTGATGACCCGGCCCCAGGACAGCGCCTCGAAAGCCACCTTGATGTTCATCGGCACCGCCAGCATGGCGAGCTTGCGCAGGTCGCGCACCAGCGCATCCCGGTCGCCCGTGGCGTGGGTGGAGGTGGACGAGCAGGCCAGCATCACCCGGCAGCCCAGCGCGTTGCACATCTCCAGCATCGACTTGGCAATGTCCACCTTGTAGTCGTGCAGGTGGCCCGACAGGCCCTCAAAGTCGCGCAGCACCTGGAAGCCCGTCACCCGCAGGCCGCTGGCCTTGACGGCCTCCACGGCCGCGCGCCAGCCGCGCTCATGGCCCACGAGGTCGCGCGCGGAGAGCATCACCTGGGTGAAGCCTGCCTGCCTGATGGCGTCGAGCTTGGCCTCCAGCGGCCCCGCCAGCGAGATGGTGTCCATCCCGAAATCGTCGATGCTTCCGCCGGCGTTCATGGCTTCAGCCCCGCTCGTCATGGACGAGCTCGAACATGACGCCGCCCATGTAAGTGCGGGTCAGCGCGCCCCGGTCTTCGGAGTGCACGCCCTTGGACTCGACAAATTCCACGCCGCGCTTGCGCAGCTCGGCCACCGTGGCCAGCACATCGGGCGTGCCCAGACCGATGCGCTGCAGGCATTCGTCGTCCTCCACATCCAGAACGCCCGGCTCGGGCTCGATCAGCTGGAAGTAGAAGGTGCCGCAGGGGCTGCGCAGGATGCGGCCCTTGGGCAGGATGCCGAAGCGCTCTTCCGCCGGCAGGGCCGCAAAGCCGAACAGCTCATGGTAGAACTCTGTCCAGTCGTCGCTGCGGTCGTTGCCGATGTACTGCACGATGCCGAAGAAGTGCAGCCCCGCGATGGCCGGCGGGTGCTGGTCCACACCCGGAATGGGCGTGAAGTCCACGTCGTAGATGGAGAACTCCTTGTGGCGGTCCACAAAGTAGATGCGGCTCGCGCCCACGCCATGCACCGCCGGAATGTTGAGCTCCATCACCTCCACCTGCGCCGGTACGGCCCAGGCGCCGCGGTCCAGCGCCCGGCGGTAGGCGGCGCCGGCGTCGCGCACCCGCAGCGCCATGGCCGCGATCACCGGCTCATCGGCCAGCGGCGTGCCGTCAGCATGGGCATTGACGATGATGTTGATGCCGCCCTGCCGGTACAGCATCACCTCACGCGAGCGGTGCCGCGCAATCGGCCGGAAGCCCATCATCTCGAGCACCTGGCCGAGCGCCTGCGGCTTGGCCGTGGCGAACTCGACAAACTCGACGCCTTCCAGCCCCAGCGGGTTGGCAGCGTCGGAGATGGATTCGCGGTCGCCCTGGGCGGGCATGGCATGAGGCATGGCTGGTCTCCTTGAATGGGGTTAAACCGTGGCGGTAGCGGCCGTGGCGGCCGCATGCGCGCCGCCGAGGAACAGGCGCTCAATGTCCGGGTCGGCCAGCAGTTCGGATGCCGGCCGCTGCAGCACCAGCCGGCCCGACTCCAGCGCAATGGCTTCGTCGGAAACCTTCAGCGCGCTCTTGACGTTCTGCTCGACCATCAGTACCGTCGTGCCCTGGTCGGCCAGCTTGCGCAGCAGCCTGAACACGTCCTGCACCACGATGGGCGACAGGCCGATGCTGGGCTCGTCGATCAGCAGCACCTTGGGCCGCAGCAGCAGCGCACGGCCGATCTCCAGCTGCTTCTGCTCGCCGCCCGACAGGGCCGATGCCTGCGAATGGATGCGCTCCTTGACCCGCGGAAAGAACTCCAGCACTTCCGGGATGCGCTCATGCGTGGTCTTCATGCCAATGGTGATGCCGCCCAGCTCAAGGTTCTGGAACACCGTGAGCTGGCCGAACAGGTTGCGGCCCTGCGGCACGAAGGCGATTCCCTTGGCCAGCAGTTCCTTCTGGGTGGCCCCGCCGATGTCCTGCCCGTCCACCAGCACCCGGCCCTGGCGCGGCTTGAGCAGGCCGAACAAGGTCTTGAGCACAGTGGACTTGCCCGCGCCGTTGGGCCCGAGCAGCAGCGTGATGGAGCCGCGCCGCGCCTTGAACGACAGGTTGTTCAGGATCATGAAATCCTTGTAGCCGGCGACGACGTCATCAAATTCAATGCAGGTGTCAGTGTGTGTACCGGTCGTCATCTTCAGCTCCCGAGGTAGGCGTCCAGCACCTGCTTGTTGGCCCGGATCTCCGCCGGCGTGCCGATGGCCATGACCTGGCCCTCCACCATCACCATGATGCGGTGGCACAGGTCCATCACGAAGTCCATGTTGTGCTCGATCACGACGAAACTGCTCTTCTTGCCCTGCACCGGGTTGTGGTTCAGGTCCTTGAGCAGCGTCGAGATGCCGCCAACCAGGCTCGGGTTGACGCCCGCGCACGGCTCGTCCAGCAGCACCAGGTCGGGCTGGCTCATGAAGGCCATGGCAATGTCCACCAGCTTCTGCTGGCCATAGCTCAGCGTGCCGGCCTTGAGGTCTGCCACATGGCGGATGCGGAAGCGGTCGATCAGCGCATCGGCGCGTTCGCCCAGGCCCGAGTCGGTCGGCGCGAACATGCGGCCGAACATGCTGCCCTGGTGCTCCTGCGCGGCGACGATCAGGTTGTCGCGCACGCTCATCTTGCCAAACACCTGCAGCGTCTGGAAGGTGCGGCCCACGCCCAGGCGGTTGAGTTCCAGCGGGCCGAGCTTCGTCACGTCCTTGCCGTTGAGCTCGATGGTGCCCGCGTCAGGCGTGATCTGGCCGAGCATCGAGTTGAACAGGGTGGTCTTGCCGGAACCGTTCGGGCCGATCACGCCGAAAATCTCGCCCGGCATGACTTCAAATGACACACCACCCACAGCCTGGATCGCGCCGTAGGCCTTCTTCAGGCCGGTTACCTTGAGAAGCGGCGCGCTCATGGCTTGGCTCCTTCGACGGCCTGCGCGCCTGATGCCTGGCGTGCCGCCGATGCCTCGCGCGACAGGCGCCGCGCGCGCAGCCTGTCCGGCAGGCTCAGCAGCCCGTCGGGCAGCCAGATCATCAGCACAATCACGGCGGCGCCAAACAGCGGCAGGTACCAGTTGGCCACAAAGGGCACGTCGCGCAGCCACTCCGGCACAACCACGCCCACCAGTGCACCCAGCACCGGGCCGAAGAAGTAGCCGGGCCCGCCGACCACCACCATCAGGTACATCATGATCGACGCCCCCACCGCGAACGGCGCCGGCTCGATGAACTGCACCAGCGAGGCGAACAGCGCGCCGGCTATGCCCGCATAGGCCGCGCCAATGGCAAAGCTCAGCAGCGTGTAGTTGCGGATGTGCACGCCCAGGCTTTCGGCGCGGATGGGGTTGTCGCGCAGGGCGGTGAACGCCTTGCCCCAGGGCGAGCGCAGCAGGCCCCACAGCAGCCCGGCCATGATCGCCGTCACCACGAACACGAAGTAGAAGTAAGGCCGGTTTCCCTCCAGCGACAGCCCGAGGAAATGCGGGCGCGCGATGTTGTTGATGCCGAAGGTGCCGCCCGTGAGCCATTCCTCGTTGCGCATCAGCAGCCAGACCGCCGTGTTGAAACCCAGCGTGGCAAAGGCCAGGTAGATGGCCTGCACCCGCAGCGCCGGAAAGCCGAGGATGATGCCCACCACAAAGCAGATCAGCGCTGCAGCCGGCAAGCCGAGCCAGAAGCTGATGCCGGCCTTCATCAGGATGGCGACGGTGTAGGCGCCGATGCCGAAGAAGGCCGCATGGCCGAGCGACTTCTGGCCCGCATAGCCCACCGTCAGGTTCAGCCCCATGGTGGCGATGATGAAGATCATCCAGGTCGTGAGCAGGTAGACACCGTAGTTCTTGAGGAACGCGGGCGACACCAGCAGCAGGGCCAGCAAAACGCCAGCCATCACCCACTGTGTTTTGAGCGAAGACTTCTTCATACCTTGCGCTCCTCTTTGCGGCCCAGCAGCCCCTGCGGCTTGAACATGATGACCACCATGAACAGCACCAGCGCCACCGCATCCTTGTACGCGGGTGAAATATAGGCGGCGGCCAGGTTCTCGCACACGCCCACGATCAGCCCGCCCAGCAGCGCGCCGCGCGAGTTGTTGAAGCCGCCGATGATGGCCGCGAAGAAGGCCTTGGTGCCCAGCGACTCGCCCATGTCGAACTTGGCAAGGTAGGTAGGCGTGACCAGCAGCGCCGCCGCCACGGCCAGCACGGCGTTGATGGCAAAGGCATAGAAGATCATGCGCGGCACATTGATGCCCAGCACCGAGGCGCTCTCGGTGTTCTGCGCCACCGCCTGCATCGCGCGGCCGGTAACCGTCTTTGACATGAAGGCCTGGGTGGCAAACACGATGGCCAAGGCCAGCGCGAAGGTGCCGATGTCGGCCAGCGTGATGGTCACGCCGGCAATGTTGAAGAGCTTGTCGGCAAACAGGCTCGGGAAGGGGTGGGCCTCTGCGCTGTAGCCGGCACGCAGGCCGTTGCGCATGACGATGGCCAGGCCGATCGTCGCCACCACGATCGGCATCATGCCGTAGCGGAACAGCGGGTCCACAATGCCGCGCTTGAACACCCAGCCAAGCAGCAGCATGGCCAGGATGGCGGCAAACACAAAGCTCAGCAGCAGCGGTGCGCCGAACGACATGAAGGCCAGCATCATGAAAGCCGGCAGCATGACGAACTCGCCCTGGGCGAAGTTGATCGTGCCGCTGGCCTGCCACAGCAGCGTGAAGCCCAGGGCGGCCAGGCCGTAGATGCTGCCTGTGGCCAGCCCCGAGAAGAAAAGTTGTAGGAAGTCCGTCATGCTGCGTGGCCCGTTCCGTGTCTGCTTACTTTTTGGCGGCCTTTGGCGCCGATGCCGGCTTGGCGGGTGCGATGGCGGCCGGCGCCGGCAGTGCGGCGGTCTTTGCGACATTGAGCGGCGGAAGCATGTCGATCACTTCCTGCTTGCCGTTCTTCACTTCCACCATGAAGCTCATGCGGTCCAGGTCTCCGTTGTTGTCGAACTCGGTGTACATCAGCGCCCCGGGGTACTTGTCGGTGTTGATCTTCAGGCCGTGCATGGCGCTGGCAACGGCCTTGCGGTCGAGTTTGCCGGCCTTCTCGATCGCTGCCTTCAGCGCGTAGATGCCCGAGTAGCCTTTCATGCCGTTGTGGTCGGAGATGTATTTGTACTCCTTCTCGAACTTGGCACGGAACGCCCGGATCGACGGCACCGGCGCATCCACCGTGAGGCCGACGTGCGCCACTGCGCCGTTGGCCGCCTCGCCCGCCAGCTCGATGACCTTCTGGCCCGTCAGCGTCGTCTCGCCAATCACCGGCTTGTTCCAGCCCTGCTTGCGCAGTTCACGCAACAGGCGGGCGGATTCCTCTTCGTTGGTGTAGGCAAACACAGCATCGGCATTGCTCTGCTTGGCCTTGAGCACGGCAGCGGAGAAGTCAACCTGGCCTGCGTCCGTCGAGATGTCGGCAACGATCTTGGTGTCGGACTTCTCCAGCGCCTTTTTGATCATGTCCAGGCCGCCCTTGCCGAAATCGTTGTTGACATAAATGACGACCAGGTTCTTGACCTTGGCGCGTTCATTGATGTACTTGGCCACTTTGGGCATGGCCGTTGCCTGGGTGAAGCTGGTGCGGAAGATGTAGGGGTTGCCCTGCATCGTGATGGCAGCGGCCTCCCCGCCGGTGAAGTTCGGGATTTCTGCCTTGCGGCTCTCCGCCATGCTGACCATGATGGAGCCGGAGAAAACCGGGCCAAAGATGGCAAATACACCGTCGTCAATGGCTTTCTGTGTCAGGCCCTTGGCAACACCCGGGTTGCTTTGCGTGTCGGACGTCGTGGTCTGGATCTTCTTGCCCAGGATGCCGCCGCTCGCGTTGACTTCCCTCACGGCCAGCTCCACGCCATTCTTGAAATTGGTGCCGGCCGTGGCGCCGCTTCCGGACAGCTCGACGATGTTGGCGATCTTGATCACGTCCTGCGCAAAGCCTGGCAGGCAGGCGGCGGCCAGCGCACAGGCGGCCACGAGTTTGAGGGTGAATCGTTTTTGCATGGTTTGTCTCCTTCGGGGTTGAAATGGCAGCTTGAGCTGCGGGGTTGAAAACTGTTGGGCAGCGATGCGCGGGCTTCGGGTCAGGGCCGCCGGATCTCGCCGGCCAGCTCCGGCGGGTAGATCAGCTCGCGCAGGAAGGTGGCGTCCTGCCGGATCTTCTGCGCAGCCTCGTGGAAACCAAAGAACTCCAGGTACAGGTGCGTCTGCTGCAGCATCATCTCGAAGCCCGGCTGCGCCACCAGGCCGCGGGCCCGGGCCGCGCGCACCACCGGCGTGGGCTGGTTCTTCATGAGAATGTCCACCAGCGCCGCATGCGGCTCCATGCGCGCAACGTCGCAGGGCATCGGGTCGGACAGCTTCAGGCCCAGCGGCGAGGCATTGATGACCAGGTCAAAGCCGGCCGGGTCGTTGCTGTCCACTGCGCTGACCTTCGCCGTACCGGCTGCAGCGATGCGCGCGGCGACTTCCGCCGCCTTGCCCGGAACCGGGTCAAAGAACGCAACCTCGGCGCAGGATTTGCTCCCCGCGCAGGCCAGCGAGGCGCCAATGGCCGAAGCCCCGCCTCCTGCGCCGATGATCAACGCGCGAAGGCCGGTGTAGCCGATGCCAAACCACTCCAGCGATGCGACGAAGCCCTCGCCGTCAAACAGCCCGCCCTCGATGCCGCCGCCTGCCACCGGCCTGATGCCGTTGACTGCACCGGCAACGCGCCCCAGCTCCGAGCACTTGTCCAGCAGCCCGGTGATGGGCGCCTTGTGCGGGATGGCCACCCACATGCCCTTGATGTTCTTCGTGAGGAATGCAGCGCGGACAAAGGCCTCCAGGTGCTCCGGCGCCACATGGGCGGGCACCAGCACGGCGTCGATGCCAAGCCGCGCAAAGATCAGGTTGAACGACTCCGGCGCCCTCACCTGTTCCACCGGATCGCCCACGATCAGGTACACATCCGTGGTTCCGCTGACGAAAGGCATGAGGGCGTTGTTTTGGTCCATTGGCGTTCGATAATCGATCAAATATTTGAATTCGGAGCGAACTTTAGCGATTCGAAAGTCAATTTCAAACCAATAAAATGGCTTAAAAGATCATTCATCGCACATCTTTGTTCGATCATCGAACGCAACTCGGGTTTCCACCAAGCCCGCCGAGAAGGCACCAGGCCAAGAATTGCCCCCCATGAACACGCCCGCTGCATCCGCGCCGACGCTGGACAAGCGCGACTGGATCGCCGGCCTGGAAAAAGGCCTGTCGATCATCGAGACCTTTGACGACGCCAACCCGCGCCTCACGGCCAGCCAGGCCGGCGAGCGTTGCGGCATGACCCGCACCGCCGCCCGCCGCTACCTGCTGACGCTGGCGCACCTGGGCTATGTGGCCACCGACGGCAAGCTGTTCTGGCTGACGCCGCGTGTGCTGCGCCTGGGCCAGTCGTACCTGGAGTCGGCGCGGCTGCCGCGCATCGTGCAGCCGTTCCTGCAGCGGGTGACGGCCGGCACCCAGGAGATTGCCTATGTGAGCGTGATGGACGGCGACGACATCGTCTACATCGCCCGCAACGGCACCAACCGCGCCATGAACACCGGCTTTGTGCTGGGCGCGCGCGTGCCCGCGCAGGTGACGGCCGCGGGCATGCTGATGCTGGCCCTGCGCGACCCCGAATGGCAGGAGGCCTGGCTGGCCAACCATGAACTCAAGGCCTATACCTCGCACACCATTGCCAGCAAGGACCGCCTGCGGGTGGAACTGGCACGCATCCGCGCCCAGGGCTGGGCCATTTCCGAGCAGCAGCTGGAGCTGGCCTACCGCGGCGTCGCCGTGCCGCTGATTGACAGGCGCGGCGAGCTGGTCGGCGGCCTGAACGTGACGATGCCGATGCTCCATGAAACCACCGATGAAGCCGCAGCCCGTGTGCTGCCGGTGCTGCTGGAAACGGCGCGGGCGATGCGGAATTTGATTTAGCCGCCTGCTTACCGGCCCAGTGCCGGCAAGGTTGCGATCACAGCCTGGACGCCGTTCTTCACTTCCACAATGTAGCTTTCACGGTCTATATCGCCCTTGTCGTCGTAGCTGACGTCCAGCAGGATGCCCGGGTGGTCTTTGGCCGAGAGCTTGAGATTCTTCATGGCAGCGGCCACAGCCTTGCGGTCGAACTTGCCCACACGCTCGGTGACTGCCTTCAGGATGTACACGCCGGTGTAGCCCTTGATGCCTTCGTGGCTGCTCTTGAACTTGTAGTCACGCTCGAAACGGTCGGCAAACGCCTTCACCAGCGGGTTGGGCGCATCGATGGTCAGGCCCACATGGCCGCGCGCGCCATTGGCCGCCTCACCAGCCAGCGTGATGACACTCTGCTGCATGATCGTGGTCTCGCCCAGGATCGGCTTGTCCCAGCCCTGCTTGCGCAACTCGCGCAGCAGGCGTGCGGACTCTTCCACCGTGAGGTAGGCAAACAGCAGTTCGGCGTTGCTGCGCTTGACCTGCAGCACCACGCTGGAGAAGTCCACCTGCCCCTGGTCTGTGGACACCTCTGCGGCCACCGGCGTGCCCAGCGCCTTGAACTCGCGGTTCACGGCATCACGCCCACCCTTGCCAAAGTCGTTGTTGACGTAGACGATAGCCACCGGCTTGCCCCTTGCCGTATCCGCGACATAGCGGGCCACCTTGGGCATGGACCGCGCCTGGGAAAACGAGGTGCGGAACACATAAGGGTTCTGCCGCAAGGTAATGTCAGTCGCTTCACCGCCCACGAAGTTGGGCACCTCGCCCTGCTTCGCCACTTCCATGCTGACCAGCACCGAGCCGGAGAAGATCGGGCCCATGATGGCAAATGCTTCGTCGTCCACCGCCTTGGTGGCCAATGCCTTGGCCACCGAGGGGTTGGACTGGGTGTCCAGTGTCTTGACGGAAATCTGCCGGCCGAGAATGCCGCCTGCAGCATTGATCTCCTTGACCGCCATTTCCACGCCGGCCTTGAAGTGGGTGCCTGAATTGGCGCCAGGGCCGGACAACTCGGCCAGCGTCACCAGTTCCACTTTCGGCGCCTGTGCCTGCGAGAACACAGGCACTGCGTATGCCGCTGCAGCGAGCACGATGCAGGCAGCCCTGCGGTAGATGTCGGGTCGGTTGATATACACGGGAGTCTCCTTGTCTGGATTGGTGGTGGTACAGGCTCAGCCTGCAAAGCGCGCTTCAGGCAGGCCCTGCACATCAAGCTGGATGGACAGCAGCGCGCCTGCCAGCGGCTCGGCCTCGCGTTGCTGCGGCGTCATGTATTTCTGGGCGGTTGTGATGTAGAGCGTCTTCAGGTCTTCGCCGCCGAAGCAGATGCATGTCGGATTGGTGACGGGCAAGGGGATCACCCGGTCGACACCCCCGTCCGGGCTGAAGCGGAGGATGCGCGAGCCGGCGAACATGGCGACCCACAGGAAACCTTCAGCGTCCACACAGGCGCCGTCAGGCCGGTCGCGCGCGGCGGTGAAGTCGGCAAAGACGCGCTGGCCGCTCAAGGTTCCGCTATCGGCATCCAGGTCAAACGCCCACAACACATAGCTGCGCGTGTCGGAGCAATACAGCGTTTTCTGGTCCGGCGACATGGCCACGGAATTGGCGAGCTTGATACCTGTGGCTGCACGGGTGATGCCCTTGCCTGCCTCGACGCAGTACAGGGAGCCCTTGGGTTCAACCATTGCAATGTCCATCGATGCCGCCCAGTAGCGGCCATGCCGGTCGCACCGCCCGTCATTGAGGCGGTTTCCCAGCGACAGGTCCTCGACCGGCGCATACAGCTCGAGGGCGCCGGTGGCCGGGTCAAAGGTATGCAGCGACGAGTCCAGTGCAAGCAGGAAGCCCCCGCCCTCGCGGAATGCTGCCGAGCCGAGGTAGGTGGCCTCAAACGGATAGGCGGTGTAGCGCCCGCTGCGCGGCTCGTAGCACTGCAGGCGAGGCCGCTCGATGTCGATCCACCAGAGCGCCTGCGTCTTCCCGCACCACAGCGGCGTCTCGCCCAGTTCGTTGTCCGCGTCAATGACGCATTGAATTTCCATGAATTTGCAGTGTGCGGTGAGTTTATGTACCAACTGGTACATTATGCAAATTCTATGCAGTTTCCGTCTGTGCCGTCAATCCGGCATGCCCGGTACATACCCTCGGGAAACGCTCCATGACAATCAGTCCATGAGGAAAGCCGCCAAAGAGACCGCCCTGGGCAGACCCGCCGCATCGGTGTCTGCCAGCCCGGAAGAGACCATGCGCAACATCGTCGATGTCGCGACGGCGGAGTTCGCGAACAAGGGCTTTGCGGGCGCGCGCGTGGACGAGATCGCCGCGCTCACGAAGACCAGCAAGCGCATGATCTACTACTACTTCGGCGGCAAGGAGCAGCTCTACCTGGCTGTGCTCGAGGAGACCTTCCGCAGGGTGAGGCAGGCAGAAGCGCAATTGCGCCTGGGCGACATGACGCCCGAAGAAGGCTTGCGCGCACTGGTGAAGTTCCGCTTCGACTACCACCACAACAACCCGGACTTCGTGCGGCTGGTGATGAACGAGAACATCCACGAGGCCGGCTTCCTGTCGCGCTCGAACAGCAATGCACTCATGAATGTCAACAGCCCCGCCATCGAAGCCATCCGCACCGTGTATGAACCTGGCTGCGCCAAAGGCATCTTCAGACCAGGGCTGGACCTGATCGACATCCACCTGATGATCAGTTCGCTGAGTTTCTTCAGCGTGTCAAACCGGCACACTTTCTCGCTGAACTTCAACCGGGACATCTCGGCCCCGGCGGAGGTCAGCCGCAGGCGCGATAACGTTGTCGAGATGATCTGGCGCTTCCTGAAAGCCTGAGCCCTCCTGCACAGACGCAGTGCGTCTGCACGACAATGGCTGTGCTCCCTCTCCATGAAAACCAGCCACTTCATCCAGCTCATCGCGATGTCCGCCCTGTGGGGTGCTTCGTTTCCCTTCATCCGCCTTGCGGCTCCCGCGCTCGGGGCCTGGGGTACGGCGGGCATCCGCTGCATGCTTGCAGCCATCGTCCTGGCGCTGCTGATGCGGATTCTGCGCAACCCGTGGCCGCCGCGCGAGGCCTGGGTCAGGCTGGGCTTCCTGAGCCTGTTGACGGTGGTGATGCCCTTTGTCCTGTTCAACAAGGCGGCACTCGTCCTGCCTTCGGGCTATTCCGCCGTGCTCAATGCCACCGCCCCGCTGTTCGGCGTGATCGGCGCCGCCCTTGCGGGCGAGGAGCGGTTGACCGGCCGGCGCCTGCTGGGCTGCGCGCTCGGGTTCGTGGGCGTCGCGCTGCTGGTGCAACTGGGGCCGGTCGCGGTGACCACCGACGTGATCGTTGCCGCGCTGTTCTGCACCGTCGCGGCCGCAAGCTACGGTTTCGGCGCCATCCTCATGAAACGCGCCACCCTGGCCTGGCAGCCCCTGCCGGCATCGGCGGCGGTGCATGTGGCTGCAGCGCTGATCCTGCTGGGGCCCGCAGCGGCGTCGGTGCCTGCCATGCAGCCGACCGGCGGCGCGCTGCTGGCCGTCGGTGTCCTGGGCATCATCACCTCGGGCTTCATGTACTGGATCAGCATGCGGCTGATGCGCGTCATACCGGCGAGCGCCTCCACGTCGTCGGCCTTCATGATCCCGCTGTTCGGCGTGACCTGGGGCGGGCTGTTCCTGGGCGAGCCGGTGACGGCCGGCATGCTGCCCGGCTGCGTGCTGGTGCTGCTGGCCATGGCGCTGATCACCGGCTTCAACCCGTTCCGGAATTCGCCGCCGGAGCCTTGAGCGCCGGCCTTCACGCCGGGGCGCGGGCAGGCCCGGTGCCTTTGGAGGAAAATCAACCCCAATGCCGCACCCTGTGGCCGACGGACCCGCCCATGCCCCTACCCTCCCCCGCTCCCCGCCAGGCCTGGCATACGCGCAAGGTGACCTTCCATGGTTACAAGCGCGACGATGGCCTGTGGGACATTGAAGGCGAGCTGATCGACACCAAGCCGCGCGAGCTCAAGAGCCCCGAGAAGGGCTTGATGCCGCCGGGCACGCCCATCCACCACATGCTGGCCCGCATCACGCTGGACGACGACTTCACCGTGGTGGCGATTGCGGCGTCGATGGAAAGCACGCCGTTCCCTGAATGCGGCGGCGCGCTGGTCAACCTGCAAAAGCTCGTCGGCGTGCGCGCCGCGTCCGGCTGGCGCCAGGCTATCCATGCCGCCATGGGGCGCACCGACGGCTGCACCCACATGCGCGAGCTGATCCTGAACCTGGGCACTGCCGCCTACCAGACGCTTTCAAGCCACAAGCGCAAGGCTACCGAAGGCCAGCCCCTGGTGCGCAACCTCAAGCCGCCGCCGCACCTGGGCCAGTGCATGGCCTGGGACTTTGACGGCGCGGTGGTCAAGCGCCACAAGCCGGAGTTCTTTGGCTGGCGCAAGCCGGAGAAGGCGGTCAAGTAAGCTGCGGATGCTCGATGCGCCACACCCGCCAGGCGCACAGCGTGGCCAGGCCGCCGAGCGCAGTGGCCACGCCAAACATGGCCTCAAAGCCAAAGCTGGATGCAAACGCCCCGCCGGCCAGCACGCCCAGCGTACCGCCCAGCCCGTAGCCGATGACGGTGAACAGTGCCTGCCCCCGCCCGCGCAGCCGCGCCGGGAAGTAGTGCGACACCAGCGCGATGCAGGCCGTGTGGTGCGCGGCAAAGGTCAGCGCATGCAGCAGCTGCGCCAGCAGCAGCGCCCACAGCCACTGCCCCAGGCCGCCGGTGATGCCCATGCGCAGCAGCGTGAGTGCGCCGCACAGCACCAGCCAGCCCGTCATCGGCAGGCGCCCGACGAAGCGGCCCTGCGCAAAGAACCAGCCGATCTCCACAATCACCGACACGGCCCACATCACGCCGATCATGGCCTTGCTGTAGCCCAGCGCATCCAGGTACAGCGACAGGAAGCCGTAGATGGCGAAGTGCGACATGATGTGGAAGAACAGAGACGCAAAGAACCAGCGCACCGCCGGCCGGCGCAGTACCGGGAGCACCGGCTCTTTGGGCTCGTCGTGCGCGCGCACCGGTTCGCGGTGGTCGGGCAGCTTCAGGGTGCAGATGAGAACCAGCAGCAGCGTGATGCCCGTCCACGCCGGGAAGTGCCGCATGCCGAAGTACTCGAACCAGCTGCCCGCCGCAAACACGGTCAGTAAAAAGCCCGCCGAGCCCCACAGCCGCACCCGGCCATAGCGCCCCCAGTCGCCGGCCACCAGGTGCGCCATGGCGGCCTCGGTCAGGGACATCATCGAGCTTGTATTGGTGAACAGCAGGAACAGCACGACGGCGATCCAGGCCGGCCCGCCTTCAAACCACAGCCCGAGCGAGACCGCAAGGGCCATTGCAGCACTCAGCCGCAGCAGGCGCACCCGCTCGCCCGTGTGGTCGCTGAGCCAGCCCCAGGCATAAGGCGCGAAAGTGCGGGTGACAGACTGCACCGAGGTCAGCAGCGAGATCACCAGGATGGGAAAGCCCAGCTCCTTGAGCCACAGCGGCAGGTACGGGTTGAAAAACCCGATGTGCGCGAAGTAGGTTGCCGACAATGCGGCAAACGGAACGAGCTGGCCACGGGTGACCGCCGCATCGGGTGGTGCGGCGGCAGGCGGGGAAGAAGGCGGGGTTTGCAACCCGCCAGTCTACTTCGCCCCGAGCCGGCCCAGCAGCGCGTCCCACTCGACACGCGTCTTGTCGAGGTTGGCCTGCTTCACATGGCCGTAGCCGCGGATCAACATCGGCAGGCCGGCAAACTCGACGGCCGTCCCGACGTTGCCTGCATCCAGCTTTGCCAGCACCTTCTCCACATCGGCCATGAACTCGCCTGCCAGCGCGCGCTCGGTGCGGCGCTCCTGCGTGCGCCCGAACGGGTCGAGCGCGGTGCCGCGCAGGAACTTCAGCCGCGCCAGCAGCGTGAAGGCCGTGCCCATCCACGGGCCGAAGCGCTTCTTGGCCGGCACGCCCTTGCCGCCGTCCAGCACGGGCGGCGCCAGATGGTAGGCCAGCTTGTAGTTGCCCTCGAACTGCGCGGCAATGGCCTGCTTCATCGACGGGTCGGTGTGCAGGCGCGCCACTTCGTACTCGTCCTTGTAGGCCATGAGCTTGAACAGGCTCTTTGCAACGGCCTTGCTGAATCGCTCGCCGGGCGCCGCCAGCGCCTCGGCCGCGCGCACCTTGTTCATGAAGTCCGCATAGCGGTCCGCGTAAGCCTGGTTCTGGTAGTTCACCAGGAACTCCGTGCGGGTGCGCAGCATGCCGTCCAGCGACTCGGGCTTCTTGAGCGTCACCACCGTGCCGGGCGTGGCCTGCCTGCGCACTGCCTCCAGGTCCAGCGCGGCAGCGCGGCCCCACTGGAATGCCTGCAGGTTGGCCTTGACCGCCGTGCCGTTGAGTTCAATGGCGCGCTGCAGCGCCTGCAGCGACAGCGGCACCGCGCCCTTTTGCCAGGCATAGCCCAGCATCATCAGGTTGGCGCCGATGGAGTCGCCCATCAATGCCTTGGCGAGCGCCGTTGCATCGAGGAATTCCGAGCGGCCGCCCACGGCTTCGGTGATCAGTTCCTTCGTCTGTTCCGCCGGGAAAGCCCAGTCCGCATCCTTGGTGAACTGCCCCGCCGGCTGCTCATGGCTGTTGATGATGGCCAGCGTGCGGCCCGGCCGCGTCTTGGCCACGGCTTCGGCCGAGCCGGCGGTGAGCAGGTCGCAGCCCAGCAGCAGGTCACCCTCGCCAGTGGCGATGCGTTGCGCATTCAGCGCATCAGGATGCTCGGCCAGCCGCACGTGGCAGGTGACCGAGCCGTTCTTCTGGCTCATCCCCGTCATGTCCAGCACGCTCACGCCCTTGCCTTCCAGGTGCGCGGCCATGCCCAGCAATGCGCCCAGCGTGATCACGCCGGTGCCGCCCACGCCGGTGATGAAGATGTTGAACGGCCTTGCCAGATAGCTGCCTTCCGGCGTGCGCGGCGGCATCGGCAAATCGGCCGGCGCCTTCTGCGCCTTCGGGCCACCGCCCGTCTTGCGCAGCGTGCCGCCCTCCACCGAAACAAAGCTCGGGCAGAAGCCCTTCACGCAGGAGAAGTCGAGGTTGCAGGAGGCCTGGTCGATGGTGCGCTTGCGGCCGAACTCGGTTTCCAGCGGCAGGATGGAGGTGCAGTTGGACTGCGCGCCGCAGTCGCCGCAGCCTTCGCAGACCAGCTCGTTGATGACGAGGCGCCGGTTCGGCGTGGCGAACTCGCCCTTCTTGCGGCGGCGGCGCTTCTCGGCGGCGCAGGTCTGGTCGTAGATGATGACGCTGCAGCCGGCCACCTCGCGGAACTGCCGCTGCACTTCGTCGAGCTTGTCGCGGTGGTGCACCGTGGTGCCCGGCGGCAACAGCTTGAGGTCGTCATAGAGCGACGGGTCCTCCGCCACGATGGCCAGGCGCGTCACGCCCTCGGCCGCCACCTGCGCGGCCATGCGCCAGACACTGATGGTGCCGTCCACCGGCTGCCCGCCCGTCATGGCCACCGCGTCGTTGTAGAGGATCTTGTAGGTGATGTTCGTCGGCTGCGCCTTGTTGGCCGCCACGGCCGCGCGGATGGCGAGGTAGCCCGAGTGAAAGTAGGTGCCGTCACCCAGGTTGGCGAACACATGCGGGATGCTGGTGAAGGCCGACGCGCCGATCCACGGCGCGCCCTCGCCGCCCATCTGCGTGGTGAGCTTGTTGAACTCGGGGTAGATGGCCGTGGCCATCACATGGCAGCCGATGCCTGCCAGCGCCAGGCTGCCCTCGGGCACACGGGTGCTGGTGTTGTGCGGGCAGCCCGAGCAGTACCAGGCCGGGCGCGGCGGCGTGTTGATGGCCTTGGTGAGCACCGCGTCCTTGGCGTCGAGGAAGGCCAGGCGCTCCTTGATGAGCTCCATGGTCGGCGTCTCGATGCCCAGGCGCGCGATGCGCGAGGCGATCACCCGCGCCACCGTGGCCACCGGGAAGTCAGCCTTGGAACTCAGCAGCCAGTCGCCCCGGCCGCGCGGGTTGTGCACATCCCACTCGCCGCGCTCGTCGAACTTGCCGATCACGCGCGGGCGCACGTCTTCGCGCCAGTTGTACAGCTGCTCTTTCAGCTGGTATTCGACCATCTGGCGCTTTTCTTCAACGACGAGGATCTCATCCAGCCCACGCGCGAATTCGCGGATGCCTTCGGGCTCCAGCGGCCAGGGCATGGACACCTTGAACAGGCGGATGCCGATCTGCTGCGCCATGGCCTCGTCAATGCCCAGTTCTTCCAGCGCCTCCAGCACGTCCAGGTAGCTCTTGCCCGAGGCCACGATGCCGAGTTTGGCCTGCGGCGCATCGATGGTCACGCGGTTGAGCCGGTTCTCTCGGGCATAGGCCATGGCCGCGTAGATCTTGTAGTCCTGCATCAGGGCTTCCTGCTTGCGGGCTTGGACGCCAAGGGTGTCAGTGGACAGGCGGGCATTCAGGCCGCCCTCGGGCATGACGAACTCGGTCGGCAGCTTGATCTGCACCGCGAACGGGTCCGCCGGAATGGATGCGCTCGACTCCACCGTGTCGGCCAGCGCCTTGAAGCCGACCACGCAGCCCGAAAACCGCGACATGGCCCAGCCATGCAGGCCCAGGTCGATGTACTCCTGCACGCTCGCCGGGTAGAGCATGGGGATCATCGAGGCGCTGAACACATGGTCGCTCTGGTGCGGCAGCGTGGACGAGTAGGCCCCGTGGTCATCGCCAGCCACGAGGAGTACCCCGCCCAATGCCGATGTCCCGGCGTGGTTCATATGCTTCAACACGTCGATGGAGCGGTCCACGCCCGGCCCCTTGCCGTACCAGAGCGAGAACACGCCGTCGAATTTCGGCTGACCGATCAGCGCGACCTGCTGCGTGCCCCAGACGGCCGTAGCCGCCAGGTCTTCATTGACGCCGGGGACGAACTTGACCTCATGGGCTTCAAGGTGCTTCTTCGCATGCCACAGCGCCTCGTCCAGCCCGCCCAGCGGCGAGCCCCGGTAGCCCGACACAAAACCGGCGGTCTTGTGCCCGGCCGCGGTGTCGCGGATGTGCTGCATCAGGGGGAGCCGGACCAGTGCCTGGATGCCGCTCAGGTAAATGCGGCCACTGGTGGCGGTGTATTTGTCGTCAAGGCTGACGTCGCGCAGCGTCGGTGGGGCCGACAGCAATGCGCCGATGGGAGCGTTCATCACTCATCCTCTTTTCATGCACCCGCACAGCGGTAACCGTTTGGGCAGATCGTGCGCGCAGGGGTAGTGCGCACACACGGCGCCGTGAGGACGATCAGCCCTCGCGGCAGGAGGCCGGCAGGAGTGGGAGGTTGTCCGCAGCCCTTTCAGCTGTGCGGATTATCCATGGCAATGGCCCCGCTGGATAGGGGCAGGCCGGCAAGCCCGCGGCCAGTCAGGAGGTGCTGATGGCGGTGGTGAACGTCAGCCGGTTGCCGAACGGGTCCCGCACCGACATGTCGCGCGAGCCCCAGGGCGTGTCCTCGATGCCCGGCCGCGCATGCTTGTACTGCTTCTGCGTCAGTTCCTGGTGGAACGCATCGAGTCCGTCCACCTCGATGCGCATGGCCGCGCCCGGGGAGCAATCGCCATGGTGCTCCGAGATATGCAGGACGCAGCCGCCGCGCGACACCTGCATGTACAGCGGCAGATCCGGCTCGAAGCGGTGTTCCCAGTCCACCCTGAAGCCGAGGAAGCCGACGTAGAACTCCCTGGCCTTGGCTTCGTCAAAGCTGCGCAGGATGGGGGTGGTCTTCGCAAAGTTCATGGCGCAGATATTCCTTCGTCAGTGATCCACCGGGCTCAGGCCTCGCTGCGGGTCAATTTGAACTTGCTGACCAGCAAGGCTGTTTCCACCGCAAAGTAGAAGCCCTGGTAGGCTGGCCGCCAGCGCGTCCACCACGGAATGGCCAGGCGCTCGACTTCTTTGTAGTTCACCGCGACCGCGTAGACAAGAATGGGTTCTTCCATGCCTGGTGCGTCGTCCAGCCGGATCTGCTGGCCGGGCTGGAGCACCATCGTTCCGCCGCCGGTATAGGGCAAAGACCAGCTGGTCATGAAGCTGACGGTGACAGGTTCCAGCGGCTCGTACACGTCGCCCATGCGCGGAAAGCGGGTGCCGGCCGGCAGCAGGGAGCGCTCATAGTCGCGCGCCCATTCCGTTTCCGGAAAGCCAATGGACTTGCGGGTGCCCGATCTCATCTCGGCGTCCAGGTCGGCAAAAGTCTTGTTCCAGCCTGGGGGTGCGGGTGGTGTGTCCATGGCTTGAAGTTTGTTGGCCGCGGCGCGTTGTGTCAGTACAGCGTCGCCTTCTGCCTTGCCGGGAGTTCCCGGTCATAGACAGCCCCGTCAATTTCTGCCTCGGTCAAGGCAGCGAGCATGGCGCCTGCAGTGGGGACACCGCTCAATGCTTCAGCATTGACGGGCTCCCAGAGATTCGAGCGCTTCATTGCGCGGGCGCACTGGAAGTACACGGTGTCAACCTTGATCTCGATCACGCACCTGGGCGGTATGCCGTCCATGGCCATGTCCTGCAGGAGCTGCGGCGTCACCAGGATGCGCCCTCTGCCGTTCACCCGCAGCGTTTCACCAATGCCCGGGATGAAAAACAGCAAGGCCACGCGCGGGTCTTCAACCAGGTTGCGCAGGCTGTCGATGCGGTTGTTGCCGCGCCGCTCGGGCAGCAGGAGGGTGTGCTCGTCCAGGATGGTGACCAGGCTTGCCGGGTCTCCGCGCGGCGAGGCGTCCAGCCCGCCGGCGCCTGATGTAGCCAGCACCGCGAAGGGCGACGCTTCAATCCACCGCCGGTAGACCGGGTGAAGCCGGCTGACCTCCTTGCGGGTGGAGGCCTCGCCCACCCCGCCAAACAGCGCCTCCAGCGCGGTCAGGTCGCTGATGGCTTGTGCGTCTGGCGCTGACATGACCTGGGCTCCTACAGGAACGAAGCCTGCAACGGCGGCACATCGCCCGCCACATCGCCGTTCTGCGCGCGGTTGCGCAGCGCATGGTCCATGACCACCAGGGCCAGCATGGCCTCGGCAATCGGCGTGGCGCGGATGCCGACGCAGGGGTCGTGGCGGCCGAAGGTTTCAACCACTGCGGGCTTGCCTTCCATGTCGATGGACTCGCGCGGGCTGCGGATGGAACTGGTGGGCTTGATGGCGATGGACACTTCCAGGTCCTGCCCGGTGCTGATGCCGCCGAGCACGCCGCCGGCGTTGTTGGTCTTGAAGCCTTCGGGCGACAGAGAGTCGCCGTGCATCGTGCCGCGCTGCGTGACGCTGCCGAAGCCGGCGCCGATTTCGACGCCCTTGACTGCATTGATGCCCATCATCGCCCAGGCAATGTCGGCGTCGAGCTTGTCGAACAGCGGCTCGCCCAGGCCGACAGGCACTTTGGACGCCGTCACACGGATGCGCGCGCCGCAGGAGTCGCCGGCCTTGCGCAGCGTGTCCATGTAGGCCTCCAGCTGCGCCACGTCGGCCACAGGTGCGAAGAACGGGTTCTCCGGCACATGCGCCCATGACTCGAACGGGATGACCATGTCGCCCACCTGCGTCATGCAGCCGCGGAACACGGTGCCGTATTTCTGCGCCAGCCACTTCTTGGCCACCGCGCCGGCCGCCACCATCGGCGCCGTCAGGCGTGCCGACGAGCGGCCACCGCCGCGCGGGTCGCGCAGGCCGTACTTGCGCTGGTAGGTGAAGTCGGCATGGCCGGGGCGGAAGGTGTTAAGGATGTTGCCGTAGTCCTTGCTGCGCTGGTCGGTGTTGCGGATCATCAGGCAGATGGGCGTGCCGGTGGTCTTGCCCTCGTATACGCCCGAGAGGATTTCCACCGCGTCCGGTTCATTGCGCTGGGTCACGAAGCGGCTGGTACCGGGGCGGCGGCGGTCCAGGTCAGGCTGGATGTCGGCCTCGTTCAGTTCCAGGCCCGGGGGGCAGCCGTCAATGACGCAGCCCACGGCCGGGCCGTGGGATTCGCCAAAGTTGGTGACTGCGAAAAGTTGTCCGAAAGTATTGCCGCTCATGTAAAGATTCTAGACGCGGCAGCCCATCTCTCCCTGGTCACTCCTTCCGGGGTGGCCAAGGGAAGAAACCGCTGGTGCGGGCGATGTACTCCTCATACCCCGGGCGGCTCTTGCGCATCTTCTTTTCGAGCAGTTTCTTGCCGGTGCGGTTGATGAGCGCGTTGGTCATGCGCCAGGGCGCGAAGATGGTGAGCAGGCCGATCCAGTGGTCGCAGGCGATGAGGAACAGGCCCCACCACACGCAGGCATCGCCGAAGTAGTTCGGGTGGCGGGTGTAGCGCCACAGCCCGGTCTGCATGATCTGCCCGGCATTGGCCGGGTCGCGCCGGAAGCGGGCCAGTTGCCAGTCGCCCACCGTCTCGAACAGGAAGCCCGCCGTCCACACCGCCACGCCGATCCAGGCCACGACGCCGATCGCCTGGGGCTGCAGCAGGAACTGGCCGACCTGCACCGGCAGCGAGGTCAGCCACATGGACCGGCCCTGGGCGATGAACACATTGCGCAGGATGAACAGGTTCTCGTTGCCCTTGGCATGCTTGCGGAAGGCGGTGTAGCGCGGGTCTTCGCCATGCCCGCGGCTGCGCAGGAAGATGTAGATGCCCAGCCGCAACGCCCAGATGCAGGTCAGCGCGACGATCAGCAGCTTGCGAGATTCCACGCCCGCGCCCTGCACATGCAGCCAGGTCGCGACGGCGATCAGCGCAAAGGCCGGGCCCCAGAAAATGTCCACAATGCTCGCATCCCGCAGCCGGATCGACAGCGCCCACAGCAGGAGCTGGCACACGAGCACCAGCAGCCCAGTCATCAGCAGGTTGGCCAGCAGACCGGGCGCGAGCACGCCGGCCACCAGCGCATCGAAGGCCGCGAATGGCGCGAACGCCGCCAGCGCGCTCACGCGGCATCCCCCACCACGGGCGCCACGAAATCACGGTAGGCCGTCACGGCGTCGGAGAATTCGCGGGCGCCGTCCAGGGACTGGATGCTTTCAATGTCGCGCGCAATGGCCTCGGCGCTCAGGTCCGCGCCGGCATAGACCAGGCCCTGGCCCTCCACCGTGGCGGCACGCAGGAAGCGCCCACCTGCGGCCACGAAGGTCTGCCCGGTGACGCTCTGGTTCTGCTCGCTCGCAAGAAAGGCGACCATCGGCGCAACCCGTTCAGGTGCAAGCGCCTCGCGCAGCGCCCCGGCAATATGGTCGCCCGTCATCGGCGTGGCCGCATAGGGCGAAATGGCGTTGGCCAGCACATTTTTCGAGCGGCCTTCGGTGGCCAGCGTGCGCATGAAGGCGATGAGCGCCCCCTTGGCCGCCGCATACGCCGACAGGCCGGCGCCGCCATGCAGCCCGGCCGACGAGGCGCTCACCAGCACCCGGCCGTAGCCGGCATCGCGCATGACGTTCCAAGCCGCATGGGTGACGTACAGCGAGCCATGGAAATTGACTTCGAGGATTTCAAGGAAATCCTTCATGTCGAACTTGCCGAAGCTGCGCGCCCGGTCGATGCCGGCGTTGTTCACCACCACATCGAGCCGGCCCCAGGTGTCCAGCGCCTGCTGCACCATGTCGCGGCCCGAGGCGGGGTCTTCAACGCTCGCATAGTTGGCCACGGCTTCACCGCCCCCGGCTCGGATCTCGCGCACCACATGGTCGACGGCAGTGAGGCCTTCGGCATCCACCTCGCGGCGGCGGTTGTTAAGCACCAGCTTCGCGCCGCGCGCGGCCAGGTCAAGTGCATACGCGCGGCCCAGGCCCTTGCCCGCGCCGGTGATGATGGCCACGCGGCCGTCGAATCGGATCATGTGTGTGTCTTTCGCTTGGGTTGTCCGGCAGCTCAGGCCTGCGCGGGCAAAAGCCGCCGCAGCTCGCGCTTGAGCACCTTGCCCGTGGGGTTGCGCGGCAGGCCGTCGCTGAGCAGCAGGCGTTCGGGCAGCTTGTACACCGCCATCTTCCCGTGCTCGCGCAGCCAGGCCACGAGTTCTTCGAGCGTGAGGCTCTCGCCGTCCCTGGGCACGACCACGGCGCAGACCCGCTCGCCCAGCCGCTCGTCGGGCCAGCCGATGACGGCTGTCTCGCGCACCTTGGGGTGGCCCTGGATCAGGTTCTCCACCTCGGCCGAGGAGATGTTCATGCCGCCACGGATCACAATGTCCTTGGTGCGGCCGACAAAGCGGTAGAACTCGTTGCGCGCGCCGGCGATCTCGAACACATCGCCGGTACGGTAGTAGCCCTGCTCGTCGAATGCTGCGGCGCTGAGCTCGGGCGCCTTGTAGTAGCCGTGGAAAACGTTCGGGCCCTTGACGCGCAGCTCACCCGGGCGGCCCGGCGCCTCGATGGTCTCGCCGGTTTCGGCATCGACCAGGCGCGACTGCAGCCACTGCGCAATGGTCAGGCGCGAGGCAAAGCCGGGCGAGCCCATGCGCGGGAAGTACTGGGCGCGCTCGCCGGGGTCGGGCACGTCGCGGTGGCTGCTGTAGAGCGCCGCACCCTCGCTGGAGCCGTAGCAGTTGACGATATGCACGCCGAACTTCTCGGCAAAGCCGCGCACCATCCACTCCGACAGCGGCGCCGCGCCCGAGGCAATGTGCCGCAGCCGCGTGAAGTCCACCTGCCGCGCCAGTTCCTCGTTCTGCAGCAGGCTGGCGAGCAGCGCGGGCGTGGCGCAGGTGTAGTCGATGGCTTCCTCGCGCAGCTGGCGCAGGAACACCTCCAGGTTGAAAGGCTGGTGCTGCACCAGCGTGCCGCCCGTGAGCAGCCAGGGGCCGACCATGCCCGAGAGGCTGCCGGGGTTGGTCAGCGGAAACGGGTTGAGCATGCGCACGCCGTCGGCCAGTTCGCAGGCTTCGGCCACTGCGCGCGGTGCGATCAGCCACTGGTTGTGGCTGCGCGGCACGCCCTTGGGCAGGCCCTCGGTACCCGACGTCCAGCACAGGGCGAAGGTTTCGTTGGCGTCTACGGTGTTGGCGGAAAGCCAGGCATCCAGCACGGCCAGCTGGCTCGCCGTGGCGCAGCCGGGTGTGAGCGACACATGGCCTTCGGCACGGGCTGTGGCTGCGGCCTGCGCATGCGGCACATCGCCCGTGTACCAGGCCAGGACGGTGGCCGGCGTGCCGTCGGCCGCGGGATGCAGCCGCGACAGTGCCAGGCTGCGTTCGAGCTGCGGGTTGGCGCCGCCGTCGCAGCGCCGCCAGGTCATGATGGCGCGCGCCCGCGTCATGCCCAGGATGTGGCCGAGCTCATGCTCGCGGTACTGGATGGGTACGGGCGTGATGACCACGCCAACGAGCGCGCAGGCCAGGTAGGCCTTCACCGCCTCGTTGCAGTTGGGCAGCTGCATGCACAGCACATCGTCGCGCTTCATGCCGTGCGCCATCAGCATGGCTGCCAGGCTGCGCACCTCGTCCCAGGCCTGGGCATAGTTGAGCCGCCTCGGCGCGCCGCCCATGAAGGTTTCGCGGTCGGCCGCGTCCACCAGGGCCTCGCGGTCCGGATGCTTCTCACGCAGCGCAGCCATCAGGCCGGCGAAGGTCTGCCGGCCCCAGGCGCCGGCGGCAGTGTAGTGGGCGATGGCGCCTGCCGGCACGTCGATCATGCGCGTGGTTCCCCCGGTGTCATTCCTGGGCCTTGAAGCCGGTGAGGCGCACGGCCTCGGCCCACTTCTTCGAGTCGGTGGCGATGAAGGCGGTGAACTCCTCGGGGGTGGTAGGCAGCGGGTACACGTCGTTGGGCAGTACGCGGTCGCGCATGGCCTGGGTGCCCAGCGCCTGGGTGATGAGGCTGTTCAGGCGCTTCACCACCGTGTCGGGTGTGGAAGCCGGGACGAACAGGCCGGTCCACATGTTGATTTCAAGGTCGGGAAAGCCGAGCTCGTTGAAGGTCGGCACGTTGGGCAGCTGGGCGGCGCGGGACTTTGCCGAATAGGCCAGCGCCTTGATCTTGCCCGACTCGATGTGCGGCCGCGCCGCAATGTACGGGATAAAGCCTGCGTTCACCTGACCGGACACCAGGTTCTGCACCAGCGGCGGCGTACCGTTGAAGGGCACATGCAGCATGCTGATGCCGGCGCGCTGGTTCAGCAGCGCCCCCGCGAAGTGCGACGAATTGCCCGCGCCGAACGAGCCGTAGGACGGCTGGCCGGGGTTCTTCTTCGCATAGGCAATGAGCTCGGGCAGCGTGTTGATGCCCAGCTGGCTGTTGACCACCAGCAGCAGCGGCGCACCCATGAAGTTGGTCACCGGCTTGAACGACTTGTCGGGCGAGTACGGCAGCTTGCTGAAGGTGTGCGGGTTGATGACGAACACGCCCATCGGCCCGAGCAGCAGGGTGTAGCCGTCACCGGGCGCGTTGGCCACAGCCTGCGTGCCGACCATGGCGGCCGCGCCGGGCTTGTGCTCGATCACGACCTGCTGGCCGGTGGCCTGGCGCATGAACTCGTTGAGCTGCAGCAGCGGGACGTCCAGCGTGTTGCCGGGCGCGTAGGGCGAGACGACCTTGATCGGCTTCTCGGGGAACTCGGCTGCGGCGGGCTGTGCCAGCAGCGCGGCGGCGCCGGCGAGCAGGGTGCACAGCAGGCGCGGGAGCGCAAGCGGCAATGGCGAAAGGATGCGGGTGTTCATTGGGTTGTCTCCTTGGGTCGGGGTGCTTCAGGCCACGGGGGCCCAGTCGCTGCGGATCTCGGACGCGTCGGCCCAGCACGCATGCGTGCCGCTGCTGATGCGGTGCGGAAGGATGATGCGGGCCACCGGACCGGCCGCGAGGTCGGCCGCGTCCAGCACTTCGCATTCGGAGCGGCCGGTGTTCATGTCGGTCACGAAGCTCAGCACATAACCGTCGTCCTCGGCCTTCGAGTTCATGCGCGGCGCCATCGGCGACTCGCTGCCGAAGCGGCCCTCGCCGAACATGTGGCGCTGCGTGGCGCCGGTGGTGTGGTCGTAGCGCACGATGCCGTCGAACAGGAAGGCGTTCGGGTGCGCGACCATGTTGTACGAGTAGCGGTACGGCCGGCCCCAGTGGCGCGCGTTGATGGAGCCGAACTCCAGCAGTTCACCGGACAGGCGGCGCTCGCGCGTCTTGCCGGTGCGCAGGTCGAAGCGCCATTCGTACAGCGTGGGGCCGTAGCGGTCCGGCCCGAGCGTCGCGCCGCTGTTGTCAAAGCCGCGCACGCCGTCAGGCCGCACCGGCACCGGCGTCGCCTGGTGGTAGCCGTGCAGCACGATCTCGTCGCCCTCTTCCCATGAATTGATCCAGTGCAGCACATAGGTGGGTTCGGCCTCGAACCAGCGCACCGGCCCGCCCGTGCCGTGGCGCGGAACGACGGCAAAGCGCGAGGGCAGGTCCGGCCGCCAGCCGACCTTGTGGCGCCCCTGGGCCAGCAGGCCTTCGTCCCAGAACAGCGGGAAGTCGTTGAGGATGGCAAAGCGCTCGGTGAAGGCCATGTCGTGCGGCAGGCGCGGGCCGGGCAGCTCGACCGGCACGTAATGCACCAGCCGGTTGTCGGCATCCACGGTGCCAAAGTGCATGTAGGGTGCGGTCTTGCTGTAGTTGAAGAACAGGAGTTCGCCCGTGCGCAGGTCAACCTTCGGGTGGGCGGAGATGCCGCCGCCCGCCATGACTTGCCCGCCCCAGGCGTCCACCCCCTCGAAGCCGAGGGTGCGCGCGTCGAGCCGGTAGGGCTCGCCGCACTGGTAGAAGGTGGCCAGCGCCTTGCCCGCATGCACGATCACGTCGGTGGCGGCACTGTCGCGCAGGCCGCCGCGCGCGCCCCAGCCCGGGCGCTGCGCCAGGCGCGGGTTGTCAATGAGGCCGGCATAGAGCGCGCGGCCTTCGGCCTGCTCTTCCATGAAGGCTTTTGTGCGTACAAAGCGGTTGCGGTATTCGCAGCGGCCGCCCGCAAAGCTCATCAGGTGCAGCATGCCGTCGCCGTCGAAGGCGTGGTATTTTCCGAGCGGCTGGTGCACAGGGTTCTGGGTGTTGCGCAGGTAAACGCCGTCAAGGTCGCGCGGCAACTCGCCTATCACCTCCAGGTCGGTAGCGTCGTACTCAACATGGTTGGGCTCGAATGCGCCCGTCATGTACGGGTGGCCGTCCGGCTGCAGCGTGGAGCGGATGCGATCGACGATTTCAGCGGGCATTCAGCTTGTCTCCTGGAGCCGCCGGCGCTGCCTGCGGCTCTGTTGAATTGGTTCTGATTTGCAAGCTTAAATTCCTGTCAATCAAAGCTCAACAAGGGATTTCCCTGATGAAACCCTGACAAAAAGGTTCTTTTTAGAAAGTTACAGGGCCGCCACACACTCGCTCTTGCACCCTGTACACTGAATTCCTGGCCGCTCTGGCTTGCCAATTGAAACCAATGCCTGCCCCGACCCCGTCCGCGCCCTCGTCCGCCGCGAGCACGTCAGCCCCCGCGCTGGCTGCCGAGCGCATCCGCCGCAGCGTGGTGCATGACGTCATCCACACCATCACCGACCCCTGGAAACCGGGCATCGTGCTGCTGCTGTGGCTCGGTGAAAGCCGCTTCACCGGCCTGGTGAACAGCCTGGCCATTTCGCGCAGCACGCTGACCCAGCGCCTGGGCCAGCTGGTGGATGACGGCTGCGTGGAGCGCACGGGAACCGGGGCCGGCGGTGACGGCGCGCGCGCCGCCTACCGGCTCACCCCCAAGGGGGCGGACCTGCTGGGCATCGTCCTGCTCAACCGCCAGTGGAATGCACGCTGGAGCGGCGGCAGCCGCCTCCTGCCGGACCTGAAGCTGGCCCATGCCTGCGGCGCACCGCTGTCGCTGCAGATGGTGTGCCGCCATTGCGGGCAGGAGGCACGGGCGCGCGACGTCAAGGTGCTGCCGACCGCGCCGCCGGAGCGGCCGGGCGCAGCGCCGGCGCTGGCGCCGGCCTACCGGCGCGCGCGCAACCACCGCGCGGCACCGGCCGGCGCCCCGGTCAGCGGCGAGGAACTGGCCGGCGACCGCTGGACCTCGCTGGTGCTGGCCATGGCCTTCCAGGGGCTGCGCCGCAACTCGGAGATCGAACAGGCCATCGGCATCGCGCCCAACATCCTCGCCGACCGCCTGTCGGCCCTGACGGCGCAGGGCATCTTCGACCGCGTGCCCTACCAGTGGTCACCCGAGCGGCACGAATACCGCCTCACGCCCAAGGGGCTGGACCGCTACCCGGTCATCCTCGCGATGATGCTGTGGGGGCAGAAGTGGCTGGAGCCGCGCACTGCCCTGGGCTGGAACATGCTGCACAAGCCCTGCCACGAATGGCTGTCGCCCCGCCTCGCCTGCCGCGCCTGCCATGGAGACGGCCACGCAGGCAGCATCGCTGCCTGCTGATTGGCGGGAACGGTTTATGCATGCTGCGGCGCAGCATCCACAGCAACCAAGGAGCGCCCCATGCTGGACAAGACCGGAACCAAGTTCTCCCACCTCAAGGCCAAAGACATGACATGGAAGGAAGGCGGACTGCGCGATTTCTTCCTCTACAAGGACCTTGGCATCGCCGAGGCGACGCACGGAAAGGTGATCGCCCACCTCGTCAAGGCCAACATGGCACCGGAAGTGGGCACGGGCTGGCACCGCCATGAGGCAGACTTCCAGATCGTGATCATGACCAAGGGCTGGGCCCGCTTCATGTACGAGGACAAGGAAACCCTGGTCGAAGCCGGCGACGTCGTCCACCAGCGGCCGGGCATCAAGCACTACCTGTTCGACTATTCACCCGACATGGAGTACCTGGAAATCGTCTCACCGGCGGATTTCGGCTCGGTGGATGTGGAGCCGGTGTGCGACATCCCGCCTCCGACGCCCTGGAAATAGCGGCTGTCATGCCGGACTTGATCCGGCATCCATGGTGGCGCGCCAAGGTGGATCCCGGGTCAAGCCCGGGATGACAGTGCTTAGAACTCTGCGTCCAATTCGTCGATTTCGTCAGGCTCTTTCTTCGCTTCCGCCACCCATTCCTTCATGGCCGGCAAGTCCATGATGCGCTTGCAATACGCCGTGCAGGCCTTGTCCATGGCCACGTCATAGGTCATGAAGCGCGTCACCACCGGCGCATACATGGCGTCGGCGATGCAGGGCGTCTTGCCGAACAGGTAAGGGCCGCCGTAGGTGCCGAGGCACTCCTTCCAGATGGCGATCACCCGGTCGATGTCGCCCTGGGCGCGGGACCATACCTTGAAGTTGGGGAAGTGGCCCTTGATGTTCATCGGCAGCGACGAACGCATCGACGCAAAGCCCGAATGCATCTCGCCGCTGATGGCGCGGCAGTGGGCGCGCGCCTTGGCGTCGGCCGGCAGCAGGCCTGCCTTGGGCTTGATTTCATTGAGGTATTCGCCAATGGCCAGGGTGTCCCAGACCTTGATGCCGTTGTGCTGCAGCGAGGGCACCAGCATCGAGGCCGACAGCAGCAGCATCTCGGCCTTCATGCCCGGGTCGTCCGGCGGGATGACGTTCTCGGTGAAGTCCAGGCCGGCCAGCCTGGCCATCAGCCAGCCGCGCAGCGCCCAGGCGCCGTAGTTCTTGCTGCTGATGGTGAGGACGGCTTTGGCTGCGGCCATGGAATCTCCTGGAGGTGTGCCAAGGTTGAGCAAGGGCTGTGCCAGAAAGGTGCATTCCCCGCCCCGCCCGCGTACGCCGGTTGGCCCGCAACTTGCCTTGTACTTTCCACAAGGCCCCGGAAGGGCCTCCCGGAACAGGAACACCATGCTCTATCAGGCTTACCAGGCGCAGTCCGACCTGATGTCCCCCATGCGGCTCATGGCCCAGCACCTGGGCGCCTCCATGTGGGTCCAGAACACCGAGCGCAGCATGAGCCGGCGCATTGCGGCCGCCTGCGAAGTCATGTCGCGCATGCGCCTGACCCACAGCCGCCCGCCCTACCGCATCGAGTCCATCACCGTCGGCGGGCAGGAGACGCCGGTCGAAGAAGTGGTCAAGCTGACCCGGCCCTTCGGCACGCTGCTGCATTTCAGGAAGACAAAAGTCCTCGGCCAGCCCCACCACCCGCCGGTGCTGCTGGTGGCACCGCTGTCCGGCCACTTTGCCACGTTGCTGCGCGAGACGGCCAAGACACTGCTGCAGGACCACGACGTCTACATCACCGACTGGCACAACGCGCGCGACGTCTCGCTCAAGCACGGCGCTTTTGGCCTGGACGATTATGTGGAGCACATGATCAGCTTCATCGAAGTCATCGGCCCCGGCACGCATGTGGTGGCCGTCTGCCAGCCCTGTGTGGCGGCCCTGGCAGCCACGGCCATCATGGCCGAAGACGACAACCCGGCCCAGCCGCGCAGCCTGACGCTGATGGCGGGCCCGGTGGACTGCCGCGTCAACCCCACCGGCGTGAACACGCTGGCCACCAGCAAGCCGATTGAGTGGTTCGAGAAGAACCTCATCAGCCATGTGCCACTGCCGCACAAGGGCTACATGCGCCGTGTGTACCCGGGCTTTGTGCAGCTCTCGGCCTTCATGAGCATGAACCTGGAGCGGCACAAGAAGTCATTCCAGGACCTGTACCAGCATCTCGTCGATGGCGAGGTGGAAAAGGCCAACGTCATCCGCGTGTTCTACGACGAGTACCTGGCCGTCAACGACCTGCCGGCCGAGTTCTACCTGGAGACGGTGGAAAAGGTGTTCCAGACCTACGACCTGCCACTGGGCAAGCTCGGCTACAAGGGGCGCATCGTCAACCCCGCCGCCATCCGCCGCACCGCGCTGATGACGGTGGAAGGCGAGCGCGACGACATCTGCTCGGTGGGCCAGACCGTGGCGGCGCACGACCTGTGCCCCAATATCCGCCCCTACATGAAGACCCACCACATCCAGACCGGCGTAGGGCACTACGGCGTGTTCAGCGGGCGGAAATGGAATGCGCAGATCTACCCGCGGGTGCGGGAGATGATTCACTCGGCGAGCGACTGACTGCGCAGCGACGTTCGCTACGGGGCAACTCCCGCTTCCCGGTAGAACCGTTGTGCGCCCGGATGAACCGGGAGAAACGTATTTGCCTTCAGGTTCGAGGGGGTGGTTTGGCTGGCAAGCAGATGTAGCACGGTGGAAAGATCACCTCGTCCCAGAACAGCACGCGTCATTGAATACACGGCATCTGATGACACCCCATCCCTCACCAGCACGAAGTTCCAAAGCCCCAACGTCTGCACAGACGTCAGCTGCCCTCGATAGGAATTCGCGGGCAGCAATGTCGTGGTGAGGTATGGAAAAATTTTCCGGGCATTGACCAGGGCCTGTCCGTCGATTGGCAAAAACACAATCGCGGCCCGCTGGGCGATCTCGCGATAGGCGGGGACGGGCGCGCCAGCCCCGAAGAAAAATGCAGTGACCTTGCCGTCGATCACGCGCTCGGCCATTTCCTGTGGTGTGCCGTACACCATCTGCGCTGGAGGCTGGAGATCAGCAGCCAGCGCGCTGAAAATCAGTTCATTGGCACCGCCTTTGGGGCCGACCCCGACCTTTTTGCCTGCCAGATCGTCAAATCGTGTGATCCCGCTCGACGCAATGGTCGCCAGATGAAAGGGCGTTTCGTACATTGGAAACATGACGGAATACCCGCGAACCGGCCTGTCTTTGGCCCATTGCAATCCGTTCCATGCCTCAAACGCAGAAGCCATTGCTACGAGAGCCAGGTCACAGGTGGCGCCGCTCAGGCAACGTAGGTTGTCAAGTGAGCCTCCACTGCCGGAAGTACGTACCGTGGCACTTCCGCTGCTGGAAAGCAGCATCGCCAATTTGTCTCCGTACTCTACGAAGGTGCCCCCGGCAGAACCTGTAGAAAGCGTCAGCGCAGGCACTGGAACAGCCGGCTGCCGCTGAGCACATCCCCCAAGAAGGACCGCAAGGACGAGGCAAATGGAAACAGCAATCTGGCGGAAATTCATGGCGAACCTTTTTTAATTTGCGAGCTTGTGGAACGGAAATCCCGCAGCAGCCTGCGGCGATACCCGGGCATCGTGTATTGCTTCGGCAACCCGGACGGCACACCCTGCAGCGAGCGTGAGCCCCAGTGCCCCGTGACCGACGTTGAGGAATACATTGGCAACCCGGGACTGACGCACGACCGGCAGTGAATCCGGGGTGGCCGGCCGCAAGCCCGACCACGCATTCGGCGAACCGAAGTCGCAGAGGCCCGGGTAGATGCTCTCGACGGTGCGCTTCATCTGCTCCAGCCTGCGGCCGGGAATGTCGGGAGTTGCCATCCCCAGTTCCGCCATTGCAGCAACGCGGAGCCGGCCATCCAGCGGCGCAAGAACTGTCTTCTGGCCGAGATCGGTGACGCTTGTCAGCGGCACCTGCACGCCGGGGTTGATGTCGAGCGTCAGGCTGTAGCCCTTGATCGGCTCGATGGCAAGTGTCTCGCCGACCTGCCGGGCGAGCCGCGGCGCCTGCACCCCGGTCGCGAGCACATAGGCGTCGGCTGCAACATCGCCAGCAGAGGTCTGCAAGGTCACAACACGGTCAGCCTCCACCACAAGGCGCGTTGCGCTTGCAGACCACATCGTCCGCACGCCACGCGCTGCGGCCGCAGCGACCAGAGCCCGGCAGAAGGTGTAAGGATCGGCAGCGCATTCGCTTGGGGTCCAGACACCGCCCACGAACCCGGGGTAGCTTGATAACGCGGGCTCACGGGCCAGGCACTCGTGCCTGTCGAGCATTTCCTGCACCACGCCGTTGCCGGCCTGGAGCCTGACCTGCCGGGACTGATGCTCATATGAAGCCTGGTCCGGGCACAGCACCAGCTTTCCATTGCGCTGGATGCCGAAATCCAGGCCGTCATGCGCCATCCAGCGCTCAAGGGCCTGGCGGCTCAGCGATGCCGTTGCCAGCAGTGACAGGCTGCCCTGCCGGGACCGGTGCGGCATGCAGCTGGCCAGAAACGAAGCTATCCATCGCCATTGGGCCGGGTCCAGCCGCAGCCTGAGCCCGAGAGGGGACGCAGGGTCCAGCAGCATCTTCGGTATCGACTTGAATGTCGACGGGCTCGCCAGCGGCTCGACATAGCTGTAGCTCAGTTGAGCCCCGTTGGCGAAGCTTGTGCCAGTGCCCGGCCCCCCGGCCGCGTCCACCAGGATCACCTCATGGCCGTTCCGGGAAAGTTGATAGGCTGTGGCGCAGCCGGCAACGCCTGCGCCAATAACGCATATTTTCATGAACACCAACCTTGCAAGTTATACGGACACCGTCATGGAACAAGACGCCGGCCGGCATGTGACTCGACGACATCGCCCTTCCACACCGCGATCTGCCCGTTGACCAGGACGGCGTCGATGCCGATGGCGGGCGCGGTGGGGTTCTGGTAGCTCGATCCGTCACGCACGCGGGCTGGGTCAAACACCACCAGGTCCGCAAAATTCCCGGCCTTCAGAAGGCCGCGGCCACGAATGCCAAAGTGATGCGCCGGCAGTCCTGTCATCTTGTGGACTGCGGTTTCCAGGGGGAAAAGTTTCCGCTCGCGGCTGTAGTGCCCCAGCACCCTCGGGAAAGTCCCCCACAGGCGCGGATGCGGCATCTGGTCGTGCGGCAACCCGTCGGAGCCGATCATCGTCGCAGGATGCGCCATGACACGGTCCACATCTTCCTGCGACATGGAAAAGTAGATTGCACCACCCGGCATCAGGCGCCCGGCGGCCTCTTGCAGACCCACACCCCAATGTTCAGCTACGGACTTCAAGGTACGCCCGCTGAACTCAGGATGGGGCGAAGACCATGTGATCAACACATTGCGGATGCGGGCTGCCTTTGCAGCATCCAGCATCGTCGATGAGGCCTCGTACGGATAGCAGTCAAGACACACGTTCTGCCGGAGGCGGGCGTCATCCACCATGCCGAGGGTCTCCCTTGTCCGGCCGTGGTTGGCGGGCCCCATGACCTTGTGGTGGGATATGACCAGGCGTGCGCCACTGTGCGCGCCAACGGCCAGCGCCTCACGCAGCGCATCGGAAACAAGGTCACCCTCGTCGCGGATATGCATGGCCAGGACTGCATCGCGACCGCCAAGCGCAGCACATACGCCATGAAGTTCCGCCGTATCCGCAGCACGGGCCGGCGGGTAGTAAACGCCGGTGGACAGCCCGAACGCGCCGGCGTCCATCGCCTCGGCCACCTCCCTGTACATGGCTTCAATACCGGCCGCACACGCCGGCTGCTCCAGGTCGTGCACGTGCTTGACCCGGATGCTGATGTGCCCCACAAGCGGCACAACATTGACGGCGGGCCGGGCCTTGTCCAGCGCCGCGAGGTAGTCTGCGAAGCGGCTGAAACGGAATACGTCCCGGCCAAGCATGTCCAGGGGTGCGGGCGGGTTTGAGGTGTTCAGCGGTGCGATGCTGATCCCGCAGTTTCCGGTTACGACAGTGCAGACCCCCTGGGACAGCTTGGCATGGGGCACCGTCCGTTCCAGGACACGCTGGTCGTCATGTGAATGGCTGTCAACGAAGCCCGGGCAAACGATCCTGCCCGAGACATCAAGTGTCCTGTCTGCCGAAGCCTTGCCGGGGGCAACAACCGCCAGTATGGAGTCACCGCCGACGATAACGTCCGCCGCAAAGCGGGCCGCCCCGCTGCCGTCAATGACCTCACCGCCCCGCAGGACGAGGCTGCCGTGCGGGTAGATTGAATCTGTCATTCGACCTTGGCCCCCGAGCGCTTGATGACTTCGGCCCAACGCGGGGTTTCAAGCCTGGCCATCGTCATCAGCAGGTTCGGAGGCGAGGCCATCGTCTCGAATGCCATGGCGTTGTAACGGGTACGGACGGACGGCGTTGCAAGTATGCGGTTGATCACCTGGTTGAGCCGGGTCACGATATCTTCCTGGATTCCCTTCGGGCCGACGATGCCGCCCCAGGCCGTGGTTTCGTAGCCCTTGACGCCGGACTCCTGGATCGTCGGCAGCTGCGGGAAAACGGGCGAACGCCGCGCGCCGCTGACGCCAAGTGCCTTGACCCGCCCATCCCTGATGTGCGGTGCAATCGAGGACAGGTTGTCGAACATCAGGTCGATCTGCCCGCCCATCAGGTCCTGGATGGCCTGCGGGCTGCCCCGGTACGGTATGTGGGTAATGAATGTACCGGTCAGGCTTTTGAACAGTTCACCTCCGAGATGTCCGGTCGTTCCATTGCCTGCCGATCCCATGGTGAGCCTGCCCGGCCTGGCGCGCGCATAGTCGACCAGCTCCTTCACCGTTGCAACCGGCAGGTCCTTGCGGACGACCAGTGCATTCTGGACGGTGCCGAGCAGCGCGATGCTGGTCAGGGAATCGGGGTCATAGGGCAACTTGTCATAGAGCGACCTGTTGATCGCAAGCGTCACGACGTTCCCGTAACCGAGGGTATAGCCATCGGGTGCAGCGCGTGCAACCTCGGCCATGCCGATCGCGCCGCCGGCGCCCGGCTTGTTGTCGACCACCACGGGCTGTCCGATCAAGGTTGCAAGCTCATTGCCCATCACCCGGCAGATGGTGTCCGGCGCGCCCCCCGCTGCGGAAGGGACGACGAGCCGTATGGGCCGCACGGGGTAGCCTGCCGCACCCGGGGCCTGGGCCAGTGCAAACCTGGGGGTCATCGCAATGGCGGCTCCTGCAGCGGCGCCGCGCAGCAGCAGCCGCCTCCCGGCACCGGTTTTGACATCGATTGAATTCATGCGAATCTCCAGTCACAATAAGTCGATGGGTGCACTGTAAGAGTGACACCACCTCCGCCACAATCGAAATGTTCTATTGGATGCATTAATCCACCTCATGTCATGACCCAAGTCCCTTCACTCGTGGCACTACGCTGTTTTGATCTCAGCGCCCGGCATTGCAGCTTCACAAAGGCGGCCCGTGAAATCCATCTCACTCAGGGCGCGGTCAGCCACCAGATACTTGGCCTTGAGGCGCAACTGGGCGCATCCCTTTTCATCCGCAGGAAGGCGGGCCTTGAACTGACGGACGCCGGCCGCTCGTACTGGGTGGAGATTTCATCGGCCTTGCGCCAACTCGAAAGGGCAACCCAGAACCTGGTTCTGAACAAGGGCAAAGGCGGCACCCTCAACATGTGCGTTGCATCGAGCTTTGCCACCTACTGGCTCATGCCGCGGCTCGCAGACTTCGTCAGCGCCCATCCGGAAGTGACGCTGAACATCTCCACGCATATCGGGCCGGTTGACTTTGCCACGTCCCCGCATGACGCTGCGATCGAATACTGCGACGGGGCAGAGCAAGGCTTGTGCGCCGAGCTCATCCTGCCGCTGGAGCTGCAGCCGTACTGCTCGCCGGCCCTGCTCGGCGCCATGCGTGCCGCAAAGTCAAAAGCCCAACGGGTCGCACCGGCGCAGCTCAGGGAGCTCCTGAAGACAAAGCCGTTGATCCGCCACACCACCGTGCCCATGGCTTGGGAATGCTGGCTGAAGCAGGCGGGACTCACAGAAGACATCCAGGCAGAGCAGCTTTCGGCAGGGCCGAAGTACGACCTTCTCTCCATGGCCCTCAACGGAGCAATTGCAGGATTGGGTATCGCACTCCTGCCCGGGTACCTGGCGGCAGGGCCTGCTGCCGCGCGGCAGATTGCAAGCCTGTCCCCGCTCTCATGGAAGACCGGGAAGGGCTACTACCTGCGATTTCCGGAATGGAAATCAGAGCTCATTGCCCTGCGGAAGTTCCAGCACTGGATCTGCGCAATCGGTTCGGGACAGCAGGCGCACGGGGCCCGTGCCGCTGCTGCATCCGCCGCCCTCTTCTAGCGGTACTGGTCCTCAATCCGCGACCAGTCGTCCATGCCCACAATGGACTTGTACTCCTCGAACGATACGCCCGTTCCCGTCAGCGCCATCTGCCCGCTGGCGATGTCCTTCAGCGTCTCCTGCATGTTGCGCGTCGCGCGCATCATCAGCGAGATGCCGTAGATGACGATGCGGAAACCCAGCTCTTCCAGTTCCACCGGCTTCAGGATGGGTGTTCGCCCTCCTTCCAGCATGTTGGCCAGCAGCGGCACGTCAAAGGCGCGGCCGATCTGGCGCATCTCTTCAACCGACACCGGCGCCTCGATGAACAGGCCGTCGGCGCCCGCGCGCAGGTAGCGCTCGCCGCGCCGCAGCGCCTCGTCCATGCCCACCACCTCGCGCGCATCGGTGCGGGCAATGATGAAGGTATCGGGCCGCATGCGCTCACCGGCCGCCGCGCGGATCTTGCCTTCCATCTCGGCCGTGTCCACCAGCGCCTTGCCGGCGATGTGGCCGCAGCGCTTGGGGCTGACCTGGTCCTCGAAGAAGATGGCCTGCGCACCCAGCCGCTCCAGCGAATGGACCAGGTGCACCACGTTCTTGTGGTCGCCGTAGCCGTTGTCGGCGTCCACCAGCACCGGCAGGTCGCTCACGGCCATGATGTCGCGGTAGGCATCGGCAAACTCGCGGCCACCCAGCAGGCCGATGTCGGGCAGCCCGTAGCGCACCCCCGCCACCGGGAAGCCGCCAATGAAGTAGGCCTTGAAGCCCGCCTGCTTGATGAGCAGGGCCGACAGCGCGTCATGCGCGCCGGGCAGCACCAGCGGCCGCTCGCTGGCGACCAGTTCGCGGAAGGTACTCATTCGAACTTCACTCCCGCGTCACGGATGACCTTGCCCCATTTCACCGCGTCCTCGCGCATCAGGCGGGACAGCTCGTCGGCCCGGCCGGAAGCGGCTTCGGCGCCCTGCGCCGCCATCTTCTCCTGCACATCCGGTGCTGCGAGTGCACGGCCCAGCTCGGTGCTGAGCCGGGCAAGCACTTCCGGCGGCGTGGCGGCAGGCGCCACAAAGCCGAACCAGGTCACGCCCTCGAACCCGGGCAGGCCGGACTCGGCCACCGTGGGTAGCTCCGGCGCGAGCGCCGAGCGTTTGGCGCCGGTCACAGCCAGCGCCTTGATCTTGCCGGCGCGTGCCTGCGGCAGCGTCCAGGTGATGGAGTCAAACTGGAAGCCGACCTGGCCCGACACCACATCGGCGAGTGCCTGCACGCCTGTCTTGTAGGGCACATGGACGGCCTGCACGCCGCTGCTGGACTTGAACAGCTCGCCCACCAGGTGGGTGATGGTGCCGTTGCCGCTGGAAGCAAAGCTCAGCTGGCCCGGTTTTGATTTGGCCAGTTGCACCAGGCCCTTGACGTCGGACACGCCCAGCGAGTTGCTGACGATCAGCACATTGGGCGCGCGGGCCACCAGGCCGACCGGCGCAAAATCCTTGAAGGCGTCGTAGGGCAGCTTCGGGTTGGCCACCGGCAGGATGGCGTGCGTGCTGGTGGTGGCCATCAGAATGGTGTAGCCATCGGCGGGCGACTTGGCCACCTGCTCGCTGGCAATGGCGCCGGCGGCGCCGGGACGGTTCTCGACCACCACGGACTGGCCCATGGCCTCGCCCATTTTCTGGCCGACGAGGCGGGCCACGGCGTCGGTGGAGCCGCCGGCCGCAAAGGGC
Source organism: Pseudomonadota bacterium (assembly GCA_040385105.1). Classification (GTDB taxonomy): domain Bacteria; phylum Pseudomonadota; class Gammaproteobacteria; order Burkholderiales; family Burkholderiaceae_C; genus JACMQX01. Next base: position 73,854 of record JAZKHY010000027.1, read on the forward strand.
ACGACCAGCTTGATCGGCCGGGCCGGGTAGCCCTGGGCCAGCGCGGACGACAGGGCCAGCACCGCGGCAGCGGCCACGGCGGACTTCAACAGGTATCGGGTTCTCATCAAGTCTCCTTTGTTTGCGACGTGCTACCTTAACGGCGCGACCCACCTGTGGAAAATGATGAATTTGGATGGCCGGGCCATGCATGGAATCGATAGATGGATCTCTCCCGAATTGACCTGAACCTGCTGGTGGTGTTTGAGGCCGTCGTCTCCGAAGGCAGCGTCTCGCGCGCCGCGCGGCGGCTGCACCTGTCGCAGAGCGCGCTCAGCCATTCGCTGGCACGCCTGCGTGACGCCTTCGGCGACCCGATCCTGGTGCGCAATGGCCGCGCCATGGAGGTGACGCCGCGCGCGCTGGCGGCCCTGCCGGAAGTCCGCTCGCTGCTGGTGCAGGTGGGCCGCCTGTTTGCCCACGGCGGCCGGTTCGACCCGGCTACTGCAGACCGCAGCGTCCATATCGGCGCATCAGACCATGCGTCGGCACAGGTGCTGCCGGCACTGGTGGCACGCATCCGCGCGGAGGCACCCGGCATCCGGCTGCGGGTGCACCACGCCGGGCGCTTTGACGCGCCCGACATGCTCCGCTCGGGCCGGCTGGACCTGGCCCTGGGCGTGTTCAACAACCTCACGGCCGACCTCGGCTCGCAGCCCCTGCTGTCGGAGCCCTACATGTGTGCCGTGTCGCGCAGCGGCGTCGCGCCTGTGCCGCTGACGCAGAAGGCGTACCTCGAAGCGGAACACATCAACGTGCTGGTCCAGGGGGACACGCTGGGGCTGATCGATGAAGCGCTTGCGAGGCAGGGGCTGGCACGGCGCATCGCGCTGACGGTGCCACATTTCAGCACCGCGCTCGCGCTGCTGGCCGATGCACCGCTGGTGTACACAGGACCGGCGGGGCTCTTCAAGGGCCACCCCAAAAACCTGCGCGTGTTCAAGCCGCCGATAGACCTGCCTCAATTCCGGACCCAGCTCGCCTGGTCCCAACGCAATGAGAATGATGAAGGCTTGCGGTGGCTGCGTGACTGCATCACAAGCAATCAGACGCCCCCCGAAGCGGCCTAACGGCCGCCTCCCCCCACTGGGGGGCGCAGCCAGCGGCCCGGCAAAGCCGGTTCCGCGGCTGCCGCGAGTGGTTTCAGCTACAGGTTACCCGCTACCAACCTATCCCTGCTTCTGCTCTTCTTCTTCGCCTCCGGGCCAGTCGCGGATGTAGGCCTTGAGCATCTTGTTCTCGAAATTCTGGCTGTCCACCACCGCCTTAGCCACATCGTAGAAGCTGATCACGCCCATCAGCATCCGGCTCTCCATCACCGGCATGTAGCGCGCATGCCGCTCCAGCATCATGCGGCGGACTTCGTCCAGCTCGGTTTCGCCGGTGCAGGTGAGCGGGTGGTCGTCCATGGCGCTGCGCACGGTGGTGCTGCCGACCACGCCGCCGTTCTTGACGATGCACTGGATGACCTCGCGGAAGGTCAGCATGCCGGTGAGGTCGCCGTGGTCCATGACGACGAGCGAGCCAATGTCTTTCTCGGCCATGACGTCGATGGCCTTGGCAAGCGGCTCGTCACCGGTGACGGTGTACAGGGTGTTGCCCTTGACGCGCAGGATGTCGCTGACTTTCATGGTGTTCTCCTCTGGGGGCTGCCGGCGCCCGCCTGGATGGCCGGCATGCTCTGAAATATAGCCCACAATATCTGCATTCAACGCCTTGCGGCGCGGCGGGTCAAGCCCGCAGGCGCAGCCGGGCCCTTTCCAGGAGACTTCATGCCAGGCTATTCAGACCCCGGATTCGACACGCTGGCCCTGCATGCGGGCGCCTCGCCCGACCCAGCCACCGGCGCGCGCGCCGTGCCCATCCACCTGACCACCTCGTTCGTCTTCGAGTCCAGCGACCATGCGGCCGCGCTGTTCAACCTGGAGCGCGCGGGCCATGTCTATTCCCGCATCAGCAACCCGACCAATGCGGTGCTGGAGCAGCGCGTCTCGGCGCTGGAAGGCGGTATCGGCGCCATTGCCACTGCCAGCGGCCAGGCGGCGCTGCACCTGTCTGTCGCCACGCTCATGGGCGCGGGCTCGCACATCGTGGCGTCCACGGCGCTCTACGGCGGCTCGCAGAACCTGCTGCATTACACGATGCGGCGCTTCGGCATCGACACCACCTTTGTGAAGCCCGGCGACATTGACGGCTGGAAGGCTGCAGTGCGGCCCAACACCAAGCTGTTCTTCGGCGAAACCGTGGGCAACCCGGGGCTGGATGTCCTGGACATCGGCACCGTCTCCGCCATTGCCCATGAGGCCGGCGTGCCGCTACTGGTGGACTCCACCCTTACCTCTCCTTACCTGATGAAGCCGCTGGAGCTGGGAGCAGACCTGGTCTATCACTCGGCCACCAAGTTCCTGTCGGGCCACGGCACCGTCATCGGCGGCATTGTGGTGGACGGCGGCTCGTTCGACTGGGATTCACCCAAAGCCGCCGGGCGCTTTGCCGAGCTGACCGAAGCCTATGACGGCTTCCACAACATGGTCTTCACCGAGGAAAGCACCGTGGGCGCCTTCCTGCTGCGCGCACGGCGCGAGGGCCTGCGCGACTTTGGCGCCTGCATGAGCCCGCACACCGCCTGGCTGATCCTGCAGGGCATCGAGACGCTGCCGCTGAGGATGGCGCGGCACATGAGCAATACGGAGAAAGTGGTGCAGTTCCTGGCGGCGCACCCGTTCGTGGCGCGCGTGGGCCACCCCATGCTTGAGACCCACACCAGCCATGCGCTGGCGAAAAAACTGCTGCCCAGGGGCGCGGGTTCGGTCTTCAGCTTTGACATGAAGGGCAACCGCGAGCAGGGCAAGAAGTTCATCGAGACGCTCAAGGTCTTCAGCCACCTGGCCAATGTGGGCGACTGCCGCTCGCTGGTGATCCACCCGGCCA
>JAZKHY010000028.1:0-74241 GCA_040385105.1 Pseudomonadota bacterium
TTAAGCTAACTGATACTAATTGCTCGTGCGGCTTGACCCTATAACTTTGATCAATCTGATCAAGGTGTTATGCCAAGTTGACGCAATCGAAATTGAAGCTGATTTGCTCTATGAATTGGTCGTCTTGACCTTGTCAAGATGGCAAAAAGTTATGCCTGATGACCATAGCGAGTTGGTACCACTCCTTCCCATCCCGAACAGGACAGTGAAACGACTCAGCGCCGATGATAGTGCGGGTTCCCGTGTGAAAGTAGGACATCGTCAGGCTATTACAGCCCGAAAAGCCCAGCAGAAATGCTGGGCTTTTCTTTTTTCTGAGCTCGTTCGTGATCAGCAGTCAACTAGGGCTTGGTCCTTGGTGACCCAGTTGTTGAAAAGTCATAACATGTCTATCCGCAATGACGCCGGTCTCGGGAAATTGCAGAGGTTCAGTGGGTAAATGTCGGCATTGAATACGCACGCTATCTGTCAATCATTCATTTGCCGGTGCGTAACTCGCGGCGCAATATCTTCCCAACATTTGTCTTTGGCAGGTCGTCACGGAACTCAATGTATTTGGGTCTTTTGTAGCCAGTCAGGTGTTGTTGACAGTAGCGCGCAATGTCGTCCTCGGTCAGTGTCGGATCATTTTTCACCACGAATACCTTAATTGCTTCCCCCTGCTTGTCGTCAGCAACGCCAATCGCGGCGCATTCCACTACGCCAGGGCACAATGAGATGACGTTTTCAAGTTCATTCGGAAACACGTTGAAGCCGCTAACAAGAATCATGTCCTTCTTTCGATCGACTATCTTCGTATAGCCCTGTGGATCCATGACGCCAATATCTCCGGTTCGCATAAAACCGTCGGCAGTAAACGCTTTCAAATTCTCTTCGGGCTGGTTGTAGTACCCGATCATCACGTTGGGGCCCTTTATGCAGATCTCTCCTGACTCGCCCTGAGGTAGCGAAGCGCCATCGTCATCCTTGATGGCGATCTCAATTCCCGGAAGGGGAAGCCCAATCGTGCCGGTGAACTTGGTACTGGTGACTGGGTTGTTGGTGCCAATTGCGCAAGTCTCGCTCATTCCCCAGCCCTCGATCATCGCGCTCCCAGTGGCGTCTTGCCAGTGGCGAGCTGTTCCCTCTGAGGCGGCCATTCCGCCTGCTTGTGAAAGACACAGTTGCGAGAAGTCGATGGTTTTGAATTGCGGGTGCTGGAGCAGGGCATTGAACAAGGTGTTCACCGCGGGTAGCATGTGAAACGGACGCTTCTTCAAGACTTCGACAAACTTGCCGAAATCTCGCGGATTCGGGACGAGTGTCAAATGCGCTCCCCACCTGATGGACAGTAGGCAAAGTGTCAGCGCAAATATGTGGTACAGCGGCAACGCCGCAATGCCGTTTATATTTTTGGTGTCCCCCACGCGAGTCAGCGCTGGGGTGAACCACGCTTCAGCTTGAAGAATTGCAGCAACAATATTTCTGTGGGTAAGCACCGCTCCCTTCGACAAACCAGTAGTACCCCCGGTGTATTGCAGAAACGCAATGGAATCCAGATCTACAGAAGTGGGCTTCAACTGAAGCCGCGAACCCTCAGCAATAGCCCGGTTAAACGGCGTCACCCGCAGGTCACGCTCCAGAGAAAGCTGGTACTGCGGAACCATTTTTGCCAGGTGCCTCACGGCGAACGTGATCCACTTGCCAAACCAGAACCCCAGCAAGTCGCCCATCGAAGCCATGACCACATGCTTCAAGTCTGTCCTGTCGATAACTTCTGCAAGTGTGCTGGCAAAATTCTCGAGAATGACAATGACGGACGCGCCGGAATCCTTGAGTTGATGCTCCAGTTCGCGTGCCGTGTAGAGCGGGTTGACGTTGACGCAGGTGTACCCTGCGCGCAAAACAGAGGCCATGGTCACTGAAAACTGGGGGATATTCGGAAGCATGATGGCGACCCGCGCACCTTGTTCAAGGCCCAGGCTCTGTAACCAGGCGGCCAGTGCTCCAGACAACTGGTCCAATTCGCCGTAGGACATCCATCTGTCCATGCACACGGAGAAGGGAGCGGACGCATTTTTCCTGAAGGACTCCTCCAGGAGATGTGTCACCGAGCGGTATTGCTCAGGATTGACGTCATGAGGAACGCCTTGAGGGTAGCTCTTGAGCCAGATTTTTTCCATTCGATACTCCTTCGAACTGGATTCTGGGAGCGCAGCGCTCATTTGCTAACCGGGCAACTCCCTAGGTCATGCGCAAGTCGGGTCTCGCAAGCGACAAAGTCATCATCAAAGAGCGAGGCAATCAGCAACGACTCCCTATGCCGGATCGTCTCCAGAAACTCCTCCACGCCGCGCCGCTGACGTGAAAGCGACGCAAAGGTGTCAAAACCCGATTCCAGAAAGCGTTGTAGTGGGACCATTCCCGCTGCTGACGCCGGCCCTCGCATCATTTTGAGCATTATCCGCAAACCCGGCGTTCGAGTCAGGTGGGCCATTTCCACACCAATGCCCATGACCACATCAAGCTGATTCTCCCGTTCGCGCCTGCGACCGACCGAGCGCCACGCTTCAAGGTACCGCGACATTTCCGAACCCGTCGAATCTGCCGAGCCCTTCCACGCCAGTCCCATCGCATGATCGAGCTGCTCGGTCAGGGCATGCAGTTCCGCCAATGAAACGGCAGTAGCGACAACCTGGCTCGGGAAAAATTTCTGCATGGCGCCGGCGATCCGTGAAAACTGTGCGTCACGTTCGGCATAGTCCCTGTCACTGTAAAGCTCATCCAGAAAGAAGCGCGCGGCGGCTTGATAGCGGCCGCCTTCTAGGAGATCCGAATACGTCCCCTCAAAGCGCCGACCCTGGAGGCGCTTTATGGAGCGGACTGCCGCGTCAAGGCTGGCATCGGCGTGCCGTTCCTGGCGCAACTTCTCCACCTGCCTGACGGCGTCGCGGATTCTCTGTGCGGCTTGCATGTTGAGGTTGAGTGTAGCCATCCGCCATGCCCGGCGCCCAGCCGGCCAACCGCCGCCCCGGTGAAAAGGCTACAGTTGACACGATGGGTCTTGGCACGCAGGAAGACTGCCGACGCAGCTGTGCATTGTTCAAAACCAGCGGGGAAAGATGCTCGCACGCATACAACAGGTCATTACGATTTCACTTGCCGCCAGTGCCCTGCTGTGGATGGTCATCCATTGGAGCACTTCACCACTGCTGGCGGTTTCCGGCTTGTTGCTGATCCTGCTCGGTTACTCGGCGTTCCTGGGCCTTGAATTCATCGCGTTGAGAATGGTCGGCGCCGAAGACACTGCACCGACTCCTTCGACGCGGCAGCTTCTGCGCGCGTGGATCGGCGAGACGCTGATGGCGCCAAGAGTGTTTTGCTGGCGACAGCCGTTCAGGTCGAACGCGATCCCCGACCAGCTGGGGCGGCCATCTGCCGGCTCACGGCGCGGCGTGGTCCTAGTCCATGGGTTTTTCTGCAATCGTGGTTTCTGGACGCCGTGGCTCAAGCGCCTTGAGGAAGCCGGCAACCCGTTTGTTGCTGTCAATCTGGAGCCTGTATTCGGTTCGATAGACGAGTATGCCGATACGATTGAAGCAGCCGTTCAAAAAGTAATCAGAGCCACCGGCATGCCGCCGGTCCTGGTGTGCCACAGCATGGGCGGGCTGGCTGCGCGGGCCTGGTTGAGGAAAACAGGAGGAGGGGTGCATGTCCACCATGTGATCACAATCGGCACACCTCATCATGGAACCTGGCTGGGTCGGTTCAGCAAGATTGCCAACGGCAGCGAAATGCGCCTGTCGAGTGCCTGGCTGAGCGAGTTGCACACGCACGAAGCCGGTTCAAACCGCTGCGCATTCACATGCTGGTACTCCAACTGCGACAACATCGTCTTTCCGGTCAGCAGCGCGGCGCTACCCGGTGCGGACAACAGGCTGGTGGAAGGTGTGGCCCATGTGCAGCTTGCGTTTGACGCGCGGGTCCTCGGGGGCTCGCTGGCGATAATAGGCGCCTTGTGAGATAGTTGAAGCCCGGAAGGGAGTGGCTGCCGCTCTTCGACTGGCCTGCCCCCAAGCTTCCGTGCACAAGTTATTGAAGGAATTGACATGCCCCTGATCGTCGTCATGGAAGACGATGCCGGCACCCGCATGCTGGTTGCCTCGGTTTTGAAGAAGGACGGCTATGACGTCCTGACCGCGGAAAATGGCGCACAAGGACTGCTGCTGGTCGAGCAGCACCAGCCGGCGCTGATCATCAGCGATGTGCAGATGCCGGAGATGAACGGATTCCAGATGCTTGCCGCCGTCCGGCAGAATCCGGCGCTTTCCGCAACCCCCGTCATCCTCCTCACATCCCTGCAGGAGCGTGCCCACATGCGTATCGGCATGAATACCGGGGCCGACGACTACATCACGAAGCCGTTTCGGCCAGGTGAACTTCGCGAAGCAGCGGCAGCGCAGCTCAACAAGCGGGTCATGCAGGCCAAGCTGCAGAACATGGCTGTGGACGCGGCCGTGCAGGCGGCACTGGATGACCAGAAACACAAACTTGCCAAACTCTACGAGCAGCGGCTGGCCAAAGAACTGAGCGATCGCTGGCCGACAGGCGACGGAAGCGTGGAAGACGAGAAGTTTGCGCATTCCACAGTCCTGTTTGTGGACATGCTGAATTACGCCACCCTGGCCGAAAAGCTGAGCAGTGCCGAACTCAGCGAACTGGTCAAGAGGTTTTATGGCAGCGCGGGCGACACCGTACACCTCTTTGGCGCCAGGCACATGCAGTTCATCGGCGAAGGACTGTTGGCCGTCTTCGTCGACAGCTCGGATACCAAATCCGTGAATCACGGGCTGCGCGCGGCACGCGCGGCGCTGGGGCTGGTTGACTCCGCCAACCGCATGCGCCAATACCTGCAGACCCAGTTTCCCGGGCGCGATCTTCCCCGCTTCGAAGTCAGTGTTGCGCTGCATAGCGGGCCCGTGACATTGGCGCGGCTTGAGGACCCATTACATGGCACCTCGACCCAGCTGTTGCCTGTGGGCGATGCCGTGAGCGTTACCATGCTTCTCCAGAAGCAGGCGCAGGCCCTGAGCTGGGCGACGACGGCCAGCGTGACGATGCTGCGCGGTGTAACCGGCGCGGTGAAGATCGGGAACCGGGCGCTCATCGACCTGCCCGGACGCTCCACACCCATTGACGCGGCCGAGCTGGTCGCGCTGGCACTCTGACCTGAGGGCCCGGCGGATGCGGCTGTTCTCCCTGAACAGGATTCTCGGTGTCAGCCTCCTGCTGATGGCGCTCGTGCCGGCGCTTCTTGTCGGCTGGCTGATGTCGCGCAGCAGTTCCCACTCCGTGCGTGAGCTCGCGGCCGGCATCATCACCAACGTTGCGTCACGCATCCAGTCAGATGCCGAATTCCATCTGCGGCAAGGCCATGATGTCCTCAACGGGTTTTTCCCCGAGAGCATGAATGCGGTGCAAACGGTGCAGGCGCGCGAGTGGTTGAGCAATCCTGCATATTTCGAGTCAGTTGCATTTGCGCTCACCCGCCAGTCGCCTAGTGTCCCGGTGGTCTATTTCGGCAACAACCAGGGAGCGTATTTTTCGGTCGAACACAAGGATGCCGGCGCACGCATTGAATCACGTGCCGCGAATGGCAAGGGTCGCCTCTCGTTCATTGCGAGCCGGCCGGGCGACCGGACCGGACCGGTGACCGCTGAAGAGGCGAACTTCGAGCCCCGCACCCGGCCCTGGTACCAGGTCGCCCTTCTTGAAAAGGGGCGGGTATTCTCGCAAGTACAACGCGTTGAGGGCAAGCCGCAACTGTTCATATCCCTGTCGCAGCCGGTGTATGAGATTGATGGCGGCGCAGCCGGGGTATTTGGAGTCGATCTTTACCTCCAGCAGCTTGCAGACCTGCTGCAGACCCAATCCATCAGCAGTCGCGGCGCCGCATTCATCGTGGACCAGCAAGGCCTGTTTGTGGGCGGGTCGGCCGGTGACGCGCTGTTCCGTGAAGTGGGCGGCCAGCTTGAGCGCCGCAGCCCGGCAGACAGTGCGAATGCCGTCATACGGCAGAGCTTCGCGGCATTGAAAGAGCAATGGTCACGCAGGCAGGCGGACTCGGTGGCGAGCAATACATCGCTGCAGCGGCTGCCCCTCGCAGGGGACTCGCTGCTCATGGTGCAGCGTCCCTTTGGCGAGGCACTGGGGCTTCGCTGGACGCTGGTCGTCGCCGCACCGGAGAGCGATTTCACCGCCGAGATCGACCGAGCCTGGAAGGCTTCCCTGTGGATCATGGCTGGGCTTGTGTTGCTGGGAGCCCTGGTAGCGTGGCTGATTGCGCGGGGTATTGGCGGACCCCTGAGAAACCTGAGCCTGGCTGCAGAGCAGCTGGGCCACGGCGAAGTCCCGCAGATCGACCGTACAACCCGTATCCGGGAAGTGCGCCAGCTGTCGCAGGTCATGCATGACAGCGCGGAGCAGCTTGAAGCGTTCCGCGAGCGGGTGAGGCTGGATGCCGAGGCCCTCAAGCAGGCCAACGAAACGCTGGAGGCGCGGGTGGAGCGCCGTACGGCAGAGCTCGCCGCCTCGCGCGAAGAAGCGCTGGCCGCGGCGCGCGCCAAGGCGGCTTTCCTGGCCACGATGAGCCATGAAATCCGCACTCCGCTCAACGGCGTCGTGGGCATGAGCACCTTGCTGGCCGAAACCTCGCTGGACCCCGAGCAGCGCGACTACCTGCAAACCATCCGGCTCTCAAGCGACCAGTTGCTGGCGGTCATCAATGACATTCTCGATTTCTCGAAGATCGAGTCCGGCAAGCTTGACCTTGAGGCCGAGCCGCTCAGCGTACGCGGTGCCGTTGAAGAGGCGTGCGACATTGCCGCGCCCAGGGCGCGCGAGAAAGGCCTGGAAATCATCATCGACATTCCCGAGGCGCGCACCGGTGGCGTCCCGGCCGCCATCCGGGGCGACATCACGCGACTGCGACAGGTACTCATCAACCTCATCAACAATGCCGTAAAGTTCACCGCGTCCGGTGAAGTTGCAGTCCATGCACAGTTGCTGAAGGAGGCCGACGAACACGGGCGCGCGGTCATTGAATTCCGGGTGACGGACAGCGGCATCGGCATACCGCCGGAGCGCGTGGATTCACTGTTCGAGGCATTCACCCAGGTGGATGCGTCCACCACCCGCAAGTACGGCGGAACCGGCCTTGGGCTGGCCATCTGCAAGCGCCTTGTTGAACTGATGGGCGGGCAAATCGGGGTGGAAAGCGAACTCGGCAAAGGGTCCACCTTCTGGTTCACCGTGGCTGCGCCGGTTGCGGAAATGGCTCCGGCCTTCAGCCATGCAGAGGTCGGCGTCCTCAAGGCCAACCGCGCGTTGATTGTTGACGATCACGCCACCAACGTGCGCATTCTCACGCGCCAGCTCCAGCTTTGGGGCATGGAGGTCGTCAGTGCGGATTCCGGCCAGAAGGCCCTGGAGTGGCTTGAGTCCGCCCGGCAGGGCGCTGCCGAGACCTGGATGCCGGATGTCATCGTGACCGACATGCACATGCCGGAGATGGATGGTGTCACGCTTGCGCGCCAGATCAAGGACAAGCCTGAATGGCGCAACATTCCACTGGTGCTGCTCAGCTCGGGATTCATGCCCGCCAGCGACGAGAGTGCCGGGCTTTTCGATGCACGCCTTCTCAAGCCGGCGAGGCAAACCCAGCTGTTCGACACGATTGCCAGGTGCATCTCGTCCGACCATGCCGGCAGTGGCAAGTCCAGCGCGGTGACCACTGACGTCAAGAAACACGTGACCATCCTCGTGGCGGACGACAATGCGGTCAACCTCAAGGTGGCGTGTGCCATGCTGCTCAAGCTCGGCTATGACATCCACACCGCTGTTGACGGCCGTGAGGCTGTCCAGGCCGTGGCGCATTCCATGGCGCACGGCCCCCGGTTCGGCGCCATCCTGATGGACGTCAACATGCCGGATGTCGACGGGCTCCAGGCCACACAGCAGATCCATGCGGCATTTGGAGCTGAATCGCCGCCCATCATCGCCTTGACGGCAGCAGCCTCGGCCGAGGACAAGGCGCGCTGCGAAGCGGCCGGCATGGACGACTACCTCACCAAGCCCCTGCATGTGGCCTCGCTTGCGTTGACGCTGGAGAAATGGACAAGCGCCCGCCTGACCGCGGAGGCAGGCCAGCACGGCGCGCAACTTCCAGCAGGCGGCCCGGCCGTGGCTACCGCGGCACCAGCAGCGCCTGGCCAGGATGAGGAAGCGACTCCGGAAGCGTTGATGGACTTCAGCCGCCTGAGTGAATTCAAGGAATTCGATGACGAAGATCAATCCATGACGCGCGAAGTGGTCGGCCTGTTCCTCAGCGACGCCCCGCAGCGTGTGGAGGATATTGCCTCGGCGATCGCGGCAAACGATGCCGAGGCCCTCTCGCGCGCTGCGCATGCCCTCAAGGGCGCCGCAAGCAACGTGGGCGCCGTTGCCATCCAGAAGCTTTGCGGCAGCCTTGAAGAGGTGGCCAAGGCGGCCAGCGTCCCGCCCGATGCCGCGAATCAACTCCTGCAACTTCGCCGGTTCTGGACGCAGACGCAGGCCATGCTGCGCGAATGGTCCTAGAGCCAGCTGCCTCGAGCGGTTGAACCCGCGCCTTGGTGAATTACTCACAGGAATCGCAGGCACTATTTCCCCCAAAAACCTTTGCCGCGTCTTTAACCTTACAAGACGTAACAAATCTGGAGTGGCGGGATCATGGACGCATTGCTAGAAACCGGTTTCCTTGAGGAGGGCCCGCGTGTACGTGGCGGCAAGCCAGCGGCGGGCGCGCCCGACCTTATGGCGCTGGTCGTCGATGAGCTCGCCTGTGGCGTGATGGTACTGACGCTGGAGGGCAAGACCCTGGACATCAACCAGGTTGCGCGCCGTGAGCTGTCCCGCGCCGGGCTTCTGGAGGCTGGCGGGAACCTTCCATCTGACAGCAGTTCCGACAACGGCAAGACCTTGCTCTGTGCGCTGGCCCGAGTGGCGGAAGGCAAACGCAGCCTCATCAACCTGGCGGTCGAAGGCGGCTCGCTGTCACTGGCGGTGGTTCCGCTCAAGGGCGGGCCTGGCACGCCGACGCGGGCGGCACTGGTTTTTGCCCGCGCGACGATTCATGACTCGCTCATGCTGGGCTTTTTTGCCCGAAGCTATGGGCTGACGGTGACAGAAGAGCATGTGCTTGGCATTCTGTGCCAGGGCTGCCCCACGCCGGCAATCGCGGCGCAGATGAACGTGGCCGTATCGACAGTCCGCACGCATGTACGCAGCCTTTGCGCCAAGACCCGGTCCAGTGGCGTGCGCGAACTGGTCAGCCGGGTCGCCATGCTGCCACCGGTGGCGCCGGCCGAGCTGTACGACGACCAGGTTCACTAGTCCCGGGCAATGTGGCATGCGGCATGCTAGAGTGCATGCCAAAACTCCATGCCATGAACGCGCCCCGTACCTCCCTAGCCCATGAGAAGCTTCTTGACGCCCTGACGCCGGCTCTGCGCGCGCTCGCCCTCAGGGGGGCCATCCGGAGTTATGCGAAGAACATCGTCATCATCAATGAAGGCGAAATGGGCGACCTGCTCTTCGTCCTGCTCAAGGGGCAGGTCAAGGTATTTGCCACAGACGCTGACGGCCGCGAGATCACCTACGGAACCATCCAGGCGGGCGACTATTTCGGCGAGATGTCCCTCGACGGCGGGCCCCGCTCGGCATCGGTCATGACGCTGGAGCCCTGCGTCTGTGCCGCCGTCACAAGGCTTGCGGTGCGGGACCACCTTGCAGAAGAACCCGAATTCGCGCTTGACCTCGTGGCCCACGTCATAGGGCGCGCGCGCGCCGCGACCGAAACCGCACGCAGCATGGCCTTGCTGGACGTCTATGGCCGCGTCATCAGCCTTCTGGAGGGCCACCAGGGCGCGGCAGCCGAAGGCAAACCCGTGGTGATCAGGCCGATTACCCACCAGGACATCGCCAGCCGTATCGGCGCGTCGCGCGAGATGGTGAGCCGGATCCTCAAGGAGCTTGAGAAGGGCGGCTACATCAAGCTGGGTGTCAAGCAGGTCACCCTCATCAACAAGCTGCCGTCGCGCTGGTAGGTTCCGCCTACATGGCGTTCAGCACTTTGCGGGCGATCTGAGGGGCCGCGGCGCTGGTGCCAGCCAGGCGTACCCAGGCGCCGCTACGCGAGCCGGCAGCCCCGACACCAGTATCGGCATTGCTTGCATCGCTCACGGCCTGCGTGTCCGGTACCTTGACGACGCCGGGCCGTTCGCGACGGGCGTCGTCAGGGTCGGGCCGGCGTGGCGAATACCTGGCCCAGCTGTTGTCGCTGTACCGGACGCCGCCAGTGGTCAGGACTTTCTTGCCTGTGGCGATGCTGTTGAAGATACCGCTGCGCCTGATCGGCGACGGATTGTCCGGATGGTCCACGAAGGCATCGGGGTTGCCGCTGGTGTCGTACCACCTGTCTTCGAAATGCGACTGGCGTGCGCCCGTACGGACCCCGATGATTTCGCCATCCCGTTCAATGTAGGCGTCGACCGTCAGCGCCGCTGAGTTCCGGTTGGTCAGCTTCACTTGCCACGAACCGCTTGGCGCTGTTGCGACGTCCCGTTTTTCGCTGAATGTGGCGGCCACAGCCACGAGCGCGCAGGTTCCGCGCGTTCCCGTTGCGACCGACGTGGGATAGATCAGGGCGCAAAGTGGCTTGCCACCATCGCCAGTCCAGATCCCGGATTGGCCGAATTTCAGGGCCGGCAAAGGGGGGCGTCCTGGAGGCGTGATCTGGATTTCCAGTCCGTCCCGGTTTTCCTCGATCCACAGTTCCAGGAAGTTCTGTGACTTGTCGTCTGGCGGTGCCTGCCAATGCAGTACAACGCTTTCATCCCGTACCAGAGTCGCATTGGCATGTGTCCGGTCCTGGTAGCCGTTGCCGGCAGCGACGACTATCTGGAGGCGCGGAGATTGCAGTTCGATCAGCTGGTCCATGGCGGCCTCAAGCACGGACGTGCCGTCATGTGGCCCGGCAAGCGTTCCCCAACTCAGGTTGATGGTCGTGCGTGCCGTCGCGTCGCAGCGGGAGAGGATGTACATCAACCCGTCGAGCAGGTGAACGTTCATCGATCCGCCCGACGTGTCGAGCACGGTATGCCAGTCGATCTGGACCATGACGAGGGGCGCCCGGCTGGCATCGTCGTCAGCCAAAGCCCATGAGGGCGGCGCATCGCCTCCGCTCAATTGTGCCAAGAGTACACGCGGGCCGCCAAGCAAGTCCATCACGTGAGTCCCGTGGTTCACGAGCTTGTCCATCTCGATGCCAAGATCAAAATGGCGGTACACCGCACCCTCATCCACCAGGCCGTGGAAAGTGTTGGCGGCCAAAGCCTGGTCGATGACTTTGGCCGTCAACTCATGTCCATAGCCAATGGCTTCGGGTGACGCGCCCTTGCCTTTCTGGTCCTGCCGCCAGAAATACCGCACGCGCGCCCGGCCGTTGTTGAGGAAATTTGCATTGGCGAATGCCAGCCCGCCATCGACGAGTCCAAGCACCTTGCCTTTGAGCTTTTCGCCGACCGGTGCATACGGACGCTCGCCGGCGCCGGTGGGGTCGTCCGCACCTTCGGCCTGGGACATGCCGAGCTCAAAGCGCCTGACCAGCTTGTGCAATTTGCCGCCCGGACGGATCTGGTCAAAAAACTCGCGCCTCACCCGTGCCGTGCAAAACCGTAACCCGGCTGGCGCGTCGCGCGAGGTGTAGGCAGGTGGAACATGCAACCATTTTTTCGACGAGGCCGCTTCAAGCTGGGCAACGCTGGTGTGAGGTGTCAGTTCAATGATCAGCGACAGCCATTTGAACGGGTGCTTCCCGTACCCGGCAAAACGGTCGGCTTCAGCCCAGATCAGGTAAGGATCGAAGCCCGCCGTTGCCCCCGGTGCCGACCAGTCAATACCCGTAAAACGTCCTTTTGGAAGCTCAGTCCATTTCATCTGGCAATCCTCACTTCAGCGCCTGGCATTCCTTGACGGCCTTGTCCCACATGAAGGCCAGCAAAGGTGATGCGACAACATTGTTGGTGCCCGGCAGCAGCTGGTAGTAGCCGCTTTCGTTGTCTGCCATGGATACACGCAGGTCGAAATCCATCACATGGCCTTTCGGAGTCTGGAACTTCGGGCCATTGAACCCACGCTGTGGCAACTTGGGATTGCCGGCGCAGCGGGCCACCAGGAACTCCCCGATCGCCGTACCCAGCAATCTGCCGACGGCACTGTCCACAGGGAAATGCAGGCCGGCGACGGTGCGATTGACCGCGATGCGCGCAGCCTGGCGCTGCAGTTGTTCTTCATATCTGTCGCCGTGGCGGCCTGCCGCCTGGAGCAATGCCTGAAGCAATGTGGCCGTGACGAACGCTTCTGTTGCATGCCCGCTGGGCCAGCTTGAATGCCCCGGTGTCGGGATCATGGGCTGGATCTGGGGAGAGAGTTCCACCGGGCGCGGGCAGGCAAACGCGTGCTTCAGCCTCATTTCCACATGCGAGGCAAATGACAACGCAAGCGCAGCCAGTTCCAGCGTGTACTTGTGCCGATGCGCCTGCAGCCCGATGACCGACGCCCAGAAGGGAACCTGGGGAACCATCTGCGTGAGAACCTCATTGCCCCGGTCCTCCCTGAGCTGGGCGTAGTTGGAGACCAGTTCAAGTTGTTGCTTGAACACTTTTTCGGTTGGGCGCACAAGCGTGACGAGGTCAGCATTCTTGAGTGGTTTGCGGTCCAGGTCGACGAAGCCAAGTGATACCGAGTCCCGCGCCTGGTTGATGTCAAACCGCACGCCGGAGAACAGTTCCAGTTCGCAGATCTGCATGCGTGGAGCAACGTCCCAGGCCGCGAGTCGCTCCGGCTTGTCCAGGGGTTCCGGCAAATCGGCGCGGATCGTGGCGCCCTGAAAGGGGCCCACGAGCGATGCACGGCTTTGGGTCAACGCGGCGGCCAGTGCCGGACTCCACGGCGCGACGAGCCCGCCCAGTTCACCCGTGCCGCCGCCGGTGCCCCCTCCCGTGCCTCCGCCTGTACCGCCACCCGTTCCGCCGCCTGTGCCACCGCCGGTACCTCCTCCGGTACCACCCCCGAACACGCTGAGAATCGACATGTTTTTCGCCTTCTTTGAGTTGAATCAGAATTCAGGAACGCCCAACTTCCGCAGGACTTCGGCAAAGCGCCGTCGCGTCATGCTCTCGGAGCTCCCCATGGACAGGTAGTTGGAAACGGTCAGATGGGGTACCTCTTCGAGGAGGCTTTTCAAGGTCTCGCGCGCTTCGCCCAGTTTGCCGCTTTCAGTCTGGGCCTGAAGCAGGACTCTCAGGGCCGGCTGGTGGTGGCGGTTTGACCGTAGCGAGCGTTTGGCAAATTCCTCTGCCTTTTCATTGTCACCATTGATCGTCTGCGCAGAAGCCAGAATTACATCGAAGAAGTAGCGCAGGGGGTCAATCGGCGAAAGCTGGGCCGCATGCTCGGCCTCGGCGACGCCGTCCACTGCGGAGCCCCACATCGCGGACCACACGCTCTTGTACAGCCAGCCGAGCGGCTCATTGGGATTCAGTTCGATGGCACGGTCGATGCAGCTTTGTGCAAGGTCCGCCTGCCCGAGCAACTGGCACCTTGCATAGCCTTCAATCGCGAGCGACAAGGCATTGTCAGGCGATATATCCAGCGCCCTGCGTGTCTGTTCAAGTGCGCGCTGGGTGTCCTTTCCCGGCTCATCACTCATGCCACGGATGACACGCATGGTGTACCACTTGGCCAGCCAGGCGCGCGGAGTGGCGATCCGGTTGTGCCGCTCCAGCAGCGCCTCCAGTACCTGTCGGCTACGGTCAAAGTCGCGCGGCGAAGAGCGATGCATCAATGAGATTCCGCCCAGCAGCAACGAGCCGCTGTCCAGGCGCGGCAGTGGCTGCACCAGCGACTGTTCCACTTCGGAGTTGACAAGTGCCTTACTCGCTGCGGAGGCGATACGGTGCACGATCTCGCTTTGCGCTTCCAGCAGATCAAGCGTGCTGCCTGACACCCGTTCGGCCCAGATGATGTCGTTGCCGCGCGCATCCGCCAGCTCGGCCATGACAAGAATCCTGCCGGAGCTGGCCACATAGCTGCCTGAGAGCACGAAAGTCGCGCCCAGCACTGACTCTGCTTCTGCCATCGATTCGCGGCGGCCGCGCAACGACGTGGTCGACAGGCGGGAGATCACCCGCAGGTCGGCGCTGCGTGAAAGCTGGGCGATGATGCCATCGGCAATCAGTTCGCCGATCATCAGTTCTTCCGGCTCGTTGTTGCGCGCTGCGAAGGGAATCACGGCGATGGTAGGACGGAGGTCCGGCGCCGAGCCGGGCGTTCTGTGGATCACCGGCTTCAGGCCGGCCTGACCGATACGGTAAGCCCGCAAGGGTTCCTTCACATGTTTCAGGTGGCACTCGCCGAGGTCTTCAATGTCCGCATCGAGCCCCGCTGTCAGGTCATCGCGCATCTGGGACGACACGACGAATTCGCGCGGCCCTGCCAGCGTGGCTATTCGCGCAGTGAGGTTGACGTCGGAGCCGTAGATGTCGTGCTTGTCGGTCACGAATTCGGCGCGGTGCGCGCCCATACGCAGGTGCATCTGGCGCTCAATGCTCCGGCCTTCGTTTGCCAGGTCGCTCAGTTGCTGCAACGCGAGCGCGGCCTTCACGCAACCCTGGGCGTTCGAGAACTCCAGCATCAGGCCGTCCCCCAGGCTCTTGACCAGGCGCCCGCCATGCAGCGGCAGCAGCCGCTGCTCGACCTGCGCAACCAGTTCCTGCCACCGCCTGACAAAGTCATCTTCGTCCTGTTCCATGAGGCGAACCGACTCAACCACGTCGAGCACCATCAACACCTTGATGTGTCGCGGCAGGGAGAGTGGAAGTTCGATTTCGCTGGACTGCATGGTAGGGGGAGCGGGGAAAACACGCATCCTCATTTTGTAGGAGGAAGCACATAGGGGAAACACCTGTCTCGCCTGATTCCCCAACGCATCCAGGCACTGTTGTATCAGTGCCGAAAGCCCGCTACGATGCGGTCGCCGCTGGCGCCGCGTCCGGCGCCAGTTCAGTCATAAGCATGACTTTTTCGTATACCGGTGCAAAGTCCGGTTCCGTCATGTCGAACAGTTGCTGGAAGCTGTCGATGACAAAGTAGGTCTGCTGGAAGCTGTCGATTTTGTAGCGTGTGCGCATGGTGCGTTCCAGCTCAAGCGGCAGGCGCCGGGGCTCAGGGCTGCGGACGGCGTACTCCAGTTCGCCTGATGAGCTCAGGATGCCGGCCCCGTAGGCACGCAGCCCGTCTTCCTGGCGGATCAGCCCGAACTCGATGGTGTACCAGTACAGCCGGCTGAGCTGCTCGCAGGCCCCCAGCGCGTGGGCTTTCAGGCCGCCCTGGCCATAGCGCTGGACGTAATCGGCAAAAACCGGATTGAACAGCAGCGGGACATGACCGAACAGGTCGTGGAAGACATCGGGCTCGACGATGTAGTCAAATTCCTCGGGCGTGCGGATCCAGTCCGTCACCGGGAACTTGCGGTTGGCCAGCAGGGTGAAGAACGGCACTTCGGGGATCAGCCCCGGCACGGTGACGATTTCCCAGCCCGTGGCCCTGTGCAGCCGTTCGTTGATCTCCTCAAACCTCGGGATGCGGTCTTTCACGCCCAGGGAGGGCAGCATCCTGATGAACTCGTCGCTGGCGCGGCCGGGCAGCAGCGCGGCCTGGCGTTCATAGAGGCGCCTGTAGGTGTCGTGGTCCGCTGCCGTATAACTTCCGTAGTTTTGCGGGCAGGTGTAGTCAGGCCCCGCGCGCGAATAGTCGCCGCGCGGGGGCCGCTCGCTGGCGCCGTAGACGACCGGTTCGACAGCCATCACGCCTCGGGGGTGTCCAGCACACCGCGGCGCATCTGGTCCAGTTCCATGGTCTCGAACAGCGCCTTGAAATTTCCCTCGCCAAAGCCTTCGTTGCCCTTGCGCTGGATGAACTCGAAGAAGATCGGCCCGAGCTGGTTCTCGCTGAAGATCTGCAGCAACAACTCGCCCGGCTTGCCGTCCACCAGGATATTGCGCGCCTGCAGCGCACCCGTGTCCTCGCCATGGCCGGGGATGCGCTTTTCCAGCAGCTCGTAATAGGTCTCGCTGGTGTTCAGCAGCGTCACGCCGCTCATCTGCAATGCGTCGACCGTGTCATACAGGTTGGTCGATCCCATGGCAATGTGCTGGATGCCCTCGCCGTGGTAGCGGTCCAGGTACTCCTGGATCTGGCCGGACTTCTCGTTGCCTTCCTCGTTGATCGGGATGCGGATCTTGCCGCAGGGGCTGGTCATGGCCTTGCTCTTGACGCCGGTGGCCTGGCCTTCAATGTCGAAGTAGCGGACTTCACGGAAGTTGAACAGCCGCTCATAGAAGCCGGCCCATTCGTCCATGCGGCCGCGGTGCACGTTGTGCGTCAGGTGGTCGATATACGTCAGGCCATGGCCGGCAGGGTTGAGTTCGGCACCGGGCAGCGGCTCAAAGTCCACGTCGAAGAAACCGATGTTGCCGATCTCGCCGTCCTTCGCGCCATTCTTGCCACGCCAGCGGTCGATGAAATAGATGATGGAATCGCCGATGCCCTTGATGGCGGGAATGTTCAGCTCACCCGGCCCCGCCGTGTTGGCGTAGCCCCAGGCGCCCAGCGAAATGGCGCGCTCATAGGCCAGCTTGGCATCCTTCACGCGGAAGGCAATGGCGCAGACGCTCGGGCCATGCAGGCGCGCAAAGCGCTGGGCGAAGCTGTCGGGCTCGGCATTGATGATGAAGTTGATCCCGCCCTGGCGGTACAGCGTCACGTCCTTGTGGCGGTGCTTCGCAATGGGCTTGAAGCCCATGCGCTCGAACACCTCGCCCATGGCCTTGGGGTCCGGCGCTGCGTACTCGATGAACTCGAAGCCGTCGGTCCCCATCGGGTTGTCCCAGGTGGTGGCTGATTTCAGGGCTTGTTGCGGCACAGGTGCGTTCATGGCGTCTCCGGGGGTTTGACAGGACTGTATCGGCGCAAGACGTCATTATTTCTGCAATGTCGCGCTCAATGCTTGTTCCATGCGCAGGAAAACTGCAAAATTCTGTGCATGGAAGCACTCGACAAGCTGGACAAACTCATTCTCCGCAGCCTTCAGGCTGACGGCCGGGCCACCTATGACCAGATCGCCGAACAGGTGAGCCTGTCGCCCAGCGCGGTGTTGCGCCGGGTCAAGCGGCTGGAAGGCACAGGCGTGATCGACCGCTATGTGGCGCTCGTCAGGCCGGAATCCGTCGGACTCGGGCTCACCGCGTACCTGAACGTCCGGCTCGAAAAGCACACCGAAAGCCACAAGCGCAACCCGATGGACCTGTTCCGCGCCAGCGTGCAGACCTGGCCCGAGGTCGTGGAGTGTGCGGCGTTGACAGGAGAGATGGACTACCTGCTGCGGGTCGTTGTGCAGGACATGGCGCATTACAGCCGTTTCATCATGGACACCCTGCTCAAGCACCCCAGCGTGGAAGATTGCAAAACAAGTTTTGTGCTCGATCGCGTGAAGGCCACAACGGCGGTGCCAGTGTGAGTGATCACTTGCGTCATCTTTAAACTGGAGTCACTAGGATTACCCTTATATTGATGCCATGGTTCAACCCAAAGCACTGATTCAGGCTTCGCTGGAAGGCGGGCGGGATCTGTTGCGCCCGCCTTCCAGCCGCCCCGAACTTGACGGCGAGCCGCCCCGTTCGCCGGTCATGGTGCCGATCCGCTCGCTGGGCCCGTCGCACCGCGAACGCATTGCCGGCCACCTACTGGCGCTGCAGGACCACGACCGCTACCTGCGCTTTGGCTACGCCGCGAGCGACGAGCAGGTCAAGCGCTATGTCGAGGGCCTGGACTTTGACCGCGACGACATCTTCGGCATCTACAACCGGCGCCTGGAGCTCATTGCCATGGCCCACCTGGCGTTCTCGGTGGACCCATCGTGCAAGTCCTGCGCGGAGTTTGGCGTGTCCGTCCTCAGCCATGCGCGGGGCCGGGGCTATGGCGCCCGCCTGTTTGACCGCGCCGTCATGCATGCACGCAACGAAGGCGTCTCCATGATGTTCATCCATGCGCTGAGCGAGAACACCGCCATGCTCAAGATTGCCCGCAACGCCGGCGCCGTGGTCGAGCGTGACGGCTCCGAGAGCGAGGCTTACCTCAAGCTGCCCGCCGCCACGCTGGACAGCCGCGTCAGCGAGATGGTGGAGGACCAGTTCGCCGAGGTGGACTACCGCCTGAAAGTCCAGGCCAAGCAGTTCTGGGACTTTCTTTCGGGCGTGCAGGAAGTGCGCCGCGGCGTGCGTGAGGCACGCCAGAAATCCTCACCCTGAAGCCGCCCCGGGTCGCGGCTGTGCCGTGTCACGGCAATCCGCTATCCTTGAGGCTTCGCAACAACCGCATGTCCTGCACACCCAAGGCCGTGTCAGACCCGCACCCTGCGCGCACTTCCGAAAAGGAAGACAAGCGCACCTTTCTCCAGAAAGTAGCCGAGTTCATCCACCCCGGGCCGGACTCGAAGGATGAACTGATCGAAACCCTCGTCGATGCCGAAGACAACCAGGTCATCGGCGCCGAGTCGCGCGTCATGCTCGAAGGCGTGATCCGCATGGCCGACATGACGGCGGGTGACGTCATGGTCGCGGCGCCGCGCATGGACCTGATCAACATCGATGCGCCGTTCGACGAACTCCTGCACCTGGTGATCGACACGGCGCACTCGCGCTTCCCGGTGTTCGAGGGCGAGCGGGAGAACATCATCGGTATCCTGATGGCCAAGGACCTGCTCAAGCTGCAGCGCGCGCCGGAGCTCAACATCCGCGCCCTGTTGCGTCCCGCCGTCTTCGTGCCGGAGAGCAAGGGCCTGAACGACCTGCTGCGCGACTTCCGCGGCAACCGCAACCACCTGGCCATCGTGATCGACGAGTTCGGCCGCGTGGCGGGCCTCATCACCATCGAGGACGTGCTCGAACAGATCGTCGGCGAGATCGAGGACGAATTCGACATCGCCGAAGACGAAGGCGACATCTTCGGCCTGGCCGACCACACCTACCGCGTGAGCGGCGACACCTCCATCGAACGCGTCAACGAAGCTTTCGGCGTGACCCTGGCGCGCAGCGACGACGAGAACCAGTTCGACACCATCGGCGGCCTCGTCGCCCACGAGATGGGCCATGTGCCCAAGCGGGGCGAAAGCTACGTGCTGGCCGGGCTGAACTTCATCGTGCTGCACACGAAGGGCGGCGCGGTGAAGTGGTTCCGCGTTTCGCCCGTGGCCGACAAAGACCCGACCGGCTGATGCGCCTGCCTGCCCAGCTTGCCATCGCGCTGCTGGCGGGTCTGGCGCACGCACTCTCGATTGCCGAACCCTGGAGCGGGCGGCCACTGTGGTGGCTGCAGCTGCTGTCGCTCGGCGTGCTGGCCTGGCTACTCACGACGCTTCGCGATGCCAGCGCTTCCCCGCGCCATGCGGCCTGGCTGGGCCTGGCATTCGGCACGGCATGGCTGGCTGCGACCTGGTGGTGGCTCTTCATCTCGCTGCACACCTATGGCGGCCTGAACCCTGCGCTGGCGGTGCTGGCAATTGTGGGGCTGGCCGCATTCCTCTCGCTGTACTGCGCCGCCGCCAGCGCGGCCTTCGTCTGGCTTGCACCTTCCAGCGCCACAGGCCGTGCTGCGCTGTTTGCTGCCCTCTGGCTTCTCGAAGAGCTGATGCGGGCGGTCTGGTTCACAGGTTTCCCCTGGGGCGCTGCGGGCTATGCGCATGTGGACGGCCCGCTGGCCGGCCTGGCGCCGCAGGTGGGTGTCTGGGGCATCACGGCATTTGCGGCCTTCTCGGCAATGGCGCTGGCCCAGCTGGTCTCGCGTCCGTTGGCCTGGCGGGCACGTCTGGCAGGCGGCGCTGTACTGGCCGCCCTGTGGGGATGGCTGGCCGTCGGGTCGCTGTGCCTGGGCAATGGCTGCATCACAGCGCTGGCGCACGACCCGCAGAGCGCCGGCCGCCTCAAGGTCACGCTGTTGCAGGGCAACATCCCGCAGGACGAGAAGTTCCAGCCCGGCTCCGGCATACCGCTGGCCCTGGGCTGGTACCGCGAGCAGATCCTCGCTGCAGGCGGGGACCTTGTCGTTGCACCGGAAACGGCCATCCCGCTGCTGCCGCAGCAGTTGCCGGAAGGCTATGTGGCCGCGCTGGAAGCGCGCTTCGCCACAGGCCGCCAGGCCCTGCTCGTGGGGATCCCGCTGGGTGACTTCAAGCAGGGCTATTCCAACTCGGCCATCGGCCTCAGGCCGGGACTCGCCGCCCCCTACGTCTACAGCAAGCACCACCTGGTGCCCTTCGGTGAATTCATCCCGCCGCTGTTCCGCTGGTTCACCGAACTCATGAACATCCCGCTGGGCGACTTCAATCGCGGTGGTTTGGGCCAGCCATCGTTCGACTGGCAAGGCCAGCGCCTTGCGCCCAACATCTGCTATGAGGATCTCTTCGGCGAGGAGATCGCGGCGGGCTTTGCCGATGCGCAGGCCGCGCCCACCATCCTCGTGAACCTGAGCAACATCGGGTGGTTCGGCGACTCGGTGGCCATCGACCAGCACCTGCTGATCTCGCGCATGCGTGCGCTGGAGTTCGACAGGCCGATGATCCGGGCCACCAACACAGGAGCCACTGTCATCATTGACCGGCGGGGACGCGTCACGCACGCGCTGCCGCGCCATACGCGCGGCGTGCTGGTGGGCGAGGTTGAAGGCCGTTACGGCATCACGCCGTTTGCCTGGTGGGCATCACGCTTTGGTGTATGGCCGCTGTGGGGTATTGGGCTGCTGGCCTTGGCCCTGGCCTGGCTGGCGCGGCGGCGCAGCGTGCCAGGCGGCTGAATAGCCGGAGTTCAGGTGTGCGCAAGGCGCGCATCCTTGCGCCGCCAGAGCAGGGCCAGGCTCATGCCCGAGACGATGTGCCACATGCCCCAGAGGCTGGCCACGATCACCATGCCCAGGTCGCTGTTGAACTGCACAGCAATGATGCCCAGGGCGAGGCCCGAGTTCTGCATGCCGCCCTCGATCATCACGGCGCGCCGGTCGCGCTCGCTCACGCCTAGGGCGACGCTGGCGGCCCAGCCGCAGAACAGGCCGAAGGCGTTGTGCAGCACCACGATGAGCAGCATCGGCAGCAAGCCGAGGGTGAGCAACTGCCGCTCCTTGATCAACCCCAGGACAATGAATGCCAGCAGCGCCATCAGCGAGAAGTTGCCCAGCGGCTTCTGGATCCTTGCAGTCAGCTCTGGCAGCTTGTGCGCAAACAGCAGCCCCAGTGTCATCGGGATGGCCAGCAGCACCAGCAGGCTGACCCAGATGGCGGAAGCGTCGATGTCCAGGGTGCGCAGCCAGCCCGCGGTGACCGGGTTGGCCGACACCATCCAGCTGAAGTTCAGGGGCGTCAGCACCAGCGCCATCAGCGCGGCCACGGCCGACACGCTGACCGACAGGGCGGTGTTGCCCCGGCCGAAATGCGTCACCACATTGCTCAGCGACCCGCCCGGGCATGACGCGACCAGGATCATCGCCGCCTCCACATTGGGCGGCAGGTCCAGCAGCATCGTGGCAACCCAGGTGCCCACCGGCAGCAGGATGAATTGCGGAATCAGCCCGCAGATCACCGCCCGGGGCGTCTGCGCGACGCGCTGGAAGTCGGCCAGCTTCAGCTCCAGCGCCACCGAAAAAACCATGGTGGCAAGCACCAGGCTCAGGACCAGTTGTTGTGCGGACATCAGGGTTCTCCTCGCCCGCCAAGGTTAAACCACAAAGGCGCGCGCGAATGGCCCGTAAAATCAAGGGTTTACGCGGGTCATGGCCCGCCTTTGCTTTCCAGCAGGACGGTCCTGCGGCTGCCTGCCAAACCAATCTATGCTCACCTTTCAGCAGATCATCCTGACCTTGCAGTCCTACTGGGACAAACAGGGCTGCGCGCTCCTGCAGCCTTACGACATGGAAGTCGGCGCCGGCACCTCGCACACCGCCACCTTCCTGCGCGCGCTCGGCCCCGAGCCCTGGAAAGCCGCCTACGTGCAGCCTAGCCGTCGCCCCAAGGACGGCCGCTACGGCGAGAACCCGAACCGCCTGCAGCACTACTACCAGTACCAGGTGGTCCTGAAGCCCGCACCGTCCAACATCCTGGAGCTGTACCTCGGCTCGCTCGAAGCCCTGGGCTTTGACCTGAAGAAGAACGACATCCGCTTTGTCGAGGACGACTGGGAGAACCCCACGCTCGGCGCCTGGGGCCTGGGCTGGGAAGTCTGGCTCAACGGCATGGAAGTCACGCAATTCACCTACTTCCAGCAGGTCGGCGGCATTGACTGCAAGCCGGTCACCGGCGAAATCACCTACGGCCTGGAGCGCCTGGCCATGTATTTGCAGGGCGTGGACAACGTCTACAACCTCAAGTGGACCGACACCATGAGCTATGGCGACGTGTACCTCCAGAACGAGAAGGAGCAGTCGGCCTACAACTTCGAGCACAGCGATGCCGACTTCCTCTTTACCGCCTTCAACGCGCATGAGAAGCAGGCGAAATACCTGATGGAGCAGCAGCTTGCCCTGCCGGCCTACGAGCAGGTGCTCAAGGCCGCACACAGCTTCAACCTGCTGGACGCCCGCGGCGCCATCAGCGTGACCGAGCGCGCCGCCTACATCGGCCGCATCCGCAACCTGGCCCGGGCGGTGGCGCAGAGCTACTACGACAGCCGCGAGCGGCTGGGCTTCCCGATGGCGCCGCGCGAGTGGGTGGACCAGATGACGAAGAAGGCCGCATAAAACATGACCACGCAGAACCTTCTTGTTGAATTGTTTGTGGAAGAGCTGCCGCCCAAGGCATTGCGCAAACTGGGCGACGCCTTCGCGGGCGCGCTGTTCGAGCAGCTCAAGGTGCAGGGCCTGACGGCAGAGGGCTCGAAACTCGCGAGCTTTGCCTCGCCGCGCCGGCTGGCCGCGCATGTCACGGCTGTCAGTGCCAGCGCGGCCGACAAGGCTGTCTCGCAGAAGCTGATGCCGGTGAGCGTGGGGCTGGATGCGTCCGGCAACGCGACACCTGCCCTGCTGAAAAAGCTGCAGGCACTGGGTGCCGATGCGTCAGCCGTGCCCGGCCTCAAGCGCGCACCCGACGGCAGGGCCGAGGCGCTGTTCTACGACAGCACCGTCAAGGGCGCGACGCTGGCCGAAGGCCTGCAGAAAGCACTGGCCGAGAGCATCGCGAAACTCCCGATCCCCAAGGTCATGAGCTACCAGCTGGAAAGCGGCTGTGAACTGCCCGGCTGGAGCAGCGTGAGCTTCGTGCGGCCGGCCCATTCGCTGGTGGCGTTGCATGGCAGCGACGTCGTGCCGGTCGAGGCGCTGGGGCTGAAGGCCGGCAACTCAACGCAAGGCCACCGCTTTGAAGCCGCCGTGTCACCTGTCGTTCTGGAAAATGCCGACAGCTATGCCGCAACGCTGGAGAAAGACGGTGCCGTGATCGCAGGTTTTGCCGAGCGCAAGGCCATGATTGCCGCGCAGCTTGCCGATGCGGCTGCGAAGGCCGGCAATGGCGCAAAGCCGGTGGAAGACGACGCCCTGCTTGACGAAGTCACTGCGCTGGTCGAGCGCCCCAGCGTGCTCATCTGCGAGTTCGAGAAGGAGTTCCTGGAAGTCCCGCAGGAATGCCTCATCCTCACGATGAAGGCCAACCAGAAGTACTTCCCGCTGCTCGATGCGCAGGGCCGGCTGACCAACAGGTTCCTCGTGGTCAGCAACATCAGTCCTGACGATGCGAGCGCGGTCATCGGCGGCAACGAGCGGGTGGTGCGCCCGCGCCTGGCCGACGCGAAATTCTTTTTTGACCAGGACCGCAGGAAGACGCTGGAGTCGCGCGTCGCGGGCCTGGCCAAGGTGGTGTATCACAACAAGCTCGGCACACAGGGCGAGCGTGTGGAGCGCGTGCGCGCCATCGCGCGCGCCATCGGCCAGCAACTGGGCGGCGACGCGCTTGCGGAGGCGGCAGACACGGCGGCGCAGCTGGCCAAGGCCGATCTGGTGACCGACATGGTCGGCGAGTTCCCCGAGCTGCAGGGCATCATGGGCGGCTACTATGCGCGCCACGATGGCCTGTCTGAAGACATCGCCTTCGCCATCGAAGACCACTACAAGCCGCGCTTTGCCGGCGATGCACTGCCGCGCAACCCGGTTGGCATCGTGGTTGCGCTGGCCGACAAGCTGGAAACCCTGGCGGGCATGTTCGGCATCGGCAACCTGCCCACCGGCGACAAGGATCCTTTCGCGCTGCGCCGCCATGCGCTGGGCGTCGCACGCATGCTGGTCGAAGGCAGGCTGGCCCTGCATTTCCATGAACTGACGAGACTGGCCTTCGGTGCGTTCGCGCCGGGCCTGCTGCAGGACCGCGCCACCGAGCTGGACGAATTCCTGGTCGAGCGCCTCAAGGGCTACCTCAGGGATGGCGGTTACTCGGCGGCCGAAGTTGATGCGGCCATCTATGCGCAGAAACTGGGAACCTGGTCCACCATTCCCATGCGCCTGGCAGCAGTGCGCGCCTTCGCCTCGCTGCCTGAGGCGCCGGCGCTGGCGGCGGCCAACAAGCGCATCGGCAACATCCTGAAGAAGGCGCCCGAGGCCCATGCCCACGTCAGCGAGGTCCTGCTGACCGAGCTGGCCGAAAAGACGCTCTACGAAGTCATGCAGAGAGTCGAGCCCGAGGCGCAGGCCCAGTTCGACGCCGGCGACTACACCGCGTCGCTGCAGACCCTGGCGGTGCTGCGCGGGCCGGTGGATGCCTTCTTTGACGATGTCATGGTCAACGTCGAGGCAGCAGACGTACGGCTCAACCGCCTGGGCCTGCTGGCGACGCTGCATGCCGCCATGAACCGCGTGGCAGACCTGTCGCGCCTCGCGGCATAGCCAACCACAACCGCACATCCGGAAAAGCAGGCCCTGCACTCATGAAACTCGTCATCCTCGACCGCGACGGCACGATCAACGTTGACAGCGACGAGTTCATCAAGTCGCCCGAGGAATGGGTCGCGCTGCCGGGCGCGCTGGAGGCCATCGCGCGGCTCAACCATGCGGGCTGGCACGTCGTCATTGCCTCCAACCAGTCGGGCCTGGGCCGCGGCCTGTTTGACGTGGTGTCGCTCAATGCCATCCACAGCAAGATGCACAAGGCGCTGGCCGCCGCCGGCGGGCGCGTGGATGCGGTGTTCTATTGCCCCCACACGCCGGAAGACGGCTGCCATTGCCGCAAGCCGCAGGCCGGCCTGTTCGAGCAGATCGGCGAGCGCATGGGTGTGGACCTCAAGGGTGTGCCCACCGTCGGCGACAGCCTGCGCGACCTGCAGGCAGGCGCGGCCGTGGGATGCGACCCGCATTTCGTCTTTACCGGAAAGGGCGCGCAGTTTGCCGGCAAGCCCCTGCCGGCCGATTTCCCGCCCGGAACCCAGGTCCACCAGGACCTGGCCTCCTTTGCCGACTTCCTTCTCACCAGCGAGGCGCGGATCAAGCCCGCCCCAGCCCCCTGACGCCGATGAACCTGATCCGCTCCCTCCTGCATGCCCTGCTGATGCTCGTCACCGTCGTCCCGTGGGGCATCTGGATGGTGACGGCCTCGATCTGGTCCAACGGTGAACAGATGTACTGGAAGGCCGCGCGCTGGCTGGGCTGGCAGATCGACGGCGCACGCACGCTGCTGGGCATCGAGGTGCGGCTGTCCGGCATGGAGAACCTTCCTACCGGCAAGACCAGCCCGGCCATCCTGCTGGTCAAGCACCAGTCCACGTTTGAGACCTTCCTGATGCCGACGATCATGCCGCACCCGCTGGCCTACGTCTTCAAGAAGGAGCTGATCTACGTGCCGTTCTTCGGCTGGGCCATGGGGCGCATGGACATGATCCACATCGACCGGGGCCTGCGCGCGCAAGCCTTCAACAAGGTCGTGGCGCAGGGCAAGCGGCTGCTGGCGCAAGGCATCTGGGTCATCATGTTCCCGGAAGGCACGCGCATCCCGCGCGGCCAGAAGGGCGTCTACAAGACGGGCGGCACGCGACTGGCTGTCGAGACCGGCGCGCCGGTCATCCCCATCGCGGTCACGTCCGCGAAGGTCTGGCCGCGCAAGGCCTTCATCAAGCGGCCGGGGGTGGTGGACGTGTCCATCGGCAAGCCCATCCCCAGCGAGGGCCGGCAGCCGGAGGAACTCATGCGCGAGGTCGAGGCATGGATCGAAGCCGAAATGCGCCGCCTCGATCCGGACGCATATCGGTAAACTCCGGTCATGCAGCGGCTCCTCCAGTTCACCCTCGACCTGTTCGACCCGCCGCCACCACCTGCTCCCGCCATCGCGCCAGTTCCCGCCGCAGCGCCCGCGAGCCCGCCTGCAGGGGCCAGCCGGCCTTCCGGCCCTCCGGCCGAATCCCTTTCAAACGTGCTGTCCCCCGCCGCATTCCGGCACCCGCGCGCCAACCGCGAGGCCTTGCTCGGCGACTCCCTGGTGGCCTATGAATTCCGGCGTGGCAAGCGGCGCACCATCGGCTTTGTGGTGGGGCCCGAGGGTCTGGTGGTCAGCGCCCCCAAATGGGTGCCGCTGTATGAGGTGGACGCGGCCCTGCGCGAGAAGGCCGGCTGGATCGTCCGCAAGCTCGGCGAGGCGCGTGAGCGGCGCGAGCGCATGGAGTCGGCGCGCATTGAGTGGAAGGACGGCACCATCCTGCCGTTCCTGGGCGAGCAGGTGATCGTGGTGCTTGACCCGCGCCACGCCTTTGACGCGGTGGGCGCCGTCCTGAACACCAACGAGGGCGCAGAAAACCTCACACTTGCGGGCGTGCCGCGGCTCACGCTGCATGTCGGCCTGCCGCATAGCGCGGCGCCGGCCCAGATCCGCGACGCGGTGCAGGCATGGCTCATGCGCCAGGCCAGGCGGGTGTTCACGGAGCGGCTTGACCATTTCGCCCCCATTCTTGGCGTGCAATGGCGCAAGCTGAGCCTGAGCAGCGCCGACACCCGGTGGGGCAGCGCCAGTGCCGACGGCTCGATACGGCTGAACTGGCGGCTGATTCATTTCCGTCAATCCGTCATCGACTATGTGGTGGCCCACGAGTTGAGCCACCTGCGCGTGATGGACCACAGCCCGCGGTTCTGGGACACCGTGCGCACCGTGGTGCCCGACTTCGCCGAGCTGCGCGGCCAGCTCAGGGATGATGCAGTACCCCGGTGGTAGTTACCCGACGCCGGGACAGGAGTACCATTCGACAATAACCGGGCACTGTGGCAACATGAACCTGGGCATCAAGGAGCGGCGCTGAACCGTTGGGACGGGATACTGCACATCATGAACGACAACACGATTCTTCTGGTTGAAGACAATCCGGACCACCTGGAGTTGACGACGCTGACCCTGCGCGAAAACGGCCTGGCGGACAACATCGCCGTGGCGCGTGACGGCGTGGAGGCGCTTGACTACCTGTTCGGGCAGGGCGCGTTTGCCGGCCGGGACACGCGCAACCAGCCCAAGCTGGTGCTGCTGGACCTGAAGCTTCCGCGCCTGTCCGGGCTGGAAGTGCTCCAGCGTGTGCGCAGCGACCCCCGCACTTCCTTCATCCCGGTAGTCATCCTCACCTCGTCCAGCGAGGAGGAGGACATCATCGCCAGCTACCGGGAGGGCGCCAACAGCTTCGTGCGCAAGTCGGTCGATTTCGGCGAGTTCACCGAAAAGCTCCAGCATTTGCAGACCTACTGGCTCTCGGTGAACGAATCACGCCCCACCGCCGGCTGACCGCCACACGCTTTCATGCCGGCCCGGGCGTCCTGCATCGCCCGGGCGGCGTTTGATGACAGGGGTCGCAAAGATGCGTATCAGCTTGCGGGCACGTCTGGTTACCCTGGTCGTCATGGCCATCCTGCCGCTGCTTTTGCTGGCCGTCATTGCGGTGGTGTGGGATGCAAGGCACGCGCAGGCGCTGGCCCTGAAGCTCCCCGGCCCGGCGCAGGAGCAGGCGCTTGCCGGCATACAGGACCGGCTGGTGGTGCAGCTCCTGGTTCTGGGGCTGGCTGCGCTGGTGGGCGGGTATGTGGCCTGGCTCATCGGCCGCCGCGCCATCGTGGCCCCTGCGATGCAGATCATGGTTGCTGCGCGCCGCCTCAAGCGCGGCAACCTGGAGGCGCGCATCCCGCTGCAGCCGCTGCGCTCGTCGGGCGAGTTCATCCGCATCGCAGCCGGCTTCAACCTGATGGCCGATTCGCTGCAGCAGCGCCAGAAGGAGCTTGAAACCGAGCTGGGTCACAGCAGGCAGGCCTACAGCACCCTTGAGACGGTCATCAACAGCATGCAGGAAGGGCTGATGGCTGTTGATGCTGCAGGTGCCATCCTGCTGCGCAACGAGGCGGCTGTGCGGATTCTCGGGCTCGATGACAAGCCTGTCCCGCCCGAGGAGTGGCCGCAGCGCTACGGCCTCTACCGGCCGGGCTGCGACGAAGTCTGCGACTGGCGTGACCTGCCGCTGTACCGGGCACTGCGCGGCGAAAGCGGCACGCAGCTTGACCTCGTCATCCGCAACGCCCATACGCCGGAAGGCCGGGTGCTGCGCGCGAGCTACCGGCCGATGAAGGGCGAGACCGGGATTGCCGGTGCCCTTGTGGTGTTCGCCGATGTCACAAGCCATGAGCATGCGCGGGCTGCGCTCGAGCAGAGCGAGCAGCGCTACACCGCACTGTTCGAGCAGGGGCCCTTGCCGATGTGGGTGTTCGATGTGCAGACCACGCGCTTCATTGCGGTCAATGATGCGGCGGTACGGCAGTACGGGTACTCGCGCGAGGAGTTCCTGTCGATGACGCTTGACGACATCCGGCCCGCCAGCGAGCGTGTACGGCTTCACCACCGGCTCTCCGGGCCGATGGGCGAGCCGGAATCGTGGCTTCATTGCCGCAGGGACGGGTCCCTTCTGTGGGCGGAGGTTGTTTCGCGGCCGATCGCCTATGGCGGGCTGGAAGCGCGCTTCGTGGTCGCCCACGACATCAGCAAGCGTGTCCAGGCCGAGAAGGATGTGCAGGAGTACCTGTTCACGCTGCAGCGCGCGGCAGATGCGTCTGCCGCCATCGTGCTGCACCAGACATTGCACGGCACGCTGCAGGAGGTTGTCGAGCAGGCGCGCGCGGTGATCCGGGCGCACCAGGGCATCGTCAGCCTGACGGTGGGCAACAACTGGGCCCAGTCGATCAGCGCCGTGTCGCTGTCTGAAAAATACGCCCCCTACAGGGACTACATGGAAGAGCCCGACGGCACGGGTATCTACGCCATGGTCTGCGAAACCAATCGCCCGATGCGCCTGTCCCAGGAGCAGCTCGAGGCCCATCCGCGCTGGCGCGGATTCGGCGCGGCGGCGGCCCGTCACCCGGCGATGCGGGGCTGGCTGGCCGTGCCGCTGGTCAGCCGGACCGGTGAAAACATCGGCGTCATGCAACTGACTGACAAGTTCGAAGGCGAGTTCACGCTGCAGGACGAGTATGTGGCGGTGGAAATGGCGCAGCTCGCCTCGATCGCCATCGAGAACGCGCGGCTGTTCGAGCAGGTCACCGAACTCAACGCCAGCCTGGAGAACAAGGTGGCAGAACGTACTGCGGAATTGACGCGGCAGCAGAAGGCATTGCGCCAGTCCAATGAGGAGCTGGAGGCATTTTCCTATTCGGTGTCGCACGACCTGCGCTCCCCGCTCAGCGCGATTGACGGATTCAGCCGGCTGCTCGGGCGCCAGCTTGGCGAGCAGGCGCCCGAGACCAAGGCAGCGCACTACCTGGCGCGCATCCAGTCGGGCGTGGCCCAGATGGGCGAGCTGATCGAAGACCTGCTGTCGCTGGCCCAGGTGTCGCGGGCCAATGTCCTGAATGCGCAGGTGGATATCAGCGCCCTGGCGCGAGATATCCTGGCCCAGCTGCAGGCCCAGGATATCTCACGCAGCGTCTGGGCCCAGGTGCAGGACGGACTGGTGGCCCAGGGCGACCCGCGGCTGATCCGCATCGTGCTGGAAAACCTGCTGGGCAACGCCTGGAAGTTCACCTCGCGCAAGCCCGATGCCGAGATATCGGTCGGGCGGCTGCCGGCCGGTGCGGTGTTCTTCGTGCGGGACAACGGCGCCGGTTTTGACATGGCTTACGCCGACAAGCTGTTCGGTGTGTTCCAGCGGCTGCACAAAGGTACCGACTTCCCGGGGACCGGCATCGGCCTGGCCACTGTCAACCGCATCGTGACGCGCCACCTTGGCAGGGTGTGGGCCGATGCGGTCCCGGAGCAGGGCGCGACTTTCTATTTCACACTGGGTGGCGACGCCTGATCTGCGGCGCCTTCACCTGCAGCCTGAAGCCTGCGTTTCAGTTGCTGCCCGTAGTGAAAGTGCTGGTAACGGTCCTGGTCTTGCCGGCAATGACCAGATCCACACGGAAGGTGTAGCTGGTGCCGGCTTCCAGGCGCTCACGCGGGAAGAACACGAACGCCCCGCGATTCTGGCCCAGGGTTTCGGCAGGCAGCAGGGCCACGTCGGCGCCCGTGCGGTTGTTCGTGAGCTGGATGCTGTTGGCCACAAAGCTGGCGAACATGCCGGCATGCACGCTCAGCGGCATCCCGGTCAACGCGACATCCGGCAGCGGGTTCGGTGATTCGGAGGCCGGCGCGAAGGCTGTCGGCACGCCGGTCTGGCCGTTGTAGGGGTAGGCTACCACCCGGTCCGGGGCCACCCAGGGCGTGCCGCGCTGTCCGACATTGGTGGTGAGCGGCAGCGCGCCGATGCCGGCGTCGGTGAACTCCATGCCGAGCAGGACGAAACGGTGGCCTGGGGCCGTGAGCAGGGCGTCCATCAGCGCGCTGCCGTCTGCGGCGGTCTGGGCGTTCCCGCCCACGATGACCTCACCCACGAGCGAGCCGGTGAAGCCGGCCAGCCTGGCGCGATCGCCGTAGCCGGTGGCGGTGAAGCCTTGCATGCCGGGCACCTGGCCGTGCGCCTGAAGTTGATTGACCCGCTGGAAGTCGGCATGGCCCTGCGCTGCCGCAGCCAGGGAGTCGCTCCATGCGAGGGGGTTCAGGCCCATGGCCTGGCGAACTTCATTGAGCCTGTCGAAATGCCCCTGGATCGCCGTCGTACCGGCGCCTGTCCCGGCGCTTGCCGGCAATGCTGCCGGCGTGGAGTTGACAACCTGTCCGCCACCTCCGCCGCCACAGGCGACCAGGGCCATGTGAACCATCACGAGAAGACCGATTTTCAGCTGTTCCATTTTCATCTCCTTTAATTTGCTAAAAAGAAGTTTTCTGCAAAAGTTGATGAAATATAGATTTCAAAATTGATTTCGTCAAATTTAGGGATTAGTCGATTTTCTTATCCTTTTGGAACTAGTTTCAATCTGTAAATTGGAATTTTGGAATTAATTGAGGCGATGTAAAACTCGTCACCAAAAGTTTGCCGGCTGGACAGCAAGCGATAAATTGATAAAATTGACAAAAAAATTCATCGAATCTATCGATCAGGTCGTTGCGTACAACCCTCAACACGTCAGACAGGCTCAAACACTATGGCTCGGCATCTCAGACCCGTGGACTCGGCAACCGAATCGCTTGCCACTGATGACTATTGCGGCACGAGCTATGCGGCAAAGCTGCTGGGCCTGTCGGTCGCCACTGTGCAGGCCCTTGTCGAAAAAGGCGAAATCGAAGCCTGGAAAACCCAGGGCGGGCACCGGCGGATCTCGTTGCGTTCGGTGAATGCCTACCTGCAGCGCTTCAGCCCCAACTCCATCCACCTTCTGCCGGCGCCGCAGCAGCGCCTGCAGGTGCTGGTGGTGGAGGATGACGAGAGCATCCGCGAGCTCTACCGTGCGCATTTCGAGGAGTGGGACTTGCCGGTGGACTGCACGCTGGCGCAGTCTGCGCTGGAAGCGCTGATGGACGTCGCCAGCCTGCAGCCGGACCTGCTGATCACCGACCTGAAGATGCCGGAAGTGGACGGGATCGAGATGCTGCGCATGCTCAAGGGCCGCCATCAGCTCAGGACCATGCAGGTCCTGGTGGTCACGGGGATGCCGCCCGAAGACATTGCGCGCCGCGGCGGTCTGCCGGAGGACGCGATGCTGCGCCCCAAGCCCATCAACTTCGACTGGCTGCACGGCTATGTGTCGGCCCTGCTGGCCGCAAGGATCAAGGCAGCCTGAACTGAGGGGCGTATGCCCGCGCTTCAGTGCACGCTGAAGCGAAAAACGCCGTCGGCATCCAGCCGCCGGCGCAGCTTTCCTTCAAACCACAGCGCATGCAGGTGTGCCACGGCCTCGCCCATGGCAAAGGTCGTCTGGTGCAGGTCAAGCTCGCGCTTGAACATGATGGGCAGGATGTCGGCGCCGCTGCAGGGCTTTTCAGCGCAGGCCTCCATGACTTCGGCCAGCCTGTCGCGGTGGTGGTCATGCAGCTGGCCGATACGGGTGTACAGGCCGGTGAACGGCTTGCCGTGCGAGGGCAGCGTCAGCGTGTCTTCGGGCAGGGCCCTGAACCTGTCGATGGACTCCAGGAACAGGCGCAGTGAATCCGCCTCCGGCTCGACTTCATACACGCTGACATTCGTCGAGATCCGCGGCAGCATCATGTCGCCGCCGATCAGCACCTTGATGTCCGCCGCAAAAAGCGCCATGTGTTCGGGGGCATGGCCGTAGCCGCTGATGCACCTCCATTCGCGCCCGCCGATGCGCACCACATAGCCGTCCATCAGGCGGTGGAAGGTGCGCGGCACCTCCGGCACCAGGCTCGGGTAGTAGTTGGCGCGGTTGCGGATCTTCTCGTACGAATCCGCGTCATTGAGCCCGTGCGAGGCAAAGAACTTCGCGGCGCCTTCCCCGCCAAAGCCGGTGGTGGTCTGGGTGGCGAGCCTCGCAGCGTGGTAGTCGGTGGAGCTCATCCACAGCGGCGCCTCAAAGCGCGCACACAGCCAGTGCGCCATGCCGACATGGTCCGGATGCATGTGGGTGACCAGCACCCGCAGGATGGGCAGCCCGTCCAGCTCGTTGGCGATGACCTGTTCCCATTGCTGCTTCGACGCATCATGGGTGATGCAGCAGTCCACGGCGGTCCAACCCTCGCGGCCTTCAATGCTGTCGCGCAGCAGCCAGAGGTTGATGTGGTTCAGCACGAAGGGCAGCGACATGCGGATCCACTTGACGCCGGGCGCCACTTCCACCGCCTGCCCGGGCTCGGGCAGGGTCTCGCCAAAAGGGTAGTGCAGCTGGAGTTCGAGAGCGTTCATGCAGTGGAATTCTGGTTCATAATTGACGTTTACGTAAACGTCAATGACATCGCTTCATTGTAGGCGGGCGAACCGCATGATGCAGTCACATGGGTTGATTTGAACTTATGGCTACCACCTTCACCATCAGCGACCTCGCCAGGGAATTCGACCTGACCACGCGCGCCATGCGCTTTTATGAGGACATGGGCCTGTTGCAGCCCGAGCGCTCCGGCCCGGGTGGGCGCAACCGCGTCTATACGGCGCGCGACCGCACCCGGCTCAAGCTCACGCTTCGCGCCAAGCGCCTGGGCCTGAGCCTGACCGAGGCGAAGGAGCTGATCGACATGTACGACAGCCCGCGCGACACCGGCCCCCAGCTGCGCAAGTTCCTCGTCGTGCTGGCCGACCACCGCAAGCAGCTTGAAGAGCAGATGGCCGACCTGCAGGCCAACCTGGAGGAGGTCAAGGCGCATGAGAAGGAAGCGCGCAGCCTGCTGCAGAAAAACGAAAAGAAGGTTGCATGATGACCATGACCGGGCTTTACGCGCGAATAGAGCAGAGCTTTGTGCGCCAGGGAATGATGAAGCACCTGGGCGCCCGCCTGGAGCGGGTGGAGCCCGGCCTGTGCGAGGTTGCGCTGCCTTACTCCGACAAGGTCACCCAGCAGCAGGGCGGCTTTCACGGCGGCGCCATGGGTGCGCTCGCCGACATCGCCGGGGGCTATGCTTCGCTGACCGTCGCGCCCGAAGGCATGGAAGTCACAACGGTCGAGTACAAGATCAATTTCCTCGCCGCCTTCCAGGGCGGCGAGCTGCGCGCCACCGGGCATGTGACGAAAGCCGGCAAGCGCATCATCGTCACCACGGCCGAGGTGGTGCATCTGGACGCCAACGGCAAGCAGAGCCTGTGCGCCGTCATGCAGCAGACACTCGTGCGCGTGCCCAAGACTTATTGAAGACATACCAGGTTCCCGAGGAGACAACACCATGAACATGCCAGGCCTGAATTTCCAGCTCGGTGAAGACATTGACGCGCTGCGCGACGCGGTGCGTGAATTTGCGCAAGCCGAGATCGCGCCCCGTGCGGCAGAGATCGACCGCAGCGACCAGTTCCCGATGGACCTGTGGCGCAAGATGGGCGATCTCGGCGTGCTGGGCATCACCGTGGGCGAGGAGTACGGCGGCGCCGGCATGGGCTACCTGGCCCACATGATTGCCATGGAGGAAATCTCGCGCGCATCTGCCTCGGTGGGCCTGTCCTACGGCGCACACAGCAACCTGTGCGTCAACCAGATCAAGCGCAACGGCAGCGAGGCACAGCGCAAAAAGTACCTGCCCAAACTCATCAGCGGCGAGCATGTGGGCGCGCTCGCCATGAGCGAGCCGGGTGCCGGCAGCGACGTCATCAGCATGAAGCTCAAGGCTGAGGACAAGGGCGGCTACTACCTGCTCAACGGCAGCAAGTTCTGGATCACCAACGGCCCCGACGCCGACACGCTGGTCGTCTATGCGAAAACGGAGCCGGAGCTGGGCGCGCGGGGCGTGACGGCATTCCTGATCGAAAAGGGCATGAAGGGCTTCAGCATTGCCCAGAAGCTCGACAAGCTGGGCATGCGCGGCAGCCATACCGGCGAGCTGGTGTTCCAGGACGTTGAGGTGCCGCTGGCTAACGTGCTTGGCGCCCTGAACGGCGGCGCAAAGGTGCTGATGAGCGGCCTGGACTACGAGCGCGCCGTGCTGACCGGTGGGCCGCTGGGCATCATGCAGTCCGTCATGGACAACATCGTTCCCTACATCCACGACCGCAAGCAGTTCGGCCAGAGCATTGGCGAGTTCCAGCTGATCCAGGGCAAGGTGGCCGACATGTACACCGTGCTGCAGGCCGGCCGCTCGTTTGCCTACACCGTGGCCAAGAACCTCGACATGCTGGGCACCGAGCATGTGCGTCAGGTGCGCAAGGACTGCGCATCGGTCATCCTCTGGTGCGCCGAGAAGGCCACCTGGATGGCCGGCGAAGGCATCCAGATTTACGGCGGCAACGGCTACATCAACGAATACCCGCTGGGCCGCCTGTGGCGCGATGCCAAGCTCTACGAAATCGGCGCCGGCACCAGCGAAATCCGCCGGATGCTGATCGGCAGGGAGCTGTTCGCGGAAACCATGTAGGCCCTGCGGCAAGGCAGGCAAAATAAGAGCCATGACCACATCCAACATCACCGACCTCTTCACCCACAACCGCGCCTGGGCCGAGCGGATGGAGCGCGAACGCCCCGGCTTCTTCACCGGCCTGGTCAAGCAGCAGACGCCCAAATACATGTGGATCGGCTGCTCCGACAGCCGGGTGCCGGCCAACCAGATCACCGGCCTTGAGCCGGGCGAGGTGTTCGTGCACCGCAATGTGGCCAACATCGTCGTGCATTCCGACCTCAACGCGCTCTCGGCCATCCAGTTTGCCGTCGAGATGCTCAAGGTCGAGCACATCATGGTGGTGGGCCACTACGGTTGCGGCGGCGTGCAGGCAGCATTGCGTGGCACCCGCATCGGCCTGGCCGACAACTGGATCCGCCACATCCAGGACGTGCGCGACCGGCACAGCCACATCCTCGACGCATTGCCTGACGGCGAGCGGGCGGACGCCCTGTGCGAACTCAACGTCATCGAGCAGGTGGTCAACGTCTGCGTCAGCACTGTCATGGCGGACGCCTGGGCCAAGGGCCAGAAGGTGTCGGTACACGGATGGGCCTTTGGCGTGCATGACGGCCTGCTGCAGGACCTGCAGATGACGGTGAGCAGCACCGACGCCATCGAGCCGCTTTACCGCGCCGCGATCGAAGGCGTGATCGACGCCCGCAAGTAACAGCGCACACCAGGCCAGGCCATGTTTCCCCAGCGCCTTGACTCCAGCCTTGCCTATGACATCGCCAAGGCGATGATGGACGGCTTCAACCGCCACTACCGGCTGTTCCGCACCGAGTCGTCGCGCGCCAAGCACCGCTTCGAGACGGCCGACTGGCATGGCCAGCAGCGTGCCCAGCGCGAGCGAATCGAGTTCTACGACCTGCGGGTGCGCGAATGCTCCACCCGGCTGGAGCGCGAGTTCAAGGCAGGCGACCAGCCGATGGACATCTGGCAGCAGGTCAAGCTCCATTACATCGGACTGCTGGTCAACCACTACCAGCCGGAGCTGGCCGAAACCTTCTTCAATTCGGTGACGACCAAGATCCTGCACCGCACGCACTTCCACAACGACTTCATCTTCGTGCGCCCGGCCGTCAGCACCGAGTACATCGAGAACGACGAACCGACGGCACGGCCCACCTATGTCGCCTGGTACCCGACGCGCGAGACGCTGCAGGAGACCCTGGTCGAAGTCATCCGCCACTTCGACCTGCGCCGTGAATTCGACAACCTGGAGCGCGACGCCGGCTATGTGCTGGAAGCCATGAGCAGCCGGCTCTACCAGGTCAAGCTGCGCGCCAACTTCCAGATCCAGGTGCTGTCCAGCCTGTTCTACCGGAACAAGGGCGCCTATGTGGTCGGCAAGATCATCAACGGCTTCAACGAGATCCCGTTCGCGCTTCCGGTCCTGCATAACCGGCAGGGCAAGCTGGTGATCGACGCCGCGCTCTTCGGCGAGGACGACCTGCTCATCCTGTTCAGCTTTGCGCGCGCCTACTTCATGGTCGACATGGAAATCCCGTCGGCCTATGTGCAGTTCCTGCGCAGCATGATGCCGCGCAAGCCGCGCGCCGAAATCTACAACGCGCTCGGCCTGGCCAAGCAGGGCAAGACGCTGTTTTACCGCGACTTCCTCTACCACCAGCGCCATTCGTCCGACAAGTTCCGCATTGCACCGGGCATCAAGGGCATGGTCATGCTGGTGTTCGACCTGCCGTCGTTTCCCTATGTGTTCAAGGTCATCAAGGACTACTACCCGCCGCAGAAAGACACGACGCGCGAGCAGATCAAGGGCAAGTACCTGCTGGTGAAGCAGCATGACCGCGTCGGCCGCATGGCCGACACCCTGGAATACAGCGAGGTCGCCTTCCCGCGGGACCGCTTCGACGATGAACTGATTGCCGAGATCGAGAAGTTCGCGCCCAGCCAGCTCGAGATCAGTGACCGCGACGGCGACGGCAATACCGAAGTCATCATCAAGCACCTGTACATCGAGCGGCGCATGATCCCGCTGAACATCTACCTGCAGGAAGCCTTTGACGCCGGCAAGGACGACGAGCGCGCGCAGGAGCAGGTCGAGCGCGGCGTCATTGAATACGGCAATGCCATCAAGGACCTCGTGGCCGCCAACATCTTCCCCGGCGACATGCTGTGGAAGAACTTCGGCATCACGCGCCACGGCAAGGTCGTGTTCTACGACTACGACGAGATCGAATACATCACCGACTGCAACTTCCGCCGCGTGCCCGCGCCGCGCAACGAGGAAGAGGAAATGAGCGGCGAGGTCTGGTACAGCGTCGGCCCCAAGGATGTCTTCCCCGAGACCTTCGGCCCCTTCCTGCTGGGCAATGACGCGGTGCGCGAGGTGTTCATGAAGCACCACAGTGACCTGCTGGACGCCGCTTTCTGGCAGGCCCACAAGGAGCGCATCCAGGCCGGCCATGTGCATGACGTGTTTCCCTATGAGCGCGACAAGCGCTTCATCGCCCAGCACAGCGGGGAGTCCGGCA
The DNA here is from genome assembly GCA_040385105.1 of Pseudomonadota bacterium. GTDB lineage: Bacteria > Pseudomonadota > Gammaproteobacteria > Burkholderiales > Burkholderiaceae_C > JACMQX01. The sequence continues at coordinate 38,074 of JAZKHY010000028.1, forward strand.
TGGCGGCGGGGATTGCAGGATGAACCGCGACGCCTGGGAGCTTGCCAGCTTCGTCGTCACGGCGCTGGGCCTGCCCTTTGCGATCGCCTTTTTCATCTGGGGCGAGCGCAAGGAGCGCGACAACGAGGAGGAAGAGGCCTACCAGCTGCTGTCTGACGCCTACAACGACTTCCTCAAGATCGTGCTGCAGAACGCCGACCTGCGGCTGCGCACCAACGAGCCGCTGGACAACCCGACCCCCGAGCAGAACGAACGCATCCTGGTCATCTACGACATGCTGATCTCGCTGTTCGAGCGCGCCTACATCGTCGCCTGGACGCAGAACATGAGCGAGCTTGAAAGACGCCGCTGGAACAGCTGGGACGACTTCATGCGCGAGTGGTGCCGGCGCGAGAACTTTTTCAATGCGCTGCCCCTCCTGCTGCGCGGGGAAGACCCCCAGTTCCAGAAATACATCCTGCGCGTGGCCGAGGAAGAGCGCGGCTCGCAGTTCACCCAGTCACTGACCCACACCCTCATCCAGACTTCCCAAGGAGCAAACCATGTCTGATTCCATCGTCATCCTCGGCGCAGCCCGCACCCCCATGGGCGGCTTCCAGGGCGACTTCACTTCCCTGGCCGCCCACGACCTCGGCGGCGCCGCCATCAAGGCCGCCGTGGAGCGTGCCGGCATTGCCCCCGAAAAAGTTGACGAAGTCCTGTTCGGCAACTGCCTGATGGCAGGCCAGGGCCAGGCGCCGGCACGCCAGGCCGGCTTCAAGGGCGGGCTGCCCGCCAGCACCGGCGCGGTCACACTGTCCAAGATGTGCGGCTCGGGCATGGAAGCCACCATGCTGGCCTATGACCAACTGGTCGCCGGCAGCCGCGACGTCATGGTCTCGGGCGGCATGGAGAGCATGACCAATGCGCCGCACCTGATGCTCAAGGGCCGCAGCGGCGTGCGCATCGGCCACGACCGCATCTATGACCACATGATGCTCGACGGCCTGGAAGACGCCTACGAACCCGGCCGCGCCATGGGCACCTTCGGCGAGCAGTGCGCCGACAAGTACAAATTCACCCGCGAGGCGCAGGACGCCTTCGCCACCGCCAGCGTCAAGCGCGCCAAGGCGGCCACCGAGTCCGGCGCGTTCCAGGCAGAGATCACGCCCATCACCGTCAAGGGCCGCAGCGGCGAGACGGTGATCAGCATTGACGAGGGCCCGGGCAAGGTCAAGCTCGACAAGATCGCCACGCTCAAGCCCGCCTTCCGCAAGGACGGCACCATCACCGCCGCCTCCAGCTCGTCCATCAACGACGGGGCCGCTGCGCTGGTGCTGTCGCGCGAATCCACCGCTTCAGCCCTGGGTGCAAAGCCCATCGCCCGCATCGTCGGCCACGCCACCTTTGCACAGGCACCCGAGTGGTTCACCACGGCACCGGTCGGCGCCGTCAACAAGCTGCTCAAGAAGATCGGCTGGACGGTGAAAGACGTGGACCTGTGGGAAGTGAATGAGGCTTTTGCCGTCGTGCCCATGGCGGCGATGGAAGAGCTGGGCATCAGCCACGACATCGTCAACGTCAACGGCGGCGCCTGCGCGCTGGGCCACCCGATTGGCGCCAGCGGCGCCCGCATCATCGTCACGCTGATCCACGCGCTCAAGGCGCGCGGCCTGAAGAAGGGCATCGCCACGCTGTGCATTGGCGGCGGCGAAGGCACGGCGCTGGCCGTCGAGCTGGTCTGAACAGGGTGCCCCCGTGCTGCTGACCCAAGACCAGGAAATGGTGCGCGACGCCGTCCGCGCCTATGCGCAGGAACAGCTCTGGCCCAACGCCGCGAAGTGGGACACGGAGCACCATTTCCCCAAAGACGCGCACAAGGGCCTGGCGGAACTCGGCGCCTACGGCATCTGTGTGCCCGAGGAGTTCGGCGGCGCCAACCTTGACTACGTCACGCTCTCGCTGGTGCTGGAAGAAATCGCGGCCGGCGATGGCGGCACCAGTACCGCCATCAGCGTGACCAACTGCCCGGTCAATGCCATCCTCATGCGCTACGGCAACGCGGCGCAGAAGAAGCAGTGGCTCGTGCCGCTGGCGCAGGGGCAAATGCTGGGCGCTTTCTGCCTGACCGAGCCGCATGTGGGCAGCGATGCATCGGCGCTCAAGACCACGGCCCGGCGGGACGGAGACAGCTACGTGCTCAATGGCGTCAAGCAGTTCATCACCAGCGGCAAATACGGCGACGTGGCCATCGTCATCGCCGTGACCGACAAGGGCGCCGGCAAGAAGGGCATGAGCGCCTTCATCGTGCCCACCGATGCGCCAGGCTACATGGTCGCGAGCCTGGAAGACAAGCTCGGCCAGCATTCCAGCGACACGGCGCAGATCAGGTTTGACGACTGCCGCATCCCGGCTGAAAACCTGATCGGCAGCGAAGGCGAAGGCTACCGCATTGCGCTGGGCGGGCTGGAAGGCGGGCGCATCGGCATCGCCTCCCAGGCGATCGGCATGGCGCGCAGCGCCTTCGACGTGGCGGTCGCCTATGCGAAGGAACGCGAGAGCTTCGGCCAGCCGATCTTCAACCACCAGGCCGTGGGCTTCCGCCTGGCCGAGTGCGCCATGAAGATCGAGGCCGCGCGCCAGCTCACCTGGCATGCCGCCAGCCTGCGCGACGCCGGCCGCCCGTGCCTGAAGGAAGCTGCCATGGCCAAGCTGTTTGCCACCGAGATGGCCGAGCAGGTCTGCAGCGCCGCCATCCAGACGCTGGGCGGCTACGGCTATGTGCGGGACTTCCCGGTCGAGCGGATCTACCGCGATGTGCGCGTCTGCCAGATTTACGAAGGCACGTCGGACGTGCAGAAGATACTGATCCAGCGCTCGTTATGATGGCTGCCTGCGGGTGCCTTCCGGCGCCCGGGGGTCCCACGGCAACATCATGAGAATCATCATTCTGGGGGCGGGCCGCGTCGGCGAGAGCGTTGCCGAGAGCCTGGTGTCGGAGCAGAACGACATCACCATCATCGACACCGATGCGCCGCGCCTGCGCGAGCTGGAAGACCGGCTCGACCTGCGCGGCGTCGCCGGCAACGGCATTCATTCTGCGGTCCTGCAGCGCGCGGGCGCCGAAGATGCCGACATGCTGATCGCCTGCGCCGCGCTGGACGAAACCAACCTGGTGGCCTGCAAGGTCGCGCACGACCAGTTCAACATTCCCACCACCATCGCACGGCTGCGCTCACCCGAGTTCCTCGGCGACAACCCGCTGCTGGGCAAGGGCGGCTTCGCGGTGGACCATGTGATCTGCCCCGAAGAGTCGGTCATGCGCTACATCCAGCAGCTCATCGACTACCCGGAAGCGCTGCAGGTGCTGGAGTTCTCCCGGGGCCGGGTGCACCTCATCGCCGTGCGGGCCCAGGCCGGCAGCGCGCTGGTGAACCACACCATCGGCGAGTTCGGCGAGCTGTTCCCGCAGGCACCGATGCGGGTGGTTGCCGTCTACCGGCAGGATGCGGAAGTCGCCTGCGAGGCCGACACCCGCATCCTGGCCGGGGACGAGGTCTTCCTGCTGGCCGGCAAGGAAGTCATCCGCCAGGTGCTCTCCGCCATCCACAACACCGACCAGCCGGTGCGCCGGGTCATGATTGCCGGCGGCGGCAAGGTCGGCCTGCGGCTGGCGCGGCGGCTGGAGAACCAGTGCCAGGTCAAGCTCATCGAGCAGGACAAGACGCGCTGCGAATACCTGGCAACCCAGCTTCCCACCGACACGCTGGTGCTGCGCGGCGACGGCACCGACGAAGACCTGCTGACCGACGAGAACGTCGGCGGACTGGACCTCTTCCTGGCGCTGACCAGCGACGACGAGGACAACATCCTGTCGGCCATGCTGGCCAAGCGCCTGGGCGCGCGGCGCGTGCTGGCGCTCATCAACCGCCGCGCCTATGCCGAGATGATGCAGGGCAGCACCATTGACATCGCGGTGTCGCCCGCCCAGACGGTGATCGGCGAGCTGCTGGCCCATGTGCGGCGCGGCGACGTGGTGGCGGTGCACAGCCTGCGCAGGGGCGCAGCCGAGGCGCTGGAGGGCGTGGCGCGTGGCGATGCCAAGACCTCGCGGCTGGTCGGCAGGCGGGTGGACCAGATCGCGCTTCCGGCAGGTGCCCGCATCGGTGCCATCGTGCGTGGCGGCGGCGAAGGCGGCGAAGGTGAGGGGGGCCAGGTCCTCATGCCGCACCACGACACGGTGATTGAACCGGACGACCACCTCGTCATCTTCATACCCCACAAGCGGCTGGTGCGTGAGGTGGAGCGGCTGTTCCAGGTCAGCGCGACCTTCTTCTAGCCATGCACAGCCTCTACCCCGTCCTGGCCGTTTTCGCGCGCGTGCTCGGCGGCTTCTCGCTGGCGTTCCTCGTGCCGCTGGCCTGGTCTTTCATGTCGGACGATGCCACGCTGGAGCGGGTCTGGGTCGGCGCACTGCTGGCTACCGCTGTATCGGCATGGGTTCTCTGGCTCGTCTCGCGCCACCACCGCCGCGAGCTGCAGCCCAAGGACGGTTTCCTGCTGGTGAACCTGGTCTGGATCGTGCTGCCGGCCTTTGCCGCCGTGCCGCTGGTGCTGACCATCCCGGGCATCCGATGGTCGGTGGCCTACTTCGAGGCCATGAGCGCCCTCACGGCCACCGGCGCGACGGCGCTGTCGGGGCTCGATGCGCTGCCCATTTCGGTCAATGTCTGGCGCTGCTTCATGCAGTTCATCGGCGGCCTGGGCATCATGCTGCTGGTGGTGGCCATCCTGCCGCTGCTGGGCCTGGGTGGCGTGCAGATCTACAAGGCCGAGACGCCCGGCCCGATGAAAGACACCAAGCTCACGCCGCGCATCGCCGAGACGGCGCGCGGTCTGTGGGGCGTGTACTTTGCGCTGTCGCTGGCCTGCTTCCTGGCCTACCGCTGGGCCGGCATGAGCTGGCCCGACGCCTTCATGCACATGTGCACCACCATGGGCCTGGGCGGCTTCTCGTCGCATGATGCGAGCTTCGGCTTCTGGAACTCGCCGCTGCTGGAGTCGGTCGCCATCGTCTTCATGGCGCTGTCGGGCATCAGTTTTGCGCGCTACTTCATTGCCTGGCGCGCAAAGTCGCTCGCTTCGCTGGTGCGCGATGTGGAAGTCCGCGCCTATGTCGTCGTGCTCGTCGCCTCCATCGGCCTCATCAGCCTGCTGCTGGCCGCGCAGCGCATCTACCCGGGCTATCCCGAGGCATTGCGCATGGCGGCCTTCCATGTGGTGTCGATGGCCACCACCACCGGCTATGCGTCCACCGACTACAGCCTCTGGCCCTCGTTCGCGCCGGTGCTGATGATCTTCCTCGGCTGCTTTGCCTCGTGCGCTGGCTCGACCGGCGGCGGCATCAAGATGGTCCGCATGATCCTGCTCATCAAGCAGGCGCGGCGCGAGCTGGTGCGCATCATGCACCCGCGCGTGGTCAATCCGGTCACGCTGGGCGGCGCGGTGCTGCCGGCCACCGTCATTGCCGCCGTCATGGCCTACATGCTGATCTACGGGGCCAGCATGGTCGGGCTCACCCTGCTGCTGCTGCTGTCGGGGCTGGACCTTGTCACAGCTTTTTCTGCCGTCATCGTCTGCGTGAACAACATCGGCCCGGGGCTGGGCATGGTCGGGCCTTCCTCCACTTTCGGCGTGCTGAACGACTTCCAGATCAGCGTCTGCACTTTTGGCATGCTGCTCGGCCGGCTGGAGCTGCTGAGCGTTCTGGTGCTGTTCACCAGCCAGTTCTGGCGCAAATGACACCGCTTGCCGCGCGCACACCCGGGCCGGCCATGGCGTGCCCCTGCGGCCGTGCGGGCAAGCCGGGCGGGGTGGCTGCCTACCTCCAGTGCTGCGGCCGCCATATCGAGCCTTTCAATGACCAGCCGGCCCCGGACGCCGAGTCCCTGATGCGCTCGCGCTACACCGCTTTCGTGCTGGAGCGTCCGCAGTATTTGCTCGCCACCTGGCACAGCGGCACGCGGCCGCCGGACCTGCAGCTTGAGCCGGGCGTGAAATGGCTGGGCCTTGAGGTGCGCCTGCACCGGCAGACCGGACCCGCCCACGCGGAAGTCGAATTCGTCGCACGCCATCGCGACGGCACTGGCCGCGCGGCGCGGCTTCATGAACTCAGCCGGTTCGCCAGGGAGGACGGCCGCTGGTATTACGTCGACGGGGATGCGCTGCCGTGAAACGCTGGCTTGTTTTTGCGCTGGCCCTTGCCGCCATCGCGATCTGGACGGTCATGCTGGAGCCGCGCTGGCTGGCGCAGCGCGAACTGACGCATCGCATGGCCGGCTGGCAGGGGCCGCCCGGGCTGAAGGTGGCGGTGGCGTCCGACTGGCACCTCACCCGGCGCTGGTTCTGGCGGGTGACGACGGTGGAGCGCGCCGCGCGGATCGTCGATGCGATCAATGCAGCGCGCCCTGATGTCATCCTGTTGCCCGGCGACTTCATCGCCAGCGACTTCGCGCAGGACCAGGCTGGCGCCGAAGAGGAAATTGCCGCCGTGCTCGGCCGGCTCAAGGCGCCGCTGGGGGTGTACGCCGTGCTGGGCAATCACGACTGGTGGCATGACGGCGCGAAGATGCGGGCTTCCTTCATGCGCCAAGGTATCAAGGTGCTGGAGAATGAGTCGGTTCCTTTGCCCGGGACCAGGCTCTGGGTGACCGGCATCGGCGACGATTTCACCGGGCATTCCCGGCCCGCGCGGGCGGTGGCGGGCCTGCCGCCCGGCGCGCAGGCCCTGGTGCTGATGCACGACCCTGCCAGCCTGAAAGCCCTGCCGCCTGTCAAGGGCCTCGTCGTCGCCGGCCACACCCACGGCGGCCAGGTCGCGATCCCGTTCTGGGGCGCCCTGGTGGTGCCGGGGGCGGCGCCGCGCGAATGGGCCTATGGCTGGGTGGAGCATGGGGCCCATCGCATGTATGTGACCAGCGGCGTCGGCGTGAGCATCCTGCCGGTGCGGTTCAACCGCCGCCCGGAATGGGTGATGATTTCCATCACCGCTGAATGAACAAGGAACAGGAAATGCGATTTGACGCTGTGCTCTTCGACTGCGATGGTGTCCTCGTCGACAGCGAGCCCATCACCAACGGCGTGCTGCGCGACATGCTGGAGGAGCTGGGCTGGAAGCTCACACCCCAAGAGTGCATGCGCATCTTTGTCGGCAAGGCGGTGCAGGACGAGGCCGCGACGATCGAGGCCAACACCGGCAAGCCCGTGACCGGGGAATGGATCGCCAGCTTCCGCAAGCGCCGCAACGAGGGCCTGGTCGAGCGCGTCAAGCCGATTGACGGCGCGGTCCCGGCGGTGGCGCAGATCCATGCCGCCTGGCAGGGCCGCATTGCCTGCGCGTCAGGCGCCGACCGGTTCAAGGTCGAACTCCAGATGGACAAGTGCGGCCTCATGCCGTACTTCAAGGGCCGGATCTTCAGCGGGCACGAAATGCCGCGCTCCAAGCCCGCGCCCGATGTGTACCTGGCTGCGGCCGCGGCGCTCGGCGTGGACCCGGCACGGTGCGCGGTGATCGAGGACACGGTCACGGGTGTCGCGGCCGGTGTTGCCGCCGGCGCCACCGTGTTCGGCTACAGCCCGGGCGGGGTGGGGCACGACGCGCCCGCGGCATTGCGCGCCGCCGGCGCGGCCGATATATTTGCCTCGATGGGGGCTTTGGGCAAGCTGCTCGGCATGCCCTGAAAACCGGGTTATTGGTACTTTAGGAGCATTCGTATTTACTTACGCGAGCCCGGCCGCCATGCGCGATGATGTTGATGTACCAGCCTGCACGCCACTGCATCCCGAAAGGAGTCAATCAATTTGTCCGGCGACCTGTCATCCGCGGAAGACCTGACCAACCAGGAATTCGTCCCCATCCTCGTTCGGGCGCTCCAGCGTGCGCGCGCCCTGCTGCCGCCCGAAATTGGCCTGGTTCACGAAGTGGCGCATGACGACATGCGGGTGCGCGGCAACGCGGCGCTGCTCGAAGACGTGTTTGCCAGCGCCTGCATCCTGGCCTGGCAGTCCATGGGGGCGACCCGTTCGCAGATCGTGGTGGAGGCGGCCGAAGTCGTCATGGACGAGATCGTGCTGAACACCGACGCCGAAACCCTGCAGGGCGGCTTGCCGCCGCGGCGCTATGCGCACATTTCCATCGGCACCAGCCAGCGCATGCCGGTCGGGCCGCTGCACCTGTCCATGCCACCGCCCCCGGAGGGCACGCGCCCGCCGAGCGCCCGCCGCCTGAAACTGATCCAGATGCGCGAGGCCGTGACGGCGCACAAGGGCACCTTCTCGGTGTTCACCGACCCTGCGCTCGGCTCGGCTTTTGACATTTACCTGCCGACCGTGCTGCCGCTGGGCAGGCAGGCCATCAGCGGCTCCGGCAGCGCGGTGAGCCATGTTGTCTATGTGGATGACTATCTGGGCATGCGCGAGCTGGTGAGCGAAGTCCTGCCCGATGCCGGCTTCCGGGTCAGCTGTTTCGAGAGCGGCAGCGAGGCGCTGCGCTACATCAAGTCCGGCCAGGACGCCTGCGATGCCGTGGTCACGGACTACAAGCTGGTGGACCTCAACGGCATTGACCTGCTGCGGCAGATCAAGCAGTTGCAGCCCGACCTGCCCGTGATCATCGTGTCCGGCTATGCCGACGACGCCTTGCGCGCGAGGGCTGCCGAGCATGGCGCGGCCTTCGTCCTCAGCAAGAGCAACGACGTTGACCTGCTGTGCCAGGCCTTGCGGCAGCTGTTGCATGCCGACCCTGTGTCGCAGCCCGGCAGCTTCACCGACTGGGCCAGCCTCTGAGGCACGGGCCGCAGACCCAGCGCGCATGCACATAGCCGTCATCGGCACCGGAATTGTCGGCGTGAGCTGCGCGGCCTGGCTGCAGCGGGACGGCCACCGCATCACCTTCATCGACCCGCTGGATGCCGGCGAGGCCTGCTCCTTCGGCAACGCGGGCTCGCTCTCGCCCAGCGCCTGCCTGCCCGTCGGCATGCCGGGCATGTGGCGCCGCGTGCCGCGCTGGCTGCTGGACCCGCTGGGGCCGCTCACCGTGCGCTGGTCTTATGCGCCGCGGGTCGTTCCCTGGCTCATCAGCATGCTGCGCCACTCCACGCCGCAGGAAGTCACGCGCATCGCCACCAGCCTGCGTACCTTGCTGGAGCCGATCTTTGACAGCTACGGCCCGATGCTGGAGCATGCCGGCGCCGGCCACCTCGTCAAACGCAGCGGCTGCCTGTATGTGTATTCGTCGCGCGAGGCGGCCAACCAGTGGCGCTGGGGCATGAACCTGCGGCGGTCCCTGGGCGTGCAGCTGGTTGATGTGGAGCGGGAAGAGCTTGAAGCGCTGGAGCCTGACCTCAAGGGGCGCTTCCGCTTCGGCATCCTGGCGCCCGAGAACGGCTCCACGCTGGACCCGTCACAACTGGTCAAGGCCATCCATGCGCGCTGCCTCGCCGACGGTGCCGCGCATGACCGCCGCCGCGCCACCGGCTTTGAGCGCGGGCAGGGCCGCGTCACCGGTGTGCGCTGCGACACCGGCGAGCCGCTGCCGGTGGACGGCGTGGTGGTGGCGGCCGGCGCCTGGTCAGGCGCCCTGGCCAGGCAGCTGGGCGAGCGCGTGCCGCTTGAAACCCAGCGCGGCTACCACGTCACCGTCCACAGCTCCAACCTGCAGTTGCGTCACACGGTCATGGCGTCCGAGAATAACCTCATGGTCAACCCGATGGCCATGGGCCTGCGGCTGGCCGGCACGGTGGAATTCGCCGGCCTGGGCGCCGCCCCGAACTACGAACGCGCCAGGGCGTTGCTTCGGCAGGGGCAAGACCTGTTCCCCCACCTTGATACATCCAGAGTCACAGAATGGATGGGGCATCGTCCTTGCTTGCCTGACAGTCTTCCAGTGGTCGGGCCCGCACGCGGTGCAGGCAACGCCTGGCTGGCGTTCGGGCACGGCCACATGGGCATGTGCATGGGCGCCACCACCGGGCGTGAGGTGGCGCACATGGTGGCTGGCAGGCCAACCCGGGTTGACCTGCAGCCCTTCAGGCCCGGCCGGTTTTGAGTTTGCAACGCAACAGGAGTCCTTGATGAAAACGCTTCTTCAGCTGAATGCCCCCAACCGCCGCCGCACCCTGCTGCTCGCCCTGGCTTTGGCAGGTGGCCTGGTAACAGCCTTGACGCCCATGGCCGCGCGCGCGCAGGCCTTCCCCGCCAAGCCCGTCCACATCATCGTGCCCTTCCCGCCCGGCGGCAGCACCGACCTGCTGGCCCGCCGCATCGGCGAGAAGCTCTCCGCCAAATGGGGCCAGCCGGTGGTGGTGGAGAACCGCGCGGGCGCCGGCGGCACCGTCGGCGCCGACTACGTGGCCAAGTCCCCGCGCGATGGCTACACCCTGCTCATGGGCGTGACCGGCAGCAACGCGATTGCCGGCGCGCTCTACCCCAAGCTGCCTTACGACGTGGTCAAGGACTTCGCGCCGGTGTCCATGGTGGTGAGCGCGCCGCTGGTGCTGGTGAAGAACCCGGCGGTGCCGGTGAACAACATGAAGGACGTGGTCGCCAAGCTCAAGGAGCGGCCCGCGTCGCTGAGCTACGGCTCGCCGGGCAACGGCACGTCCATGCACCTCACCGGCGAGCTGTTCAAGCTGCAGGGCAAGGTGTCGATGCTGCACATCCCGTACCGGGGCAGCGCGGCCGCGCTGACGGACCTGATGGGCGGCCAGATCGACGTGATGTATGGCGACGTGCTGGTGGTGCTGCCCGCCATCGAGTCCGGCAAGATCGTGCCGATTGCCGTCACCTCAAAGACGCGCCTGTCGCTGCTGCCCAATGTGCCGACCATTGCCGAGAGCGGCTACCCCGGCTTCGAGGCGCTGTCCTGGCAAGGCCTGTTTGCGCCCGCCGGCACCCCGCCCGACGTGGTGGCCCTGCTCAACCGCGAGGTAAACGCCGCGCTGCAGAGCCCGGACATCAAGGACTACTTTGCCAGCCGGGGCTTTGCCGTGGGTGGCAGCAGCGCTGCCGACTTCAGGGCCTTCGTCGCGGCCGAGGCCGCGAAGTGGGCCGAGGTGGTGAAGGTCTCGGGCGCCACGCCGAACTGACGCGTCGTCCCGTACAGCCACGCATGCCGACCGTCGCGCTGATCTGCACTGAAGGCTTTGCCGATGTGCTGACGCTGGGCCGGCAAAACCGCGCCGACCCTTACGCCACGCATGTGGGGCCCTCGCCGTGGGAGCGGTTGCTGCCTTCGCCCTGGCGTGTGGAGCTTGCGGCGCGGGTGGATGCAAACGGGCAGGAGCTTGTGGCGCCGGACCTGGCGGCGCTGGATGCAGCCATTGCGGCCCTTACATCGGTGCCGGACAGTTTTGCGGTGTGCCTCCTGCACGGGCATGCCCACCCGGCGCATGAGCAGCAGGTCATGGCTCATCTGCAACGCAGGTACACCCGGAGCAAACCAGTCTGCTCGCACGAACGCTCCTTGCCCGAAACGGCGGGGGAGTTTGAATGGGCGGTGGCCACTCTGGCAGCGGCGGGCATCGTTGCACCGCCGGCCGCCAGCGCGCAGGACGGGCCCGCGCAGGCTGCGGTTGCCGTGGCAGAACCCTGGGCAGCTTTCGCGCAGGCGCTTGAGGGGCTGTCCAATGCCATGCAGGCGCGGCTGGTGGAGCGTGCCGTGTCATCCGTCGTGCGTGAAGCCATGGACTGCGCGGCCGCCGTCTTCCTGCCCGACGGCCGCATGGTTGCGCAGGCGAAGTCATTGCCCCTGCTGCTTGGCAGCCTGTCGCCGGCGGTGCAGGGCATCCTCAAGGTTTGCCCTGCAGCCAGTATGCAGCCTGAGGACGGCTACCTCAGCAACGACCCCTGGTCCGGCTGCACGCACCTGCCCGACTTTGTGCTGGTGCGGCCGGTGTTCACCGCCGGCCGCTTGCGCGCGCTGGTCGCCTGCATCCTGCACCACCAGGACATCGGTGGCATCGCGCCCGGCTCGCTGCCCACCAACGCGACCAGCATTCACGAGGAAGGGCTGCGCATCCCGCCGGTGCGGCTCTTTGCGCAGGGGCGCCTGGACGAATCGCTCGCGGCCATGCTGCAAGCCAACTCCCGCATGCCGGACAACCTGCGTGGCGACCTGGGTGCGCAGTGGCAGGCGCTGGAATGGGGTGACGCGGCGCTGCAGGAATTCATTGAAGACAACGACGCGGTCTTTGAGCCGCTGGCAGAAGCCACCCTGCAGGCCGCAGCCGGCGCCACCCGCAATGCCCTGCGGGCCGCGCCCGATGGTGACTACCACTTCGCCGATGCGCTGGACGGTGACGGCCTGAGCCTGGCACCTGTGGCCGTGGACGTGGTGCTGCAAAAGCGCGGCGATGCATTGACCATTGACCTCAGTGCCTGCGCCAGCCAGGCACGCGGCCCCATCAATGCATCGCAGGGCGCGGTGTGGACGGCGGTCACCTACTTCGCCCGCATGCTCGCGCCTGCGGCGCCCAGCAACGGCGGCTGCACCGCGCACATCACCCTGGTCACCCGTGCCGGGAGCATTGTGGAGCCGGCCCCCGGCGCGGCCGTGAATGCGCGCACCAACCTCGTCAAGATGCTGGCCAACGCGCTGCTCGGCGCCTGGGCGAAGGCCATGCCGCACAACACGCCCGCACCCAACGCAGGCGTGGCGGTGGTGCTGAACCTGAGCGGCGAGGTCGATGGCAAACGCTGGATGTTCACCGAGATCATCGCGTCTGCCGCCGGTGGTGCGCCCTGGGGCGCGGGCGGCAGCGGCGTTTCAACCGATGTGGGCAATGCGCGCAACACGCCCGCCGAAGCCATTGAACGCCAGGCGCCGATCCGCGTCGAGCGTGTCACCCTGCATCACGGCTCGGGTGGCGCGGGCAGGCATGCAGGCGGCTGCGGCGTCACGCGCGCCTATCGGCTGCTCGGCGGCGAGGCCTTGATCTCTTACCGCGGCGAGCGGCACACCATTGCCGCACAAGGCGCGGCCGGCGGTGCGCCGGGGCGCAACGGTTCGGCGTGGATAGAGCGCGCCGGCGGCAAGCGTGTTGTGCTGGACGCGAAGGCCCGCGCAGAATGGCATCAGGGCGACCTGCTTGTCATACAGACCGCAGGCGCGGGCGGCTGGGGTCCGCCCGCCTGAGTTTTCCAACGACACCCCGTCAACGCGAAGCACCGGACAGAGGCAACATCATGAGCAACAACGCGCCGTTCAACCCCGCCGCCATCCAGGTCCTGGCGTTTGACATCTTCGGCACCGTGGTGGATTGGTACGGCAGCATCAGCCGCGAAGTGGCGCAAAGCTTCCCCGGTGTGGACGGCGACGCCTTTGCCCGCGCCTGGCGCGCCGGCTACAAGCCCGCCATGGCCCGCGTCATGAGCGGCGAGCAGGGCTGGACGCTGATCGACGACCTGCACCGCGGCATCCTGGACAGCATCGTCGGCCAGTTCGGCCTGGCGCATCTGGACGAAGCGCAGCGCGCCCACCTGAACCTCGCCTGGCACCGCCTGAACCCGTGGCCCGACAGTGCGCCGGGCCTTGCGCGCCTGAAAACCCGTTACCTGACCTGCACCCTGTCCAACGGAAACATCGGCCTGCTTACCCGCCTGGCCAAACATGGCGGCCTGCCGTTCGACTGCATCCTGAGCGCCGAAGTCTTCAAGGCCTACAAGCCCGACCCCGCCACCTACCTGGGCGTGGCCCGCGTCTTCGACGTGCCGCCGGAGCAGGTGATGCTCGTCGCCGCGCACCACGACGACCTGGCCGGCGCGAGGAAGTGCGGCCTGCGCACCGCCTACATCATGCGGCCTGCGGAGTTCGGGCTGAAGCAGCCCAAGGACGTGTCGGCAAAGCCTGAGAATGACATGCATTGCACGAGCCTGGTAGATCTGGCGGATCAACTGGGGTGCGCCAAAAAACTGCCGGCCTGATGTGTCGATTCCGGCCGGACCGGTTCGTCGTGGGAGTACAGACCCACGCCAACCCAAGGAAGACACCATGACAAAGTACCTCTGCCTCGCCTACTACGCCCCTGAAAAATTCGCCGCCATGTCGCCCGCCGATACGCAGGCCCTGGTCAGCCAGTGCCCGGCCAGGGACGCGCAGCTCAAGGCCACCGGCCAGCTGGTGGTGAGCGCGTCGCTCAAGGGGCCTGACGCCGTCATCCACCTGAAGCCGCGCGGCGGCAAGCCCAAGGTCACCGATGGCCCCTTTGCTGAAACCAAGGAGATGGTGGGCGGCTTTTTCATCATCGAGGCAGCGGACCGCGATGAGGCGGTGCGCCTGGCTTCAATGCATCCGGCAGCCACCCTGGGTGAGGACGTGGGGTGGTGGATCGAGATGCATCCGATCGGGTTTTTCGAGGCGAAGCTCTAGTTCAACCCACAGCCGCCACGCACTCGATCTCCAGCAACATCCTCGGGTCCGGCAGCGAGGCCACGACACAGGTCGTGCGTGCCGGGTAAGGCGCCGGCCCGAACGCCTCGGCGTAGCGGCGGTTCATCTCAGCCACGTCGGACTGCCGCGTGAGCAGCATGTTGACCTTGACCAGCGAACGCATCGACGAGCCGCCGCGTTCCAGGATCTGCCGCAGCGCCACCACCGCCTGGTCAAACTGCTTGCCGAAGTCACCCTCGTCAATGCGGCCATCGTCGTAGTAGCCCGGCGTGCCTGAAACGAAAAGAAGATCGCCCACGCGTGCCGCCACCGACAGCGGTGGGGTCTTGAATTGTCCGTCGGGCTCAAAGTAGGTGATGTCCGGCATGTTGTCTTTCGTTCTGTTGATGGAGATGGTGCGGGCCTTGATCTTGTCAGACTGGCAGTGCCTGGATCATCCTGTGCGAAACACCGTCGGCGACACCCCCGTCCAGGCCTTGAACGCCCGGATAAAACTCTTCTCGTTCCGGAACCCCGCCGCCGCAGCCACCTGCTTCACCGGCTTGTCCGTCCGGTTCAGCAACTCCTTCGCCCGTTCGCAGCGCACCTCGTCCTTCAATTGCTGCAGCGATGCGCCTTCTTCCTTGAGTTGCCGGTGCAGCGTGCGGGCCGACACATGCAGCAGCGCGGCCACGCCTTCGGCGCTGTGGGTGGCGCCGGGGTTGGCGGCGAGCGCCTGGCGTACCTGCTGCACCAGCAGCCTGTCGCGCCGGTACTGCAGTACGGTGATGGGCAGCGCGCGCTGCAGCATCTGCTGCAGCGCCTTCTCGTCGCGGCGCAGGGGCAGGGCCAGGTAGCGGGCGTCAAACCTGATCTCGGCGCGCGCTGCATCAAACACCAGCGGGCCGGGAAACATGTGGCTGTAGGCGCCGGCATGCGCCGGCGCCGGGTAGGGAAAGCGGGTTTCCTGCAGCGGGATGCGCGAGTCGATGTACCAGCAGGCCAGGCCGTGGATGTTGCGCAGCACAAAGCACAGACTCAGCTCGCGGGCCGGGCCCAGGTCTGCGAGTTCATCCACGCTGATGACCGCGGTGTCGCCGCCGCTGGCCAGGCCCAGGCGGATGTCGGGTGCGATCAGGCCATGGTGGCGGCACCAGCGCTTCAGCGCCACGCCGAGGTTGGGCGCACTCAGGGATGCGCGGGCCAGCATGCCGTAGCTGCCCCAGGGCAGGCGGCGGCTGAAGGCGCCCAGGCCTTCGTCGTCCAGTTCGCGCATGGCGGCGTCCGACAGGGTTTCCATCTGCCTTGCAGTCATGCGGCCATTGACCTGCGCAAGCTGCGCTGGCGTGATCTGTGCCAGCTTCAGCGCACCGGCAGGGTTCTGCCCGTAGCGCTTGTAGGCTGCGCCTATCGCCCGCGCGAAAGCCATGGGCGTGGCGGCGGCGGGCTGGGCCTGCGGGCGGGTGGCACTGTGTCCGGGCATACCCTGAGTGTGGTGCAAGCTGGCACGATTTGCAACCTTGCTGGCCGCCCCGGCAGCGCGGGTTTTCCTTAAAGTCGTCTCTTTGGCGTAAGGTGTGGCCAACGCTTCCCTCTTGAGGATTTCGAATGTCAGTTCTGGAGACAAAACTCAACGCACGTTCCGCGGACTTCCAGTCCAATGCCGCCGCCATGCGCGCGCTGGTGAACGACCTGAAAGTGCAGATCGAAAAGTCGGTGCAGGGCGGCGGCGCAGCGGCCCGCGCCAAGCACCTGGCCCGCGGCAAGCTGCTGCCGCGCGAGCGGGTGCAGATGTTGCTGGACCCGGGCACGCCGTTCCTGGAGCTGGCGCCGCTGGCCGCCCACAACATGTACAAGGGCGACGCGCCCTGCGCCGGCCTCATCACCGGCATCGGCCGCATCAGCGGCGTGGATTGCATGATTGTGTGCAACGACGCCACGGTCAAGGGCGGCACCTACTACCCGATGACGGTCAAGAAGCATGTGCGCGCCCAGGAAGTGGCCCAGCAGAACAACCTGCCCTGCGTCTACCTGGTGGACTCCGGTGGCGCCAACCTGCCCAACCAGGACGACGTGTTCCCCGACCGCGACCACTTCGGCCGCATCTTCTTCAACCAGGCCAACATGAGCGCACAAGGCATTGGG
Source organism: Pseudomonadota bacterium (assembly GCA_040385105.1). GTDB lineage: Bacteria > Pseudomonadota > Gammaproteobacteria > Burkholderiales > Burkholderiaceae_C > JACMQX01. The sequence continues at coordinate 54,623 of JAZKHY010000028.1, forward strand.
CAGATTGCCGTGGTCATGGGCAGCTGCACCGCAGGCGGCGCCTACATGCCGGCCATGAGCGACGAGACCATCATCGTCAAGAACCAGGGCACCATTTTCCTCGGAGGCCCGCCGCTGGTGAAGGCGGCCACGGGCGAGATCGTCACGGCGGAAGACCTGGGCGGCGGCGATGTGCACACCCGCCTGTCGGGCGTGGCCGACCACCTGGCGCAGAACGACCCGCATGCACTGGCGCTGGCGCGCACGGCAGTGCGCAACCTGAATGCGCGCGCGGTCAAGCCCGTCGTGCCGCAGGACGCCGTGATCGAGCCGCCGAAGTACCCGGCGGATGACCTCTACGGCATCATTCCCGAAGACAAGCGCAAGCCTTATGACGTGCGCGAGATCATCGCGCGCATCGTCGATGGCAGCGACTTTGACGAGTTCAAGGCGCGCTTCGGCAGCACACTGATCACCGGCTTTGCACGCATCGAAGGCATGCCGGTCGGCATTGTTGCCAACAACGGCATCCTCTTCTCCGAGTCGGCGCAAAAGGGCGCGCATTTCATCGAGCTGTGCTGCCAGCGCAAGGTGCCTTTGATCTTCCTGCAGAACATCACCGGCTTCATGGTGGGCCGCAAGTACGAAAACGAAGGCATCGCGCGGCATGGCGCCAAGATGGTCACGGCTGTGGCCACCGCGCAGGTGCCCAAGTTCACCGTCATCATCGGCGGCAGCTATGGCGCGGGCAACTACGGCATGTGCGGGCGCGCCTACTCGCCGCGCTTCCTCTGGATGTGGCCCAATGCGCGCATCTGCGTCATGGGCGGCGAGCAGGCGGCCGGCGTGCTGGCCACCGTCAAGCGCGACGGCATCGAGGCCAAAGGGGGCAGCTGGTCGGCCGAAGAAGAAAAAGCTTTCAAGCAACCAGTGCTTGACCAGTTCGAGCACCAGTCGCACCCCTACTACTCCAGCGCCAGGCTGTGGGACGACGGCGTCATCGACCCGGCCGACACGCGCCGCGTGCTGGCCCTGGGCCTGCGCACCAGCCTGAATGCGCCGATCCCCGAGCCGAAGTTCGGCATTTTCCGGATGTAACCCAGAGACTTCCATGCAGAACCAGAGCATCTACGACAACTCCGACCACGAACTGCTGCGCGACCAGGTCGCCAAGTTCATCGCCCGCGAGGTCGAGCCGCATGCCGATGCGTGGGAAGACAAAGGCATGGTGCCGCGCGACGTGCTGCGCCGCATGGGCCAGGCCGGCCTGCTGGGCATTGCCTTTGAGGGCGACTACGGCGGAAGCGACGCCGACGCCATGACCAACCTGGTGTTCGCCGAGGCGCTGTCTCAGTCCACCTATGCGGGCTTCATCATCACCGTGCTGGTCCATACCGACATGGCCGGACCGCACCTGCACCATGCGGGCACGCCGGCGCAGAAAGAGAAGTACATGCGCAGGATCACCTCGGGCGAGATGATCTGTGCGGTCGGCATCACCGAGCCTGGCGCAGGGTCCGACGTGGCGGGCATCCGTACCACCGCCAAGCGTGATGGCGATGAATGGGTGCTCAACGGCACCAAGATGTTCATCACCAACGGCGTCCATGCCGACGTGTACTTTGTTGCCGCCAAGACCGGCACGGCGAGGCACGACATGACCATGTTCATTGTGGAGAAGGGCACGCCCGGCTTCACCGTGGGCCGTGCGCTGAAGAAGACAGGCTGGCTGTCATCCGATACCGCCGAGCTGATCTTTGACAATGTGCGCATCCCTGCCGGCAACATGCTGGGCGAGGAAGGCAAGGGCTTTTACTCCGTGATGAAGAACTTCCAGACCGAGCGCATCGCCCTGGGGGCCATGGCCGTGGGCCATTGCCAGCGCGCGCTGGAACTCACGCTGGACTATGTGCGCCAGCGCCAGGCCTTCGGCGCGACGCTGTGGGACAAGCAGACCATCCGCCAGCGCCTGTCGATGCTCGACGCGAAGACGCGGGCCGCGCGCGCCTTCATGTACCACTGCGCCTGGCGCGTGACGCAAGGCCACGACATCGTGCAGGACGTGTCCATGCTCAAGGCCCTGACCGGCGAGCTCGTCAACGAGGTGGTCCAGACCTGCCAGCAGTTCCACGGCGGCATGGGCTACATCCGCGAGACCGCCATCGAGCGGCTCTGGCGCGACGCGCGCGTGCTGGCGATTGGCGGCGGGGCGACGGAAGTCATGCTGGAAGAAGTGGCCAAGCGCTACTGAGCCGCGCGAATCCCACCACTAAAGTTCCAATATGTGTACAATTTTTGAAAAACATACACATCGAGATCTTTATGCGAACCAACATCGTGATCGACGACCAGCTCATGGAAGCCGCCATGAAGGCGGGCGGCTACAAAACCAAGCGCGACGCTGTCGAGGAAGGCTTGCGCCTGCTTGCGCGGCGCGCGGCTTACCAGAACCTTCGCGCCTTGCGCGGCAAGCTCAGCTGGAGCCTGGACGGCGACTGGAGCGAAGGGGCGGGTGCCCATGTGGTCCAGGAGCAGCAGCCCCGGGATCTGGCCGCACCGGTCAGGCAGCCGCGCAAGGGCAGCAAATGATCACTGCGGACTCAAGCGTCTGGATCGGCTATTTCAATGGCCAGGACTCGCCGCAGACCCGGGCGCTGGATGCGGCGCTGGACGACAGCGTCAATGAGATCGTCCTTCTTGACGTTGTCCTGATGGAAGTGCTGCGCGGCTTCAGGTACGAGCGCGAATGGACGCTGGCGCGGCAGGCCCTTGCCCAACTGCCTGTTGCTACAGCGAGCGGCGAGGGCGTCGCCGTTTCAGCGGCATCGCTTTACCGCAAGCTTCGCAGCAGCGGCTATACGGTGCGCAGCCCGATCGACCTGATGGTCGGGGCCTGGTGCATCCGCAATGACTGCCAGCTGATTCATGCGGACCGTGATTTCGAGAGCATGGCGCGGCTCGAAGGCCTGCAGGCATGGAGACCCGAATGAACCACATCACACTTGAAACCACCGGCGCGGTTGCCACGGTCACCCTCAATCGCCCCGACGTGCGCAATGCCTTCAACGACGAAGTCATCCTGGAACTGACGCAGGTGTTCCGCGACCTGGGCGCGCGCGACGACGTACGCTGCATCGTGCTCGCCGCTGCAGGCACGGCCTACTGCGCGGGCGCCGACCTGAACTGGATGAAGCGCATGGCGGACTACACCCGCGAGCAGAACCTGGCCGATGCGGGGCAGCTGGGCGAGATGCTGCGTGTCATCTACACCTGCCCCAAGCCGACGATCGCAAAGGTGCAGGGTGATGTGTATGCCGGCGGCACCGGGCTGGTTGCGGCCTGCGACATTGCCATCTCGGTGGACACGGCCAGCTACTGCCTGAGCGAGACGCGCATCGGACTGATTCCGGCCACCATCAGCCCCTATGTGATCCGTGCCATGGGCGCGCGCGCCGCGCACCGCTACTTCCTCACGGCTGAGCGCTTCAGCGCAGCCGAGGCGTATCGCATCGGCTTCGTGCATGAGGTGGTGGTGGCAGGCGAGCTGGAAGCAAAGACCGGCGAGCTGGCGCGCACGCTGGTCAACTGCGGCCCGGCGGCGGTCAAGGCTACCAAGAAGCTGGTACAGGACGTTGCTGAAAAAGACATCACGCCCGAACTCATCGCCATGACGGTGTCGGGCATTGCCGACATCCGCGTCAGCCCCGAAGGCCGCGAAGGCGTCCAGTCCTTCCTGCAAAAGCGCAAGCCGGGCTGGTTGCTGCCATGAACGCACTGGACACGACGCACCTGGTCGCGCTGGCCGCAGCCCTGGGCTGGGCCAGCGGCTTCCGGCTGTATGCGGCGGTGTTCATCACCGGCATGGCGGGCTTCATGGGCTGGCTGCCGCTGCCGCCCGGCCTGCAGGTACTGCAGCATCCGGCAGTGCTGGGCGTGAGCGGCGTCATGCTGTTCATGGAGTTCTTCGCCGACAAGATCCCGTTTGTCGATTCCATCTGGGACGTGGTGCATACCGTGGTGCGCATTCCGGCGGGCGCGGCGCTGGCCGCCGGTGCGCTGGGCGCCGATGGCGCAACAGCAACCACGGTGGCGGCCCTGCTCGGCGGCACGCTGGCTGCTGCATCACATACCACCAAGATGACCACGCGCGCCGCCGTCAACACATCGCCCGAGCCGTTCTCCAACATCGCCGTGTCGCTGCTGGAAGACGGGCTGGTCGTGGCCGGGCTCTGGCTTGCGGTGAACTACCCGGTCGCCTTCGGCATCGCGCTGTGCGTGGCGCTGGGCCTGATGGCCATCATGCTGGCGCTGCTGTTCAAGTTTTTTATCGCCGTCATCCGCAGGATCGCGGCCTTCTTCTCTGGCGCTCCCGCGCCGCAAGGAACCTGAATGTTCACCAAAATCCTCATCGCCAACCGGGGCGAAATCGCCTGCCGCGTGGCGGCCACCGCCAAGCGCATGGCCATCAAGACCGTTGCCGTGTATTCGGACGCCGATGCCCATGCCAAGCATGTAAGCGTGTGCGATGAAGCGCTGCACATCGGCGGCAGCGCCCCCAAGGACAGCTACCTGCGCTGGGAGAAGATCATCGCCGCTGCCAGGGCCACGGGCGCGCAGGCCATCCATCCCGGCTACGGCTTCCTGAGCGAGAACGAGGAGTTCGCCCAGGCTTGCGCCGACGCGGGCCTGGTCTTCATCGGCCCGCCGCCTTCCGCCATCCAGGCCATGGGGCTGAAGGCCGAGTCCAAGCAGCTGATGGAAAAGGCCGGTGTGCCGCTGGTGCCCGGCTACCACGGCGCCGGCCAGGACGCCACCATGCTGCAGAAGGAAGCGGACCGCATTGGCTACCCGGTGCTCATCAAGGCCAGCGCCGGCGGCGGCGGCAAGGGCATGCGCGCCGTGGACAGGCCTGAAGACTTTGCGGCGGCGCTGGCGTCGTGCAAGCGCGAAGCCATCAACAGCTTCGGTGACGATGCGGTGCTGATTGAAAAGTATGTGCAGCGCCCGCGCCATATCGAGATCCAGGTGTTCGGCGACACGCAGGGCAACTATGTATACCTGTTCGAGCGCGACTGCTCTGTGCAACGCCGCCACCAGAAGGTGCTGGAAGAAGCGCCCGCGCCCGGCATGACGGAGGCGATGCGCAAGGAAATGGGCGAGGCCGCGGTCGCCGCCGCGCGCGCGGTGAACTATGTGGGCGCGGGCACGGTGGAGTTCATCGTCGAGCAGAAAGCCGATGGCACGATGAGTTTCTTTTTCATGGAGATGAATACGCGGCTGCAGGTCGAGCACCCGGTCACGGAGGCCATCACCGGGCAGGACCTGGTCGAGTGGCAACTGCGCGTGGCCTTTGGCGAGGAGCTGCCGTTGCTGCAGGACGCGCTGCAGATCAGCGGCCATGCCATCGAGGCCCGCATCTGCGCCGAGAACCCCGACAACAACTTCCTGCCTGCCACTGGCACACTGCATGTGTACGGCAAGCCCGCCTGCGCCAGCTTCGAGCGCGCCGATGAAAGTGTTCGCATCGACGACGGCGTGCGCCAGGGCGATGCGATCTCGCCGTTCTATGACTCGATGATTGCCAAGCTCATCGTCCATGGCAAGACCCGCGCCGAGGCGCTGGCCCGGCTGGATGCGGCGCTGGCCGAAACGCACATTGTCGGCCTGAACACCAATGTGCAGTTCCTGCGCCATGTGGTGAAGAGCCGCTCGTTCGCGCAGGCCGACCTTGACACCGCACTGATCCCGCGCGAAGCGGCCGCACTGTTCAACCAGGAGCCTGTAGGCCTGCCGCTCGCGGCGGCTGCGGCCGTGGTGCAGACGCTGCTTGAAGAAAAGGCGCTGGAGACGAACGACCCGTTCAGCAGGCGCGACGGCTGGTGCTCGCATGACCTGACGGTGCGCCGCTTCGAATTCGGGTTCCATGGCGAGCCCGCGAAGGCGGAGTTGACCTACCTGCACGATGGCGCCTTGCGCCTGGCGGTGGGCGGCGAGGCGGCGGGCGCGCTCGACTACCGTGCCGGGGCGCACGGCCTGGCCATCGGGTTTGGCGGCGAGCGCGTGCTGGCCACGCTGCACAGGCACGGCGACACGGTTCATGTGTTCACCGCCAGGGGCGCGACGCAGATCACCGTTGTTGACATGCTGGCCCACGCCGGTGATACGGCCGGCGAGGCGGGGCGGCTGACCGCGCCGATGCCGGGCAAGGTGGTGTCGTTTGCCGTGAAGGCAGGTGACAAGGTCAGCAAGGGGCAGGCGCTGGCCGTCATGGATGCGATGAAGATGGAGCACACCATCGCCGCGCCGATGGACGGTACAGTGGCAGAATTGCTGTTTGCCCCGGGTGACCAGGTGGCCGAAGGCGCGGAGCTGCTCAAGCTCGCGGCTGCCTGAAAGGCCCTGCCTGGCCCCGCTTCCACTGATGAAAATTTCCTTCTGCTGCACTGACACCAAAGCCGAACCCTGGCTTGAGGGCCTGGGCGCCGCCCTCCCTCAGGCCACGATCGAGGCCTGGACGCCAGGCAGCGCGCCGGCTGACTACGCCATTGTCTGGACGCCGCCGCAGCAGTTCATGGACGAGCAGCCGCAGCTCAAGGGCATCTTCAACATCGGCGCCGGTGTTGATGCGCTCATGAAGCTCAGGCTGCCAGAGGGCGCGAAGGTCGTGCGCATCGACGACGGCGGCATGGCGGTGCAGATGGCCGAGTTTGTCTGCCACGCCGTCATCCGCCACTTCCGGGAACTGGACGACTATGGGGCCGACATGGGCCAGGGCAAGTGGTCGTTCCGGCGCCCGCGCAATCGCGCTGACTACCCGGTCGGCGTCATGGGCCTGGGCGTGCTGGGCCAGCGCGTGGCCCAGGCGCTGCGGGTGTTTGAATTCCCGGTACTGGGCTGGAGCCGCACGGCCAGGTCAGTGGAGGGCGTTCAGTGCTTTTCGGGCGAAAAGGGGTTCAACGACTTCCTGGCCGCCACGCGCATCCTGGTGTGCCTGCTGCCGCTCACGGCCGACACCCGCGACATCATCAACAAGGACACACTGGGCAGACTCAAGCCCGGCGGCTATGTCATCAATGTGGCGCGGGGTGCGCATGTGGTGGACGACGACCTGCTGGCCGCGATCGACAGTGGCCACCTGGCCGGCGCCGCACTGGATGTGTTCCGCACCGAGCCGCTGCCGGCCGGGCACCCGTTCTGGAAGCATCCGGAAATCACCGTTACGCCCCACACCTCGGCCCGCACGCTGCGCGAGGAAAGCATTGCGCAGATCGCCGGCAAGATCGCCGCCTTTGACCGGGGAGAACCCATCGCCGGCGTGGTTGACCGTAACCGTGGATACTGAGAGCTCATCATGAAACTTCCATCCAGAGTCAAGCTTGTGGACGTCGGCCCGCGCGACGGCCTGCAGAACGAAAAGCAGCCGGTCCCGGCCGCCGTGAAGATCGAGCTGGTCCACCGCTTGCAGGACGCCGGACTGAAAGAGATCGAGGTCACCAGCTTCGTCAGCCCCAAATGGGTACCGCAGATGGCCGACAACGCCGAAGTCATGGCGGGGATCCAGCGCAAACCTGGCGTGCGCTACTCGGTGCTCACGCCCAACCTCAAGGGCTTCGAGGCAGCGGTTGCATCCAGGCCCGACGAGATCGTGGTGTTCGCCGCGGCGAGCGAGGCTTTCAGCCAGCGCAACATCAACTGCTCGATCGAGGAGAGCATCGAGCGGTTCCGTCCCGTTGCCGATGCAGCGCGCGCCAGGAACATTTATGTGCGCGGCGCCATTTCCTGCGCCGTCGGCTGCCCGTATGAAGGCGAGATCGCGCCTGAGCGTGTGGCGATGGTCGCGCGCCTGCTCAAGGAAATCGGGGTGCAGCACATCGGTGTGGCAGACACCATCGGCGTGGGCACGCCGGTCAAGGTGGAGCGGGCGATGAAGGCGGCGCTGGAGCACTACGACATCAACGACATCTCCGGCCATTTCCACGACACCTACGGCCAGGCGCTCGGCAATACGCTGGCCTGCCTGGAAATGGGTATCTGGCAGTACGACACCTCGTCTGCGGGCCTGGGGGGCTGCCCCTATGCCAAAGGGGCGACCGGCAACGTTGCGACGGAAGACGTGGTCTACATGTTGCACGGCATGGGGATCGACACCGGCATCGACCTGGACAAGCTCATCGATGCCGGCAAGTTCATCAGCGACTTTCTTGAACGCAAGCCTAATTCGCGTGCGGCCACGGCGATCCTCAACAAGCGGATGAATTGAGCGATGTGCGGTGCTGAACTCAAGGCCCTGCCGGAGGGCGTACAACGTGTTGCTGCAGTCCTGCAGGCCAAAGGCCACCCGCACATGCCCCGGATGCTCGACGACGCCGCGCGCACCGCGCAGCAGGCGGCGGATGCGCTGGGCATTGCCGTGGGCCAGATCGCCAAGAGCATCATCTTCCGGCGCAAGTCGGACAACGTGGCCGTTCTGGTGGTGACATCCGGCGACAGGCGCGTGGACGAAAAGAAGGTGGAGGCCATCGTCTGCAATGGTGAGGGCAGGCTGGGGCGGGCCGACGCGGAGTTTGTGAAGGCCGCAACGGGCTTCTCCATCGGCGGCGTATCGCCGCTGGCCCATGCCACGCCGCCGGTGACGCTGATCGACCGCGACCTGTTCCGCTTCAATGAAATCTGGGCGGCGGCCGGCCACCCGCATGGCGTGTTCAGGCTCAGCCCGCAGGACCTGCAGGCCCTGACCGGCGCGCCGGTGCACGACGTTGCGCAGGAAAGCGCGCCTGCATGAACCCGACGGACCTGCTCGCCAGCCTTGCGGCTTATGTGCGCGAGGGCGAGCCCAATGTGCCGTCGCCCTGCGTTGCGGTGTGCCGCATCAACCCGCAGACTGAAAAATGCGAGGGCTGCCTGCGCACGCTGGACGAGATCGCGGCATGGAGCCGGATGGATGACGCAGGCAAGCGTGTGGTGTGGGCGTCGATCGAGCAGCGGCTGGTTGCGGTGGATTGAGCCGGCCCGGCGGAGAACAGCATGAAGCACATCACCTTCTACCTTGACTTCATCTCCCCCTACGCATACCTCGCGTTCGAGAAGCTGCCTGAGGCTCTCAAAGGCCTGAGCTACAGCGTGACCCACAAGCCTGTGCTGTTCGGTGGCCTGCTCAAGCACCATGGGCAGCTTGGCCCGGCGGAGATCCCGCGCAAGCGCGACTGGACCTACCGCCAGGTGCTGTGGCTGGCGCACAGCCATGGCATTGAAATGCAGATGCCGGCGGCCCACCCGTTCAATCCGCTCGCGCTGCTGCGCCTGGCCATCGCCTGCGATGCGCAGGGCACACCCAACCGCTACGTCTGCGAGACGCTGTTCCGCCATGTCTGGCGCGGCGGCGCCGATGCGGCTGATGCGCAAGGTCTCCGGCAAATCAGCGCGCATCTCGCGCCGCGGCGTGACCCCGCCAGCGACGAAGTCAAAGCCCAGCTGAAGGCGAATACCGAAGAGGCCATCGCTCATGGCGTGTATGGCGTGCCCATGTTCGAAGTCAATGGCAAGCACTTCTGGGGCTTCGATTCGCTGGCAATGCTTCGCGCATACATGGAAGGTAACGCCTGGTTCGACGGCCCGGACTGGGACGGTGTGAGCCGGCTGGCGGTCGGCGTCTCGCGCCAGAAATAATGTCCCGGCGGTGCCGCAACGCGCATTCCCCGCATCCTGAAAAATTGCCCGAGGGTTTGCCCTTGGTTCGTCAGCCCCGGTTCAGTTTCATGAAAGGCTCTGTTGGTTTCGCGTCAGAGCAGGGTCAGAGCCGTGCCCAAGAATCCTGATCAAGCCTTCATTCCGGAGGCTGTAATCATCAGGAGACAAAATCATGGCTACAACAGCTCCGCGCCCGATGACACCCGAAGAACGAAAAGTCATCTTCGCGTCGTCACTCGGTACCGTGTTCGAGTGGTACGACTTCTATCTGTATGGCTCGCTCGCAGCCATCATTGCCAAGCAGTTCTTCAGCGGCCTGGATGCCGGCTCGGCCTTCATTTTCGCGCTGCTGGCATTTGCTGCAGGCTTCATCGTCCGCCCCTTCGGTGCCATCTTCTTCGGCCGCCTGGGCGACATGATCGGGCGCAAGTACACGTTCCTGGTCACCATCCTGATCATGGGCCTGTCCACCTTCATCGTGGGCATCCTGCCGAACTACGCCACCATCGGCGTGGCTGCGCCGGTCATCCTGATTGCGCTGCGGCTGCTGCAGGGCCTTGCGCTCGGCGGTGAGTACGGCGGTGCAGCCACCTATGTGGCGGAACATTCGCCGCAGGGCAAGCGCGGCGCCTACACGGCCTGGATCCAGACCACGGCAACGCTCGGCCTGTTCCTCAGCCTGATCGTCATCCTGGGCACCCGCACCGCCATGGGCGAGACGGCCTTTGCCGACTGGGGCTGGCGCATTCCGTTCCTGGTCTCGATCTTCCTGCTGGCCATCTCCGTCTGGATCCGCCTGTCGATGAACGAGTCCCCCGCGTTCCAGAAGATGAAGTCCGAAGGCAAGACCTCCAAGGCGCCGCTGACCGAGTCGTTCGGCCAGTGGAAGAACCTGAAGATCGTGATCCTCGCGCTGATCGGCCTGACCGCCGGCCAGGCCGTGGTCTGGTACTCGGGCCAGTTCTATGCCCTGTTCTTCATGACGCAGGCCCTCAAGGTGGACAACGCCACGGCCAACATCCTGGTCGCTGCCTCGCTGCTGATCGGCACGCCGTTCTTCATCGTCTTCGGCGCGCTGTCTGACAAGATCGGCCGCAAGCCCATCATCATGGCCGGCTGCCTGCTGGCCGCGCTGACGTACTTCCCGGTGTTCGAAGCCCTGACCAAGGCCGCCAACCCGGACCTGCATGCCGCACAGCAGAAGAACAAGGTCGTCGTCACCGCTGACCCGGCTGAATGCTCGTTCCAGTTCAACCCGACCGGCACGGTGAAATTCACCAGCTCCTGCGACATCGCCAAGCAGGTGCTTGCCGGCGCATCGGTGAGTTATGAAAATGTGGCGGCACCGGCCGGTACGCCCGCGACGATCAAGATTGGCCAGACCGCCATCCCCAGCTACTCCAGCAAGGGCCTTGCGGCTGACGATGTGAAGAAGAGGGACGCCGAGTTCAAGAAGCTCGTGGCGGATGACCTGAAGGCGGCCGGCTACCCGACCAAGGCCGACCCGGCCAAGACCGACAAGCTGATGGTGATCGTCATCCTGACCTACCTCGTGATCCTGGTGACCATGGTGTACGGCCCGATTGCCGCCATGCTGGTGGAAATGTTCCCGACGCGCATCCGCTACACCTCGATGAGCCTGCCCTACCACATTGGCAACGGCTGGTTCGGCGGCCTGCTGCCCACAACGGCCTTTGCCATCGTGGCGCAGACCGGCAACATGTACAACGGCCTGTGGTACCCGATCATCATTGCGTCCATGACCTTCGTTATCGGCACCTTGTTCATCAAGGAAACGAAAGACGTGGACATCTACGCGAACGACTGATGTGATTCCCTGAAGGACCTTTGGCCCTGCCAAGGGTCCTTTGTGGAGTATTCATTACAACGGAGACAAGGCATGTGGAAGATCGCAGTGGGGTTCGTGGTGTTTGCCGCCGTGGCCATGTTCGTCATCATCAAGGGTGGTGACAGCATTGACATGGGCGGCGAGAAGCATGGCGCCGATGCCGTGCATGCACCGGCCACGGCGGCTTCCACGGCCAGATAGCCGGGTCCGGCAGGTTGCGGGCCCGCGCGGAAACGGGACAACATGAAATACGCCAAAACCCTCGCGGGCCAGCAGGCGATGAAGGACCGGCAAGGCGTGCTGGCAGCCCGCCTGCGCCCGGCATTCATCCTGTTCGACGGGCAGCGCACCCTGATGCAGGTGCTCGAAGCCACCCAGGGCATGGGCGTGACGCAGGCTGACCTCGACGGAATGATCGCGCTCGGGCTGCTGGAGCCGGCGCAGGGCCAAGCCACTCCTGTTGCAGCGCCTCTTGATTCTGCCGGTATTGCCGGCAATGCAGCCGCCGGCCCCGTGATGTCGGACATGGAGCGCTACCAGCTGATCTACCCGATTGCAGCACGGCTCACGGGCAGCCTCGGCCTGCGCGGCTTCCGTCTCAATCTGGCGGTCGAGGGTGCCGGCAACTGGTCGCAGCTCGAGGCATTGATGCCGCGAATCCTGGAAGCAGCCGGCCCGGAGCGTGCCATGGCATTGCAGCAGGCGCTGGACGCCTTGCGCTGACGCAAGCCGGAAAACTGTCAGCAGGGGTTGCCGACCCCACGCGGGTGAAGGCCAAGGGTGAACCCTAGAATGTTCTGCCCTGCCCGACCTTTCCCCACGCTGTACACACACCATGACCCTGATCCGCATCCGCGGTGCCCGCCAGCACAATCTCAAGAACCTTGACCTTGACATTCGCACCAACGAGCTGACGGTCGTCACCGGCCCCAGCGGCTCGGGCAAGTCCAGCCTGGTGTTCGACACGCTGTATGCCGAAGGTCAGCGGCGTTATGTGGAGACGTTTTCTGCCTACGCGCGCCAGTTCCTGGACCGGATGGACAAGCCGGCCGTGGACCGGGTGGAGGGCGTGCCACCTGCCATCGCCATTGACCAGACCAACCCGGTGCGCTCCTCGCGCTCCACCGTCGGCACCATGACGGAGCTGAACGACCACCTGAAGCTGCTCTATGCCCGTGCCGCCCGGTTGTTCGACCGCCAGACCGCACTGCCCGTCCGTCACGATACGCCGGAGACGATCTATTCGGCATTGCACGCCCGCACGGCGCAGGCAGATCCACGCCTTGCCATCACCTTCCCTGTGGAACTGCCCGGCGGCACCAGCGCCGGGGAAGTCGAGCAATGGCTGTCCGCCAGCGGGTTCACGCGTGTGCAGGCCGAGCGTGAAGTCGCTACCCCCACCGGCCCGCGCAAGGTGCTTGATGTCGTGGCCGACCGCTTCCGCCTGCAGGGCACGGAGAAAGCGCGCGTCATCGAAGCCATCGAAGTCGCCCTGAAAAGAGGCTCGGGCCGCATCGCGGTCTATGAATTGGGGTCAGATTCCGGTTCAGGCCCCGGAGAAAAGCCGGACATCTGGAAATTCTCCACCGGCCTGCACTGCCCCGAGTCCGACCTCCGCTACCCCGACCCCACACCGTCCCTCTTCTCCTTCAACTCCGCCCACGGCGCGTGCGAAGCCTGCCGTGGTTTCGGCCGCGTCATCGGCGTCGACTACGGCCTGGTCATCCCCAACGACAAGCTGACGCTGCGCGCCGGCGCCATCAAGACCATCCAGACGCCCGCCTGGTCCGAAGCGCAGGACGACCTCATGCGCCATGCCGAGGCGGCGGGCATCCCGCGCGATACGCCCTGGTACAAGCTGACCGAAGACCAGAAGAACTGGGTCATCTACGGCACGCCCAGCTACAAGGAAGGCCAGTGGAAGAAGCAGTGGTACGGCATCAAGCGCTTCTTCGGCTACCTGGAGAGCAAGGCCTACAAGATGCACATCCGCGTGCTGCTGTCCAAGTACCGCAGTTACACGCCGTGCGAAACCTGCGGCGGTGCACGGCTCAAGACCGACGCGCTGATCTGGCGTGTGGGCGGCAAGGAGGATGCCGATGCGGTGCTTGCGCCTGAAAAGCGCTTCATGCCCAAGGGCGTCACCTGGACGCGCGCGCAACTCGAAGCCCTGCCGGGGCTGAGCCTGCATGACCTGATGATCATGCCGATCGACCGCCTGCGCCGCTTCTTCGATGCGCTCACGCCGCAGCTCACGTCGGCCGCCTCGCTGGCCGGCTTTGCGGGGGGCGATGGCGAGACGCAGGCGCTGAAGCTGCTGTTCGACGAAATCCGCACGCGGCTCAAGTACCTGTGCGACGTCGGCATCGGCTACCTGACGCTGGACCGCCAGAGCCGCACGCTGTCGGGCGGCGAGGTGCAGCGCATCAACCTCACCACGGCGCTCGGCACCTCGCTGGTCAACACGCTGTTCGTGCTGGACGAGCCCAGCATCGGGCTGCACCCGCGCGACATGAACCGCATCGTCGAGGCCATGAAGCGCCTGCGCGATGCCGGCAATACGCTGGTGGTGGTGGAGCATGACCCGGCGGTGATGCTGGCTGCCGACCGCATGATCGACATGGGCCCCGGCCCCGGCGAGAAGGGCGGCGAGATCGTGTTTGACGGCACGCCTGACGAGCTCAAATACGCCGACACGCTGACGGGTGCCTACCTGGGCGCACGCAAGCAGGTCGGCATGGGCTTCAAGCGCGCAGTGACCGACGCGACACCCCGGCTCATCGTGGAGGGCATCCGCGAACACAACCTGAAAGACCTGACGGTGGAATTCCCGTTGCAGCGGCTTGTCTGTGTGACGGGCGTGAGCGGCTCCGGTAAGTCCAGCCTGATCCAGGATGTGCTGGCGCCGGCGTTGATGCGCCACTTCGGCAAGGCCACAGAGTCGCCGGGCCAGCATGACCGCATGCTCGGCGCCGACCACCTGGGCGATGTGGTGTTTGTGGACCAGTCACCCATTGGCAAGACGGCACGCTCCAACCCGGTGAGCTATGTGGGCGCGTGGGACGCCATCCGCGAACTGTTCGCCCAGGCCCCGCTGGCAAAGCAGCGCAGCTACACCGCATCCAAGTTCAGCTTCAACAGCGGCGACGGGCGCTGCGCCACCTGCGGCGGCTCAGGCTTCGAGCATGTGGAGATGCAGTTCCTGAGCGACGTGTACCTGCGGTGCCCGGACTGCGACGGCAAGCGCTATCGCCCCGAGATTCTGGAGGTGAAGATCGAGCGGCATGCCATGGGCGAGGTGTTCCCCAAGGTCATGAACGTGGCCGACGTGCTGGACCTCACCGTGAGCGAGGCGTCCAAGCTGTTCGCCAGTGACCGCGACGTGATCCGCGCGCTGCAGCCCATCGTGGACGTGGGCCTTGAGTATGTGAAGCTCGGTCAGCCGGTGCCGACACTCTCGGGCGGCGAGTCGCAGCGGCTCAAGCTCGCGGGCTTCCTGGCCGGCGCGGCAAAAAATGCTACGGCGAGCCGCCAGGCCACCGCCACGCGCGGCACGCTGTTCCTGTTCGACGAGCCGACCACCGGCCTGCACTTTGACGACATTGCCAAGCTGATGCGCGCGCTGCGCAAACTGCTCGATGCCGGCAATTCGATGATCGTCATCGAGCACAACCTGGATGTGATCCGCGCTTCCGACTGGCTGATCGACCTCGGCCCCGAGGGCGGCGACGCCGGCGGCCTGCTGGTGGCCGAAGGCACGCCCGAAGACGTGCGCGCACACGCCACCTCGCACACCGGCCTGGCCTTGCGCGAGTACGACCGCTCGATGGGGCTGGGCGCACATACGGTGGAAGAGCGGCGGCCGCTGGCGGCGGTGGCGCGCGTGCGCCCGAAGACGCCGGATGCGATCCAGATCATCAACGCGAAAGAGCACAACCTTAAGTCGCTCAGCGTCAACATACCGCACGGCAAGTTCAGCGTGGTGACGGGCGTTTCGGGCTCGGGCAAGTCCACGCTCGCCTTTGACATCCTGTTCAACGAAGGGCAGCGCCGCTACCTGGAGTCGCTCAACGCCTATGCGCGCAGCATCGTGCAGCCGGCAGGGCGGCCCGAAGTGGACGCCGTATATGGCATTCCGCCCACGGTGGCCATCGAGCAGCGCCTGTCGCGTGGCGGGCGCAAGAGTACCGTCGGAACAACGACGGAGGTCTGGCACTTCCTGCGCCTGCTCTACGTCAAGCTCGGCGTGCAGCACTGCGTGAAGGACGGCGCGGCGGTGAGCCCGCAGACGCCGGACAGCATTGCAGCGCAATTGCTCAAGCGCTATCGCGGGCAGCACATCGGCCTGCTCGCACCGCTGGTGATCAACCGCAAGGGCGTGTACACCGAGCTGGCCGACTGGGCCCGTCCGCGCGGCTACACCCATTTGCGGGTAGACGGCCAGTTCCTGCCGACCACCGGGTTTCCGCGCATCGACCGCTTCAAGGAGCACACCATCGAGCTGCCGGTGGCGGACATCGTGGTCAACCCGGCCAATGAGGCCGCGCTGCGCCAGCACCTGGCAACGGCACTGGAGCATGGCAAGGGTGTCGTGCATGTGCTGGTGCCGCTGGACGGCCTGCGCGCCGCCATGATGGCTGGCGCGCCGACGGACAGGCTGGGCGAAGTCGTGGTCTTCTCCACCAAGCGGGCCTGCCCGGTGTGCAGCACCAGCTATGCCGAGCTGGACCCGCGCCTGTTCTCCTACAACAGCAAGCACGGCTGGTGCCCCGACTGTGTGGGCACGGCCGTCAAACTCACGCGCGAGCAGCGTAAGGCCTTTGACGACACCCTCCGCGACGACGACAACAAGGGTCGCGAGCAGACGTTTGCCGAGCCCGAAGTCGAAGACGTGACCGACGAAGCCTGCCCCGCCTGCAAGGGCACGCGGCTGAACCTGCAGGCCCGCAACGTCAAGTTTGCGGGCGTCGGCATCACCGACATCGCCAGCCTGTCGGTGCGCGATGTACGGTTGTGGGTCGAGACGCTCCAGGCGCTGGGCGGCATGAGCCAGCGCGAGACCGACATCGCGCGCGACCTGATCCCCGAGATCCGCAACCGCCTGGAGTTCCTGGAGGAGGTTGGTCTGGGCTACCTCACCCTGGATCGCGGCGCGCCCACGCTCTCCGGCGGCGAGGCCCAGCGCATCCGGCTGGCGGCGCAGCTCGGTTCCAACCTGCAAGGGGTCTGCTATGTGCTGGACGAGCCGACCATCGGCCTGCATGCGCGCGACAACCAGATCCTCCTGGACGCGCTGCACAAGCTCGGCGACAAGGGAAACACACTGGTGGTGGTGGAGCATGACGAAGACACCATCCGCCGCGCCGACCACATCATCGACATCGGCCCGAGTGCCGGAAAGCGCGGCGGCCGGCTCGTTGCCGAAGGCTCGGTGGCTGACCTGGAAGCGGAAGCCGATTCCGTTACCGGCCGTTACCTGCTTCACGCCATGCAGCACCCGGTGCAGCCGCGCCGTGGCATCGAAGCCTTTGAAATGGGGTCAGATTCCAATTACGGTGTGAACCCGAACAGCAGAACCGAACGCCTGAGCAAAGCGGCTTACAAGAAGGCCAAGGCTGCCCTGCTGGCTGGTGACTTTCCGGCTGAGAGTACGGCGCAGCACTGGCTGACGGTGGAAGGCGCGAACCTGCACAACCTGCAGGATGTCACTGTTCACGTGCCGCTCAAGCGCCTGGTGGCGGTGACGGGCGTCAGCGGCTCGGGCAAGTCCACACTGGCGCGGGATGTGCTGCTGACCAATGTGTATGCTGCTGTGAGCCAGCGCTCGACCAAGGCAGGCCGCGACGCGGCGTCGGGTGGCAAGCACCCGGCCTGGGTGGGCTGCACCGGCGTCAGCGGCTACGACATCATCGACCGCGTGCTGGAAGTGGACCAGACGCCCATCGGCAAGACGCCGCGCTCCTGCCCGGCCACCTACATCGGCTTCTGGGACACCATCCGCAAACTGTTCGCTGAAACACTCGAGGCGCGGGCGAGGGGCTATGCGGCCGGGCGATTCAGCTTCAATACCGGCGAGGGCCGCTGCCCCACCTGTGAAGGCCAGGGCATGCGGACCATCGGCATGAGCTTCCTGCCGGATGTGAAGGTGCCCTGCGAGACCTGCCACGGCGCCCGCTTCGCGCCGGAAACGCTGGCCGTGACCTGGCGCGGCAAGAGCATCGGCGACGTGCTGCAGATGGAGGTGGACGAGGCCGTGGAGTTTTTTGCCTCCATGCCCAATATCAGCCACCCGCTGCAACTGCTCAAGGATGTGGGCCTGGGCTACCTCACGCTCGGCCAGCCCTCGCCCACGCTCAGTGGCGGTGAGGCCCAGCGCATCAAGCTGGTGACCGAGCTCAGCAAGGTGCGCGACGACATCACCCGGCGCGGCCAGAAGGCGCCGCACACGCTGTATGTGCTGGACGAGCCGACGGTGGGCCTGCACATGGCCGATGTGGAAAAGCTTGTCCGGGTACTGCACCGCCTGGTGGACGGCGGCCACAGCGTGGTGGTCATCGAGCATGACCTGGATGTGATTGCCGAAGCGGACTGGGTCATCGACCTCGGGCCGGACGGCGGCAGTGCGGGCGGACGCGTGGTGGCGGCGGCCACGCCCGAGCAGGTGGTGAAGGCGAAGACCGCGACAGGAGATGCCCTGGTGTCTGTGCTGTCGCGAACACAAGGCCCGAAGACGCGCGCTTTGCCGACGCGCTAATCGTCGCCGGCCTACGCAGTTCAGGGCGTAGCGACGACTGCGGTGGACAGATGCGCTCCGTAGCATTGAGCGCATCCCTTAACCACTTCCGTTGGAGTTTCACCATGAAGAAAACGTTCACCTCCCTGGCGCTTTGCGCTGCTGTCGCTTCCCTGCTCGCCGCGTGCGGTGGCGGCGGCTCGGATTCTCCCGACCCGAGCAGCCGCACCTCGGCGGTGGCCCTGTCCGAGGCTACAGTCCTGACGCTCAATGGCGCCTACGGCAGCACCGAGACCGGCATTTCCGACGTGAACGAGTTGCAGGACATCGGCGGCGACAAGTGCGACTTCTCCTTCAACAACGTGGTGAAAACGGGTGACACATCCACCGTCATCAGCGGCAACGTGACCTACAACGAGAATGCCACCACGCTGGCCCTCACCACGTTCACGATCAATGGCGCTGGCTACTCCATGGGTTCCAACGGCGACAACACCACCGTTGACCGCACGAGCAACCGCGTCACTTTCAATGGCAAGCTTTTCACAGCTATCGCAGGCAGTGACACCTTCAAGGTTACCGGCTACCTGCCGATGAAGGGCAACCGCCCGAACGGCTGCTGATCCACGGCACGATAAAAAAAGCGGGCCCCGGCCCGCTTTTTTCCGTCCAGGGTCTTTCAACCCGCGTTCTGCAGGGCCAGCCCCGCGTGCTCACGCAGCGGATGGAAATGGATTTTCGGAAACCGCTCCTGGGCCAGCCGCACGTCATAAGGTGATGTGCACAGGTAGGCGAGGGTATTGGCCGCATCCAGCGCCATGCGCGCGGGATACGCGTTCGTGAATTCGCGCAGCTCGGCCGGCGTGTCGGCGGTGATCCAGCGAGCACCTGTGTACTGGCAACCCTCAAGGCGTACATCAGCGTCGTACTCCGCCTTGAGGCGGTGCTGCACGACTTCAAACTGCAACTGGCCGACAGCGCCCAGCAGCATCGCGCCGCCCATTTCAGGGCGGAACACCTGGATCGCGCCTTCCTCGCCCAGCTGCGCCAGGCCTTGCTGCAGCTGCTTGGTGCGCAACGGGTTCTTGAGCAGCACCGTCATGAACAGCTCAGGCGCGAAGAACGGCAGGCCGGTGAACTGCAGGCTGGCGCCATCGGTGATGGTGTCGCCCAGCTGCACGCCGCCATGCGTGGTGAAGCCGATGATGTCGCCGGCATAGGCCTCGTCCACAGCCTCGCGCCGCTGCGACAGGAATGTCACCACGGATGTGGGCCGCAGCTCCTTGGCGGTGCGCTGCACCTTGAGCTTCATGCCGGGCGTGTACTTGCCCGAGGCCATGCGCACGAAGGCGATGCGGTCGCGGTGGTTGG
>JAZKHY010000029.1:0-38924 GCA_040385105.1 Pseudomonadota bacterium
TCAGTTCCTCGATCTTCTTGCCGACGACCATCATCAGGTCGGCCAGTTCGTCGATGACCACCACGATATGCGGCACGCGCTCCAGCGGCTCGGGCGCTTCGGGCGTCAGGCTGAACGGGTTGTAGATGAACTCGCCCTTCGCCTTGGCTTCGTCGATCTTGTGGTTGTAGCCGGCCAGGTTGCGCACGCCCAGCTTGCTCATGAGCTTGTAGCGCCGCTCCATCTCGGCCACGCACCAGTTCAGGCCATGCGCCGCCTGCCGCATGTCCGTCACCACGGGTGCCAGCAGGTGCGGGATGCCTTCGTACACTGACATTTCCAGCATCTTCGGATCAATCAGCAGCAGCCGCACATCGCGCGCTTCAGCCTTGTAGAGCAGGCTGAGGATCATGGCATTGATGCCCACCGATTTGCCTGAGCCGGTCGTACCCGCCACCAGCACATGCGGCATCTTCGCAAGGTCCGCCACGATGGCCTGGCCCGCGATGTCCTTGCCCAGGCCCATGGTGAGCATCGACTTGGCTTCGTTGTAAGTCTGCGAACCGAGGATCTCGCTGAGCTTGATCGACTGGCGCTTGGCATTGGGCAATTCCAGCGCCATGTAGTTCTTGCCGGGTATCGTCTCGACGACGCGGATCGACACCAGGCTCAGTGAGCGGGCCAGGTCCTTGGCCAGGCCGACGATCTGCGAACCCTTCACGCCGGTGGCGGGCTCGATCTCATAGCGGGTGACCACAGGGCCCGGCGAAGCCAGCACCACACGCACTTCGACGCCGAAGTCCTTGAGCTTCTTCTCGATCAGCCGGCTGGTCATCTCCAGCGTCTCGGGCGAGACGGTCTCCTGCCGCGCCTGCGCACCATCGAGCAGGTCCACCTGCGGCAGCTTGCTGTCGGGCAGTTCCTGGAACAGGGGCTTCTGGCGCTCCTTGGCAACGCGCTCGCTCTTGGGCACATCCACCATCACCGGCTCGATCATCACCGGAACCGGGTGGTGCTCCTCGATCTCGATGCGCTCTTCCAGGACAATTTCCTCGCGCTCCCGCGCTGCCTGCTGGCCGAACGCGAGGTCTTCGGCAATCTCCCGCTTCTCGCGGCGCGACTCGACGAGCGAGTGGATGCCTGCGCCAATACGCTCGGCCACCTGGCTCCAGGAAAACCGGAACACCATGGCTGCGCCGATGACGCCGAGCGCAATGCACACCAGCGCAGATCCGTTGAAGCCCAGCCACTTCATCATGAACGGTCCCGCCAGGAACCCCAGCACACCGCCGGCATGGTCGGGCAAGGCCGCCTCGAACCTGTACAGGCGCGTCCACTCAAGCGCCGTGCTCGCGCACAGCAGGACCACGAGGCCAAGCCAGAAAGCCGCCCGGGGCGCCCTGGCCGGTCCCGAGGGTGAAGAAGGCTGCGCAACGCCAGCGTCGTCACTGCGCATCCAGCGCGCCAGGCCGGAAAGCCAGGCCCGCACACCTGCAAAAAAGCACCACCACACGGAAAACCCGAGCAGGTAGTAGCTTGCATCCGCCATCCACGCGCCGAGCCTGCCGCCCAGGTTGCGGGCCGGCCCGCCGCTGCCCGAGGTGGACCAGGCGGCATCCAGCGCCGAATGGCTGAGCAGCGCCAGCAGCCAGAACATCAGCGCAAGCAGGCCCAGGATGAGCCCGAACTCACGGGCAAAGCGCGCCACGCCCACGGGCGCCGGCGCACTGCGGGAACTTCGGGCGGTGGAATTCAGCGTATTAAGCGAGTAAGTCATATAGCTCCGCTAGCTTACCCCTTTCGCGAATGCGCGGAACCACCCTTCGACAGGCTCAGGACGGGCCGCTGCATTGCACCGCAAGTGGGGGAAGCGGCCGAAAGGCCGCATCGGGGGGTCCTACCCCAGCGTGGCGAGCCTGTCCTTGACGATCATCGAGCCGTTGTCACGCGTCTCGATGAAGCCGCGTTCCTCAAGGTCCTTCATCACGCGGCTGACCATCTCGCGCGAGGCGCCGACCATCTTGGCGATGTCCTGGCGTGAAATCTTGTCGCGGATCAGGAGCTGGCCGTCCTTGTCGGGCAGTGCGAACTCAAGCAGCGCCCGCGCCACACGGCCGTACACATCCATCAGGGCCAGGGACTCGATCTTGCGGTCCGCATGGCGCAGCCGCTGCACCAGGCCCTTCATGACCGCATAGGCCATGGAACTGTTCTCGGGCAGGCAGCGGGCGAACTCGGTGCGGCCGAGGACCAGCACGTCGGTCTGCACTTCAGCGCGCACGCTGGCGGAATGGGGTTCGTTGTCGATCAGGCTCATCTCGCCGATATAGTCGCCCGGCTGCATGGTGGCCAGAATGACTTCGCGGCCACGGGCATCGGATGTCAGCACGCGAGCGCGGCCGGTCAGCACAATGAACAATGCGTTGGACTTCTTGCCCTGCTCGACAATCAGCTCGCCACGCTTGAAGCGGCGCTTCACCACGGCTTCCGAAACCGCTTCGGCCTGGACGGATGTCAGCATCGCGAACAGGGGGACGCGGCGCAACAGTTCCAGATTCGACAACATTGACATCGCAAAACCTCCAGGAATCCACGGTACCGATGGATTCTTACAATCACAGGGATTGAAATCAAACACCCAAAACCCGCCCAACCAGCTTGATACTGGCTTCTACGGCCCGAACTGTACACCGAGCTGTGGTCTTTTCCACACAGATTTTTACCATGTCTAACACAAAACACGCCAAAGTCCTGATCCTCGGTTCCGGCCCCGCCGGCTATTCGGCCGCTGTCTATGCGGCCCGCGCCAACCTGCAGCCAGTGCTCATCACCGGCATTGCGCAGGGTGGCCAGCTGATGACGACCACCGAAGTGGACAACTGGCCCGCCGACGTGCACGGCGTACAGGGGCCGGAGCTGATGCAGCGGTTCCTCGAACATGCGGAACGCTTCAAGACCGAGATCATCTTTGACCATATCAATGCGGTTGACTTCAGCAAGCGGCCGTTCACGCTCAAGGGCGACAGTGGCGAGTACACCTGTGACGCGCTGATCATTGCCACCGGCGCTTCGGCCAAATACCTCGGGCTGCCGACTGAAACGGCATTCATGGGGCGCGGCGTTTCCGGCTGCGCCACCTGCGACGGGTTTTTCTACCGCGACCAGGTCTGCTGCGTGGTGGGCGGCGGCAATACCGCCGTCGAGGAAGCGCTCTACCTGTCGAACATCGCCAGCAAGGTTTACCTGGTGCACCGGCGCGACAAGTTCAAGGCGGAGGCCATCCTGATCGACAAGGTCATGGACAAGGTCAAGGCCGGCAAGATCGAGCTGAAGCTGTTCAAGACACTGGACGAAGTGCTGGGCGACGCCAGCGGCGTGACCGGCGTGCGCCTGAAGGACACGATGTCCGGCGCGACTGAAGACCTCATGCTCAAGGGATGCTTCATCGCCATCGGCCACGCGCCCAACACCGATATCTTCAACGGCCAGCTGGCCATGGAAAACGGCTACATCGTGACGCAAAGCGGCCTGAAAGGCTTCGCCACCATGACCAGCGTGCCCGGCGTCTTCGCCGCCGGCGACGTGCAGGACCATGTTTACCGCCAGGCCATCACCAGCGCCGGCACCGGCTGCATGGCGGCGCTGGACGCCCAGCGATTCCTTGAGCAACAACCCTGAAAAGCGCTTGCGGTATATAATCGCTGGCTTTGCTGATTGTTCAGCCGGTTACCGCCCCCGTCAGGGCGAGGTGAGGCGCATTGCTGTGAAGTGAGCGCCGGATTACGAGGAGTGTCCACATGGCACGCGTATGTGAAGTCACGGGCAAAGGCCCGATGGTCGGGAACAATGTCTCCCACGCCAACAACAAAACCAAGCGCCGGTTCATGCCGAACCTGCAATATCGCCGCTTCTGGGTCGAGACCGAAAACCGCTGGGTGCGCCTGCGCATCTCCAACGCCGGCCTTCGCCTGATCGACAAAAACGGCATTGATGCCGTGCTCGCAGACCTGCGTGCACGCGGCCAAGCTTAAGGAGCACCATCATGGCAAAAGGCGGACGCGAAAAAATCAAGCTGGAATCCACTGCCGGCACCGGTCACTTCTACACGACCGACAAGAACAAGAAAACCATGCCCGAGAAAATGGCGATCATGAAGTTTGATCCCAAGGCCCGCAAGCATGTGCAGTACAAGGAAATCAAGCTGAAGTAATGATCAGCCTGGTTCCCGTCAAAGGCCACCTCCGGGTGGCCTTTTTCATGGCCGGCCCGCTTCAGCCTGCATGCGTTGCGCAATCAGCCCCAGTTCACGGCAGGCCCATTCAATTTCAGGCGTGAACGGCATGCCGCAGGCCATGCGCATGAAACGCTCATAGCGCCCGGTATTGGAGAAAAGAGGGCCTGGTGACACCCGGATCCCCTGGAGCAACGCCAGCTCGAACAGCACGGACGACGACAGCCCCGGCGGCAGTTCCAGCCACAGGCTCAACCCGCCCGGAGGCAGCGTCAGCCGTGTGCCCGGCGGGAAGTGGCGTGCGATCGCCTGTGCCATCCGTTCACGTTGCGCCTTCAGCCTGACCTTCAGGCGTGCGAGGTGCCGCTCGAATGCCGGCGCAGCCATGCAGCGCGCCGCCACAAGCTGGCTCCAGGCCGGCACGCTGCGGGTCTGCGCAAACTTGAGCATCTGCACCCGGGCATGCCATCGCCCGGCATTCATCCAGCCCAGCCGCAGGCCCGGCCCCAATGTCTTGTTGAGCGAGACGCAATAGACCACGTGCCCCGAATCGTCCCACGCCTTGGCGGGCCGAGCCAGCTGGGCAGACTCCACGAAGAGGCCGTAGGAGTCGTCCTCGATCACGGCCAGGTCGTTGTCCCGGCACAGCTCCACCAGGCGCTGCTTGGCGGCGTCCGGCATGACAGCGCCTTGCGGCGTCTGCAGGTGCGGCACGACAACGACCGCCTTCAGGCGCGGCTGGGTGCGGATGGCCAGTTCCAGCGCCTCCAGCGAAATGCCGGTGCGCGCGCTGCTCGGTATTTCCAGCACGTCCAGCTTCTGCACCTCCATCGCCTGGAGCAAACCGTAGTAAGTAGGGGATTCAACGGCCACCATGTCGCCGGGCTGGGTCACAGCGGCAAGTGCCAGCGTCATCGCTTCAGAGTTGCCGGTTGTCGCGAGGATGTCCTGCGGCGCGAACCGCAGCCCTGCGTCCAGCGCGCGGCGCGCCATCGAGGACTGGAAGTCCGGGTGGGTGCCCTGGATGGCCCGGTGCTGCACAAGCAGGTGGGGCTGCTCGCGGAGCAGCGTAGCGGCCGTGCGGTTGATCAGGGCGGCATCGAACAGCGATGCGTCGGGTGTGGCGCTGCCCAGGTCAACCTTGATGCTGGCGCGCCTGCCCTTTTCAAGCACCATCGAGATGCGCTCGTTGATGCCGCTGAACTGGTTCTCGTCCAGCGGCAGCGGCCGCTTGAGGTCGGGCTCGGTGCTGTCGGACAGCAGGGCGGCCCTTGCATCCCGCACAAAGTACCCGACCCTGGGGCGCGCCTCAAGGCAGCCCGACGCCTCCAGGTGGCGCAAGGATTGCAGGGCGGTGGACAGGCTGACGCCGTGGCGGCTCATCAACTCGCGCACTGACGGCATCCGGGCACCCGGCGCCAGCGTGCCCTGCTCCATCGCACCCTGGTAATGCGCTGCAAGCTGGCGATAGATGGGGAGGTCCGCAGTGAGGAGCATGGTGCATCCGGTCAGGTGGCGAAAACACAATGATGCCGCAGCGCCCTGTTTCGCAACAGATACAGCATCGTTCGCCACCAACCATAACAGCGCCCGGCTATCCGGGCTGATCGGTACGTGCCTGGCCGGTGTTGTGCCTGTTCGCGACGCGCAGGCAAATTTAACGTGGAGGCCTCATCCATCAACCCCAGCGAGGCCCGCCATGTACCTTGAAGAATCCTTCGAAAAGCACCGCTTGCCGCCGGGATGCAGCCTGACGCTGATGCTGCACGCCGGCGATGAACTGTATTGCCGCCAAGGCCGCGCGGCCATCACGCCGACCGCACCATTGCCGGGCGACGGACTCCTCGCGCCCGTGCATGTCCTGGCTACAGGGCAGGCCTGGCGCTCTGCCGGACGCCAGTGGGTCGCCATCAGGAACTGCGATGCGCAGGCTGCCTGCACGGTCATGCAGGTGGCGCCGGTACCTGTTCCCGGACATCCAGAAGAAAACAGCCTGGCTGATTTCGCAGCCAGGCTGTTTCAGGAAGCGGTGCAGTGGATCAGGCGTGGGCCGATCGCAGCTTCAGTGAAAACTCCCTGAGGGCGGCGACGCCGCTGGCCTCGGCACGGTGGCACCAGGCGGCCAGGTCGGCGGCCAGCTGCTGCTGCGTCAGGGTGGTGCTGAGCCACATCTGGCGCAGTTCCTCGCGCATCACCACCATCTTGTCGAGCACGGGGTGTGCGGCGCGGGCCTCGGCCAGGTGCGGCAGGGCGGCAGCCGGCACCTTGTCGGCGTCGCGATGAATCCAGCGCTGCGCGGACTTGAGAACGGCCACATCGCCCTTGCGGGCCTGCAGTGCCTCGATCTCGGCCTTGACGGCACGGCGCATTTCACGGGCGTAGCCGGCCATGACTTCATAGCGGTTGGCAATCAGGGCTTCGAGCGTCTTCTCGTCGGCCACCGGCTTGATCTCGCCCAGTTGCAGCTTGGGCGGCGTCTTCTTGACGGTGGCCCAGCCGATCTTGCGCATCAGCGAGATGTACATCCAGCCGATGTCGAACTCGTACGGCTTGACGGAAAAGCGCGCCGAGGTCGGGTAGGTGTGGTGGTTGTTGTGCAGCTCTTCACCGCCGATGATGATGCCGATCGGAGAGATGTTGGTGCTGGCGTCCGGCGCCTCGAAGTTGCGGTAGCCCCAGTAGTGGCCGATGCCGTTGATGATGCCTGCAGCAGTGATGGGGATCCACAGCATCTGGACAGCCCAGACGGCTGCGCCCACGCCGCCGAACAGCGCCAGGTCGATGATCAGCGTGAGGCCCACACCCTGCCAGCTGTAGCGGGTGTAGAGGTTGCGCTCAATCCAGTCGTCAGGCGTGCCCATGCCGTACTTGGCGATGGTTTCCTTGTTCTTGGCTTCGGCCCTATACATCTCGGAGCCTTGCCAGAACACCATGTCGATGCCCCGGACCTGCGGGCTGTGCGGGTCGTCCACGGTTTCGCACTTGGCGTGGTGCTTGCGGTGGATGGCGACCCATTCCTTGGTGACCATTCCGGTACCGAGCCACAGCCAGAAGCGCAGGAAATGCGCGGGAATCGGGTGCAGGTCCATCGCGCGGTGGGTCTGCGTGCGGTGCAGGAAAATCGTCACACCGATGATGGTGATGTGAGTCGTGGCCAGCGTGAACAGGATGATCTGCCACCAGGTGAGGTCCCAGAGCCCGTTTCCAACCCAGTCAATGACCGCATGGAGGACGGCCCAATCAGGTAACAACATATTCAGTATTTCTCGCGAAAAAAGATAGATGGGCACTGCCTGGCCCGTTTCCAGCCCATTTTAAAGGCGGCCTAAGCTAAATGGTTGATTTTTCACAACTTTTCCGTGCATTCTCAGCTAGCAATTGCTCACTTACGCTCCCACACGGCGGCAAAAAAGCCGTCTGTGGAATGCCGGTGCGGCCAAAGGCGAAGGTATTCGCCGCCAGTCGCCGGGCCGGTGCACAAGCCGGCCGCGCCCTCCACGCCCAGATTGGACAGGATTTCCGCTGCCGGAAGTGAGGTGAATTCCTTATTGGCCCCGCTGAATGCCTGGGCAATCGCCTCGTTCTCTTCCGGAAGAATGCTGCAGGTGGCGTAGACGAGGCGGCCGCCGGGTTTGAGCAGGCGCGCGGCGCTTTGCAGGATGGCCGTCTGCTTGGCCACAAGTTCCTCCACTGATTTCGGGCTCTGGCGCCATTTCAGGTCCGGGTTCCGGCGCAAGGTACCGAGGCCAGAGCAGGGCGCGTCCACCAGCACCCTGTCGATCTTGCCGGCCAGCCGCTTGATGCGGTCGTCCCGCTCATGCGCAATGGCCGCCGGATGCACATTCGACAGGCCGCTGCGTGCCAGTCGCGGCTTGAGCGCATCCAGGCGGTGGGCAGAGGTGTCAAAGGCATACAGGCGCCCGGTGTTGCGCATGGTGGCGCCGATGGCCAGCGTCTTGCCGCCCGCACCTGCGCAGAAGTCCACCACCATTTCGCCGCGCTTCGCATCCAGCAGCAGCGCGAGCAGTTGCGAGCCTTCGTCCTGCACCTCTACCGCGCCGCGGGTGAAAACGTCCATCTTGTTGATGGCGGGCTTGCCGTCAATACGCAGCCCCCACGGAGAGAACGGCGTGACGGACGCCTTGACGCCCTCTTTCGCAAGCTCGGCCTGCACCTGCGGGCGCTTCGCATTGAAGGCATTGACGCGCAAGTCCAGCGGCGCGGGCTGGCCCAGCGCATCGACCAGCGCCCAGAACTCGGCGCCCAGCTGCGCCTTGAGCGGCTGAACCAGCCACTCGGGCAGGTTATGCCGGTGCATGTCGAGCAGTCCCGGGCCGGTGGCGGTGGGCAGCACGGCGTCGCAGGCGTCAAGCCAGGCCTTCTCGCTGTCATTGAGCGCACTCTTGAGGAAATCGCGCGGGCCGTGAAAGCCCAGAATGGCGAGCCGCCGCTCCTTCGGCCCGCTGCCGCCCTGGGCAAGGGCCTCGAACAGCAGCTTCTTGCGCAGCACGGCATAAGCCGTTTCGGCCAGCGTCGCGCGCTCGCGCGGCCCAAAGGCGTACTTTGCGCGGTTCTCGCGGAAATAGTGCGACACCACCGAATCAGCCGGGTGGTCGAATTTGAGGGTCAGCTTGACGAGTTCGGCACACGCGTCGAGCAAGGCTTTAGGATGCATAGCCGCCTATTGTCCCACCCCGACCCATTCCCCCAGACCATGCCAGACGACCTGCCACCCCTGATCGAAACGCCGCCCGGCCTCTACCGCCACTACAAGGGCAACCTGTACGACGTGGTCGGCACCGTGCGGCACAGCGAAACGCTGGAGCCGATGACCCTGTACCGCGCGCTTTACGGCACGCACGGCCTGTGGGTGCGGCCGGCAGCCATGTTCAATGGAGACGTCGTGATCGACGGCGTGAAGCAGCGCCGTTTTGCCCCCGTCCCCGGCCCTGTCCCTCAGCCAGCCTGAAGCAGTTGCCTGACCGCCAGCGGGTAGATGACGTGCTCCTGGCTCTGCGCGCGCGCCGCGAGGGTGGCCGCCGTGTCGCCCGGCAGGACCGGGATGACCGCCTGCGCAAGAATGGGGCCGTGGTCAAGCTCGGACGTCACCCGGTGCACCGTCACGCCCGCCACCCTGCAGCCTGCATCAATGGCCCGCTGGTGGGTGTTGAGCCCGGGGAAGGCGGGCAGCAGCGATGGATGGATGTTCACCATGCGCCCCTCATAGCGCTGGACAAATCCGGGCGTGAGGATGCGCATGAAGCCCGCCAGCACCAGCAGCGCCGGCTCGTGGCGGTCAATGCAGGCGGCCAGCGCGGCGTCGAACTCCTCGCGCGAGCCGAATGCCTTGTGGTCCACCACCTCGGCGGCAATGCCGTGCTCCCGCGCAAAGGCCAGGCCCTGCGCGCCGGGGCGGTTGCTCACCACGGCGGCCACCCGCGCGCCGAATCGTGCGCCCCAGTTTTCCCTTTCGCAGGCCCTGACAATGGCTGCCATGTTGGAGCCCGTGCCGGAGATCAGAATCACAATGTTTGGCATGTTAATTTCACGGCATGGCCCCGATGGCCATCAACTGGCCGGATTTAGCCCGCCCTCAACCGATAGATGGAATTATCACCTTGCGAATCCTCTCCCCCATGGAAGCCCGCGTGCTCGGCACGCTGATGGAAAAAGCCCGGACGGTGCCGGACAGCTACCCGCTCACGCTCAACTCGCTGGTCTCGGGCTGCAACCAGAAAACCAGCCGCGAACCGCTCATGGGCATGAGCGACGAGCAGGCCCAGTCGGCGCTTGACTCGCTCAAGCTGCTGAGCCTGGTCTTCGAGTCCAGCGGCAGCCGGGTCGCACGCTGGGAGCACAACTTCCAGCGCGTGATGGGCCTGCCCGACCAGTCCTGCGTACTTCTCGGCCTGCTGATGTTGCGCGGGCCGCAGACATCCGGCGAGCTGCGCATCAACACCGAACGCTGGCACAGGTTTGCCGATATCTCCTCCGTTGAAGGCTTCCTGGAGGAGCTGCAGGACCGCGCAGAGGACAAGGGCGGCCCGCTGGTGGTCAAGCTGCCCCGCGCCCCGGGCATGCGCGAGCAGCGCTGGGCGCACCTGCTGTGCGGGCCGGTGGAG
Organism: Pseudomonadota bacterium; assembly: GCA_040385105.1. Taxonomy (GTDB): domain Bacteria; phylum Pseudomonadota; class Gammaproteobacteria; order Burkholderiales; family Burkholderiaceae_C; genus JACMQX01. Next base: position 10,333 of record JAZKHY010000029.1, read on the forward strand.
GTGACCCATCCTGCGGCTGCCGGGGGAGAGCCGGCCATCCCGACGACGGGCGAGATCGGGCACTTGCAGGCCCGCATCCACTCGCTGGAGACCGACGTGGCCCAACTCCGGGAAACGGTGAAAAAGCTGTGCAGCGAGCTGGGCTTGTCGCAACCCGGACAGCAATAATCGAACGACCGTGCGGATAATCCGGGTTGAATTTGGAGACATCTATGGATTTGGCCTTTACCCCTGAAGAACAGAAGTTCCGCGAAGACATCCGCGCCTGGGTGCGCACAAACCTTCCGCAGGACATCTCGCACAAAGTCCACAATGCCCTGCACCTGACGAAGGACGACATGCAGCGCTGGGCAAAAATCCTCGGCAAGAAGGGCTGGCTCGGCCACGCCTGGCCGAAAGAGTTTGGCGGCCCGGGCTGGAACGCGGTGCAAAAACACCTGTTCGAGGAAGAATGCGCGCTCGCCGGTGCGCCGCGCGTCGTGCCATTCGGCCCCGTCATGGTGGCGCCCGTGATCATGGCCTTCGGCTCGCCCGAGCAGCACCAGCGCTTCCTGCCCGGCATCGCCAGCGGTGAGGTCTGGTGGAGCCAGGGTTACAGCGAGCCGGGTTCGGGCTCCGACCTGGCGTCCCTGAAGACCCGCGCAGAGCGCAAGGGCGACAAATACATCGTGAACGGCCAGAAGACCTGGACCACGCTCGGCCAGCACGGCGACTGGATGTTCAATTTGGTCCGCACCTCCACCGAGGGCAAGCCCCAGACCGGCATCAGCTTCCTGGTGCTGGACATGAAGTCGCCGGGCGTGACGGTGCGCCCCATCCGGCTGCTGGACGGCGAGTGCGAGGTCAATGAAGTGTTCTTCGACAACGTCGAGGTGCCTACGGAAAACCTGATCGGCGAGGAAAACAAGGGCTGGACTTATGCCAAGCACCTGCTGAGCCATGAGCGCACCAACATCGCCGATGTGAACCGCTCCAAGCGCGAGCTGGAACGGCTGAAGAACATTGCCAAGGCCGAGGGGGTCTATGACGATGTGCGCTTCCGCGACGAGATCGCCAAGCTTGAGGTCGAAGTGGTGGCGCTGGAGATGATGGTTCTGCGGGTGCTCTCTGCCGAGAAATCGGGCAAGAATTCACTGGACATCGCGGGCCTGCTGAAGATCCGCGGCAGCGAGATCCAGCAGCGCTATGCCGAGCTGATGATGCTGGCCGCAGGGCCTTCCAGCATCCCGCTCATCCGCGAAGCCATGGAGGCCGGCTGGCAGGGCGACCATGTGGGCCCGGCCCATGTGGCGCCCCTGGCATCGACCTACTTCAACATGCGCAAGACCACCATCTACGGCGGCAGCAATGAAGTGCAGAGAAACATCGTGTCCCAGGTCGTCCTGGGCTGAAAAAGGAATCACACATGGACTTCGATTTCACAGACGACCAGGAATCACTTCGCGACGCGGTTCGCAAGTGGGTGGACAAGGGCTACAGCTTCGAGCGCCGCCGCGCCATCGAGAAAGCCGGCGGCTTCGACAGGACGGCCTGGAACGAGATGGCCGAGCTCGGCCTGTGCGGCCTCTATGTCTCCGAGGCGGACGGCGGCATGGGCTTCGGCCCCGTCGAGGGCATGGTGGCCATGGAAGAGCTGGGGCGCGGCATTGTGCTGGAGCCGTTTGCCCAGGCGCTGATTGCCGGGGGCGTGCTCGGCGGCTGGGCACCGGACGCGGTCAAGGCGGCATGGCTGCCGAAGATTGCCGGCGGCGAAGCCATCGTGGTGCTGGCTCACCAGGAACGCGGCGCGCGCTACAGGCTGGATGCCTGCGAGGCTTCGGCATCGGGGGCCGGCACGGGCTGGACCGTCACCGGCGCCAAAACCGTGGTCCCGGCGGGCGACAAGGCCGATGCGTTCATCGTGCCGGCGAAAGCCGACGGCAAGATCGCATTGTTCCTGGTGGAAGGCAAGGCTGCCGGTGCCAGCACCCGTGGCTACGGCACACAGGACGGTGGCCGCGCGGCCGAACTCACGCTGTCCAAAGCCCCGGCAACCCTCATCACCGCAGACGGCCTGACCGCGCTTGAGCATGCGGTTGACATCGGCATCGCGGCGGTGTGCGCCGAAGGCGTCGGCGTGATGGACAAGACTGTCGCACTGACCGCCGAATACATGAACACCCGCAAGCAGTTCGGCGTGGCCATCAGCAGCTTCCAGGCACTGCGTCACCGCATGGCCGACATGAAGATGCAACTGGAGCTGGCACGATCAATGAGCTACTACGCATCGCTCAAGCTCAATGCACCCGCAGCGGAGCGCCGCCGGGCGCTGGCGCGCGCCAAGTACCAGCTGGGCGTATCCATGCGCTTTGTCGGCCAGCAGTCGGTGCAGCTCCATGGCGGCATCGGGGTGACGGACGAATACATCGGCAGCCACTACTTCAAGAAGCTGACACAGCTTGAAATGACTTTTGGCGACACGCTGCACCACCTGGGTGAGGTGTCGGACAGAATGCAGGATACGGCCGGAGTGTTTTCGTAACCCCCCGAAGCGCCTTCAGCGCCTCCCCCCAGCGGGGGGCGCGGCCAACGACCCGTCCTGAGCTTGTCGAAGGGCGGTTCCGCGGCTGCCCACGAATGAGACATCTCAAGGAGACATCGTCATGATTTCGCGCCGCCCGTTTCTCGGCCTGATGGGTGCATTGGCACTGGCAGGTGTCACGCTTGCCGGTTGCGCATCGCGGCCTTCGCTGGAGGAAATGCCGCCGATTGTCTTCGTGCATGGCAACGGCGACTCGGCGGCAGTGTGGATGACGACGATGTGGCGGTTCGAGTCCAATGGCTGGCCGCGCGAGCGGCTGCATGCCGTTGACGCCGTGTATCCGCTGGCGCGCGATGACGACACCAGAGCCCAGCCCGGCAGGATTTCGACGGCCGAGCACATGGCCCTAGTCAAGGCCGAGGTGGAAAAGGTTCTCAAAGCCACCGGCGCAGGCAAGGTCGTGCTGGTCGGCAACTCCGGCGGCGGCCTTGCCATCCGCAACTACATCCAGAACGGCGGCGGCGACAAAGTTGTGAGCCATGCCATCCTGGGCGGCACGCCCAACCACGGTGCCTGGGCGATCAAAGGGTTCCAGGAAGGCAACCAGTTCTCCGGAACCGGCCCCTTCATGACGGCACTGAACGCCCCCAAGAACGTAGCGGGCGACGAGGTCACCGGCCCTGTCAAATGGATGACGCTGCGTTCGGACAACAACGACAAGTATGCCCAGCCCGACGGCCTGTGGCTCGGCGCCCGGGGCACGCCCACCAACGTCAGCTACGACGGCCCCGCGCTCAAAGGTGCCACCAACGTCGTGCTGCCGCGCGCCGACCACCGCGAGGTGTCGTTCTCGCCTGCGGCATTCGAGGCTGCCTACAGCTTCATCACCGGCCGGGCATCGAAAACCCTGGACATCCAGCCCGAAACGCAGGTGGTGCTGAACGGCAAGCTCAGCGGCCTGGGCCTGGATCCGCTCGACCCGAAATCCGGCAACTACGCCAACAACCTGCCGCTGGCGGGCGCGCAGGTCACGGTTCACGCGGTGGACCCGGCCACCGGCGCGCGCAAGGGCGGCCCGGTTCACAGCAAGACGGTTGGCGCGGACGGCATGTGGGGGCCGTTCGCTGCCCAGGCCGGCACGCCTTACGAGTTCGTGATCTCGGCGCCGGGCTATGCGACGGCGCATGTCTACCGCAGCGCATTCCCGCGCTCAAGCAACGTGGTCAACCTGCGCGCCGAACGCATCGCCGACGCAGACAGGGATGCAGCGGCCATCGTCACCTTCACCCGCCCGCGCGGCTACTTCGACCCGGCGCGCGACCGCATGATGTTCAATGGCGCGCAGACGCTGCCGGGCGTGCTGCCGGGTGCGGGGGTATCGTCGTCAAAGGTCAAGCTGGCGCAGGTGCCGGATGCCGCCATCGCGGGCCAGTTCAATGGGGAACTGCTCACGGGCCGGGCCTGGCCTGCGGCGCAGGGTCATGTCTCGGTGCTGGAACTGCACTACTGAGCCCCGCGCGCCGCGCGTTGCGGCCTACAGGATGAAGCCGCGCGTGAAGTGGGCCCGGCCGCCGCGCACGCGCAAGCCCTGCAACCAGAAGGTCAGGCCATTCGCCTGCCCGCTGTCCGCCGTGACATTCTGGCCATTGAGGTTTTTCAGGGTGACCTTGTCCTCGCCGCGGCCGCTCCACAACGGCGTGCAGACATGCTGCCCGGCCAGCCAGGCCTTGTCGGCGGGGCTGGCACTGGCCGCCGCCCCCCTTTGCCGGTCATCCCAGAACTCGTCCGTGGGGACGAAAAGCGTGAAGGACGCGAGCGCGTCGATCCGCCTGTCCATGCCTGTCGCCGACAGCAGCGCGACAAAGCGCCGGCAAGGAAAGTCCGCCAGCGCGGCAGTCACCGGCTGTGCGGCCACCGCATGCTCGTGCTGGTGGGCCTTTTTCGGCGGGCTTGCCGCGGCCTGCGCCAATGCCGTGCCGCCCCATGCGCCGGCCAGTCCCGCAAGGACCAGTTGCCGCCGGTCCACCCCATGCTTTTCAGCCGTCTGCTTCATGCCGGCCTCCCGCTATTGGCCTGTGGCGGTCACGCCGCAAGTCAGGCTGAAGGTCGCGGTGCTGTTGGCCGCGAAGGTGGGGGTCAGTTCGATGCCGGTTGTCCGCAAGGCATTGATCGAAAGCGTGGGTGTGGATACGCCTGCCGCAGGCGTGGCCGAGAAGGTCATGGTCGTGCAATTGAGGCCGCTCACCAGGGGATCGCGCACCAGGCTGCCTGCCGCACCGCCGGGACCGGAATTGACCACGGAAATGGTGTACGTCGTGGTCTGCCCGGCCAGCACGGCCGCCAGGCTGTCGGACTTGGCCACGGACAGGTTGACGGGCGCGCAGCCCGGTGAACCCGGCATGGCACCGGTGAATGTCGTCGCGAGCCCGGCACTTCCGTTGGTGCTGCTGTCAGCGTTGGTGCCGCAATTGTTGGCGCTGTCGTCATTGACGCCCGAGGTGGTGCAGCCGGCATTGCCCCCGGTCACGGATGTCGTGCCCGCAGCCGCACCTTCGGCATAGATGATCCCGCCACCGCCGCCGCCGCCGTGGGCGGTGTGGTCTTCGGCATCGGCCAGCGAGTCGTCATAGCCATCGCCGCCGTTGGCCGTCGCATTGACCGCGCCGCCCGTGCCGTAGATCACGACCGTGCCGCCCGCACCGCCACCCCCGCCGACACGGGAGCCCTGCGTCGTGCTGGTATAAGGCGTGCCGGTCGCGCCGGCACCATTGGCGTTGATGGTGAGGACGCCTGTGCGCGTGACGGCGCCGAGGATCACGATGCCGCCTCCGGGCCCGCCGCGGTTGAAAGTCCGGGTGCCCGTGCCGTAGGGAATGAAGCCTTCATTGGCTGTCGTGGCGCCGGTATTGGATGAACCACCCCCGCCGCCGCCGCCCATGATGACGCGGTTGTACGCACGGTCTCCGGCAGTGATGGCCGCACCGCCGCGTCCGCCGCCGCCAAACCCGCCATTGCTGCCGATGTCGTCGGACCAGACCCCGCCCCTGCCGCCGGCGCCGCCGTTGCCACCGCCGCCTGCGCCGGAGTCGCCTTCCCCCGCGCCGCCCGCATTGCCGGGCGCACCCCGGCCCCTGTAGCCGCCCGGCAGCACGCTGCCGGTGGCGATCTCTGCCGGGATGGCGGCCGAGCTGTCAAAAACATAGTCGGGCGTACCGGAGATGCCTTCGCCCTTGTACTGGTCGTCGGTATCGGTGCCGTTGAAGCTGTTGGTGTTGACCGGACCGTTGTGCGCGTCGGTGGCGCCGCCCCGGAACCCCAGGCTGTTGGCGTCGATGGTGGCAGTGGTGCTGGCGACCGTTTCGCCGCGCAGGGCCACGACGCCGCCGGTGCGGCCGTTCCAGCGGGCACCGGTGATGGCGCCAGTGAGGTTGGCCGTCACGCAGTTCGGAAGGCGGATGATCTGGAAGGTAGGCGTGGTCTGGTTGCCGGTCACCGTCACCGTGTAGGCAAACGCCAGGCCCGACGCCAGGTTGAGTGTTCCGCCGCCGGAGCCGACATTATTGGTTGCACGCGCGAACTCATACCGGCCGGTTTGCCCGATGGCGGTGTAACCGGCGCCGCTCGTCGTATTGGAGCCATAGGTGTTGTTGTTGGCATTCTGGAACTGGGCGTTCTGCATCTGGATCACCATGACCCAGTCGCCGGCTGCAATCGTGTTGCCCGCGGTACCCGCGCCAGTGCGCTGTGCACCCAGGGTAATGGAAGTCCCGCCTGCCGCGACGCCGGCGTTGCCGGGCCAGTAATCGTTGATGTTGCCCGTCAGGTTGCAGGTGACGGTGCATACCTGCGCCATGGCGGGGGCCGGGATGCCGCCCCACGAAACCAGGCCGGCAACCAGTAAGGAGGCAAGGCGCCTGAAACTCATATTCAATTCCCAACGAAGAAATTCAGCAACGCCGGTCAGAAATCCTGGTGTTCCGGATCCGGCGCGCGCTGATTGCAACATTTTGCAACGTGGGGAGTGTATCTGCGGCAGTCGCCCGCATTGCCAGGCCCTGCCTGCGGTAATTCTTCACGGGCCCGGGCGAAAACCACCAGCTAGGTATACAGGCGCGACGTCTTGGGAAGGTGTGCCATCAAAAACTCCATCTGGTCCGCCAGGATCCGGCGGTTGCGCAGGATGAAGTCTTCCCACAGGCTGGGCACGTAGGGCGTGTACAGGAGCGGCATGTGCGCCTGCTCGGGTGTGCGGCTGCTCTTGCGGTGGTTGCAGGCACGGCAGGCCGTGACGACGTTCATCCAGCTGTCGATGCCGTTCTGCGCGAACGGGATGATGTGCTCGCGCGTGAGTTCTTCCTCGTGGAAATGCTGGCCGCAATAGGCGCAGACGTTGCGGTCGCGCGCAAAGAGCTTGCCGTTGGTCAGGCCAGGCTTGAGGTCGAAGGGGTTGATGTTGGGCACACCCTTGGTGCCGATGATGCTGCTCACCGCAATGACCGACTGGTGGCCCGTCATTGCGTTGTGGCCGCCGCGGAACACTGCGACCTCGGCGCCCACTTCCCAGCGGACCTCTTCGGCTGCGTAGTGCAGAACGGCCTGCTCCAGCGAAATCCATGACTGGGGCAAACCTTGGGCAGACAGCTTCAAGACCTTCAAATCACGCCTCCATCAACAAGTGAGCAAACACGGGCCGGGAACGCGACGTCTTCAACGTCAATGCATCACAATATAACCTGTTTTTCGTTACAGCTTTGCGTCTGGCGCTTGTAAGGCGCTTGTTTGGCGGGCGCAATCTGCTATCAAAAAGATACCAAGCACGGCAGTCCATGCAAGTCTTCAGAGGTTTCAACCATCCCGGCGTCGCCGCATCCTGCGCGCTGACCATCGGCAATTTCGACGGTGTGCACCGCGGCCACCAGGCCATGCTGGCGCTGCTCAACAATGAGGCGCAGCACCGCGGCGTGCCCAGCTGCGTCATGACCTTCGAGCCGCACCCGCGTGACTACTTTGCCGCCGTCCAGCGCAAGCCCGAGCTGGCGCCCGCCCGCATCGCCACCCTGCGCGACAAGCTGACCGAGCTTGAGCGCTGCGGCGTGGATCAGTGCGTGGTGCTGCCGTTTGATGCCCGGCTGTCGTCGCAGTCCCCGCACGAGTTCATCAACGAGGTGCTGGTCAAGGGGCTCGGCGTGAAGTACGTACTGGTCGGGGACGACTTCCGCTTCGGCGCCAGGCGGGCAGGTGACTACGCCATGCTGGACGCCTTTGGCACCAACCACGGCTTTGAAGTCGCGCGCATGAACAGTTATGAGGTGCACGGGTTGCGGGTGTCGAGCTCGGCCGTGCGCGAGGCCCTGCGCCAGGGGCGCATGGACGTCACGGCGCGCCTGCTGGGCCGGCCCTACAGCATCAGCGGCCATGTGGTGCACGGCCGCAAGCTCGGGCGCGACCTGGGCTTCCGCACGCTGAACCTGCGCTTTTCCCACTGGAAACCGGCCGCCAGCGGCATCTTTGCGGTGCACGTTCACGGCCTGTCGGCGGCGCCGCTGGTCGGCGTGGCCAACCTGGGCATCAGGCCTTCGCTGGATGCCGACGACGTCAACGGCGGCCGGGTGCTGCTGGAGACCTATTGCCTCGATTGGCCCGATGCCCTCGGGCCGGACGGTGGCTACGGTAAAATCATCCGGGTGGAACTGCTTCATAAACTGCACGACGAGCTGAAGTACGACGGCCTGGATGCCCTCAAAGAGGGGATCGCCAAGGACTGTGCGGATGCGCGCGCCTGGTTCGCCTCCACCCATCGCCAGACCACCCGCGACCGAATTTGACGCGGTGTGTCATTGCGGCCGCCGGCTGCGATCCATGCCTTCCCAGCCTTCGCGCGTTCCCGGACCGCACCCGGAACGACAATTTCCACGCACCGATTTCTGGCTCCCCCATGACTGACAAGACCCCCGCTGCAACCGCTTCCGACAAGACCGACTACCGGGCCACGCTGAACCTGCCCGACACACCCTTCCCGATGCGCGGCGACCTGCCAAAACGCGAGCCGGGCTGGGTGAAGGAGTGGGACGACAAGGGCCTCTACAAGCGCCTGCGCGATGCGCGCAGCGGCGCGGCAAAGTTCGTACTGCATGACGGCCCGCCGTATGCCAATGGCCAGATCCACATGGGCCATGCGGTCAACAAGATCCTCAAGGACATGATCGTCAAGGCGCGCCAGCTCGAGGGCCTGGATGCCATCTATGTGCCCGGCTGGGACTGCCATGGCCTGCCCATCGAGAACCAGATCGAGAAAACCTTCGGCCGCAACCTGAGCCGCGACGAGGTGCAGGCGAAAAGCCGTGCCTACGCCACCGAGCAGATCGCGCTGCAGAAGGAAGACTTCAAGCGCCTGGGCGTGCTCGGCGAGTGGGACAACCCCTACCTCACGATGAACTTCGCCAATGAGGCCGACGAGATCCGCGCCCTGAAGCGCATTATCGAGCGCGGCTTCGTCTATCGCGGCCTCAAGCCCGTGTACTGGTGTTTTGACTGCGGCTCGTCGCTGGCCGAGTTCGAGATCGAATACGCCGACAAGAAGTCGCAGACGCTGGACGTCGGCTTCCGCTGCGCCGAGCCTGAAAAGCTCGCGGCCGCTTTCGGCCTGCCGGCCCTGGCCAAAGACGCCTTTGCCGTCATCTGGACCACCACCGCCTGGACCATCCCTGCCAACCAGGCGCTCAACCTCAACCCCGAGCTGGAATACGCGCTGGTGGACACCGAACGCGGCCTGCTGCTGCTGGCCGCATCGCTGGTGGAAAAGTGCATGGAGCGCTACAAGCTGGCCGGCACCGTGCTCGCGACCACCCTGGGCCGGAAGCTGGACCACATCAACTTCCAGCACCCGCTGTTCGATGTTCATGAGGGCTACCGGCGCCTGGCGCCCATCTTCCTGGCCGACTACGCGACGGCCGACGACGGCACGGGCCTGGTCCACTCTTCGCCCGCTTACGGCGTGGAAGACTTCAACTCCTGCGTCGCCAACGGCATTGCCACGGACGACATCCTCAACCCGGTGCAGGGCAATGGCCGCTATGCGGACGAACTGCCGCTGTTTGGCGGTCTCAACATCTGGAAGGCCGCGCCGCAGGTCATCGAGGTGCTGCGCGAGAACAACCGCCTGTTCGCCACCGAAACCATCACCCACAGCTATCCGCACTGCTGGCGCCACAAGACGCCGGTCATCTACCGCGCGGCAGCCCAATGGTTCGTGCGCATGGATGAAGGCGAAGGCGTGTTCACCACGGACAAGGCGCCGCAGACGCTGCGCCAGCTGGCGCTCAACGCCATTGAGGAAACCAGCTTCTACCCCGAGAACGGCAAGGCGCGCCTGCGCGACATGATCGCCGGCCGGCCCGACTGGTGCATCAGCCGCCAGCGCTCCTGGGGCGTGCCCCTGCCCTTCTTCATCCACAAGGATTCGGGCGAGCTGCATCCGCGCACCATGGAACTCATCGACGTGGCAGCCGGCATGGTCGAGAAGGGTGGCATCGAGGCCTGGAGCAAGGCCACGGCCGAAGAGCTGATCGGCGCCGATGCTACGGACTACTTCAAGAGCAACGACATCCTGGATGTGTGGTTCGACTCCGGCACGACGCACTACACCGTCCTGCGCAAGAGCCATGAAAAGCAGTCCACCTGGCCGGCCGACCTGTACCTGGAAGGCCACGACCAGCACCGCGGCTGGTTCCACAGCTCGCTGCTGACCGCCTGCGCCATGTATGACCATGCGCCTTACAAAGGCCTGCTGACGCACGGCTTCACGGTGGATGCCCAGGGCCGCAAGATGAGCAAGTCGCTCGGCAACGGCGTGGACCCGCAGGAAACCAGCAAGAAGCTCGGCGCGGAAATCATCCGCCTGTGGGTGGCCGCCAGCGACTATTCCGGCGACATCGCCGGCGACGACAAGATCCTGGCCCGCGTGGTGGACGGCTACCGCCGCATCCGCAACACCCTGCGCTTCCTGCTGGCCAATGTGAGCGACTTCGACCCGGCGAAGGACGCCGTACCGGTGGGCCAGATGCTGGAGATCGACCGCTATGCGCTCAGCCGCGCGGCGCAGTTCCAGGCCGAGGTGCTGGCGCACTACAAGGTCTATGAGTTCCACCCGGTGGTGGCCAAGCTGCAGCTGTACTGCTCTGAAGACCTGGGAGGCTTCTACCTGGACATCCTCAAGGACAGGCTCTACACCACGGCGCCGAAGTCGCTGGCCCGCTGCAGCGCGCAGACCGCCCTGTGGCAGATCACCCATGCCATGCTGCGCTGGATGGCGCCTTTCCTGAGCTTCACGGCTGAAGAGGCCTGGAAGATCTTCGGCAACTCGGAATCCGTGTTCCTTGAAACCTATTGCGCCTTTGATGCGCCCGACGAAGCGCTTCTGGCCAAATGGGCACGCATCCGCGAAGTGCGTGACGCGGTCAACAAGGACATCGAAACCCTGCGGGCGGATGGCAAGGTCGGCTCCTCGCTGCAGGCCACGCTGGGGCTGACGGTGAATGCCGCCGACTATGCCCTGCTGGGCAGCCTGGGCGACGACCTGAAGTTCGTGTTCATCACCTCGGTAGCTGGACTGCTGGCAGGGGCCGACCTGGCCATCACCACCGCACCGAGCACCGCGGCCAAATGCGACCGCTGCTGGCACTACCGCGCCGATGTAGGCCACGACCCGGCCCACCCGACCATCTGCGGCCGCTGCACGAGCAACCTGTTCGGCGCCGGCGAAGAGAGGAAGTTTGCCTGATGGCCTTCAAATCCAACTCCAGCTCGATGCTGCCCTGGCTGGGCCTGGCGCTGATCATCCTGATTGCCGACCAGTTCACCAAGGTGCTGATCGTCGGCTACTACAGGCTGGGTGACAGTACCACCATCACCAGCTTCTTCAACATCGTGCGGGCCCACAACACCGGCGCGGCATTCTCCTTCCTGGCCGGCGCCTCGGGCTGGCAGCGCTGGTTCTTCACCGGCATCGGCGTGGCGGCGGCGCTGTTCATCCTCTGGATGCTCAAGTCCCACCCCGGCCAGAAGCTGTTCTCATTTGCCATGGCCTGCATCCTGGGCGGCGCCATCGGCAACGTGATCGACCGGGTGCTCTACGGCTACGTCGTGGACTTCCTCGACTTCCACTGGGCCGGCTGGCATTTCCCGGCATTCAACATCGCCGACAGCGCCATCAGCGTCGGTGCGGCCTGCCTGATCCTGGACGAATTGCTCCGCGTGCGACGCGGCAAATAGGCAGGCGCGCTTTTTGCTGCAGGGTTTCCCTGTTTTCGCCGCGCTGCAGCAGGCGTATAGTGAACGCCTGAATCAATGAAGCATCTGTTGAATTTACTGGCAGCCATCGCGCTGCTTGTCTGGGGAACCCATCTCGTCCGCACCGGCATCCTCCGGGTGTTCGGGGCCAACCTGCGCCACGTGCTGGCGCGCAGCATCAGCAACCGCTACACAGCCGCCATCTCGGGCATCGGTGTCACGGCGCTGGTGCAGTCCAGTACCGCCACCGCCCTCATCGTCTCCTCCTTTGTCGGCCAGGGCCTGATCGCGCTGCCGCTGGCGCTGGCCGTGATGCTGGGCGCCGATGTGGGCACCAGCCTGATGGCCGTGGTGTTCTCCTTCGACCTGTCCTGGCTGTCGCCGCTGTTCATCTTTGTCGGCGTGGTGCTGTTCATCTCGCGCCAGGACTCCAACGTCGGCCGTTTCGGCCGCATCCTGATCGGCCTGGGCCTGATGCTGCTGGCACTGCGCCTGGTGACGGTATCCACCGAAGTGCTGACCCAGTCGGCGGCCGTCAAGGGACTGCTCAAGTCGCTCAGCAGCGACCTGCTGCTGGAAATCACCATGGGCGCGGTGCTGGCCGTGGTCTCATATTCCAGCCTTGCCATCGTCCTGCTCACGGCCACGCTGGCTGCTTCCAACGTCATTCCGCTGGACGTCGCGCTGGGCCTGGTGCTTGGCGCCAACCTCGGCAGCGGCCTGCTGGCCGTGCTGACCACCGCCAAGTCCGCCGTAGAAGTGCGGCAGGTGCCGCTGGGCAACCTGGTTTTCAAGATCCTGGGGGCCGTGCTGGCGGCGCCGCTCATCGGCCTGTGGATGCGGCACATACGGCCTTACCTTGGCGAGCCGGCGCTGGTGGTGGTCATGTTCCACCTGGCCTTCAACATCGTGGTGGGCCTGATCTTCATCGGGTTGACGCAGGTGGTGGCCCGCTGGGTCGAGCACTGGCTGCCCAAGCCCGACAAATCCCGGGTCAACGGCCGGCCGCACCACCTGGACCCTTCCGCGCTGGCCACACCGTCGCTGGCCATCTCGTGCGCCGCGCGCGAGGCGCTGCACCAGGCCGACATTGTGGAGACGATGCTGCGCGGCATGCTCAACGTCATCCGCCACAACGACCTCAAGCTTGCCGAAGACCTGCGCAAGATGGACGATACGGTGGACGAGCTCTACTCCGCCATCAAGTACTACCTGACCAAGATTTCGCGCGAGGCGCTGGCCGAGGAAGAAAGCAAGCGCTGGACGGACATCATCAGCTTCACCATCAACATGGAGCAGATCGGCGACATCATCGAGCGGGTGATCCTGGACATTGAAGACAAGAAGATCAAGAAAAGCCGCAATTTCTCCGAAGCCGGCATGGCCGAGATCTGCGAGTTGCATGCGCGCCTCATCGACAACCTTCGGCTGGGCATGAGCGTGTTTCTCAACGGTACGGTGCGCGACGCGCAGAAGCTGCTGGAAGAAAAGGCCCGCTTCCGCGACCTGGAGCGCGAATACGCGACCAGCCACCTGGCACGCCTGTCGGACAACACGGTGCAGAGCATCGAGACCAGTTCACTGCACATCGACCTGATCAGCGACCTCAAGCGCATCAACTCGCATATCTGCTCAATCGCCTACCCCATCCTTGATTCGGCAGGCGCGCTGGCGCCCAACCGGCTGAGGCAGCCCGCGCTGCTGGACAAAAGCTAGGCTCCTGCGAGCGGCGTGAGCCCGGAAGATGCCGGCGGATGCTCGAACCTGTTGCGTTCCTTGACGCAGTAGTCCACCAGTGCATCTATTTCCATGGATTTGTCGAACACCGCATCCGCACCGAGCTGCGCGCAGCGCCAGCGGATGTCATCGGTGGCATGGTTGCTCAGCACAATCATTTTCTGCTGGGGCTGGCGGTACTTGCAGGCCTCCAGGATGTTGAGGCCGCTGCCTTCCTTCAGGAAGAGGTCAACGATCGCCAGGTCCCAGTAGTCGCTGTTCGCGGCCAGCCAGTCCTTGCCTTCGCTTTCTGTTTCGGCAACACCCACCGGCTCGACAAGGGCGAGTTCGGTCAGTGTCGCGAACAGGTTCTCGCGGATGGTAGGGCTGTCTTCAACGATGTAGGCGCGGAACTTCATGGGTCTTCCTCAGGCGGTGCGAATCAGCGCCAGGTGCTGCTGGGTTATCGCGATAGTTCCAATTTACCGCCTGCGCACCGCGCCGGCTGCAAGGGCGTGCCCCGATGAAATGTAGGAAAAGCCCGTCATGCAAGAGCCGCAACAAGGTGTTGCCCGTGACCTCGCGCGCATCGAAAGAAGAAAAAAGAATTACAGGGCGTCACAGAGGATGAGCGCCGCCTCGGCGGTGAATTCGCCCTGCTGCAGCCCTGCGGCCAGTTGGCGCCTGTCCACCAGCGCGAATCGCTCCACCTCGCCATCCTGGTTGACCGGCACCACGCCCTCCGGCACGGTGCTCCGGTACCAGTCGATATGCTCGATCACATAGCCCGCGCCACCGCCGTCCGCGGCCGGCCGGCGCGTCGTGATGCGGCCGCCCCAGACCACATCCTGAAGGGATGACAGCACGAGGCCGGCTTCTTCCCAGGTTTCACGCTCAAGGGCCGTCTGCAGCGAGTCGGCGGCAGACACCATGCCGCCCATCAGCGTATCCCAGAGGCCGGGGTCGTTGGATTTGGCGAACGAGCGCTGCTGCACCCAGATGCGCCCGTCAGGCGCCTGGCCAACCAGGTGCACCGCATGGGTGGTGATGCCCAGCACCCGGATGACGGCGCGCTCCACCGTGCCGGCACGCTCGCCGTGCGCGTCCGGCACGGCCAGCTGCTCATCGCGCCATGCGTGGGCCAGGCCCGCCTCGCGCAGGGCCAGCGCCACCAGCGCAAGGCTTTGCGTCACGTCGCCATGCAGGAGCCAGCCGCGCTGCCGGACACCGGTGGCCGGTTCGAGGGCCTTGCGCCCATCGGCCAGCCGGGGCGGCACGATCTGCGCCAGGAACCCGGGCTCGACGGAACCGATGACGGCCCCGCCCAGCGCGGTCGCCAGCAGCGGCACCCGGGGCCGCAGCGGCGGCATGTCCGAGCCGGCCCGCAACTGCGCCAGCCAGCGCGCGTCAACCTCGCCCGGCTTCACAGCGTCAGGATGGTGCAGCCGGTCGTCTTGCGGGCTTCCAGGTCGCGGTGGGCCTGCTGCACCTGCTCCAGCGGGAACTGCTGGTCGATGCGGATCTTCACCTTGCCGCTACTGACTGCGGCAAACAGTTCGTCGGCCATGGCCTGGGTGCTCTCGCGCGTGGCAATGTGGGTGAACAGCGTCTGCCGCGTCACATAGATCGAGCCCTTGGCGCCCAGCATGCCGGGGGCGAACGGAGCCGGCGGGCCGGAGGAGTTGCCGAAGCTGGCCATCAGGCCGAAGGGCTGCAGGCAGTCCAGCGACTTGTCCCAGGTGTCCTTGCCGACCGAGTCATAGACAACCTTCACGCCCTTGCCGCCCGTGATTTCCTTGACGCGCGGCAGGAAGTCTTCCGTGGCGTAGTTGATGACATGGGCTGCGCCCAGCTCCTTTGCCAGCGCGCATTTGGCGTCCGAGCCGGCCGTGCCGATCAGCTGCAGGCCCAGCGCCCTGGCCCACTGGCAGGCAATCAGGCCCACGCCGCCGGCAGCCGCATGGAACAGCACGAAGTCGCCCTCTTTCAGCCCGCCTTGCGGCAGCGTCTTGCGCAGCAGGTACTGGGCCGTCAGGCCCTTGAGCATCATGGCGGCACCGGTCTCGAAGCTGATGTCGTCCGGCAGCTTGCAGACACACCGGGCCGGCATGACACGCAGGTCGCAGTAGCTGCCCGGCGGCTGGCTGGCGTAGGCGGCGCGGTCGCCAGGCTTCAGGTGCGTCACGCCCTCGCCCACCGCTTCCACGATGCCGGAGGCCTCCATGCCCAGGTTCAGCGGCATGGGGAAGGGGTACAGGCCGGTACGCTGGTACACATCGATGAAATTCAGGCCCACGGCCTTGTGGCGGATGCGGATTTCGCCCGGGCCGGGTTCGCCCACCGTGACGTCCACCACCTTCAGCTCTTCGGGCCCGCCGTGGCGCGCAATCTGGACGGCTCTGCTCATGTCTGCTCCTCGTTGTCTTGATTGTTGATCGATTGATGCACGAAAGTGCAAGGCCCGTCATCGTGCCACCAAACCGCGCGGCGTGCAGGCCATGCGGTAAAGTCCTGCGATGCAATTCATCGACCTTGCCCCTCCTTACCGGCTCGTCTTCGGCAGGCACGGCCCCTGCCTCGTCAACCTGCAGGACGTCTATGTCGGCAACGCCATCGCCACCTACGGCGAATACGGCGAGATCGAGATGGAATTCATGCGCAACCTCGTTCAGTCCGGTCGCGATGCGGTCGAGGTGGGCGCGAACATGGGCTCGCACACGGTGCCGCTGGCGCGGCTGGTGGCCGAAAGCGGCCGCCGCCTGCTGGCCATCGAGCCCCAGCCGGTGGTGTTCCAGAACATGTGCGCCAATGTGGCATTGAACCGCCTGCTCAATGTGCATACCGAGAATGCGGCCTGCGCCGACACGCCGGGCTGGCTGTCGTTCGACACGCCGGACTACACGGCCACCGGCAACTTCGGTGGCATCTCCATGCGCGACGGCACCGGGGGCAGCCAGCGGGTGCGCAGCGTCCCGCTGGACGACCTGGTGGACGGCAGCTGGGACATCGGCTTCCTCAAGATCGACGTGGAAGGCTTTGAGCAGCAGGTGCTGGAAGGCGCACGCAACACCATCGCACGGCACCGGCCCTACATCTACCTGGAGAATGACCGTGTCGAGAAGTCCAGGGCACTCATTGAGTGGCTCTGGGCCGCGGGCTACAAGCTCTGGTTCCACATGCCCCAGCTGTTCAATCCGCAGAATTTCGCGCAGAACACGCAGAACGTCTACGGGCATGTCGTGTCCATCAACATGATGGCCATTCCGCAGGAGACCCGGGTCGAGATCGCGCAGGACCCGCTTGCGGATTCGTCGTTCCACCCGCTTGCAGGACGCTGACGGGCAAAGCCCCGGCCCGCGCCTGCCGGCACCCGCAGGTACATCCGCAGGTACATTTGCCGGCATGACCCAACGCCTGACTCCCGGCACCATCGTGCTGCTGCTGATCCCGCCGCTGATGTGGGCAGGCAATGCCGTCGTGGGCCGCATGGCCAGCGGCCTGGTGCCGCCCGCCACACTGAACTTCCTGCGCTGGGCGCTGGCCTTTGTCATCCTCCTGCCGCTGGCGGGCTGGCTGCTCAGGCCTGGAAGCGGCCTGCTGGTCCACTGGCGCCGCTTCACCCTGCTGGGCCTGCTGGGCGTGGGCATGTACAACGCCCTGCAATACCTCGCGCTGAAAACATCAACGCCCATCAACGTCACGCTGGTGGCTGCCAGCATGCCGGTGTTCATGCTGGCGGTCGGCGCGCTTTTCTTCGGGCAGACCATCACGCGCCGGCAGGTGGCAGGCGCTCTGCTGTCGATTGCAGGCGTGCTGCTCGTCCTCTCGCGCGGCCAATGGAGCCTGCTGCTGCAGTTGCGTCTGGTGCCCGGGGACCTCTTCGTGCTGCTGGCAACCGCAGCCTGGGCCTATTACAGCTGGCTGCTCACGCGCCGCGACGAGCCCGAAGCCATCCGCAACGACTGGGCCGCGTTCCTGCTGGCCCAGGTGGTCTATGGCCTTGTCTGGTCCGGCGCATTCGCCGCCGGTGAATGGGCCTGGACCGACGCGCACATCAGCTGGGGGCTGCCGCTGCTGGCCATCATGCTGTTTGTGGCCGTGGGGCCGGCCGTGCTCGCCTACCGCTGCTGGGGTCTGGGTGTGCAGCGCGTCGGGCCGAACGTCGCGGGTTTCTTCGTCAACCTCACGCCGCTGTTCGCCGCGCTGCTGTCAACCCTGATGCTGGGTGAAATGCCGCACCTGTACCACGCCGTCGCCTTCGTGTTGATCGTCGGCGGGATCGTCGTGTCGTCGAAGCGTCAATAGGTGCCCGGGTAGGCACCGCCATCTGTGAGGATGTTTTGCCCCGTGATGTAGCCCGCGTGCTGGCTGCACAGGAAGGCGCAGGCCGCGCCGAACTCTTCGGGCGTGCCGAAGCGCTGGGCCGGGATGGTCTTGCGCCGGGCTTCGGCCACGGCCTCGATGGGCTGGCCGGTCTTCTGAGACGCGCCGGCCATCGTCGCCTTGAGGCGGTCGGTATCAAACGCGCCCGGCAGCAGGTTGTTGATGGTCACGTTGGACGCCGCAAGCTTCGTGCGTGCCACGCCTGCGACAAAGCCGGTCAGGCCGCTGCGCGCCCCGTTGGACAGGCCGAGGATGTCGATCGGCGACTTCACCGCGCTGGAGGTGATGTTGACGATGCGGCCAAAGCCGCGTCCGGCCATGCCGTCCACGCTGGCCTTGATCAGCTCGATGGGGGTGAGCATGTTGGCATCGACCGCCTTGATCCAGGCCTCGCGGTCCCAGGTGCGGAAGTCTCCGGGCGGCGGGCCGCCGGCATTGGTGACGATGATGTCGAAGTCCTTGCGCACCGCGAACACGGCGGCCCGGCCATCCACCGTGGTGATGTCCGCCGCGGCATGCAGCACCTGGGCGCCGGAGGGCCGTGCCGGGTCGGCCTTCAGCAGCGAAGCTGCGGATTCAAGCGCCGACGCGCCGCGGGCGACGATGAGCACATTCACGCCTTCGCGGACCAGCGCCTGCGCGCAGCCCAGGCCCAGGCCCTTGCTTGCGCCGCATACCAGCGCCCATTTGCCTGCGATTCCCAAATCCATAACAATCACCGTTTCCGTTGGAAAGGGAAACATGATACGTGCAGGGATGGGCATCAGGATGCTGCGGGTGAATCGGCACCTCGCCGCGGGCGCGCTTGCCGCAGCGCTGGCAATGGCGGCAGGCCAAGCGGGCGCGCAGGAGCAGGTGCTGGTCAAGCGCCCCGCCGAGCTGCGCGAGGCACCGGGCGAGGGTTCGCGCAGCCTGGGCGCACTGGCGGTGCAGACGCCCGTCATCCGCATGGGCGAGCGCCAGGGACCGTGGATCAAGGTCAGCACCGGGGCCGGAACCGCACCCGGCATGACCGGCTGGGTCCACATGTTTGACGTGGCGGCTCCGGGCACACCCGGCCAGGGCGGCAATGCCGCAACCGGCGCGCTGCGCGGCATCACCGGCTTTTTCAACAAAGGCAGCGCGCAGGCGCCCGCCAACAGCCTCGCCACTTCCACCGTCGGCATCCGCGGCCTGGGCGCTGAAGACATTGCCGGCGCCCAGCCCAACCCTGCGGCCGTCGGCCGCATAGAGGCCATGCGCATGGACGCAGCCCAGGCGCGCCAGTTTGCCGCCGAAGCCTCGCTGTCCAGCCAGGCCGTGGACGCACTGCCCGAGCCGCCCAGGCCGCGCGCCCCCGCAACGGCGCGCCAGCCGGGTGGCTTCACCAATGAGAACTCGCCATGACGTACCGCACCACACGCCTGCGCCAGCTCGCACTGGCCGCATTGCTCGCCGGCGGCATGCCGGCGTCTGCGCAGAACCAGGACGCGGCCCGGGTGCTGAACCTGTTCCAGGGGCTGATGAAGCAGGGCCAGCCTGCGGCGCCCGCACCCGCACCGGTGCAGCCCGCGCAGCAGGCCCTTCCGGTGCCTGCCAACGCCCTGACCAACATGCTGGGCGCGCCCGGCGCGCCGGCTGCCGGAAATGCGGCCAATCGCGGCGCGGAACTGATCACCCTGCTGATGCAGTCGGTGGACCAGATTGACGAACCCCGCGAGCTTGAAATCGGCCGCCAGCTGTCCGCCGTGCTGCTGGGCAGCAAGCCGCTGTACATCGACCTGGTGACGCAGCGCTACGTCAACCAGCTGGGCCGCTGGATCAGCCTGCATTCGTCGCGGCCCGACCTGCCCTGGACCTTCGCCGTCCTGGACGACCCGGGCTTCAATGCCTTTGCCGCGCCGGGCGGTTACGTGTTCGTGACCAAAGGCCTGCTGGACCGCGTGGCGGACGAGGCCGAGCTGGCCGGCATCCTCGCGCATGAAATCACCCATGTCACCGGCAAGCACCATCTCAAGGCCATGCGCAAGAGCGCGCGCGCCGGGCTGCTCACGCAGGCCATCGGCGCCAGGCTGGCCGGCAACAGCGAGCTGGGCGGCGCCATCTCGTCGCAGCTGCTGGCGCTGGGCAAGGACATCTATTCCAAAGGGCTGGACCAGGACGACGAGTTCGATGCCGACCGCAGCGGCGTGGCGCTGGCGGCACGTGCCGGCTTCGACCCTTACGGCCTCGTCTCCGTCCTGCAGCAGCTGCGCACGGCGGCACCCGACAACCCGCTGTTCGCGCTGTCGCTCAGCACGCATCCGCCCGCGCAGCAGCGGCTGGACCAGGTCGAGCAGGCCATGGGCAACCGGCTGGATGCCCTCTCGGGCAAGCCCTCGATCACGGTGGCGCGGCGGCTGGACCTCATCATGGCGGCAGCACAGCGAAATGCGGCGCCGTCCGCCGCGCGGTCCACGCCGTTACCCACCTCTACACCGGCACGCCGGCCCGAGCAGAGAAAAAAGACACCCTGAGCCGGCATTCCGGGGCGCGCGGCCTGCGGCCTCAGGCCCCGGGCTTCCGGTTGGCCCGGGTCACCACATAGATGCCGGCAATGACCAGCACGCTCCCGGCCGCGACCCAGGCCGTGAATGGCTCGTCCAGCAGCCACACCCCCATGAGGATGGTGGCAAACGGCCCGACCATGCCCGACTGTGATGCCAGGCCTGCGCCGATGCGTTCTATGGCCATCATGACCATCAGCACCGGCGCGACGGTACATACCGTGGCATTGAGGACCGACAGCCAGAACACCTGAGGCGCCACCGCCGCAAGCGAGCCGACCGGTCGCAGCAGCAGGAACTGGGCGATGCAGAAAAGGCAGGCCACGGCGCTGGCCAGGCCGACAAGCCGCAGCGACCCGAGCCGCTGCACCAGCTCGGCGCTGTACACCATATAGACCGCATAGCTGATGGTGCTCAGCAGAACCATCAGCGTGCCCCAGCCGGTGTGGGCGCCCTGCACGCTGACCTCGTGGCCGAACACCAGCACCACGCCGCTGTAGCTCACGGCCATGCCGGCGGCATGCAGCCAGGAAATGCGCTTGCCGAACAGCAGCCAGCCCAGCAGCAGCACCAGCGTCGGGTTGAGGTAGAGGATGAGCCGCTCCAGCGACGCGCTGATGTACTGCAGGCCGATGAAGTCCAGCATGCTGGACAGGTAGTAGCCGGTGAACCCGAGGGCCACCACACCTGCCCAGTCGCGCCCCGACAGCGGCGCCTTGCCCCTGCTCGCCCACCAGGCCATGGCCACGAAGACGGGCAAGGCGAACGCCATGCGCAGCATGATCAGCGTGACCGCGTCCACGCCGTGGCGGTAGGCCAGCTTGACGATGATGGCCTTGCCGCTGAATGCGATGGCGCCACCCATGGCCAGCAGCAGGCCGGGCCAGGGAACCTTCCCTTCAGAAGCCAACAGCCTGTCCGTCGCGCCGCGCGTCACTGGCGGCAACATAGCCTTCGACCTTCGGGTCGCCCGCACGCCAGATGAACTGGCCGGCGCCGAAGTCCTGGTAGGAGTCGTTGATGACCTCCATCTGGTGCCCGCGCGCCGTCAGGGCCTCGACCACGGTGCTGTCCATGCCCGCTTCAACGTTGATCTCCAGGCCCTCGTTGAAGCGCCAGCGCGGTGCATCGCAGGCCACCTGCGGGCCCTGCTTGTAGTCGAGCATCCGCACCAGCGTCTGCAAATGCCCCTGCGGCTGCATGTTGGCGCCCATGACACCAAAGCTCATGACGGGCTGGCCATCCCTGGTCAGGAAGGCCGGGATGATGGTGTGGAACGGCCGCTTGCCGGGGGCCACCAGGTTCGGGCTGCCCGCTTCCAGGCTGAAACCATGGCCACGGTTCTGCAGGCTGATGCCGAAGTCCGGCTCCACGCAGCCGGAGCCAAAGCCCTGGTAATTGCTCTGGATGAAGCTGACCATCATGCCGTTCTCGTCAGCGGCCGTGAGGTAGATCGTGCCGCCCTTGACCGGGTTGCCCGCACCGAAGTCCTGCGCCTTTTTCATGTCGATGAGTTTCGCGCGGGAAGCGAGGTAGCCGTCATCGAGCATTTGCGCGGCCGTCACCTCCATTGACGATGGCTCGGCCACGTATTTGTAGGTGTCGGCGAATGCGAGCTTCATCGCCTCGATCTGCAGGTGCTGGGAGTCAACCGAGTCCACCGGCATGCCGGCCAGGTCAAAGCTGGAGAGGATGCCCAGCGCCATCAGGGCCGAGATGCCCTGGCCGTTGGGCGGAATCTCATGCAGGGTGTAGCCGCGGTAGTCCTTGCTGATGGGCTTGACCCACTCCGGCTTGTAGGCGGCCAGGTCAGAAGCCTTCAGGCTGCCGCCGTTGGCCGACGAGAAGCGCTCCAGCGCCTGGGCAATCTCGCCGCCATAGAAGGCCGCACCCTTGCTTTCGGCGATGGCACGCAGGCCTCGCGCCGCAGCGGTGAACCTGAACAGCTCGCCCACTTCAGGCGCGCGGCCCCACGGCAGGAAATGCTGCGCAAAACCCGGCTGCACTGAAAGCTCTTCTGCCGCAGCTGCCCACTTCTGCTGCACCACCGTGGGCAACAGGTAGCCACGGCTGGCGATGTCGATGGCCGGCTCCAGCAGGTCGGCAAAGGGCAGCTTGCCGAAGCGCTCGCTCAGCGCCACCCAGGAGGCCACGGCGCCGGGAACGGTAACGGCGTCCAGGCCGCGCTTGGGGGGGGTCTTTTCATCGCTGCCGTATTTCTTGCTGAAGTACTCCGGCGTCCAGGCCTGCGGCGCGCGGCCCGAGGCGTTGAGGCCATGCAGTTCCTTGCCGTCCCACAGGATGCAGAAGGCATCGCTGCCCAGGCCGTTGCTGACCGGCTCGACGATCGTCATGGCGGCGGCGGCGGCAATGGCGGCGTCTACCGCATTGCCGCCCTTGAGCATCATGCGCAATCCTGCCTGCGCAGCCAGCGGGTGGGAGGTGGAACAGACGTTCCGGGCGAAAACGGGAATACGGGTGGAGGTATAGGGGTTGCTGAAATTGAAGTTCATGGAGCCATTATCAAACGTATCATCCGGGAGTGCATCGACACCAGGCATGGAGGAGAAGACATGGCAGATACATCGCTTCTGATCGACGTCATCAAGCTGGAACTCAAGGCCCAGGACAAAACCTATGCCCACGTGGCCGAGGCGCTCGAAATGAGCGAATCCAGCGTCAAGCGCATGTTCAGCCGCAAGGAAATGCCGCTCACCCGGGTGGACGACATCTGCCGCATCCTCAACACCGACTTCGCCGAGCTGTCGCGCCGGGTGACCCAGGCCATCCCGCTGATGAGCGAGCTCACCTACGAGCAGGAAGTGGCCGTGAGCCGCGACCCCAAGCTGCTGCTGGCGGCCATCTGCGTGCTCAGCTACTGGACCCTGGAGCAGATGGTGCAGACCTATGAGATCACCGAGGCCGAATGCATCGCCAAGCTGGCCCAGCTCGACAGGCTCGGCGTGATCGAGCTCAAGCCGCTCAACCGCTACCGCCTCAAGGTAGCCAAGACCTTCAAGTGGCGCGGCGACGGGCCCATCCGCCAGTTCTTCCTCACCCACATCGTGGGCGAGTACTTCGGCGGCCGGTTCGACCGCGAAGGGGAAACGCTGCTGATGGTCCACGGCAACATCAACCGCGCCGTCGCGCCGACCTTTGTGGAACGCCTGACCCGGCTGGGCCAGGATTTCTCGTCGCAGCACCTGGCCGACCAGAAGATCGACCCGAAGCACCGCGACGGATTCACGATGATCGTCGGGTTCCGCCGCTGGGAGTTCTCGGCCTTCACCGGCCTGAGGCGCGAACAGGAAGAGGCTGAGAAGGCGGCGGGCTGAAGCGCCGCAGCGCCCGCCTCAGGACTTCATCACCCTGCGGTGCAGGCGCCGCAGCGACCACCACACGCCGATGGCCACCACCGGGATCGCCAGCGCGGCCGTGCCCTCGGGACTCAGCGGCCAGCCGGCCGGGCCCGCAGCCTTGGCAACATAGCTCACCAGCCCGACGATGTAGTAGGTGATGGCCGCGACCGACAGGCCCTCCACCGTGGACTGCAGCTGCAGCTGCAGTCCCTGCCGGTGGTTCATGGCGCCGAGCAGCGCCTGGCTGCTTTGCTGCTGCTCGATCTCGACCCGCGTGCGCAGCAGGTTGCTCATGCGCGAGACCCGCTGCGACAGCGCATCCTGCCGCCGGGTAGCCCATTCACAGGTGCTGCGTGCCGGCGTGAGCCGCCGGTCCATGAACTCGCCGATGGTCTGCATGCCCGACAGCCGGGACTCGGCGATGTCGGCAATGCGCTTGTCCACCAGCTCGAAATATGCCGCGCTGGCCGAGAAACGCGAATGCGTTGCCGCGTACTGGCTTTCCACCTGGCCGGCCAGGCGGGTCAGGCGGTCCAGCAGCTGCGGCTCGTCGTCGCGCGCCGCCATGCGGATGGACTCGGCCAGCGCGGCCAGCTCACGCTCGGCAAACCCCAGCACCGCCGAGGCTTCGCGGGCGGCGGGCAGGCCCATCAGCGCAGCCATGCGGTACGTCTCGATTTCCAGCAGCTGCTGCACCAGGCGCCCGAGCCGCCGCGGCGTCACGCTGCCGGCCACCAGCACCATGCGCGAAAAGCCGTCGGCATGGATCGCAAAGTCGGAGTACACCTCGCCATGGCCGTCGGCAATGGTGGAGGCCACCAGCGTGTCCTCATGCAGCACATGCCCGACCAGCGATGTGCTGCCCAGGACTGCCGAGGGCAGCACCCACAGGTTGATGCTGGCCAGGCATTCGCCGGGCAGGCCGGCAAACCAGTCCTGGGGCACCGCCTGGATGGCGCTCGTTGGCTCGCGCTCGCCAAAGCCGGAGGCATCCAGCGGCCGGTAGAAGCTCCAGGTCACGAACTCGGTATGCATTTCCCAGCGCAGTCGGAACGGCCCGACATCCATCCGGATATGGGTGGACTGCGCACCGGGCAGCGGCAGGTGCCGCTCCCGCAGCAGCGAAGCCACATGCGCCCGGCTGGCCTCGCGCTGCTCCGCATCGCAGACCATGACCACATGCGACAGCGCCAGCGGCGCCGCCATCGCCTCTGGTGGTCGGGCATGAATCTCGTTGTGGAGCACCACGCGGTGCGGATGCTGTGCCGGGGAAGGTGGAGTCAGTTGCATAGGTGCCTCTGCCTCATTGTTACCGACCCACAAGCAAAAAAGCCACCTCGAAAGGTGGCTTTTTCAACGGGTGGGCGATCAGTCCGGGTCTACAAACGCTTCCTGGCGTTTGGACTTGACCGATGGCAGCAGCACGATGATGACGAGCAGCGCCGCCACTGCAAGCAGGCTGGCCGACAGCCCGCGTGTGACGAACACCGTCCAGTCGCCGCGCGACAGCAGCAGCGCCCGGCGCAGGTTCTCCTCCATCATCGGCCCCAGGATGAAGCCCAGCAGCAGCGGCGCGGGCTCGCACCCCAGCTTGATGAAGCCGTAGCCGATGACGCCGAAGATGGCGACCATCCAGATGTCCCAGGTGTTGTTGTTGGTTGAGTAAACGCCGATGGCGCAGAACAGCACGATGGCCGGGAACAGCCAGCGGTAGGGGATGGTCAGCAGCTTGATCCACAGCCCGATCAGCGGCAGGTTCAGGATGATCAGCATCAGGTTGCCGATCCACATCGAGGCGATCAGGCCCCAGAACAGCGTCGGGTTGCTGGTCATCACCTGCGGGCCGGGCTGGATGTTGTGGATGGTCATCGCGCCGACCATCAGCGCCATCACGGCGTTGGGCGGGATGCCCAGCGTCAGCAGCGGGATGAACGAGGTCTGGGCGCCGGCGTTGTTGGCCGACTCGGGGCCGGCGACGCCGCGGATGTTGCCCTTGCCGAACGGGATCTCACCCGGCTTCAGCGTGATCTTCTTCTCAACAGTGTAGGCCGCGAAAGCCGCCAGCAGCGCGCCGCCGCCGGGCAGGATGCCCAGTGCGGAGCCCAGGGCCGTGCCGCGCAGCATGGCGGGTGCCATGTGCTTGAAGTCGGCCTTGGTCGGGAACAGGCCGGTCACCTTGGCAGTGAACACCTCCCGCTCGTCTTCCGGCTTGGACAGGTTCATGATGATTTCGCCGTAGCCGAACACGCCCATGGCAATCACGATGAAGCCGATGCCGTCGGTGAGTTCCGGAATGTCGAAGCTGAAACGGGCCACACCCGAATTCACGTCCGTGCCCACGAGGCCCAGCAGCAGGCCCATGACGATCATCGCAATGGCCTTGAGCAGCGAACCCGACGCCAGCACCACCGCGCCGATCAGGCCCAGCACCATCAGCGAGAAGTATTCGGCCGGGCCGAACTTGAAGGCCAGCTCGGTCAGCGGCGGCGCAAAGGCAGCCAGGATCAGCGTGCCGACGCAGCCGGCGAAGAACGAGCCGATGCCCGCAGCAGCAAGCGCAGGACCTGCCCGGCCCTGGCGCGCCATCTGGTAGCCGTCGATCACGGTCACCACAGAAGATGACTCACCCGGCAGGTTGACAAGAATGGCGGTGGTGGAGCCGCCGTACTGCGAGCCGTAATAGATGCCGGCCAGCATGATCAGCGCCGCCACCGGGGGCAGCGCATAGGTGGCGGGCAGCAGCATGGCAATGGTGGCCACCGGGCCGATGCCGGGAAGAACGCCAACGAGCGTGCCCAGCAGGCAGCCGATGAAGGCGTACATGAGGTTCTGCAGCGTGAAGGCGGCTGCGAACCCGATGGAGAGGTTGTTGATCAGATCCATGATGAGGCGTCCTTATCCGGCGATGAAAGTGGGCCAGACCGGGAACTGCAGCTTGAGCAGCCAGATAAAGGCAAAGTAGCTGAACACCGCAAGGATCGTCGCGAGGACAACGACTTCCTTGGGCTTGAAGCGGTCACCCGCCATGCTTGCAATGAACACCAGCGCATAGATGCCGGCAATCAGCCCCATGGCGGGAATCCCGAACTTCGGAAGGCCGCCCAGCAGGATGCCGAAAGCGACGTTGGCGCCAATGATGAAGCCCAGCGGCTTCCAGGCAATGGAGCCGATGTGTTCGCCGTCTTCCGTCTCGACAACCAGGGCCGAGAACATGATCGCAGCGCCCAGCACAGCCAGCAGCACGCCGAGCATCAGGGGGAAATACCCGGGGCCCATGCGGGCACCCGTGCCGATGTTGTAGTTTGTGGCTCCCCATGCAAAGGCAACGCCCACCGCAGTGAACATCAGCCCCGAGAAGAAGTCCTTTTGGCTCTTGATTTTCAAGTGTTATCTCCAACGAGTTGTCTATCCGGTGCCGGATTGTCCGGGCAAGACGGTAAATAACTTATGTGGATTTCACCTATATCAGCAGCGCTGACCTCCCACTGACCCGGGACTGACCCCGGCCTGACACGGGGCCCTGATTCATCAGGGTATTCCCTTATCAACCGGCGGCTGATGTGCGCGCGGCACTCACTCCATGGGCGGTGTGGCGGTCAGTATTTCTTCAACCGTGGTCATGCCTTCGGCCACGCGCAACGCGCCGGCCAGCCTCAGCGGACGCATGCCGTCTGCCACGGCCTGGCGCCGCAGCGAATCGATGTTGGGCTCCTGGTTGACCTTGGCCTTGAAGGCTTCGCTCACCGTCAGCAGCTCATACAGGCCCATGCGGCCCATGAAGCCGGTCATGCGGCAGTCCACGCAACCCACCGGCTTGTAGGGCCGGTAGCCGCCGTTGATCTTCCAGGGCTTGACGACTTCGCTCAGTGTCTCGCGCGAAGCCTCCTCGTCACGCACCTTGCACTGCTTGCACAGCGTGCGCACCAGCCGCTGCGCCAGCACCCCGAGCATGGTCGCGTTGATCAGGTAGGACGGCACGCCCAGCTCCATCAGGCGGGTGATGGCGCTGGGTGCGTCGTTGGTGTGCAGGGTGGAGAACACGAGGTGGCCGGTCAGCGCCGCCTGGATGGCCATGTCGGCCGTGGCCAGGTCGCGGATTTCGCCGACCATGATGATGTCCGGGTCCTGCCGCATCAGAGCGCGCAGGCCTTCGGCAAAGCCGAAGTCCAGCTGCGTCTGCACCTGCGTCTGGTTGAACGAGGGCTCGATCATTTCGATCGGGTCTTCCACCGTGCTGACGTTCACCTCCTCGGTGGCCACCCGCTTGAGCGTGGAGTACAGCGTGGTGGTCTTGCCGGAGCCGGTGGGGCCGGTCACCAGGATGATGCCGTAGGGCCGCTTGACCAGCGCCTCCCAGCGCACGGCGTCGTGCTCTGAGAAGCCCAGCGCATCCAGGTCCTTGACGGCGGTGTCGGGGTCAAAGATCCGCATGACCATCTTCTCGCCAAAGGCCGTCGGCAGGGTGGACAGGCGCATTTCAATCTCGTCGCCGCGCGGGTTGCGGGTCTTGATGCGGCCGTCCTGCGGGCGGCGCTTTTCAACGACGTCCATGCGGCCCAGCAGCTTGATGCGGGCGGTCATTGCGGTGAGCACGCCCATCGGCATCTGGTAGACCGGATGCAGCACGCCGTCAATGCGGAAGCGGATGACGCCCTGCTCACGCCGCGGCTCCAGGTGGATGTCGCTGGCGCGCTGGTCGAAGGCATATTGCCAGAGCCAGTCCACCACCTGCACCACGCCCTGGTCGTTGGCGTCCAGCTGCTTGTTGCTCTTGCCCAGCTCGACCAGCTGCTCGAAGCT
>JAZKHY010000030.1:0-46419 GCA_040385105.1 Pseudomonadota bacterium
CTGGTGCGCGACCTGAAGCGCCTGGGCCTGTGGGACGACGTGATGGTCATGGACCTCAAGCACTTTGACGGTTCGCTGCGGCCCATCGACCGCGTGCCGCAGGACATCAAGGCCCTGTACGCCACGGCCTTTGAAGTCGAGACCGTGTGGCTGGTGGAAGCCGCCGCGCGCCGCCAGAAGTGGATCGACCAGGCGCAGTCGCTCAACATCTACATGGCCGGCGCATCAGGCAAGAAGCTTGACGACACCTACAAGCTCGCCTGGCTGCGCGGCCTGAAGACGACGTACTACCTGCGCACGATGGCCGCGACACACGCGGAAAAATCCACTGTCACTGCTGGCCGCATGAACTCGGTTGCATCCGGTGGCGCCCCGCAACTCGGTGCCGCACCAGGCAAGAGCAGCAGCAGCGCGCTTGAAGCGGCAGCAGCAGCGGCGCAGGCGCAGATGCTTGCCGCATCGCCCGCGACCGACATTGCATTCTGCGGTGTTGATGACCCGACATGCGAAGCCTGTCAGTGAGTTGCATCACCGACAGCAACAACCAAGATGCGATGCAATTGAGCAACAAAACATGGCAGTGATGTGAATGAACACTTTTCATTTTGCATCGCTGCTTACATAATCTGCACACTGGAAAACTTATGCTGACCTGGGACGAAGAAGTCAAGCCCTCATCGCCAACACCATTGAATAGCGGTTTGTTCGACAACCGCGAGGTGGGTCTTTCACTCCAGACTTCACCGGCATCCCCCCTCTCCCACACTGCTCCCGCGATACACGCACAGCCTGCCATGCGCATGCTTGACGATGGCGCCGTGATGCCCGTTGCAGCAGCGCATGCGGCCGCGACGGCCAGTGCCATCAAGCCTGCAGGCCGCCGCGTCAACGCAGCCGACAAGCGCATCATCAACGGCCAGACCGACGTCAACCAGCTGGTGCCGTTCAAGTACAAGTGGGCCTGGGAAAAGTACCTCGCCACCTGCGCCAACCACTGGATGCCGCAAGAGGTGAACATGACGCGCGACATCGCGTTGTGGAAGGACCCGAACGGCCTGACCGAAGACGAGCGCCGCATCATCAAGCGCAACCTCGGCTTCTTCGTGACGGCCGACTCGCTGGCCGCCAACAACATCGTGCTGGGCACCTACCGCCACATCACGGCGCCCGAGTGCCGCCAGTTCCTGCTGCGCCAGGCCTTTGAAGAAGCGATCCACACCCACGCCTACCAGTACATCGTCGAGTCGCTCGGCCTGGACGAGTCCGAGATCTTCAACGCCTACAACGAGGTCGCCTCGATCCGCGAGAAGGACGAATTCCTGATCCCGTTCATCGAGGCCATCAGCGACCCGAACTTCAAGACCGGCACGCACGAGAACGACCAGACGCTGCTCAAGTCGCTGATCGTGTTCGCCTGCCTGATGGAAGGCCTGTTCTTCTACGTCGGCTTCACCCAGATCCTGGCGCTGGGCCGCCAGAACAAGATGACCGGCGCGGCTGAGCAGTACCAGTACATCCTGCGCGACGAGTCCATGCACTGCAATTTCGGCATCGACCTGATCAACCAGCTGAAGCTCGAGAACCCGCACCTGTGGACTGCCGAGTTCAAGGCCGAGATCCGCGAGCTGTTCCTCAAGGCCGTCGAGCTTGAATACAAATATGCCGAAGACACCATGCCGCGCGGCGTGCTCGGCATGAACGCCTCCATGTTCAAGGGCTACCTGCGCTACATCGCCAACCGGCGCGCAACGCAGATCGGGCTTGAAGCATTCTTCCCGAACGAGGAAAATCCGTTCCCGTGGATGAGCGAAATGATTGACCTGAAGAAAGAGCGCAACTTCTTCGAAACCCGGGTGATTGAGTACCAGTCGGGTGGCGCGCTTTCCTGGGATTGAAGATTTTGTTGAAGAACAATCAATGAGTTCAAGATTCGCACCGGCCTCTTATCACACCGAAGAGTGTGGCGGTGGATGGTGCTCCCGTGTTCAAGGTGCTGGGCATCTGCCCAACACCTTGAATCGCTTCATGCAAACCAACAAAGCGTGAAGTGCTCTTTGCAATTTGATCAAGGAGAAAATGATGGCAACTGCGAAAAAACCGGCCGCTAAGAAGGCTGTAGCGAAGAAGGCTCCGGCCAAGAAAGTGGCAGCAAAGAAGGCTCCGGCCAAGAAGGTAGCTGCGAAGAAGGCCCCGGCCAAGAAGGCTCCTGCCAAGAAGGTAGCAGCGAAGAAGGCTCCTGCGAAGAAGGCAGCAGCCAAGAAGGCCCCCGCGAAGAAGGCGGCGGCGAAGAAGGCTCCTGCGAAGAAAGCAGCCGCCAAAAAGGCCCCTGCGAAAAAGGCCGCTGCCAAGAAAAAGCCTGCAGCCAAGAAAGCAGCGAAAAAGCCCGCTGCGAAGAAAGCCGCGAAAGCACCCGCTGCCAAAGCAGCCCCTGCCCCGGCTGCCCCTGCTGCTCAGACCACTCTGAATCCGCAGGCAGCCTGGCCGTTCCCGACGGCAAGCAAGCCTTAACCGGCAAGCCAGGCAAAGCGGTTCGCACCGCTTCAAGCCCGATACCGCAAGGTGTCGGGCTTTTTCACTTCATGCGGGGAATGACTTCAAGTCGAAGGTGTAGTTCTGCGGACCGCGTTGCGCGATCTTGGCAGAGCCGATGTGGTTGCCGAGCGCTGCGCACTTCTCCAGCGACCATCCCTGCTCCAGGCCGAACAGCAGGCCGCCGCGCCAGGCGTCGCCGCATCCTGTGGGGTCCACGACGGCAGCTGCCTTGACGGGCGGCACCAGCGTCTTCACGCCATCGACCCAGACCTCGCAGCCTTCAGCGCCCAGCGTGACCACCAGGCCTTTCACACGCCGCGAGATCTCCGCGCTGCTCCAGCCGGTGCGGTCGCTGAGCATCTTGCCCTCATAGTCGTTCACCGTGACCCAGGTCGCCAGGTCGATGAAGTGCGCCAGTTCCTTGCCGTCGAACATCGGCAGGCCCTGCCCCGGGTCAAACACAAAGGGAATGCCCGCTGCCTTGAACTGTTCCGCATGCTGGAGCATGGCATCGCGCCCGTCGGGCGCAATGATGCCGAGCCTGACGTCCGGATGCGCAGCGATCTTCGTCACATGGGCCTGCATCATCGCGCCGGGGTGGAAGGCGGTGATCTGGTTGTTGTCGCGGTCGGTCATGATCATGGCCTGCGCGGTGTAGGTGTCATTGACCTGGCGAACGAACTCCGTGCTGATGCCCAGGGTCTTGAGCCGCTCCATGTAGTCAGCGCCGTCGCTGCCCACCGTGGCCATCGGCAGTGGCTGACCGCCCAGCAGCTTGAGGCTGTGGGCGATGTTGCCGGCGCAGCCGCCAAAGTCACGCCGCAGGCCAGGCACGAGGAAGGACACGTTGAGGATGTGCAACTGGTCCGGCAATATCTGCTCGGCAAAGCGCCCCTCGAAGGTCATGATGGTGTCAAACGCCAGGGAACCACAAATCACTGCTGCCATAAAACCTGCTTTAAAAGAACAAAAACAATCAGGGGTAAAACGCCAGCAGCCGGTAGCCCACGATGCGTGCGCTGTTGCCGTTGACGCCGAGCGGAAAGGTGCCGCTCCATTCACCGCCCGGCGCGAGCACCGGCGAGAGGTTGGGCGCGGCCGCGCCAAGGTCCGCAGGCAGCAGTACCCGCCTGAGCACCGGCTGGTCGGCCGAGTCGGTCAGCGCGAGTTCAATGGCCGGCATGGCCAGCGCCAGCGGCGCGTTGTTCTTGAGGGTCACGCTCAACCGGTAGGTGTCGGCACGCAGCTTGGTGAAGGACGAGCTGTCGATCACGATGGACTCGATCTGCCTGAGCGGCTCGACAGCGCACTCCAGGTGCATGCACAGCTGCTCCAGCCAGGGCCGGGCACGCGGCTCCATCGCCGCGATTCGGTTGCGCTCCTGCACGGCCACCTGCAGGCCGAGCACCCCGAGCAACAGCAGCACCGCGAGGGACAGCACGGCACGCACCCCCGGCTTGCGCCAGAATGCCTTGCGCCTTGCATCGCGCACAAAGGTCACGCTCTCCAGCGTCGAATCGGTCAGGGACGAAGACTCGGCGCCGTTGCGTGAGTCCTGGAACCGTTCAAGCGCGGCCGGGCGGCTGGGCACCGGGGGCGCAGACGGCTGGAACGCCGGTGGCACGGATTCGGGCGGCGGGACCGAATCGCGCCCCGGCTCCTCCGCCAGCAGGCTGTACAGGTTGCGCTCGAGCTGGCTGTCTGAAAAAGTGGAGGGTGTGCCCTGGCCGCCTGAGGGCGGGCCGCCAGCATCTGCAGCGGGCCAGGGTTCTGGCTCCGGCAGCGGCATCGGCGCGGTCGTGGCCGCAGCAAAGGCAGGTGGCGGCACAACCACCGGAGGAGGCGCCATGGCCGCAGGGGGAGCGGCATCAGGCTGCAGGTTGGCCGATGCATCGAACACTTCAGCGCAGTGGCCGCAACGCACCCAGCCTTCAGAAATCCTGAGTTGGTCGGGCACGACTTTGAACATCGTCGCGCATGCAGGGCAGCGTGTGATCAGGCTCATCTGGCACTGATTGTAGAGCGCGCACCGAACGGCGAGCCCCGGGGAAACATCAGAGCGCCGAGGTCATCAGAATCCAGCCGTCCTCGCTGTCTGCAACCTCAAGCCGGCAGTACGGCGCATAGGCTGCTTTGAGCTCATCTTCCTGCCGCGCGAGGATGCCGGCCAGCACCAGCGCGCCCCCTGGCGCGACATATGAAGTGAGCAGCGGCGCCAGCATCTTGAGCGGCGTGGCGAGGATGTTGGCCAGGACTGTCTGGTAGGTGCCGGCTGCCTTGTCGGGCAGGCCTGCGTTCAGGCTGACGCCGTTGGCCTGCGCATTGAGCAGTGTGGACTCCACAGCCGCTTGGTCAATGTCAACCGCATCAATGACGGATGCACCAAACTTCGCCGCGCCGATGGCGAGGATGCCCGAGCCGCAGCCGTAGTCCAGCACACGCTGGCCGGCGGGCGCATGCCGCGCGATCCAGCGCAGGCACATGCGCGTGGTCGGGTGGGTGCCGGTGCCAAAGGCCAGGCCCGGGTCAAGCCGGATGATCTGCCGGGCCTGTGCCGGCGGCTCGTGCCAGGTCGGAACGATCCAGAACTCGGGCGTGATCTCCACCGGCGCAAACTGCGACTGCGTGAGCCGCACCCAGTCCTGCTCGGCCACCGGGCCGATGGCCAGCACGCTGCAGTCCGCGAAGAAGTCTTGTGCAGCCAGCAGGGTCGCAGCTTCAGCAGCCTGTTCTTCCG
Source organism: Pseudomonadota bacterium (assembly GCA_040385105.1). Classification (GTDB taxonomy): domain Bacteria; phylum Pseudomonadota; class Gammaproteobacteria; order Burkholderiales; family Burkholderiaceae_C; genus JACMQX01. Next base: position 5,270 of record JAZKHY010000030.1, read on the forward strand.
TGGAAAACAGTGCCTGGATGCGTGAACGCTGCCAGCCGTCCTTGGGTGGCGGCATGCCCGGCTCGCCGAAAAGCGCCTGCTCGGCATCGGTCTGCGCATCGGCGTCTTCAACCGAAACGCTGAGCGCGTCCAGCGCATCCAGCGCGTCGCTCACAGTCTCGACTTTGTCTTCCGGACACATCAAGCCCAGTTCATACATAGAAACCTTTCGTGGGCAACCGCGGAACCGGCTTTGCCGGGCCGCTGGTTGCGCCCCCTGGGGGGAGGCGCCGAAGGCGCTTCGGGGGGTAACTTTTTTTTCAGCGCTTATGCTGGGAGAGCCACTCTTCCAGATAGTGGATGTTGGTGCCGCCGGTCATGAACTTGGCATCCACCATCAGCTCGCGGTGCAACGGGATGTTGGTGTTGATGCCTTCAACCACCGTCTCCAGCAAGGCCGTGCGCATGCGCGCCAGCGCCTGCTCGCGCGTGTCGCCGTGCACGATGATCTTTCCGATCATCGAGTCGTAGTTCGGCGGCACGAAGTAGTTGGTATAGACATGCGAATCCACCCGCACACCGGGGCCGCCCGGCGCGTGCCACATCGTGATGCGCCCGGGCGACGGCACGAACTTGTACGGGTCCTCGGCGTTCACGCGGCACTCGATCGCATGGCCGCGGATGACGATGTCGCGCTGGGTGAAGGGCAGCTTCTCGCCGGCGGCCACCATGATCTGGGTGCGCACGACGTCCACCCCGGTGATCAGTTCCGTGACCGGATGCTCCACCTGGACGCGGGTGTTCATCTCGATGAAGTAGAACTCGCCGTTTTCATAAAGGAATTCGAAGGTGCCCGCGCCGCGGTAGCCGATCTTCTTGCAGGCTGCGACGCAGCGCTCGCCGATCTTCTCGATCAGCTTGCGCGGGATGCCTGGCGCCGGCGCCTCCTCGATGACCTTCTGGTGGCGCCGCTGCATGGAGCAGTCGCGCTCGCCGAGGTACACGGCATTCTTGTGCTTGTCGGCGAGCACCTGGATCTCGATGTGGCGCGGGTTCTGCAGGAATTTTTCCATGTAGACGGCCGGGTTGCCGAAGGCCGCGCCGGCCTCGGCCTTGGTCATCTGCACGGCATTGATCAGCGCCGCCTCGGTATGGACCACGCGCATCCCGCGCCCGCCGCCGCCGCCTGCCGCCTTGATGATGACCGGGTAGCCCACGGCCTTGGCGGTGCGCCGGATGGTCGCGGCGTCATCGGGCAGTTCGCCTTCGGAGCCGGGCACGCAGGGCACACCCGCCTTGATCATGGCCTGCTTGGCCGAGACCTTGTCGCCCATGGTGCGGATGTTTTCCGGCGTGGGGCCGATGAACTGGAAGCCGCTCTTCTCCACCCGCTCGGCAAAGCCCGCGTTTTCGCTGAGGAAGCCGTAGCCGGGGTGGATGGCCTCGGCGTCGGTCACTTCGGCAGCGGAGATGATGGCCGGCATGTTCAGGTAGCTCAGGGGCGAAGGCGCCGGCCCGATGCAGACGGCCTCCTCGGCCAGCTTCACATATTTGGCCTCGCGGTCGGCCTCTGAATAAACCATCACGGCCTTGACACCCATCTCGCGGCAGGCGCGCTGGATCCTCAAGGCGATTTCACCCCGGTTGGCGACAAGAATTTTTTTGAACATGGGCACCTGGCGGTTGTCAGTACATCACTCGATTACGAACAGCGGCTGGCCGTATTCGACCGCCTGGCCGTTCTCGCACAGGATCTTGGAAATGGTGCCGGACTTGTCGGCCTCGATTTCATTGAGGATCTTCATGGCCTCGATGATGCAGATGGTCTCGCCTTCCTTGACAGCCGAACCGATCTCCACGAAGGCCTTGGCACCGGGGCTGGAGGATCGGTAGAACGTGCCCACCATCGGCGACTTCACGATGTGGCCGGCCGGCGCTTCAGCGGCTGGCGCCGGCACCGGTGCTGCCGGACCTGCAGGCGCCGCAGCAGCCACCGGGGCAGCCACCGCCTGGGGCGCCGCAACAAGCTGCTGGACGACCGCGCCGCCACCCTTGACAATGCGGACCTTGCCTTCTGCTTCGGTAATTTCGAGTTCCGAGACGTTTGATTCGGACACGAGGTCGATCAAGGTCTTGAGCTTGCGTAAATCCATGGGGTCTCCAACGACTCATTTGAGAGAAAACGGGAATTTACTCCAAAATCGCGCTAAAGCACGCTTCGTCGCTCAAATTCCTGCATTTTCTTTTTGTCAAGCACTAACTGCCGGTTGCAGCGCGACAGGCAGCCAGCCTCGGCAGCCTATGCAGGTTGGGACCAGCGCTCCAGGTCGGCAGGCGAGACTTTGCCCATTTTACGGTGCAACAGCGAGCCATCGGCGCCGAGGACGATGGTAAACGGCAGGCCACCCGCCGAGTTGCCGAGGGATCTACCCAGCTCGGTACCGCCAAGCCCGGCCATTCCGACAGGAAAACTCACCGGCATTTTCTGCAGGAAATTGCGGACTGCACTGGGCTGATCGATCGCCAAGCCGACAACTTGCCAGCTTTTGGATGAGTTTTCCTTGTAGAAGCGATCCAATAGCGGCAATTCCTCGACACAGGGCGGACACCATGTTGCCCAGAAATTGACCAGCAGCGGCCGCCCGCGCAACGACTGCATTGCCAGCGTAGAGCCCGACGGCGTGTCAAAGGACAAGGCCCAGAGCGCAGAGGCAGCACCGCTGTCGGCCGCGTGGGGCTGGAACTTCCACCACGCAAAGCCTGCGCCGGCCAATGCCGCGCCGGCAGCGACACCAACCTGAAGCAGGCGGCGGCGAGACGCATCCGCAGTTCCGGATGGAGGGGAAGACAGGTCAGGAGTCATCACTTTTTTCTTGCAACAGGCGCCGCACGGCCGCCAGGTCACCGCGTGGCGTGCGGCCTTTTGTATCAGGCTTGAGCGCGCCGCGAAGGTCATCGTGGTCATACACCAGCAGGTGGATACCGACAGCCTCGCCCAGTTCCCGGCTCAGGCTGGAAAGGCTCAGCGCCTCCACCGATTCTCCATGGAATCCCGTGACGGTGCGGGGCTCATAGCCGACGTTGTGGTCAATCAGGGCGATCTCGGCCGACTTGGGGTCATCGCAGAACAGCTGGATATAGATATCGGACAGCCGGGTGGCCGTGCCGTGCCAGACCGCCCCTCCAAGGTGCGGCCGGAACTCCTGCAGGCGCTCCATCCAGGTCAGCGCCAGCGCCCGGAGGGCGGCCAGTTCGCGCGGCTGGGTATCCGCGCAGAACAGGGCAATGTATTCACGCACCGCTTCCTCGATCTCATCATTGCCTGGCAGCGCTGCACGGCCCGGCAGGCCCATCTGCCTGACGGCACGCCGCTTGGCCGCGCCGTACTCCAGCCCCTCTTCCACCACCATGCGCGCGGCAGTGGCGGCAATTTCGGATTTCAACGTGTCCATGTGAGGGTGATTCTGCATTGTTTATCGCAGGCGGCGGCCGTAAAGTCCGTTAAACCACAACACACGGAGACCCTTCGAATGCATGCCACCATGATGCCGGTGCCACTGTCGCTGAACCATTTGCTGGAGCGTGCCGGCACCCTGTTCGCAGGCAACGAAATTGTTTCGCGCCTGCCGGACAAGAGCCTGCGGCGGCACAGCTACCGCGAATTCCACCGCCGGGCGCGCAGCCTGGCCAGCGCACTGCAGGCGCTGGGCCTCAAAAAGGGGGACAGGGTGGCCACGCTGTCCTGGAACCACCATGCCCACCTGGAGTGCTACTTCGGCATACCGGCGGCGGGCGGTGTGATGCACACGCTCAACCTGCGCCTGTCCCCGGCCGAGATCGGCTGGATCGCAGCCGATGCGAAGGACCGTTTCCTCGTGATCGACGACGTGCTGCTGCCGCTGTACCAGCAGTTCGCCCACCTGCACAGCTTTGAGAAAGTCATCGTCTTCCCGTTTTCGGGCGCGGCCGTGCCGGCCGGGTTTGCTGACTATGAAGCCTTGCTCGGGGCCGCCGACCCAGACGGTTTCAGCTATGCGCCGCACGATGAAAACGACCCGATCGCGATGTGCTACACCTCCGGCACCACTGGCCGCCCCAAGGGCGTCGTCTATTCACACCGCTCAACCATCCTGCACACCCTGGTGGCCAGCCTCGGCGACTTCTGGGGCCTGCGCGGGACGGACGTGGTGCTGCCTGTCACGCCGATGTTCCATGCCAACAGCTGGGGCATGCCCTATGGCGCGGTTATGCTGGGTGTGAAGCTGGTGTTCCCCGGCCCGCACCTGCACCCGGAGGACCTGCTCGACCTGATCAAGCTGGAGCCGCCGACGCTGGCGCTGGGCGTTCCCACCATCTGGATGAGCCTGATCCAGGCCTATGACGCGGCCCAGGCCGAGGGCTCACCCAACAAGGGCCGCTGGAGCCTGCCGCGTGGCATGAAGTCGCTGGTGGGCGGCGCGGCCGTGCCGGAGTCGCTGATCCGCGCCTTTGACAGGTACGGCATCTGGATCATGCAGGGCTGGGGCATGACGGAAACCTCACCGCTGTGCACCGTTTCCTACGCGCGCGCCGAACTGCGCGGCGCAAGCGACGACGAGCGCTACCGCCGCGCCGCCATGGCCGGCGTTCCGGTGCCGCTGGTGGACTTGCGGGTGCGCGGGGACGACGGCACCGACCAGCCCTGGGACGGCAGGAGCGTCGGCGAGATCCAGGTCCGCGGCCCCTTCATTACAGGCAGCTACCACGAAGTGCCCGTGGAGGAAGACAAGTTCACCGCCGACGGCTGGCTGCGCACCGGCGACGTGGCCTCGGTGGACCCCCTCGGCTTCGTGAAAATTTCCGACCGCACCAAGGATCTCATCAAGTCCGGCGGTGAATGGATCAGCTCGGTGGACCTCGAGAACGCCCTGATGGCCCACGCTGCCGTGGCCGAAGCCGCAGTGATCGCCATTCCGGATGCCAAGTGGAGCGAACGCCCCCTGGCCTGTGTTGTGCTCAAGCCCGGCCAGTCTGCGGTGCCGGCAGATCTGAACGCCCACCTCCTCGGGCAGAACTTTGCCAAATGGCAACTGCCCGAGCGCTATGAATTCATCGACGCCGTGCCGCGCACCTCAACCGGGAAGTTCTGGAAGATGAAACTGCGTGAAAGATTCCCTGCGTAGGGGCCGGCGCCCCGGGGCGTAATAATCCCTGGATGCACATTCACATTCTGGGTATCTGCGGGACTTTCATGGGTGGCGTGGCCGCGCTGGCCCGCGAGGCGGGACACAAGGTCACAGGTTGCGATGCGGGCGTCTATCCGCCCATGAGCGACCAGCTGCGCGCGCTGGGCATCGAGCTGATTGAAGGCTACGGTGTGGAACAGATGGCCCTCAAGCCCGATGTCTGGGTCATCGGCAACGTCGTGTCGCGCGGCAATGCCCTGATGGAGGCCATTCTGGATGCCGGCCTGCCGTACAACAGCGGTCCGCAGTGGCTGGCAGAAAACGTCCTGCAAGGCCGTCATGTGCTGGCTGTGGCGGGCACGCACGGCAAGACAACAACCACCTCGATGCTGGCCTGGGTGCTGGAACATGCGGGCCTGGAGCCAGGCTTTCTCGTCGGCGGCGTCCCGATGAACTTCGGCGTTTCCGCAAGATTGGGGAAGAACAGGCACTTCGTCATCGAAGCCGACGAATACGACACGGCCTTCTTCGACAAGCGCAGCAAGTTCGTGCACTACCGCCCGCGCACGGCCATCCTGAACAACCTTGAATTCGACCACGCCGACATCTTTGACGACCTCCCCGCCATTGAGCGGCAGTTCCACCACCTGGTGCGGACCGTTCCGGCTTCAGGCCGCGTGGTCGTCAACGGGCTCGAAGAAAGCCTGGCCCGGGTACTGCACCGCGGTTGCTGGAGCGAGGTGCGCAGCTTCGGCGCGGCGGTGAGCGACTTCACGGCTGTGGGCGAGCCGGGGAGTTTCGAGGTGCTCCAGCGCGGCAAGCGCGTGGCATCGGTGACCTGGGGCCTGACGGGCGTGCACAACCAGCTCAATGCGCTGGCCGCCATCGCTGCGGCGGAACATGCGGGCGTGGGCCCGGCCCAGGCCGCGGCGGCGCTCGGGGAGTTCCAGAATGTGAAGCGCCGCATGGAGGTACGCGGCACGATCGGCAGCGGCGACGCCGCCATCACGGTCTATGACGACTTCGCGCACCACCCCACGGCCATCCGCACCACGGTTGATGGCCTGCGCCGCACGCTGCCGGCGGGCCGCAGAATACTGGCCGTGTTCGAGCCGCGCAGCAACACCATGAAGCTGGGCACGATGAAGTCACAGCTGCCCTGGAGCCTGGAGCAGGCCGACCTGGCCTTCTGCCATGCGGGCGGCCTGGGCTGGGACGCCCGTGAGACGCTCGCGCCCATGGGCGCGCGGGCGCAGGTGGCCGACACCATCGATGAACTCGTCGCCCAGGTCCGCGCCGCGGCGCTGCCCGGGGACCAGGTGCTGTGCATGAGCAACGGCGGATTCGGCGGCATCCATGCGAAGCTGCTCGCGGCGCTGCGGGCCTGAAGCCCGCTATTCGAACTGCAGGGGCGCAGGCGCCGTCATGTCGGAGGGTTTCACCTCGTCGTAGCGCGCGGTGAAACGGGAGTCGGGCCCGATGGGGGACTGCGGCTGTTCGAGCTTTGGGGGCACCGGGGGGCCGAGCTCTGCCTCCTCCCGCACCACCACGCCGTCGCGCGCCGCGCGGCCGCGCGACGAGGTGATGGAACCGGCAAAGTACAGGCTGGCCAGGTGGCGGCCGAGCTTGGCTGCCGACAGGCCGGTGCGCTGCAGCAGCGTATCGAAAGTACCGGGCGCACTGGACAGCTCGCGCAGGACCAGCAGGTGCGAGTCCTGCAGCAGGCGCAGCGGCACCCGGGGTGAGCGGCGGAAGTAGATGATGCAGTCGCGGTAGCGTGCCGGCAGCACGTCGCGCCCGGTACGCTGCGCATAGGTCCACATCAGCTGGGTGAGGCTGCAGCGCACAAACCGCTCGGGGGCCGCATTGGCCATGGAGGGGCGCTTCTCCCAGGCGGCATCGTCAAAGTCCACCGGGCGCGCCGTGGGAGAAATGCCGGCGCGCCACTCCTGCAGGTCGATCACGGCCAGCAGGGTGCTCTTGTGGCTGACGTGGTACACGCCGGTCTTGAGCGAACTCTCCCGCTGGATGATCTGCGCGCCCAGTGCAAACTGCGCGCGCAGCGGCCGCAGCCAGCCCTCGAACTGCTGGAGCACACCGCGCACACTGGTGTCGGAAACCGGGTCGAAGGTGTACATGGGCTCGAAGTCCGGCTGCGCCAGCGGCCTGGCAAATGCAATCGGCCTGTCGATTTCTTCCAGGTTGAGCTGCACGCCGCGATCCCTGCCGGATGCGCCCGCCACCTTGACCGTGCCGTCGCGCAGCACCCGGATGTTGGAGCCATTGATCCACCATGCGTCCGCGTCGGCGAAACGCGACTTGCGCCACACCGGCCAGCCGGCGGGCTGGTCCGCCAGCGCGGTTTTCAGGCGTTCCTGCTGGTCGGCAGAAAAGCCGGCCATGCCAAGCCAGAGAACGGGTTGCTCCACGGGATAAATTCTGGTTAGTCGCTGCTGCCTGTCAGCAACGGGGCAAGACGCCCCGGTATGGAGCCAATATACCCTCGCCGTTCACCGCCTGCAATCTCCGCGCCAGAGGCCGGGCGGGGCGTCCTAACCCCTTCTTGCCTTGACGGACTCAGACAGGACGTCCAGCGCCTGAAGTGAATCGTTCCAGCCCAGGCATGCATCCGTGATGCTTTTGCCGTACTCCAGCGCGGCCGAGTCATCCTTGCCCGGCGAGAACTTCTGGGCGCCTGCATTCAGGTGGCTTTCGATCATCAGGCCGAACACCTGGCGCGAGCCGCCTGCCACCTGGCCTGCGATGTCGCGCGCCACGTCCAGCTGCTTTTCATGCTGCTTGCTGCTGTTGGCATGGCTGCAGTCCACCATCAGCGTGGCCGGCAGCTTCGCGGCTTCCAGCTCCCTGCATGCAGCGGTGACGCTGGCCGCGTCATAGTTGGGGGCCTTGCCGCCGCGCAGGATGACGTGGCAGTCCTTGTTGCCGTTGGTCTGCACAATGGCGACCTGGCCGTTCTTGTGCACCGACAGGAAGTGGTGGCCGCGCGCCGCTGCCTGGATGGCGTCGGTGGCGATGCGGATGTTGCCGTCCGTCCCGTTCTTGAAGCCGATGGGCGCCGACAGGCCGGAGGCCAGCTCGCGGTGCACCTGGCTCTCGGTGGTGCGCGCGCCGATGGCGCCCCAGGCGATCAGGTCACCGATGTACTGCGGCGAGATCACGTCCAGGAACTCGCTGCCCGCCGGCAGGCCCAGGCGGTTGATATCGATCAGCAGCTGGCGCGCGATGCGCAGACCTTCGTCGATGCGGTAGCTCTCATCGAGGTAGGGGTCGTTGATCAGCCCCTTCCAGCCCACGGTGGTGCGCGGCTTCTCGAAGTACACCCGCATCACGATCTCCAGCGTGCCGGCGTACTTGATGCGCTGCTCCTTGAGGCGCCGCGCATACTCCAGCGCCGCCGCCGGGTCGTGGATCGAGCAGGGCCCGATGACCACCAGCAGGCGGTCGTCCTTGCCTGACATGATGTTGTGGATGTTCCTGCGGGTGTCCGTGATCAGCGACTCCACGGGCGTGCCGCGGATCGGGAAGAAGCGGATCAGATGTTCGGGGGGAGGCAACACAGTGATGTCCTTGATGCGTTCGTCGTCGGTCTGGCTGGTCTTGTCGACGGGGTTCGCATACCAGGCATCAGTGCCTGCGGTGGCTTTGGCATTCATCTTGGGGGCTCCTTGCAGATTTGAAACGGGCATAAAAAAACCGCCGGGGTTTCCGGCGGTTCTGGGAGTTCGGTGCGCTACTTTTCAGGTACGTACAGGCCTCTCAACCGCCGGGGTCGAAAACCAGAAGTAACCAAAAAAATAGAAACGCGCTGTTTGCATGGCTCGAAATGTAGCACAGAACATTCTGGAGGGGCCAGACGCGGCCTTCAGCCGCGGAGCTTGTCCCACCAGTTGCGGGCGCGTTCCAGGCGGGGGTCGTCCAGCTTGCTCAGGCCGGATTCCTGCTGTTCCTGGCCGCGCCACTGGTCGTAGATGTCGATCATCAGCATGCCCTCACCCAGGGTGCGCCAGGCAATGAGCTCGAAGTCGGTGGCAACGATGCCTTCCATCTTCTTGCCCTTGCCCTGCAGCAGCCACTGGCCGATGAGCACGCGGAAATTGTTGAGCGCCTGCAGGTAGGAGGCATATTCATACAGGCCCCGCCAGGCCGGGCTCAGCGCAATGATCATGGCCCGGTGCTCCCGCAGGATGGTCATCAGGTCCATCAGCAGCGGCGCAATGTAGGCGCGGTCAGTGTTGAGTTTCAGGCCCGCCACAATCGCCTCGATGTGCGACGCCAGCGTGCTCATGCTCTCGCCCACCTGCTGCGCCTCTTCGTCGGCCACCGCCGACCGCAGGAAATGGCTCAGTTCGCCGAAGGTGTTGATGCTCGGCAGCAGCGTCGAGGGATCGATCGGTAACCTTGAGGTCATGCCGCCCCCGGACGGGATCTATGCAGTCCCGCCGACGGTCAGCCCGTCGATGCGAAGTGTTGGCTGGCCCACACCGACCGGCACGCTCTGGCCTTCCTTGCCGCAGGTGCCGACGCCGCTGTCGAGCTTCATGTCGTTGCCGATCATGGTCACGCGGGTCAGCGCATCGGGGCCGTTGCCCACGATGGTCGCGCCCTTGACCGGGTACAGGATCTTGCCGTTTTCCACCCAGAAGGCCTCGCTCGCGGAAAACACGAACTTGCCCGAGGTGATGTCCACCTGGCCGCCGCCGAAGTTGCTGGCGTACAGGCCCTTCTTGATGCTGGCGATGATTTCCGCCGGCTCCCGGTCGCCACCCAGCATGTAGGTATTGGTCATGCGCGGCATCGGGATGTGGGCATAGCTCTCGCGCCGGCCGTTGCCGGTGGGCTTGACGCCCATCAGGCGCGCGTTCATCGAGTCCTGGATGTAGCCCTTGAGGATGCCGTCCTCGATCAGCACATTGCGCTGGGAGGCATTGCCTTCGTCGTCCACATTGAGCGAGCCGCGCCGGTCGGCAATGGTGCCGTCGTCCAGCACCGTCACGCCCTTTGCGGCGACGCGCTGGCCGACGCGGCCGCTGAAAGCGCTGGAACCCTTGCGGTTGAAGTCGCCTTCCAGCCCGTGGCCGATGGCCTCGTGCAGCAGGATGCCGGGCCACCCGGGGCCGAGCACCACGGTCATCTCGCCAGCCGGCGCGGGACGCGCCTCCAGGTTGGTAAGCGCAGCCTTGACGGCCTCGTTGACGTATTCGGTGATGCGTGCCTCGTCGAAGTAAGCCAGGCCAAAACGCCCGCCACCGCCGGCAGAACCCATCTCCCGGCGGCCGTTCTGCTCGGCGATCACGGTGACGGACAGGCGCACCAGGGGCCGCACGTCGGCGGCCAGGGTGCCGTCGGCCCGGGCGACCATGACCACGTCGTATTCGCTGGCCAGGCCCGCCATGACCTGGGCCACGCGCGGGTCCTTCGCGCGGGCCAGCTGCTCCACATGGCCCAGCAGGGCGATCTTGGCAGCGCTGTCCAGCGAGGCGATCGGGTCCAGCCCGTTGTACAGCGAGCGGCTTGAGGCAATGCGGGGCACGGGCACTTTGGCCTTGCGCGACTGCGACGCGGCAGAGATGGAGCGCACGGTGCGCGCGGCATCCAGCAGCGAAGCCTGGGAAATGTCGTCGGAGTAGGCAAAGGCCGTCTTCTCGCCGCTGACCGCACGCACGCCCACGCCCTGGTCGATGCTGAAGGAGCCGGTCTTGACGATGCCCTCTTCCAGGCTCCAGCCTTCGCTGCGTGTGTACTGGAAGTACAGGTCGGCATCGTCCACCTTGTGCGCGGTGATTTCGGACAGCGCGCGGGAAAGGTGGGATTCATCCAGGCCGAAGGGCTCCAGCAGCAGGCTGCGGGCAACGGCAAGGCGTTCTATCGTGGGTTCGCGGGAGATCATCGGGCCATTTTAGGCTCGGGCGGCAGGCGCCGTGCGGGCAAGGCTGCGATGCCCCTTTTGCGGCGTCGCGGGGCGCGAACCCGGGCAACCGGGCCTCAGCCGGCGGGAGGCTTGCGCAGCAGCTTGAAGAGGGCCGCGTCGTCCTCGCCGGCCAGGCCTGCCTCATGGGCCTGCACGAACACCCGGGCGGCATGCGCACCCAGCGGCCCGGCAAAACCGGCTGCGGCAGCAGCCTGGACGGCCAGCCGCGTGTCCTTTTCCAGCAGGGTGACATGGGCGCGGGGTGCGTAGTCACCCGCCATCGCGCGGCGCATGCGGTCGGAGCCGATCCAGCTCTGGCCGCTGGACTGCTCGATCACGGAAAGCGTCAGGCCCGGGTCCAGGCCCATCGCCTCGGCCATGGCCAGCGCCTCGGCCGCACCGGCCAGGTTGATGCCGGCCAGCAGGTTGTTGACGAGCTTGGTGCGGGCGCCGTCGCCAGGCCGGGTGCCCACGCGGAACAGCTTTGAGGACAGGGCCGACAACAGCGCCTCCTGCTGCGCAAACACGTCGTCGGCGCAGGCCACCATCAGGCTCATCGAGCCGTCCCGCGCCCGCGCGGGGCCGCCGGACATCGGCGCGTCCACGGTGCGGATGCCGCTGGCTGACAGCCGCGCCGCCAGTGATTCGACATCCTGCGGGGAGATGGTGGGGCACAACACCACCGTGCCGCCCGCCTGCATGCCCGCCACTGCGCCGTCCGCGCCGAACAGCACATCGGCCGACTGCGCGGCGTCCACAACGCAGACGATCAGCACCGCCGAGTCCGCCGCCGCATCCACGGGGCGGGCACAGGCCAGTGCGCCCCGGGCCTGCAGGGCCTTGACCCTGGCGCCGTCAATGTCGCAGACCTGCACGGCCCAGCCCTTGTCCAGCAGGTTGGCCGCCATGCCGCCGCCCATGTTGCCGGCGCCGACAATGCCGACGGTGTTTGCAGCAGTGCCTGTCATGACTGCACGAGTCTTTTCGCCTTGGAAATCGACATCAGGATGCCCAGCCCCATGCCCAGCGTCACCATGGCCGTTCCGCCGTAGCTGATGAAGGGCAGCGGCACGCCTACCACCGGCAGGATGCCGCTGACCATGCCCATGTTGACGAAGGCGTAAGTGAAGAAGATCATCGTCACCGCACCCGCCAGCAGCCGGGAGAACAGCGTCGGCGCCTCCAGGGCAATGGCCAGCCCGCGCAGGATCAGGAAGACGAAGGCGCCGATCAGGCACAGGTTGCCCAGCAGGCCGAACTCCTCGGAAAACGCCGCAAAGATGAAGTCGGTCGTGCGCTCGGGAATGAACTCCAGGTGGGTCTGTGTACCCTGCATGAAGCCCTTGCCCAGCATGCCGCCCGAGCCGATGGCGATCATGCCCTGGATGATGTGGAAGCCCTTGCCCAGCGGGTCCTTGCCCGGGTCCAGCAGGGTGCAGATGCGCTGCTGCTGGTAGTCGTGCAGGATGGACCAGCGCACGCCCTCGGCGCACAGGCGCGGCTCGAAGATGACCAGCAGCACAATGGCCGTGAGGCCGAGCGCCACCGGCGGCAGCACGAGCTTCCAGCTCAGCCCGGCGAAGAAAATCACCGACAGGCCCGCCGCCAGCACCAGCAGCGAGGTGCCCAGGTCCGGCTGCTTCATGATCAGGCCCACCGGCACGGCCAGCAACACCCCTGCCACGATGAAGTCCAGCGGCCGCAGCTGGCCCTCGCGCTTCTGGAACCACCAGGCCAGCATCAGCGGCATGGCGATCTTGAGGATTTCGCTCGGCTGGATGGTGATGCCCAGGTTGATCCAGCGCCTGGCGCCTTTCTTGGTGATGCCGAACACCGCCACCGCAATCAGCAGCGCCACGCCCAGCGCATACAGCGGCACGGCAAAGCTCATCAGCCGCTGCGGCGGCACCTGCGCCACCACGAACATGATGGTGCCGGCAATCAGCATGTTGCGGCCATGGTCCACGAACCGCGAGCCGTGGTCAAAGCCCGACGAATACATCACCAGCATGCCGGCACAGGCCAGCAGGAACACGGCAAAGGCCAGCGGGCCGTCAAAGCCGCGCAGCATGGGCCAGGCGCGGTGCCAGAGCGAGGGTTTTTCAAGGACGGCGGCCATCCGGCGATTATCCCGCGCCGGCCGCACCTCCCGGCCGGCAGCAGGGTTTATCTTTACCCGCCGAAGCGGATTTCGACCATGGTGCGCCCCGGCTCGCTGCTGATGGACAGCGCTGCGTCGATCGCCCGCGCCCGTTCATGCATCGACTGCAGCCCCTTGCGCATCGGCCCGTACGCATCAAAGCCCCGGCCATCGTCCACGATGCGCAGCACGCAGCCGGCGCCTTCAGCCCGCGCCTCGATGCGCAGCACGCTGGCATGTGCATGCTGCAGCACGTTGGACAGGGCCTCGAACACCATGAACTGCAGTTGCCGCATGGCGCCGGCGTCCAGCCGCTCAATGGCGTCCACCAGGTCAACGTCCCACTGGAGTTCGATGTCGGATGCGGCAAACCGCGGCTCCAGCCGGTAGCGCAGGTTGGCCAGCAGCGCCGTCACGTCGCCGGGCGGCAGGTGCATCGAGTCGATCGACAGCTTGAGCTGGTCCAGTGAATCGCGCAGGGTAAGCAGCACTTCGGAATTGCTGGCCTTGCCCGACTGCAGCTGGCGGATGGCGGCGCTGATGTGGGAGCCAACGCCGTCGTGCATGTCGCGCAGGATGCGCGAGCGCTCGGCGGTGCGCTCCTGCTCGCGCGCCAGTGACTCCATCTTCATGTAGGACTGCGCCAGCTCGGTTTCCTTGAGCAGCACGCGGGACTCCAGGTTGGCCCGCAGGTCCCGCGCCTGCGCGCTCGCCGCACGGAAGCGGGTGATGACGATGTAGCCCAGCGCCACGCCGAACAGCACGGAGGAGTAGCGGATCCAGGTTGACTCGCCCAGGCCGCCGCTGATGCGGACTGTCAGCCAGTCCCGCACACCAAAGGCGACGTTCAGCACCCCGGCGCAGGCCAGCAGCAGGCGGCCCCGGTCCTGATGGCGCAGCGCGGCCCACAGGTAGGAAGCGCCGTACAGGATGAAAAACACATTGGCAAAGCCGAGCCACCCCGTCAGGAACACCGGCTGTTGCAGCTGCAGCGACAGGTACGAGGCGGCAATCGAGGTGCCGAACAGCGCCCACATGCCGCCCCTGAACCAGGGCATCGACCAGTGCCTGTGCCAGCCTGCCACATGGTGGCAGAACATCGCGATGCAGCAGATCCAGCCGGCGAACGAGGCCGTGGCCACCATGCCCCACCAGGGCCAGGCCAGCGGCGGATGCTCGATGGCCACGTCGCCCACTCGCAAGGCCCAGCAGAACTCGGCCACCCCCGCGCACAGGTAAAGGCTGTCGCGCCGCACATCCAGCAGGTGCAGCGGGTCGCTCTGCGTGAGCCACAGGGCCAGCGCAATCGCGCCCACCAGCAGGCTCATCGCAGCCACCACAAAGGACGCCGCAACGCGCCAGTTGAACGCCTGCCGGTAGACCGGCAACACCTGCGCCTCGGGCCCGACCAGCACCTGGGCCAGCCCGCCGCGCCTGCCGCCGTCGGCCCGCAGATGGATGCGCAGGTGGTTGACCCGCTGCAGCATGCGCGGCGGCACCGCCACATATTGCGGGCCTTTGGCATAGTCGTCGGTGTTCGGGGCAGCCGTATTGCCCAGGCGGGCCAACAGCGTGCCGTTGAGGAAGATGTCCGCCGAGTTGCCGATGCGGGTGAAGTACATGCCGTAGGGCTCGCCGGCCTCGGCAAAGCTCGGCTCGGGCAGCGTGAACACCATGTCGAAGTCGGCCGTGCCGGGCAGCGTCCGGTGCATGCGGTCCCAGTGGTAGGGCAGCCGCACATCGGCTGTACTGGTTGTGCCGCCCACCGAGACAGTCACCGTGGCTGCCACGACCTCGACTGTCGCGGCGCGCGCCGCGCATGCAATCAACAGGCCGGCGAACAGGATGCACAGCCAGCGGGCGGGCAGACGGAAGCTCATGGGCTGATGGTAGCGCCGGCGCGCGCCGGGAACAGCGGCTCAGCCACGCCGTGACCCCCGTGTCATGCCGGCTCCGGCGCGTCAGCCATGGCGCGGCAGCAAGCCCAGGCGGGTGGCCTCGAACACCGCCTCGTTCTTGGAATGCACGGCCAGCTTGCTGTACAGGTTCTTGATATGCGTCTGCACCGTGTGCACGCTCACGCCCTGCAGGCGCGCGATCTCGGCATAGGAGAAGCCCCGTGCAATCAGCTCCAGCACCTGCTGCTCGCGGCCGGACAGCAGGCCCGCATCCTCGGGCGATGGCAGGTGGGGCCTGGGCGCGGCGGCGCGATCGAGGGCGGCGGCGGCACGGTACTTGGACAGCACCCGCCGCGCGATCATCGGCGAGATCGGCGAGGCACCGGCCTTCATTTCAAGAATCGTGTGGGCAATGTCTTCCGGCGCCGAATCCTTGTGGATGTAACCCAGCGCACCGGCCTCGATGCTGGACAGGACGTTGTCTTCATCGCCGAACATGGAAATGACCAGCGCCTCGCAGGCCGGGTGCCGGCGCATGGCATGGCGGATCACGTCCAGCCCGCTGCCGTCGGGCAGGCCGAGGTCCGTCAGCAGGACATCCACCCCGTGCGAAGGATCGTCCAGCCACGCGCGCGCCTCGGCCAGCGTGCCGAACTCCGCCACCAGCGTGAGCTCCGCGCTGCGCGAAACACTCGCAGCAAAGAACTCCCGCATCTGCGGATCGTCTTCAACAATCATCACTCGCCACACGTGGCCACTCCTGCGTTGCCCGCTGTCCGCGGTTACAACTCCCCGGGCCTGAGCATAAACGGCTGCATTCCCCCTGAACAGGGTTGTCGCATCCCATGATTGGGGGAGGCAGGCACTGCGGCCGGTGGCTGGTCATAATCGTCCGTGCCCGGCCAGCCGGGCCCTCAACGCCCATGCATCCCAACCACCGCCATGCCGGCGCCGTGAACCGCCGGCACGTGTTCTACATCGACGGGTTTGATCCCAAGGGTCCCGCGCATCACCACGCGCTGTACAGGCGCGAGTCCGCGCGGCAAACCATGGTGTCCGGCGTCATCATCCAGGTCGGCGAACGGCTGAACCTGGACCGGCACAGCTCCCAATGGCAGTTGAGCGCCAATGAGGCGGGCGCACGGACAGACACGACCTATGAGTACCTGCGCTGGGACGACATCGTGCGGCGGCACTGGCCCCGCGGCTACATGGCCCTGTCGGCCAGCCTCGTACGCACCGGGTGGCGCTACCTGAAGAGTGGCGCCTGGAAGCGCATCGCCCAGGCCAGCCCCGGCTCCCAGTGGGCCGCAGCGCTGCCGGTGGCGGCAACGCTGCTGACTTTCGGCATCTGCGTGCTGGCCGGCGGGCTCGGGTGGAAGCTCGCACAAGCCGCGGGAACGGCGGCCTCGCTGGCTGCGGGCATGGCAGCTTCAGCTGCAGCGCTGGCGGCCGGAATGGCGGTGGAGCGCCGCGTCAACACCGGCTGGCTGACCCGCATCTATGCATTCACCTGGCTCCAGGCGGGCGCCGCAGTGCCGGGCCTGGAGGAGCGGGTGGACGCTTTCGCCCGCAGCATCGCACGCGCGGCGCAGCGCAGCGACCTGGATGAAGTGCTGGTGGTGGGTTACAGCACAGGTTCGATCCTGGCCGTCTCGGCACTGGCGCGTGCAGCCAGGCGCGCGCTGCAGGAAGCCGATGGCAGCCTGCCGCCGGCGCCAGATGCCGCTGCCACGCGCCCGGCGCTCAACTTGCTGACGCTTGCGCAATGCACGCCCATCCTCAGCGCACTGCCGCAGGCCACCGGCTTCCGGCAAGAGCTTGAAAGCCTTGCCTGCGGCCCGCCGGTGGCATGGTTCGACGTCTCGTCGGTGATCGACCTGGGTGCCTTCCCGCACCTGGACCCGCATGCATTTGCCGGCGTACCCGGCCGGGGTTTCGCACGGCTTGTCTCACCGCGCTTTCATGCCCTTTTCGGCGCGCAGTCGTATGCCCGGTTCAAGCGCGACAAGCGGCGCGTCCACCTGCAATACCTGATGGCCGCAGAATACCCGGGCGTCTATGATTATTTCGCCATCACCGCAGGTGGCATGCGACTCGACGAAAGACTGGCTTCATGACAGGTTTCTGCCCGGCATATCCCAAACCGCTGCGCTCGAAAGCCTCGCGCCTGCTGATGTTCTTCGGGGCGCGCCGCTCCTGGCTCGCAGGCCTGTATGAACGCAGCTACAGCATGAAGATGGGCGAGGTCCACCTGCCGGGCATGGACCTGTACATGGTCAACGAGCCGGCCCTCGTGCGCGAGGTGCTGGTGGACAGCGCGGCGCAATGCCCCAAGCACCAGCTGCTGGCCGGCAGCCTGCGCCCGCTGCTGGGCGACAGCGTCTTCACCACGAACGGGGATGTCTGGAAGCGCCAGCGCCAGATGATCAACCCGGCCTTCGAGCAGGCGCGGCTGAACATCGCATTCCCCACCATGCTGGCGGCTGCGCAGGACATGGTCGCACGGCTGGCCCCGGTGCCTGATGGCGCTGCGCACGACATGGAGGCCGAGATGACCCATGTGACGGCCGACATCATCTTCAGGACGATCTTCTCCGTGCCCATGAGCGGGGAGCAGTCGCGCGCCATGTTTGCCGCCTTCGCCACCTACCAGCAAGGCGCGCCGCGCATTGCATTGCCGGCGCTGTTCGGGCTGCGCTGGCTCACGCCATGGCGGCAGGTGCGGCGCAACCGGCAGGCCGCACTGGAAATCCGGGAGGCGCTGGCGGCGCTGATCCGGCCGCGCGTGGAAGCCCACCGCACGGGGCAGCCGCAGCCGGAACAGGACATTCTTGCCGCATTGCTCGATGCGCGGGACGCCGATGGCGCGCCGTTCACCTTCGAGGCCCTCGTGGACCAGACCGCCATGCTGTTCCTGGCCGGGCATGAGACCTCCGCCAGCGCACTGGGCTGGGCGCTGCACCTCATGGCCAACGCCCCGGCGGTGCAGGAACGCATGCAGGACGAGGTGCTGGCCGCGTGCGGCACGCTGCCGCCGGAGCCCGGGCACATCAGGCAGCTGCCGCTGATACGCAATGTTTTCCGGGAGGCATTGCGGCTATTCCCGCCCGTCGGCTTCATCGCCCGCGAAACAACACAGCCCCGCACCATGCGCGACAAGCGCTTGCCGGCAGGCGCCTCGCTCATCATCTCGCCCTGGCTGATCCACCGCCACAGGGAGCTCTGGCAGCGGCCGGACGAGTTCGACCCCGACCGCTATGAAAACGATGCCTCGCGCGATTCGCTGCGGGATGCCTTCCTGCCTTTCGGCCTGGGGCCGAGGGTCTGTGTGGGCGCGGCATTTGCCCTGCAGGAGGCAGCGCTGGTCCTGGCACTGCTGGCCCGGAACTACCGATTCGCGCCAGTTCCCGGCCATGTGCCGCAGCCGGTGGGCCGGCTCACCATCCGCTCGGCCAACGGCATCCTGTTGCGCGTGTTCCGCCGGCCACCGGCACAAGGCGGCCTATGAGCAGGGAAAGGCTCATGGGCTTCGTGCTGATGTCGGTCATTGTGCCGATGGCTGTCCTCGGCTACCTGCTGCTGGTGGCCATCGGCCTGTTCGGCAGCACCGCGCGGGGGCGTGCAGGCGTGCGCGCGCTGGACCATTTCGTCAACGCGAGTCTGTTCAACGGCCATGCATGGGAGTCGGTGTCGTCGCACGCCTGGCGCGAGCGCCACAAGCGCTGGGCACGTGCCGTCATCTGGCTGACCGACCGGTTCCAGAAAGACCACTGCATGCGCGCGAACAGGCGCGAGCAACCGGTCGTTGACCTGGTGCTGCAAAAAGGCCTGGACAAGCAGACCATCCCCTGACGCCATGCCAACCCACACCGCGGCGGTGCGCAAACGGCACGTCTTCTATATTGCCGGCTTCGACCCGAAGGGGCCGGGGCACTACCACGCGCTGTACCGCAGCGAGGCGCGCAAGCAGTGCGAAGTTTCGGGCATGGATATCGAGACCGGCGCCCGGCGCAATGATGGCCCGTCCTCGTCGTCCTGGACGGTCCATGCGCGCGAGGCAGGTCATGAGGTGCAGACGCACTACGAGTTCCTGCGCTGGGACGACATCGTGCGTGCCCACTGGCTGCGCGCCGGCCCGCGCCTCATCATGGCAACGCTGCGCACCTCCTGTGGTGCGCTGGCCAATGGCGCGCTGTGGCGCATGCTGGTTCTGTCCTGGCCGCCCTGCGTCGCGCTCCTGGCCCCGCCCCTGCTCGTCGCTGCCCTCATCGTCTTCACGCTGCTGGTTGTGCTGGCCACTGTACTCACCATCGCCTCCGGCGCCGCCACCCCCGGCCGGGCGGCGCTATTGGTGCTGGCGGCGGCAGGCACTGCCAGTGCCGTCATCGCAGCGCGCCATGCGTGGCACAGGTGGCACATGGGGTGGCTCATGGCCAGCCACACCTTCACGGCCGGGCAGGCCCGCAGCCTGTCACCCGGTCTGGACCGGCGGCTGGACGACTGGGCCGGCGCCATTGCTGCTGCGGTGAACAGTGGCGACGCTGACGAAGTACTTGTGGTGGCCCACAGCTCGGGCACCCTGCTCGCCCTCACTGCAATGGCGCGTGTCCTGCCACGCCTTGCGGGCCCGGCGGCGGGCAGCACGGCCTTGTCGCTGATGACGCTGGGCCAATGCCTGCCGATGCTGTCGGCCCGGCCGGAGTCCGGCTGGTTCCGCAGCGAGATCAGGCAGGTCGCGCTGGCGCCACGGGTCGAATGGATCGACTTTTCAGCGCCGCCCGACAGCTGTTGCTTTGCGCTCGTCGATCCCCTCGATGATGCTGCGGGAAGCGCCAGCGCCGGGTCCGGACGCAACCCCAAGCTTCTTTCGCCGCGATTCGCGGCCATGTTCGCGCCGCAAGACTACGCGGCACTGCGGGCGGATCGCTTCAGGCTGCATTTCCAGTACATCATGTCGGCGCCGTTGCCCGATGCGTATGACTACTTCGCCATCACGGCGGGCGCCTGGACGCTGGCAACGAGATTTGCCGGCAAACCGTCTGTCACGGACTTCAACAACCTCAAGCTGTTCCGCTGACGTACGCTGAAGTACAGGCCCGGCAGGCTCAGTTGGTCGCGTTGATCAACTGCAGCGCGGGGAAGGCGACAGAGAACACCAGGTTCAGGAACTTCTGCAGTTCTGCCGCAGGTGCGTTGGACACATACAGCACGTCGCGGTGGCTCACCGGGAAGGACTGGACCAGGAAGAAACTGTTGGGGTCCTTCAGGTCCACCCGGTAAATGACGGGCACGCGGCCGTCAGCGTTCGGTGCCGCCGGGCCGGCGCCATCCGCCACGTTGGCGGGCAGTTCATAGCGGAATACGAAGACGCCCTGCGCGTCCGAGCGAGCATCCTGCAGGCCGCCACTGCGCGCCAGCGCCTGCGCCAGTGAAATGCCCTGGCCCTCAAAGCCGATTTCCTCGTTCTTGCCTGTCGCCCCGAATGCGGTGAAGCTGTAAGGCTGGAACACCGCAGTCACCACGTCGCCGGGCTGCAGGGGCACGTTCTGCCGCGGGTCCCGGATGATGGTCTCCAGAGGCAGCGTCTGCACCTGCGCGCCGCGCGTGACCTGGATGGTGACCTTGGAGACAGGCTGCCTGACGCCGCCGGCAGCCGCCACCGCATCAAGCACCCGCTCGCCGCGCGGCGTGAGCGGCATGCGGGTACTGGTGGCAACATCGCCGACGATGGTGACATTGGAGGTGCTGTTGCGCAGCATGCGCGCCACGACCTGCGGGCTGTTGGCCTTGCCCTTGAGGCGCTGGATGATTTCTGACTCGACCTGGGCCAGGCTCAGGCCGGCAACCCGCACGGAGCCTGCGAACGGCACCGTGATGTTGCCGTCCTCGCTGACCACCTGCTCCGGGAACACGGTCACCCGCGAGGTGGCAGGGGCACTGGAGCGCGCATCGACCACACCAGCGCCAAAAAGGGTTGCAGGCGGCGCTTCCCAGACAGAAATTTCAATCGCGTCGCCCTTGCCAATGCGCCCTGCGGCGGGCGCAGCCTGCCCGAAACTCTCGGAGAAAAGCTGCTGTGTCCGCTGGCGCAGAAGCCGCTCGTTGACCTGGCTGGTCACATCCACCACACGGATGCCGGGCACCGCTCCCTCACGCTCCTTGCCGAGGATGCGGTCAGTGGACGGGCCCGAAGCGGGAAGGCTGCCGCAGGCTTGCAGCAGGAGGGCCGTGAGAGCCAGGACACCGGGAATACGCGCACGCTGCATGGGGGGAAGTCTGCCTGTTCAGGGGTGGGGCGGAAAGGGTGCCAGAGAGGAAGCCGGAGCTGCACCCTATGTTATCGTAACCGCCCCCATGCCACGTGTTCTCATCGACATCAGCCGCCTGCTGGGCCGACTCATGCAGGGGCGGCTTCCCACGGGTGTGGACCGGGTGGGCCTGGCGTATGCCGCGCACTACAGGCACAGTGAGCACAGCGAGGTGCGCGCCGTGCTCACCGAGCGGGAGGTGTCGGCTGTGTTGTCTGCCGCGGACTCCCGGCACGCCTTTGACCTGCTGCTCTCGGAGGCTGCACACCCGGAGAGCAGCAGGTCGAAGGCGCGCAGGCTGGTCTGGAAGGCACGGCTGTGGAGCTGGATGCGCAACGACTTTGAAGTCCGGGGCAGCATCCTGATCAACACCGGCCACCGTGGCCTGGAACACCCCCGCCATGCGCAGTCCCTGCGCAACAAAGGTGTGCGGCCCGTGTTCTTCATCCACGACCTGATCCCGGTCACCCACCCTGCCTTCTGCCGCGACGGCGAGCAGGCAACGCACATGGCGCGGCTGCGCAATGCCATGGCCTGGGGCTGCGGCATCATCACCAACTCGCACGACACGCGCGGGCAGCTGCTGGGCCTGGCACGCGCCCAGGGGTGGCCCGCAAGGCCGGTGCTGGCAGCCCCACTCGGCAGCGCTGCACTGCCGCGTGCCCCGGCTGCGCGGCTGCTCGCAGCCGACTACTTTGTCATGCTCGGCACCATCGAGCCGCGCAAGAACCATGCGCTGATGCTGGACGTCTGGCGCCAGCTCGCGCAGCGAATGCAGGCCGCTTGCCCCACGCTCGTCGTGATTGGCCAGGGCGGCTGGAAGAGCGACGCCGTCATGGCGCAACTGCGCAGCGGCGCGCTGCCGCACGTGATGTACCTGGAGAACTGCAGCGACGTTGCCCTGGCCGCCTGGCTGCAGCATGCACGCGCCCTGCTCTTTCCCAGCCATGCCGAAGGCTACGGGCTGCCGCTTGTCGAGGCGCTCGCCCTCAACCTGCCGGTCGTGGCCAGCGACCTGCCGGTGTTCCGCGAAATCGCCGGGAACACGCCGGACTATGCCAGCCCCCATGACGGTGCGCAGTGGCTGGAACTGGTGATGGACCATGCAGGCGCGGGCAGCCCGCGACGCGCCGCCCAGGCCGGCCGCATCAAGGGCTTCAGGATCCCGCAGTGGGCTGACCACTTCGCGGCGGTGGACCGGTTCATCGGTGACATCGCCGCACAGGGAGCCAAGCAGTGACGGCGCTGTGGGCCTGCTGGCCCCCGGCCACGGCGCGGCTCGTCGCGCTGCAGGCCTGCCTTGATGCACAGCTGGCAGCCGCGCCCTGGAGATGGAAGCAAGCCAGCGCCCTGGCCTGCTGGCAACCCAACGGCGGGAATGCCGCTGCCAGGCGCATGGCTGCCGCGCTGGGGCTGCCGCTGCTGCAGTTCGCGCCCGGACATGTGGCGCTGGACCCCGGCGCACCCCAGCCGATCAGCCTTGTGCCCGTCGACGCTGCGCGGTTCGAGGTACTTGCCGGCGCGGTACGCACGCAGGCGCCAGCTGCCCAGGCGCAGCACCTGATGCGCGAGCTGGTGGCGCAGCGCATCAGCCACCATAGCGCAGCACCGCTTGTGCTGCCACCCGAGCTGCCCCGGGTCAAGACGGCGCGCCGCGTCCTGGCGGCCGTGGGCGGGGCGGATGCCGCGGCAGCCCGGCGCATGCTGCAGGCTGCGATCGCCGACAACCCGGGCAGCGAGGTCTGGGCCTATGCGCCCGGTGCCACGGCATTGCCGGACCGCGGCATCAGGCAGATCAGCACGCCGTGCAACAGCTACCTGCTGCTGGAGCAGTTTGACGCGGTCTGCACTGTGGACAGCATCATTGGCTTTGAGGCCCTGCTGGCGGGGTTGCCGGTGCGGGTCCATGGCTCGCCGTTTTATGCAGGCCGGGGCCTGACACAGGACGATGCACCCCTGCAGCGCGGCGAAGCGGCGACGCTGGCCGAAGTATTCGATGCGGCCTACCTGCAGCATTGCCGCTACCTGGACCCGGTGACGCACGGCAGGGGAACGCTTGCCGACGCCATGGACATCATCATGCTGCAGCGCAGCGTGCGCCGGCGTTACACGAGCCTGGGGCCACTGGCAGCGCAAGGCTTCAGCCGCTGGAAGCGCCCGTTTGTGCGGCCCTTCCTTGAGGCTGCAGGCGAGCCGGTGCGCTGGCGGGTAGACGGCAGGCTGCGCCCCGTGCTGTGGGGTGCGGCGGCTGCACCAGCCACCGCCAACGCGCCCGCGCGCATGGAAGACGGCTTCCTGCGCTCGGCCGGCCTGGGCTCGGACCTCGCGCCGCCGCACAGCATGGTGCTCGACAGCAAGGGCATCTACTTCAACCCGCATGAACCGGGCGAGCTGGCAGATCTGCTTGCGGCGCCCGAGACAGGCGAGGCAGCGCTGGCAAGGGCAGAGAACCTGCGCCGGCTCATCTGCGGGCTGCACCTGTCCAAATACAACTTCGGCCCGGTGCAGCCCGCATGGACGGCACCACCGGGCCGCACTGTGGTGCTGGTGCCGGGCCAGGTACGCGACGACGCGTCCGTTCGCCTGGGCGCAGCGGGCATCGGCACCATGGAGGAACTGCTGGCCCGGGTTCGCCAGCTCCGCCCAGATGCCTTTGTGGTTTACAAGCCCCACCCCGACGTTATGTCAGGCAACCGCAAGGGCCTGGTGCGCGCGCAAACCCTGTGCGACATTGTGGACGCCCACGCCGACCTCGTGTCGCTCATCGAGTGCGCGGACGAGGTGCATACCCTGTCTTCGCTTGCAGGATTTGAGGCGTTGCTGCGGCAGAAAAGGGTTTTCACCTACGGAAATCCCTTCTATGTGGGATGGGGCCTGACCCACGATTGGGTGAACAATATTGCAGATCCACGCAGCGCCATCTCGCTGCAACAATTGATTGACGCCGTGCTGATTCGTTATCCCCTATATTGGGACTGGAAACTGAGTTTGTTCACCACGCCCGAAGCCACCGCGCATGCGCTGGCGCGCCAGCTGGCAACAAAGCAGGAGAAACTGTTGCCCCATACATCGCCCATCGTCCGTCAGCTTGCCAAAGCCACAAGGTGGCTGCGCAACGTGCTGGCCGGGTGACGCTGCCATGACCCTTGCCGATACCCACCACGTCAACCGGGGCCTGCAGGCCATGCGCCATGCGCGCCGCCTGCTGCTGCTTCAAGGGCCGGTCGGCCCGTTCTTCCACGACCTGGCTCAGGTGCTGCAGGCAAGCGGCCGCGCCGTGGACAAGATCAACTTCAACCTCGGCGATGTCTGGTTCCACCCGCAGGGCCACTGGTACCGCGGCGGACCGGCGGAGTTTGCACGCGAACTGCGCGAAGGCCTGCTGGTCGCACGTCCCGACGCCTGCATCCTCTTCGGCCAGCACCGGCCGATGCATGTGGCCGCGCGTGAGGTGCTGGACGAGCTGGGCATACCGGTGATTGTTTTCGAGGAAGGTTACGTACGGCCCTACTTCGTGACCATGGAGCAGGGCGGCGTCAACATGCGATCGGGCTTTGTGGCTCCGTCGCTCCAGGCGCAGTGGGGCGGCGGCCCCGTGCGGGACTACCCCGAGCGGCAGTTCCACCTGCCTTTCGGCCAGTTTGCCTGGCGCGGGATGCAGTACCAGTTCCTCATGAGCTGCGGCATGCTGCTGAACAAGGGGTACGAACACCACCGGCCCACTGGCTGGTTTGCCGAGGGCATGAGCTGGATCCGCTCCTGGCAGCGCAAGCGCGCCGCGCTGAAGGCTGAACCACAACGCGTCGCAGCCCTGGCCGCAGGCTTTGACAAACAATATTTCTTTGTGCCGCTGCAGGTCCACAACGACTCGCAGCAGCTCTACTACAGCGGCTTCGAATCCATTGAAGCTTTCATACGCCATGTGGTGGCGTCTTTTGGCGCACATGCGCCGCAGGGCACACGCCTTGTCTTCAAGCACCACCCGATGGACCGAGGGCAACGCCACTATGGCCAGGTGATAGCGCAGGCAGCCCGGGAGTCCGGCTGCGCCGGGCGCACGGACTACTTTGTGGATGGCCACCTGCCCACGCTGCTGAGCCATGCGGCCGGCACGGTCACCGTCAACAGCACCGTGGGCCTGTCGTCGCTGTGGCACGGCACGCCTGTCAAGGTGTGCGGCAAGGCGCTGTACGACCACCCGCGCCTCACCTTCAGCGGCCCGCTGGCGGACTTCTGG
Organism: Pseudomonadota bacterium; assembly: GCA_040385105.1. Taxonomy (GTDB): domain Bacteria; phylum Pseudomonadota; class Gammaproteobacteria; order Burkholderiales; family Burkholderiaceae_C; genus JACMQX01. The sequence continues at coordinate 30,929 of JAZKHY010000030.1, forward strand.
CAGGCGCCCGGGGCGGTGGATGCGCAGGCAGTGCATGCCTTTCGCAACGAGCTGATTGCCCAGACCCAGCTGCCGGGAACCTTCTACTGGCCCGCCGGTGGCTATGGCGGGCTGCTGGACGTGCTGCGCCAGGCGCTGGTGCCCGAGCCGGCCAGCGACACCTCCGGCTTTGGCGGTACCGTATCGGCCAAATGACGCTGATCGTAGTTGCGCTGGGAAGCGCGGGCGATGTGCACCCGCTCCTGGCAGTGGCGCGGGCACTGGCGCAACAGGGCCATGCTGTCGAGTTCCTCACCAACCCGGAGTTTGAACAGACGGTGCGCGGCGCCGGGCTGGCGTTTGTGCCTGTGGGCACGCGGGCGCAATACCAGCAGGCTGCCGGCAACCCGGCGCTCTGGCACCCCATCAAGGGCCTTGGCGTGCTGTGGCGCAACCTCTATGCGCCGGCCATCCGGCCCGTGCTGGAACACATCCGCATGCGCGCCGGCGGCAGCGGCCGCTGCGCCGTGCTGGCGCCGCCCATGGCCTTCGGCGCGCGTCTTGCCCATGAGGCCGACGGCACACCGCTGGTGGGCGCCTATACCGCACCGGCGATGCTGCGCAGCTGCCTCAACCCATTGACGATCGCGCAGTACCGCGTGCCGGGCTGGACGCCGCACGGCATGCGCCGCGCCGTCTGGCGGGCGCTGGACCACTACAAACTGGAGCCTATGGCTGCGCCCCTGATTGCCGCAATGCGGCAGGAGCTGCGCCTGCCGCCGCTGGAGGCCAGCATTTTTGGCGAGTGGATGTATGCACCCAGGGCCGGCGTCGGGCTGTACCCGGCCTGGTTTGCCGCGCCGCAGCCCGACTGGCCGGCGCCGGTGACGCTGACGGACTTCCCGCTGTCAGGCGACTTTGCCGCTGCGAACTTGCCGGGCGAGGCGCTCACCTTCCTGGACGAAGGCAGCGCGCCGCTGGTCTTCATGCCCGGCTCGGCCATGCAACATGCCCATGGCTTCTTTGCTGCGGCGGCGCAGGCCTGTGCCACGCTGGGGCGCCGGGGCATCCTGCTGACCCAGCAGCCCGGCCAGTTGCCCGCCACCCTGCCGCCTGGCGTCCGGCACTTCGGCGCCCTGCCCTTCGGCGCGCTGCTGCCGCACGCCGCAGCGCTTGTACACCATGGCGGCATCGGCAGCTGCGCACAGGCATTGCGCGCGGGCATACCGCAGCTGGCGATGCCGATGGCACATGACCAGTTTGACAACACCATGCGCCTGGAGAGCCTGGGCGTTGGCCGCAGGATTGACGCGCGGCACCTTGACGCCGCCCGCATGGCCGGCGCCCTGGCAGCGCTTCTTGCCGACGCGTCGGTGGCTGCGGCCTGCCGGCAGGCCGCGCTGCGGTTGCCGGGCCAGGCCGGCGGCCGCGATGCCGCAGCCTTTGTGCAAGCGCAATGGCTGCGCCAGCAACCATAATAGGCACCATGCCGAAAGCCCCGAGGAACTCCATTTGACCGCGCCCGAGACGTCCACCCCAGCTGCCGTGCCCGTTGCCGCAACCCGGCCAGGCAACGAGCCGAACCGCGCCCCGGCCAGCGGCCCGAAGCGCAAGCGCTTCTTCACCGGCCCCGGCAGCACCAACCGCTGGCTGTTCCTGCTGGCCGTGGTCTTGCCGACCGTGCTGGCTTCGCTGTACTACGGCCTCATCGCGTCCAACATCTACATCTCCGAATCCCGCTTTGTGGTGCGCAGCCCGCAGAAGCAGGGCCCGGGCACGCTGCTGGGCAGCCTGCTGGAAGGCACGGGCTTCAACCGCGCGCAGGACGATTCCTATGCGGTGCATGACTTCATCACCTCACGCGATGCGCTGCAGCGCATAGGCGAGCAGCTGGACGTGCGCAAGGCCTTCAGCGACGGCAAGATCGACCGCTTCAGCCGCTTCCCCGGCCTTGATGGCGACGAGAGCTTTGAGGCGCTGCACGAGTACTACCAGAAAAAGCGGATTTCCATCAGCCACGATGCATCCACCGCCATCACCGTGCTGCGGGTCAGTGCCTTCACGCCCGGCGATGCGCAGCGCATCAACGAGCTGCTGCTGGGCATGAGCGAACAGCTCGTCAACCGCCTGAATGACCGTGGCCGTGAAGACATGGTGCGCTATGCAAAAACCGTGGTCGAGGAAAGCGAGCGCAAGGCCCGCGACGCCAGCCAGGCGCTGTCAAACTACCGCAGCCAGAAAGCGGTGTTCGACCCCGAGCGCCAGTCCGCCATCCAGCTGCAGGCCATCTCCAAGCTGCAGGACGAGCTGATCGCCACCAAGACACAGCTGGCGCAGGTGGTCACCTACACACCCGACAACCCGCAGGTGCCGATGCTGCGCACCCGCATTGCCACGCTGCAGGGCGAGATCAACAACGAAACTGCCAAGGTGGCCGGTGGCGCCACATCACTCACCAGCAAGGCTGCCGACTACGAACGCCTGGCCCTGGACCGCACCTTCGCCGACCGGCAGCTGGCCTCGGCCCTGACCTCGCTGGAGCAGGCCCGCAACGATGCGCAGCGCAAGCTGCTGTACCTCGAGCGGATCGTGAAGCCGATGGTGCCGGATGAGGCGGTGGAGCCGAGGCGGTGGCGGGCAGTGCTGGGCACGTTCGTCATCGGTTTGATGGTGTGGGGCATCCTGTCGATCCTGCTGGCCGGCGTGCGCGAACACAACGACTGACACGCGGCCTTTCGCCATGACGCCAACGCCCAGCCTGTTCCGGTCGCTGCAGATCCAGCTCCGCGTGATCGGCGCCTTGCTGATGCGCGAGGTCCTGACGCGCTATGGCAGGCACAACATCGGGTTCCTCTGGCTGTTCCTGGAGCCGATGCTTTTCACGCTCGGGGTCACGGCGCTGTGGACGGCCACCAAGTCGACACATGGCGTGCAATTGCCGATTGTTGCCTTTGCGGTCACGGGTTACTCCACCGTCCTCGTCTGGCGCAACTCTGCCAACCGCTGTTGCACGGCCATCACGCCCAACCTTGCGCTGATGTACCACCGGAACGTGCGCGTCCTCGACATCTTCCTTGCGCGTGTTGCACTCGAAATCGCAGGCGCGACCATTTCCTTCATTGCGCTGTGTGCCGTCTTCATCGCCGCCGGATGGATGGACCTGCCCCACGACTTTCTCGGCCTTGCCGCAAGCTGGGCCCTGATCGCATGGTTCGCGCTGGGCCTGAGCCTTGTGATCGGCGCCATCAGCGAGCGGTCCGAAATGGTCGAGCGGCTGTGGCACACCACAGCCTACCTGCTGTTCCCCATCTCGGGGGCCGTGTTCATGGTGGACTGGCTGCCCGCCCGGGCGCAGGAACTCGTGCTGCTCATTCCAATGGTTCATGGCGCAGAGATGGTGCGCGGAAGCTACTTTGGCCCGTCGGTCAAGGCCCACTACGACATCGGCTATCTCGTGGCATGGTGCCTGTCACTCACCCTGCTGGGGCTCGCGCTTGTCCGGGAGACCGGGCGCCGGGTCATACCTGAATGATCGAGCTGAAGGGTGTCAGCAAGGAGTACGCAACGCGAAGCGGCGTGCGCACGGTCCTGCACGACGTCAACCTCACGGTCCGGCCCGGCCAGAAGCTCGGGATACTGGGCAGCAACGGCGCCGGCAAGTCCACACTGGTGCGCCTCATAGGCGGGGCAGAGAAACCCACACACGGGCAGATACGGCGGGGCATGAGCGTGTCCTGGCCACTGGCTTTTGGTGGTGCATTCCAGGGCAGCCTGACGGGGCTGGACAACCTGCGCTTTGTTTGCCGGGTGTATGGGGCTGACCCGGACGAGAAAGCCGCATATGTACAGGAGTTCTCCGAGCTGGGTGAATACTTCCGGGAACCCGTCCGCTCGTATTCGGCCGGCATGCGCGCGCGCCTGGCGTTCGCCATTTCAATGGCGGTGGACTTTGACTGCTTCCTGATTGATGAAGTCGTCGTCGTGGGCGACAGCCGCTTTCACGAAAAATGCCACGAAGAGCTCTTCGTCAAGCGTGCGGACAGGGCCATGGTCATCGTGTCGCACCAGATCGACTACATCCGGGCGCACTGCTCCAGCGCAGCCATCCTTGACCATGGGCGGCTGACCTTTTTTGAAGATACAGAGTCCGCCATCCAGGCCTATCTGGGGTAGCCCGGCGTGCTGACGGATGACTCCAGCGTGCGCGACCTGCTGCTCCCGGCGGGGCGCCTGGCGCGTTGGGGCGAGCGCCTGCTCAGGTGCCTGCCCAGGACGCGGATTGCCTGCAAACTGGCTGCACTGCAAGGCATTGAACCTGAGCCCGGCAGCGGGCACGAATGGCGGGCGACAACCCGCAACCCGGTTTTTGACATCCTGCCCGATGCAATGCCGACCCCCGGCTGGTACTGCATTGAATGCATTCTTGAGCGGCACGGCAGCGCAAGGGTGGCCGAGCTTGTCCTTCACCTTCAGGCTGCAGCGTCACCTGTTGCAATCCCCTTGCCTGCGACGCAGGCGGGGGTTGTGCGCGAGGTGGTACGGCTGCCGGCAGGCATTGAGGCCATGCAATGGCGGCCGATGAACCAGCCAGGCCGCTTCCGCCAGTCGTTGTTGCTGGTCCACCGCATCGGGTTTGTGGAACGGCATCTCAGGCGGGCCTGGGACACGTTGCAACGCCGCCCGCCTCGCTCCCGCGCAGGCAGCGGCCTGCCGGTTGCGCCCGCTTTGATGCAGCATGAACCGCCCGGCGATGCGCCCGCCACATTGGCACGGCCCCTGGTCAGCGTCATCATCCCGACCCGCGACCAGGTGCAGTCCCTCAAGGCCTGCCTGGACGGGCTCCTGGGCCGCACAAACTACCCCGCGCTTGAAGTGATCGTCGTGGACAACCAGTCCACGCAGGCTGAAACGCTGCAATACCTAGACGCACTGCGCGGCACCGCCAACGTGCGCATCCTTTCATTCGACCAGCCGTTCAACTTCTCCGCCATCTGCAACGAGGCTGCGCAGCATGCACGGGGCGATGTACTGGCCTTGCTGAACAACGATGTCGAAGTCATTCAGGGCCACTGGCTCGAAGCCATGGTCCGGCATGCGGTGAGTCCGGGAACCGGCGCAGTGGGTGCGTGCCTGCTGTACCCGGATGGCGGCGTACAGCATGCGGGCATCACCATCGTCGATGGACTGCCGCAGCACAGGGCGCGATTCATGCAGCGCGATGATCCCGCCTGGGAACAGGTGGTTGGCCGGGCGGTTTCCTGCGACGCGGTCACCGGCGCCTGCATGGTCCTGCGCAAGTCGGTATGGCTTGAAGCCGGTGGCATGGACGCGGCGAATTTCCCGGTGGACTTCAGCGACGTGGACCTGTGCCTCAGGATACATGCGCTGGGCTACAGGATCGTCTATGAGCCGCAGGCCGAACTGATCCACCATGAGTCGCTGTCCCGCGGAACGCAGCGGACACCGGCGCAGCGGGACACGCTTGCAAGGCACAGCGCGCAGTTCAAGGCACGCTGGGGTGCCAGGCGCAAGGGCGTGTAGCGCGCCCGCTCAGCGCTCGGTCATCGACGCGCTGACCCGCCGCACCAGCGGTTTCAGCAGGTAGGCCATCAGCGAGCGCTCGCCCGTCTTGACGATGACTTCCACCGCCATACCCGGCTGGATCTTGTGCTGCCCAAGCTTCTTCAGGCTCTCGGGCGTGACCTGGATGCGCGCGAGGAAATAGGGTGGGCGGTTGGCCGCGCCCTCTTCCAGCCTGTCGGCCGACACAGACATCACCCGCCCTTCAAGCGCCAGGAATGGAAGGTCAGAGAAACCGGTGAACCGCACATCGGCCGCAAGGCCCGCGCGGATGCGGTCAATCACCTCGGGGGGAATCTGCGCGTCAATCAGCAGCGACTCATCGGTGGGTACGATGTCCATGATGCGCCCGCCCTCCGGCACCACCGCACCCGTGGACTGAATGGCCAGGCCGACAACTGTGCCATCCACCGGCGCGAATATTTTTGTGCGGCCCAGCTCGGCCCGCGTGGCGCCGACGCGCTCGGCGGCGCCGGCCAGGTCACGCCGCACTTCCACGGACTGCGTGTCAACCTCGCGTGCAAATTCACGCTGGCGCTGGGTCATGCGCAGCTTGAGCTCCGCCACCGAGCTGCGGGCCCGCTGGATGTTGGCCAGCAGCTCGTTGACCTGCGCATTGAGGTCCACTGACAGGCGCTCCTCGTCCAGCAGCTTGGTGCGGGAGATGAAGCCCTCTTTGGCCAGGTCCCGCGACGACTTGATCTGCTCGGCCACGATGGCCAGCTGGTTCTTGCGGCCGTCCAGCTGGGCCTGCAAGGCCTTTTCCTGCTCCTGCGCCGCCACGATGGACTGCTGCAGCACAGACAGGTCCGAAGACAGGGACGCCTTGCGTGCCGCAAACAGGTTGCCCTCCCGTTGCACGAACTCCTGGGCCACCACCTTGTATTCGTCAGTGAACAGCATGGGGTCGAATGTGACCGACGCGGCATTCACGCTCTCGGCATTCAGGCGCGACTGCGCGGCCCGCAGAGCGAGCATCTGCGCCCGGGCGGACGCGTAGGCGGCAGCCGATTGCGAATCGTCCAGCTGCACCAGGAGTTCGCCAGCCTTGACGGTCTGGCCTTCCTTGACAAAGACCTTGCCGATGACCGCAATGTTCGGATGCTGGATGGGCTTGCGCTTGGATTCCAGCTGCACCACGCCGGGCGCAACAACGCCTTCATCGATCGGCGCCAGGAAGGACCATAGAAGGAAGAAGCCGAAGAAGCCGGCAATGAGCGAGGCTCCCAGGATGGTGAGGCTGCGTGTGGTGCCCAGCAGGTAGCCGGGCGACTCGATGGATGCCGTGGGCGCGCCGGGCGTGCTGCCTGGCTTGGTGTCGTTCATGGCCTGGCGCCCTCCACAGGTTTGGGCGCCGCGTCTCCCGCCAGCTGGCGCAGCACCTGCGCCGTGGGGCCGTAAACCTGCAGCTTGCCGGCGTTCATGACGAGCAGGCCGTCGGTGCATTCCAGTGTGCCGCGGCGGTGGGTCACCAGCACCACTGTTGTGCCCTGGCGCTTGAGCTCGTTCACGGCATTCACCAGGGCCTCCTCGCCTTTTTCGTCCAGGTTGGAGTTGGGTTCGTCCAGCACCACCAGGCTGGGCATGCCATACACGGCACGTGCCAGCGCAAGCCTCTGCCGCTGCCCGCCGGACAGCGCGGCGCCGTCAACACCCACCACGGTCTCGTAGGCGTCCGGCAGGTGCAGGATCATGTCGTGGATGCCTGCAAGCTGGGCCGCCTTGACGATCCTGTCGGAATCCAGCGGGCCAAAGCGGGCGATGTTCTCGGCAACCGTTCCTTCAAAGAGCTCGATCGACTGCGGCAGGTAGCCTATGTACGGGCCGAGTTTGTCGCGGTTCCAGTCCTGCAGGGAGGCACCGTCAATGCGCACTGCGCCCTTCACCGGCAGCCACACGCCGGTCAGCGCGCGCGCCAGGCTGGTCTTGCCGGAGGCCGAGGGCCCGATCACGCCAATGGCCATGCCCTTGCGGATCTGGAAGCTCAGGTCCAGCACCGAAGGAACCTTCGCGCCCGGCGGAACGATGGTGATGTTTTCCACCGTCACCTCGCCGGTGGGCGCGGGCAGGTCGAGCGTGGGCGGCGGTGCCGGGGCAGCCTCCAGCAACTGGCCCAGGCGGCCATAGGCGCCGCGTGCCATGACGAGCTGCCGCCAGCTTGCAATGGCCAGGTCCACCGGCGCCAGCGCGCGGCCCATGAGGATGGATGACGCGATCATCGCGCCGGGCGTGATCTCGCCCTTGATGGCAAGCCAGGCGCCCAGGCCGAGGATGGCCATCTGCTGCAGCATGCGGATGAGCTTGCTCAATGAGCTGAGCAGGCCCGCGCGGCCCGATGCAAGCGTCTGCAGCTCGATCACCTTCTTCTGGCGTTGCAGCCAGCGCTCGCGCAGGGCGCCAAGCATGCCCATGGCGGCCACCGTCTCGTGGTTGCGGAAGTAGGTGGTGGCCGTCTGCGTCGCGGCGCCCTGCATGTCGTTGGCCTGCGTCAGCACGTCGCGCGTGAGCTTCTCGTTGAGCCAGGCCACAAACAACAACAGCAGCGCACCAAAGAGGGACAGCCAGCCCAGCCAGGGATGCATCACGAATATCACCCACAGGAAGATGGGCGTCCACGGTGCATCAAACAGCGCAAACAGGCCGTTGCCGGTAAGAAACTGGCGCACCGTCAAGGCATCGTTCAACGCCTGCGCGCCGCCGCGGCCGCTACGGCTCATGGCGGTGAAGCTGGCCTCAAAGGTGCGCGGCGAAAGCAGGGCTTCCAGGCGGATGCCGGCACGGATCAGCAGCTGGGAGCGGACCCATTCAATGGAAGACAGCAGCAGGTAGGTTGCAGCCGCCAGAATGGTCAGCATCAGCAGGGTGTCGGCATTGCGGCTGGTCAGCACCCGGTCGTAAACCTGCAGCATGTACAGGGTGGGCACCAGCATCAGCAGGTTGATGACGAAGCTGAACGCGGCGGCCGTCATGAACTCCGGGCGGAGCTGGCGGACGAAGCCTTGAAGCTCGGAATGATCGGTAGTCGGGAATGCCATTGGACGTCGGGGAAATGGGGCCTGAATGGCTTTGTCGAACGCTGACCTGAGGTGACTGGAGTTTAGCTTGAACCTGGCGCAGGCTTCGCCGCAAGCATGCCCTGACTTACCCGCGCTTTCATCGCCATTTCAGGGGATGGCGCCTTGTCGCAGAAGATGACATCAAGGTATGCAACGCGAAGAGCCAGCGAAAAGGGCATGGCAACTTCTGCATCGGGGCGCAGGGCCAGCCGCAGTTCGTCGCATCCCTCTGGCAGCGCAAGCTTGAGGAGGCGGCTTTCGCTTTGGCATATCGGCGCGGAATCCAGAAGATGCCCTGCGGAAAACACGTCAACCCAGTAAGGACCTTCAGGACGCGCCACCGCGTAGTAGCGCAGCAGCAGAATGCCGCGCGCATCCCGGCGCCGTGGCAACTTCACCAGGCCGGCCTCGCCTATGAGGCAGTGTGCATATGCACTGCCCTGGTCAAGAAGACACCATTGGTCCAGCGGAAAAAATTGCCCGAGCCCGGCAGCATTGCGGGGTTCAAGTCGAGGCAATGTAGTGTCAGCAAGGCGCACATTCACCCCGCCCGCGATTGCTGGAGACAGGACAACACCTGTGGAAATGTCGATGCCCGATGGCAGCATCGAGCCGGACGCTGGAGCATCTCCCGGCTTCTGAAGCACCATCTGAAGGGTGGCGCCGTACAGCCTTGCCTTCGCGGCGACCTTGTCCGGCTCGCTCGCATCGTCGATCACTCGCAGGCCCGCCGCATAGCGTGTGGCGAACTCCCGGACCTCCGCCGCGTCCGGCAACCTGAAATCCATCAAGGATTCAAACCGGCCCAAGGCCGCGCGCGGGCCCGCCAGCCTGGCGTCGATCTCCTGCGCTATCGCACCTGCATCAGCATGCGTCAGCTCAAACTCAGCGTCAAGGCTTCCAGGCAGCGGGATCAAGGACAACTCCGCGACGCTCGCTTCACTGCCCAGGTAGACATCCAGCGGGATTCTGTCGTTCTCCATCATGCCAAATAGCTGCTCGGAGCGGGAACCCGGAAATGGCGAGGAAATGATCCTCAACAGCCCGGCGTCGGCCAGCGAGCGCTCCCAGGGAGCCAAGGCATCCAGCCGGTTGCTTCGGAAGCTGTAAAAGCAGCCATCGCTGCCTACGGGCTCGTTGTAGAGAATCACAAAGCCACCGGGCCGCGCGACGCGGACAAGCTCGGACAGCACCCGCTCGGGCATTGCAGTATGGTGGACAGCAGATGCGATGAACACCACATCGAAGTAGTCGGTGCAGAACGGCAGCTCGTGGAAATCGGCGGCCACCAGAGTCGCCGCTCCCTGCGAGTGATGCTTGCGGAAATGTGCATCGCCATACCGCAATGAGTGCGGAGAGATGTCACACGCGGCGGCATCAACCCTGAAATCGCGGTTGAGCGCCTGCGCAGTTGTATGGAGGTAAGGTGAGACTTCAAGGAACCGCGCAGGCCGGCCAAGGGATAGAAGGCCGTTGTCGCGAAGAAACCTGGCAACGAAATCCGTGTGTTCATTGCCAACAGCGCTGAAGCCATCATCAATGGTGATCGAGTGCCAGGCCACCTCGCCCAGTTGGGCGCTGAACTTTTCAAGCGCGGCCCGCAGTTCGTCGTCAGTCACGCCGGGTTTCATGATGTGGATATCACCGGATGGCCACCAGGGGAACGGACCATGGCGTCGTCCAGATCACGCCTGACTCAAGGTCGCTCTCCCCATGGAATGTGACCTTTGAGAAGCCGGCCTCCCTGCAAAGCCTGCGAAGGCTGTTCTGCGAGAAAAGTCGCATCTCAAGGGTTGCACCTTCTCCCCCATGAAAGCAAAGCTCCGTGTATTCCTGCGTGCGGCCATCACGCGTGGTGTTCACCAGCACTTGTCTGCCCCCCTTGTCCAAAATCCTGTACTTGAACAGTTCCGGGAAGTGCTCGGCAGTCTCGTCGTCAAAGCCGAACGGCACAGTCAACACCATGAACCCTCCTGGTTTGAGCAGGCTGGCAGCCCCTTGAAATGCCCGCTCAACTGGCGCCTCGACATGCTCAAACACGTCGCTGCTCAGGATGAAGTCAAGCGTGCCGATTCTGTCCGACGGCGGATTGGTAATGTCAAGCCGTGGCTCCCGCGTGTAGAAGGTGTTCTCATAGTCGAGCTTTTCCGGCAGGCGTTCCGCAAACCCGGCCCAGTCGGTCATGCCTATGCCTTTGACCCACGGCGACGCAGGCATGTCCTTGATCACATGGGACTTTCCTGCAAACAGGTAAAGACTCAGCAGCCGGACCATACTGCGCACACGGACCGAGGAGAAGCAATTTGTGCAGTTCGCATTCTCACGGCCAAACGCGTCGCTCCGCGCGTCGTTTGCGGCGCCGCATACGTTGCAGGTGAAATGAAGGTGTGTGGTCATGAAAAAAGCGGCTGGTCGAGCAGTGCAGACTGTAGCGAATGGAGGGCGTCGTACAGCCGCTCGGCCACGATGCTTGAATTGTCGGCGTCCGGCCGGTAGGAGCAATAGTCCGCCGCACTCGACGCCACCTTCACGCCGCGGCCGAAAACATCAATCTCCGCTGCCGATGTCGGCGCGAAGAAAGCGACCACCGGAACCCTCTGGGCAATTGCGCAATGCATGGCAAGACTGTCGCTTGAGACAAGTACATCAAGGGTCTTCACAACCGCTGCCAGCTGGAGGACAGATTCGTCCGTTGCTGCAACATTGACCCGGCTGTCGCCCAACCGATGGGCAACAGCTTCGTTCTTCAACCTGTCACTGCCGGCGCCCAGCAATACGACCTGCAGATTTCCTGCATCCCCAAGCAGCAAGCGGACCAGGCGCTCAAGTTCCTCCAATCGCAGCGCCTTTGAGGGCCAGCGCGACCCGGCGAACGCATTGATGCCGATCCGACGACGCCCTTCAGGGAACAAGGCACACGCAGCAGTTTCAAGCGCAGCGTCGCCAAAGAAACACGGCGCAACCTCCGGTACATCGAAAATCCGCTGGAAGATCTGCGCATGTGACAACCGGTTCGTGCGTTTCAGCAGATCTGCCGTGGCTTTTCCCAGTCTCGACCGCAACCCCATGTCGAACCACGGCGCCGAATCGGGGCTGTAGACGATGGTGCCTGCCTCGACGAAGGCACCCACTATTCTCAAGGCCTTCAACGAAGTTACCTGGGCAACGATATGCGCTTCATCGTCCAGCGAGTAGACGACATCAAACGCTGCAGGCGCGAGATCAGCAAACGAAGTTGCGATCCGGTCGATATGTGGATGGAATTTCAGCAAAGGCTCGGACTCCGGCGCGGTCAGCCAGACCAGCTCCAGCGCATCGCCCCACTTTGCCCTGAGCGCCGATGCGAAATAGGACGTGCGGATGACATCGCCCAGCGCGCCGAATTTGACGACGAGAATGCGCATCACGATTGCCTGCTCATTGCGTTGCCGCGCCTGCGCCGGTTGTACCGGAAAGATCCTGCGACAGGAATGCCTTCAACGCATCAAACGAGAAATGACGCCGCGCATACTCCAGCTGGACCGTTCGCTGGCGCTGCCACGCAGCCTGGTCATTCATCAGGTCCAGCACTGCCCGTGCAAAGCCTGCCGCATCTGCATGGACTGGCACGGCGTCCTGAAGCGCGGCCAGGCCCTGCACGCCACACGGGGTGGTCACCAGGGGCACGCCGAACCTCATGGCTTCCACAACCTTGCCCTTCATCCCTGCCCCGAAACGCAGCGGCGCCACCACCACACTGGCCTGGTCGTAATGGGCTTTCAACTCTTCATCCGGCACAAAGCCGGTAACCACGATGTTCGGGTCGGCCTCAAGCTGCCGCACTGCATCCGTCGGGTTGGACCCAACCACATAGAGCACCTGCCCCGGCCGTTGCCGCTTGATCAGCGGCCAGACTTCCCGCGCAAACCATACAATCGCATCCTCGTTTGGCGAATGCCTGAACCCACCTACAAACAGCAGCGCAGACCGTTCGGTCCCGGGATCTCGGTCAGCGGCAAACTCCCTGAATCCGAATACAGGCAAGGTACGCGCCCGGGCCGCCACCTGCGCGTGCCCAACGTAGGCCGTTTCGTCGTCTGAGGGGTAATAGATGACATCCACCTCGCGCCAGATGTCCAGTTCCTGCTGGCGCATTCTGTCCACCGCAAGGCGCGCGGCCTCATCTTCACTGTTGCCAAGGCGAAGTCCTTCAACCATGCGCAGATGATGGACGTCGTGGCCGTAGTAAAGGAGCTTTGCCTTGGAATACTTCTTCAGTGGTTCGATGAAATCCGCAGTGATATTCGGGCGGCTCAGCAGGACATAGTCGATAAAGGATGCATTGGCCTGCAGCCACATGTCGAACTTGCCGTGATACTCAATGCCGTAGGCCACCTCCACCCCCCTGCGCTGGAGCCATTCTGTGTACTCCGGATCGCGCCAGAGGTTCTGGGGCCAGAACTTCACGTTCAGACCCAGCTCCTGGTAAGCCTCAATCAACTGGAACACCGTTCTCGATCCGGCATCACGGTCGGGTTGAGGCACATAGTGGTCAATGATCAGGATACAGGGCTTGCCCGCGCTCCTGTCCCGGGCTACAAAAACATTTTGCCCATTCGGGAAATGCTCACGTTCAAGGGTATCGCGCCAGCGATCAAGGAATTTCTGCCGATTGACGACCTGGTACGCCTTGATCCCGGCGGTTTCGTCAGTGCCGTGAGAAACGCCCTCGTGGTGAACCACCACCGACAATGGCTCGTAGATCACGGCCAGGCCTCGCGCGCGCACCTTGAACGCCAGATCGGTATCTTCGCAATAGGCCGGAACGTAGAGTTCATCGAATCCGCCCAGCTCGCGGAACAGCGCGGCCGGCACCATAAGGGAGGCACCGGAGCAATAGTCAACTTCGCGCGTGTAGTTGAACTCGGACTGGTCAGCGTTCTGCATGCGCCCGAAATTCCAGGCGGAAGCATCCTTCCACACGATGCCCCCGGCTTCCTGCAAGCGCCCGTCGGGATAGACAAGCTTCGAACCCGCCAGGCCACACCGGGGTACTCTTGCAAAAACGTCCAGCAGCGCATCAATGCTCGCCCGCATCACTTCGGCATCATTGTTCAGGAAATACAGATAGTCACCACGCGCCAGGCCCGCCGCGCGGTTGCACGACCTCACAAATCCCAGATTGGCGTCATTGGCGGAAAACCTGAGCCCGTCTATGCCCGCAAGACGCATGATGCTTGCATCACCCGAGAAGTCTTCAACCACGATGACTTCAAAAGGTGCGGAAGGCGGATGATCAGCAATAGACTTTATGCACCGATAGGTGTAGCCCAGGTTGCCGTAGGCTGGAACGATGACGCTGACAACAGGCCTCTCATGCACCGGAAGCTTCAGGGAGGAAAGCTCTTGTGCAGAAGGCAGCAGTACACCAGGCACTCCCGCTGCCTCAGCAACGCGGTGAGCTTCAGCGGCGGGCGCGGAGACATCTGCCGCCAACAAGTTCGCAAGCCAGTTGGCATAGTCACGCGTGCCCGCAAACAGGGAGCCGAAGCGCTTGTAAGCCTGATGCCGGACCCAGTCTTTCTCGTTCTGGGGTGCCGGCCATTTTTTGTATGCGAGCACCAGCAGCTTGCGCAGGCTTACACGGCTCCAGTCCATGGCACGCGCGGCAGTTCCCGCAAGCGCAATGCCCCCGTGCGCCAGATTTGAGCCCGCCCGGTTGGAGGTGCCTGCCATCCTGGCGCGCAGTTCTGAAACCTGGGACTGGCTGATTTCAAGTGCCTGGGCCTGCCTCTCGATCAGGCGAGACTGCTCTGCGACAAGCTTCTTCAGTATCCGCAACTCCGCCTGGATATCCGTCGCATCGGTGAATTCTGCGGCTTGCCCGGTCGGCACGGCGATATCAGCGGCCTTGCTGCTTTGGAGACTTCGGCTTTGCACGGACAGACTTTCCTGATGCCCCGGCACTGGTCGGGGTAGTATGAGGCGCTTCGCCTGGCTCCAGGTTCACAGCATGAAGCTTGCGGCCAAGCACGTACTGACACCAGCCGGTCCTGGACCAGAACGCGAACTGGATTGAGTAGGGATCCTCGGGCTTCAGCGCGTAGTGGGCGAGCAGCTCTTCTTCCACCATGGGAAGGCGTATGCGGCCCTGCTGCTCAACCGTCAACCCCACTGTCGCAACGGCATTGGCAACAAACGCCATGGTGAGCGGCTTCAGATGGGTGTTGTCATCATAGAAATTGGAGATCGACAGCGAGATGCCGTGCGGCATCAAATCCATGCGCGGCGGGAGGTCGCAAGACGACTCATGCGGCCATTCGAGATACAGGCTGCCGCCGGCCTTCAGGCGGCTGCTGGCCCAGCTGATGAACAGCTCAGGGTCGGTCACATGCTCTATGAAATGACTGGCAATGATGGCGTCGAACAGGCGCCCGCCAAAGTCCGGCCGTGTTGCTTCCCAATTGACCAGTTCGTACGACTCGTACTTTTCGAAGTGGATACCCATGTCCAGCGACACAGCATGCAGCTTGAGATCACTCCTGTCAGGCGATGGCCATGCCTTGAGGATGCCCAGGGAGCCATCTCCGGCTCCCATGTCGAGCACATGCGCATCCCGCGGTAACGATTTGAGGAACATCGTGCGCGGGTGGAGCCCATGGGTGGCTTCAACTGCCGTACCAGCACTCAGAAAGGGCGTGCGAGGCCGGAAATACCATTCCTTGATCTCATCGATTGTCATCTGCGCTCCCAAGTAGCACTCATTTGCAGGCAAACGCCTATTATCGGGGAACGCGCGCAGGACTCACATTGGGCGGGCACCTTACCCGAAGTAATTCCCATCGGCTCTGAGCCACCTCCCCAACTGCTGCGGGTTGTCCCACTCGCTGCCCACGA
>JAZKHY010000031.1:0-99740 GCA_040385105.1 Pseudomonadota bacterium
CTGTCCTTGCCGCCCGAGACGCAGACCATGACCTTGTCGCCCTCCTCGATCATGTTGAAGTCCATGATCGCGCGGCCGACCTCGCGGCACAGGCGCTTCTCGAGCTTGTGGGTTTCCCGCTCGATCTTCATGTCCTGCGCAAAGGACGTGCCTTTGGAGGAAGGTTCTTCGGTGTCGATCCAGACTGCACTCATGGAGCGTATTGTCTCACCGGCGGGAAAATCTGCCATGCCCCCACGACTCGCGACGAAGTCAGGCCAAAAAAAAGCCGACCCACGGAGGGTCGGCTTCAATACCGGCTTGTTCAACCTTTCACACACACCACCTGCTTGAGCGTGTGGACCACGTCCACCAGGTCGCGCTGCGCGTTCATCACCGCGTCAATGTCCTTGTACGCGGCGGGCGTTTCGTCGATGACGTCCTTGTCCTTGCGGCACTCGACGCCTTCGGTGGCAGCCCTGTGGTCCGCCCGCGTGAAGTGGCGCTTGGCTTCGCCGCGGCTCATCACGCGGCCGGCGCCGTGCGAGCAGCTGTCAAAGCTTTCCGCATTCCCCTTGCCGCGCACGATGAAGCTGCGCGCGCCCATGCTGCCGGGGATGATCCCGAGCTGCCCGGTTTTCGCGCTCACCGCGCCCTTGCGGGTGACGTAGACGTCCTCGCCGAAGTGATGCTCCTTCTGCACATAGTTGTGGTGGCAGTTCACCGCCTCGATATGGCTCTGGAAGCTCTTGTGGATCACCGTCTTCGCGGCTTCGATCACACGCTTCATCATCACCTCGCGGTTGATCGCCGCGAACTTCTGTGCCCAGCCCACCGCGCGGACGTAGTCGCCGAAGTAGCGGCTGCCTTCCTCGAAGTAGGCCAGGTCGCGGTCCGGCAGGTTGGCCTGGTGGCGCATCGCATCCTGCTTGGCCAGCTCGATGAACATCGTGCCGATGAAGTTGCCCACGCCACGCGAACCCGAGTGCAGCATGAACCAGACAAAGCCCGCTTCGTCCAGGCAGACCTCGATGAAGTGGTTGCCCGTGCCCAGCGTGCCCAGGTGCTGGATGTGATTGGTCTTCGCGATCTTGGGGTAGTCGCGGCACAGTTCGGTGAACTCCGGCTCGAGTTGCGCCCAGGCAGTGTTGACCGAGCCCGGCAGCTTGTGCCACGCGCCCGGGTCGCGCGAGCCCGGCGAGCGGCCGTGCGGCACGGCGCGCTCGATGGCCGAGCGCAGCGGCGCCAGGTTGTCCGGCAGGTCTTCGGCCTTGAGCGTGGTCTTGCAGGCCATCATGCCGCAGCCGATGTCCA
This sequence comes from Pseudomonadota bacterium, assembly GCA_040385105.1. GTDB lineage: Bacteria > Pseudomonadota > Gammaproteobacteria > Burkholderiales > Burkholderiaceae_C > JACMQX01. Next base: position 1,294 of record JAZKHY010000031.1, read on the forward strand.
CGCCCACTGCCGCAGGAATGATCGCCCTGAGCGTGGGAATGACCGAACCGACGGTTGCGCCGATGCCGAAGTGCACGTCCGGCATGACGGCGATGTGCGGGTACACGACGGGCAGGCGCGCCGCATTGGTCACCTGGCGCCTGGCCCCGTCATCGACGGGGACGCCGCGCGTCCACATCTTCACCGGCACGCCGCCGGGGGTGGCTTCCTCGATGAAGCCGGATTCGATTTCTTCAGTCATGGTGTCCATGATTGTTCTCCAAAAAAGAAGGGTACGCCCCTCGTGGGGACGTACCCTTGAAATGGCTCAACGGATCTTCACCAACCCGTTGAGCACCTGGTCCAGACCTCCAAACACGGAGATCTTGTCGATGCGCTCGGCCACGCGCTCCAGCGTCTCCAGCTCCTTCAGGCGCAGGGCGATGGGGTTGTCCTCCATCACCCTGGCCGTGTTGAGCAGCGAGCGGGTCGCTGCCGTTTCCTCGCGGCGGCGGATCACGTTGGCTTCAGCCGACTTGCCGGCTTCGACCACTTTCGCGAGGATGGTCTTCATCTCGCCGGGTAGCACGATATCCTTCACGCCCACACCGTCCAGCTCCAGGCCCCAGGCCGCAAGCCGGCTGCTTGCGCACGCGGTCACGACCTCGTCGATCACCGACTTGTTCTCCAGCAGCTCGTCCAGCGTGCGGGTACCCACCGCCGCGCGCAGGCCCAGCTGCAGCTCGCGGTACAGGTGCTCCGCGGGTTTCTGCAGCAGGGTGAAGGCCTTCAGCACGTCGGTGTAGCGCCAGGTCGCGGCCAGGTTCAGCCTCAGGCTGACCTTGTCGCGGGTCAGGATTTCCTGGCCCGTGACTTCCACGGCCTGCAAACGCAGGTCCACCAGCTCGACCGCCACGTTGCGGCTGAACTTCCAGAACGCGTACGAGCCGGGCTCCAGCAGACGCGACACCTTGCCGTCCACCGCCAGCACGCCGGTCGCGTGCTCGGGAACCTGAATCTGCAGCACGCCGGCCAGCCCGGTCACGCCGCGCTGGCGCAGCTGGGTCTGCATCAGGCGCTGCGCCATCGCGGCAGGGAGCTCGGCGGACGCAGCCAGGTCGATCACCTCGACCTTCACGTCCACCAGGCCCTTCCAGTACAGGCGGCGGGTGCCGGGCGCCAGCACTTCCACCAGCACGCCGTTCTCGCTGCGCAGGCCGGCCTGGGTCTCGCCCAGCTCGACGCGCAGGAATTCAGCGGCCACCACCTCGGGCTCCATGGCCATCAGGTAGTCGGCCAGGCCGTGCATGAAGGCGGGCTGCTCCAGCGCGAAGGTCTCCACGCGGAGCTTGTCCGTCATGGAGAACAGCTTGTGTTCGCCGGGCGGCAGGATGCGATCGAAATCGCCGTTGCGCAGCAGGATGCCGCGTTCGTTCTTCTTCACAGTGACACGCTTGTATTCCATGGTGTTCTCCTTGTGGGTTGCGTGTTTCAAAAATAGGGCGCCGCGGGTTGCGGCCATGCCGGCGGACGCTGAAGGCCAGGGGCCGGGCTCCACGGCGCGCCTTGGCGGCAAGGTGCCGCTTCAAGCTTGACGTGAGCGCGGACCCGGCGCATCCGGCGCGCGAGCCGGCATCGCCGGCAGGCTTGGGGCTCGCCCTTCATGGGCGCCGCGCAAGGCGGCGCTTCCTTCAGGTTTGCCCCGCGCCTGCGCGCGGCGCTTGGTCTTTCGACCGTTTGCGATTTGGAAACGGGAGTCGAACCCGTGACAGGTCTTTTATGCAAAGACTGCTCTACCACTGAGCTATCCATTTCTAATGGTGGGCGGCCCGGGAGTCGAACCCGGCTCGTCGCGGAGGTATCCCCACGCCGCCCTGGCATCCACCGCTTCCCGGCAGCGCGGCATGCAACACGTCCACGGACCGAGGCCCGGACGGATGCACCGGCGGGGCGGGCGTGAGCCCGAACCCCAGCCTGTCAGCGCTTGGCCGTTTGGCGGAAGATTTCTGTGCGGCTGAACCTGTTCAGTTCAGCCGCGATCCTTTGGGCAGGCGCGAAGCCAGCCACTCATGCACGTCGGCCCGGATGTTCCGGCCTTCCAGCAGGAAGTCCTCGAAGCGGCTGGGCACATACGGCAGGTACGCCAGTGCCATGCCCGCTTCTTCGGGCGTGCGGTCGGCCTTGCGGCCATTGCACAGCGCGCACGCCGCGACCAGGTTCATCCAGCTCCACGCGCCGCCGCGCGACAGCGGGAAGATGTGCTCGCACTGCAGGTCGCGCTCGGCAATCACCTGCGCGCAGTACGCGCAGGTGAACCGGTCGCGGCGCAGCAGTTTGCGCTTGCTGAAGCCTGGCGTGACGTCGAACAGGTTGTGCCTGGCCGCGCCGTTGAGTGCAATGATGGGGTGCACCGGCAGCAGCGACTGCCTATTGCTCGAGACGTTCCAGCCGCCGCGCAGCACGGCCAGCGGACTGGCGCCGTCTTCCCACGCGACCGAACCGGTCGCGTAGTGCAAGGCCGCCTGCTCCAGGCTGATCCAGGCCTGCGGCGTGCCCTGGATATCCAGCTGAAGTACATGCGCTTGCATGGTGTTCTCCTTTGTTTTGATGTTGTTGGTGTGGGCTCAGGGATTCGAACCCTGTACCCCCTGGTTAAAAGCCAGGTGCTCTGGCCGAATGAGCTAAGCCCGCATGAAACTCACCACTCGCCGACTTCGCGCACGCGCTGGTCCAGATCGAGTCGATCCAGATCAATGCGCCTGCGCGCGCCCTGGCGGTGGACACGGGTACCCACGCGTGCGATACCGCGAACGAGAGCCTGCACCACGCGGTTGCGCGGCTTGGCTGCTGGCACTGCAAACATTTGCTTGCGCATGATGGCTCCTTTGAAAGTGTTGAAAATGGCGCCCCGTGAGGGAATCGAACCCTCGGCTTCCTCCTGGACAGGGAGGCACTCTGGCCGCTGAGTTAACGGAACGGAAAATGCTGGTTGCGCAGGCCGGATTCGAACCGGCGATCTCAGGCGTATGAAACCTGCGGGGACAACCAGACTCCCCTACGGCGCTATTTCTGGCATCGTGTGCGGGATTCGAACCCGCGATCTCCTGATTGAAAGTCAGGTGTCCTTGGCCATCTAGACGAACACGACAAAAGCTGGTGCCCCAGGGGAGACTCGAACTCCCAGAATCCTGCTTCTGAGGCAGGCATGTCTGCCGGTTCCATCACCGGGGCAAAAAATCCATTTCGGCTGTGTCCATACGCGAGCCGCAGGCGCGGGGCCTGTGTGGGTCGCTCGCTGCACATGGGGAGCTACCCCGTGCACATCCCGCCATGCCCTTCCCGAGGCAGCATGCAGGCGGTGCCGTATAGGCACACCCGAAATGGCAGGACGCCTGCGGCCAGTACCGCGGCTTGTCCTGCTGCAATTTGTTAACGATCAAAACACCGTTCCCGGTGGCGCAGCGCGATCACTGCAATGGGTGCGCCTTCAGGCGGACAAAGAAAAAGGCCCGGTTCCTCAGGAATCCGGGCCTCTTGTGGAAAGAGATGAAGGGGTGTGGGCGCCTACGCGCTACCCCTGCCCGGATAAGTCGGATCCTCATAACCAGCCAGCAGCTGGAGCGCCGGGAGGCGCGTGGACGGATGCGACATGAATCCCTGATTGCCCGTCGTGGCGACAGGACGCAGCCAGCCACAACCGTCGATAAACGGCCGTTTGCTGGTTGATCTGATGGTCCTGGTTGTCACGATGGCTTCCTGTCTGTTGACTTGCGTCGGTTGATAACGTGTGCCTCTTTCGAGGCGTTGACATGAACTGTAAAGAAACTTTACTGCAACGTCAACACCCCGGACAATGAGTTCTGAAATTGTTGCTTCGCATCCACACACATGAACGTTTCCATCACCACGGTCCGAAGGCAGAACCTGCTGGTTCTCTACCAGGAGTTCGTTCAACAGGCGGTGGCCAAAGGTGGGACGCCGCGCGGGCTCGACCAGGACTTTGCCGCGCACCTGGAGATATCACCCAGCATGCTCAGCCAGATCAAGTCGGCGCGGCCGATCGGCGACAAGCTGGCGAGGCAGATAGAGACCCATTGCAACAAGGCGGCGGGCTGGCTGGACCAGGAAGGGCTGCCTTCAGAGCGTGGGCCTGATGCCGCTGAAGAACGCTTCATCGCGCTGGCCCGCGCGGCGTGGCGGGGCGCCAACACCAGGCGGAAACGGGAGTTGACCACGGCACTGCGGGCTTGATGGCTCTTCCGGGCTGTCGTACGTCATTCGCCGTCTTGCATGAGCGTGTTCCAGCGCGCATGTCCCAGCCCGTTGCGCAGGGCCACCGCGCCTTTGGGGCTGAACTGCAGCGCGCGTGAGCCGTTACGGCGTACCAGCCAGCCGCTGTCCAGGCATTGGCTGCAGATCAGTGCGCCCAGGCGGCCCGCGACATGATGGCGGCGCTCGCTCCAGTCCAGGCAGGGGCGGCAGTGCGGGCGCTTGCCTCCGGCGCCTGACAGCGCGGCGCTATCCACACCCAGGGCCTTCAGCACGGCGCCGGCGCGGTCTGTCAAATGGCCTGCCTCGCCATCAAATGCAATGGCGCCGTGGTCCAGCAGGTGCTGGGTAATGGCCACACCCAGCCGCCCGGCAATGTGGTCGTAGCAGGTGCGCGCCATGCGCATGGCCGCGTCGCGCGGGCCGGTCACGGTGCGCTGCACCGATGCCTGTTGCGCGGCCAGTTGGGTAATGCCTTCCAGCACACGTGCCACATCGGATGACGCGAGCCGGTGATAGCGGTGGCGGCCCTGGCGCTCCATGTGCAGCAGGCCGGCCTCTATCAGCATCGCCAGGTGGCGGCTGGCCGTGGCCGCGCTGATATTGCCGGCGGCAGCCAGCTCATTGGCCGTCAGCGCGCGGCCGTCCATCAGCGCGAGCAGCATGGCGGTGCGCGCCGGCTCGCCGACAAGGGACGCGATGTGGGCAATCTGGTTGGTGTTCATGGCGATGACGGTACAGCCGGTGGCGGGGCAAATGCTTCGTTCCGCAGCAAAGCATTCTGGCACTCCATCTGCAAGACCGCGTTGAGGCAGCGGGGTTTCGCGTACGGTACAGGACCAGGAGCTAGAATATCCATTCAATTATCTATTCACATATCTATTCAAAGCTGCGATGCGTCCTGACCTGGATACCCTGCGTTTACGCCTGGCCGGCGGGCCCCAGCCCGCGCGGGCGCTGACGGATGCGCTCGGGCTCAGCCAACCCACGCTGTCGCGGCGGCTGGCCGGCCTGGGCAGTGCGGTGGTGCGCATCGGGGCAGCGCGATCCATTCAGTACGCGTTGCGCGATACGCTGCGGGGGCTGCCCGATATCGCGGTTTACCGCGTGGACGCCTCCGGCCAGCTGAGCCGGTTGGGCCTGCTGGTTCCGGTGCGGCCCGACGGCTTCGTGATGCACACCAGCGCGGGCGACACCCTCTACAGTCCCGGCCTGCCCTGGTGGCTGCTGGACATGCGGCCTCAGGGCTACCTGGGACGGGCCTATGTGGCGCGCCACGGCGCGGCGCTGGGCTTACCGGCGCGCCTGGGTGACTGGTCCGACACTGACGCCCTGCGCGCATTGCTGGTCCACGGGCACGATCCCGTGGGCAACCTGGTGCTGGGCGATGGGGCGCGCGACCAGTTCATTGCCACCCCCGTGGCTGAACCAGTGGCTCCCGGTGACAAGCCCGCCACTTACATGCGCCTGGCCCGCGAGGCCGCGCAAGGCGAGGCGCCCGGCTCCTCCGCTGGTGGCGAGCAACCCAAATTCACCGCTTGGTCCGTCACGGCCGATGGCCCGCGCCACGTGCTCGTGAAGTTCAGTGAGGCCGAACCCGGTCCCGTGCCACAGCGTTGGCGCGACTTGCTGCTGGCCGAGCACATCGCACTGCAGACGCTGGCCGAAGGCGGCGTGCCCGCCGCCCGCACCGCCTTGCTGGACGCAGGTGGCCAGCGCTTTCTGGAAGTAGTGCGATTTGACCGTACGGGGCCGCTTGGCCGCCGCGGCATCGTGTCGCTGGCAGCCATGGATGCCGAGTTCGTCGGCGCAGGCCCCGTGCCCTGGCCCGTGGTGGTGCAGCGCCTGGCAGACGCCGGCCACGTGCAGGCCGAGGCGGTGCAGGGCGCCGCGCTGCTGTGGGCTTTTGGCGCGCTGATCGGCAACACCGACATGCATGCGGGCAACCTGTCGTTTGTGACGGAGCAGGGCCGCCCCTGGGGGCTGGCGCCGGCTTACGACATGTCATCCATGGCGTTCGCGCCACGCTCAGGCGGCAGCCTGCCCGATGCATTGGGCGCGGCCAGCTTGCACCCCGCCATCCCTCACGACATCTGGCGGCAGGCCGCCGCGCTGGCCGGTGGCTTCCTGGTACGGGCTCGGGACGAGCGCGGCTTCAGCCGGCGCTTTGCGTCATGCCTGGCCGCGTTGGCGCAGCACCAGCAGGCCGCTCGCGAGGGGATTGCGAGGCTTGGCTAGCTGAGGTGGCTTCACCACTGCCCCGTCTCCACCCGTATCGCCACTTCACAGTCGTCAAAGATCTCCAGCTTGGCGATCTTCACCCGTACCCCCAGCACGCCCGGCAATTGCATCAGCCTGTGCGCCAGCTTGCCGATCAGGCTCTCCAGCAGGTTGACGTGCTCTGCCGTGCATTCGTCAATGATGATCTGCCGCACCTTGCGGTAGTCCAGCACATGGGTGATGTCGTCGTCGCGCGGCAGCAGGGGTTGCGGTCCGCGGTTGAGTTCGGCGTCCACCTGGATGGGCTGGGGCTTGCCGATCTCGTGGGCCAGGATGCCGAGGTTGGCGTCAAAGCGCAGGCCGGTCAGCGTGAGGATCTGGTCGCCTTGGGTGGGGGCAGCGGTCATGGTGCTTCTTCAGGAGTTTTGCATCAGCGAGAAATCGCGCTCGAACTTCATCAGGTGCTGGCCGCCGTCCACCAGCAGCGTGGTGCCGGTGATGCCGTTGTTGTTCAGCGCGAACTTCACGGCTGATGTGACATCTTCAACGGTGGACGACCGGCCCAGCGGCGACAGCTTGTGCAGCGCAGCGAACTTCTCGTCGCTCAGCATGTGGCTGGTGAGGGTCAGGCCAGGGGCCACACCCACCACGCGCACACGCGGCGCCAGCGCCAGGGCCAGCATGGTGTTGGCGGCTTCCAGCGCGGCTTTTGACAGGGTGTAGCTGAAGAAGTCGGGGTTCTGGTTCCAGAGTTTCTGGTCCAGCAGGTTGACCACCACGCCGCTGCCATTGCGTGCGGCCACATGCGCATGCAGTGCCTGGGCCAGCAGGATGGCGGCGCCGGTGTTGCTGTGCAGGTGCTTGTCCATCGCGGCAAAGCCGAAGCTCGCGGCGCTGTCGTGCTCGAAAGTGGAGGCGTTGTTGATGACGGCATCGACCTTGCCCAGTTCGGAGGCGATGCGCGGCAGCAGGCCACGAACGGCGGCTTCGTCGGCCAGGTCAGCCTGAAAGGCCGCAGCGCCGGCGCAAAGCGCACGGCAGTCCGCCACAGTCTGCGCGGCTTCCGCCTGCGAATGCAGGTAGTGCACCGCCACGCGCCAGCCGGCTGCGGCCAGGGCCAGCGCAATCTCCCGGCCCAGCCGTTTGGCAGAGCCGGTGACGAGCACCGTGCGGGGGCGGGAGGCTTCGGGCATTCGGGGACAATCAGGTGATGACGACAACGGCTAGTTTAACGACGCAGCTCCAGAGCCTGATTGCGCGCGAAATCGCCGCCGCCGGTGGCTGGATGCCATTTGACCGCTTCATGGCCCTGGCCCTTTACACGCCGGGCCTCGGCTACTACGCCAACGACTTGCGCAAGTTCGGCACTATGCCCTCGTCGGGCAGCGACTTTGTGACTGCGCCTGAAATGACGCCGCTGTTTGGCCAGACCCTGGCCGTACAGGTGGGTGAGGCGCTGGCTGCGACGCAGACGGATGAAGTCTGGGAGTTCGGGGCGGGCTCCGGCGCGCTGGCGCTGCAGCTGCTTGATGCGCTGGGCAGTACGGTGCGGCAGTACACCATCGTGGACCTGTCGGGCACCTTGCGCGAGCGCCAGCAGGCCACGCTGGCAGGGTATGCCGGCAAGGTGCGCTGGCTTGGCGAGCTGCCCGGTGTCATGCGGGGCGTCATCGTCGGCAACGAGGTGCTCGATGCCATGCCGGTCAAGCTGCTGGCGCGCGTCGCGGGCCAATGGCATGAACGAGGCGTGGCGCTGGACGGTGCGGCAACGGCGGGCGACCGGCTGGCCTGGGCCGACCGTGCGACGACCCTGCGCCCGCCGCTTGAACCTGAAGGCGCGCATGACTACCTGACTGAAATCCACCCCCAGGCCGAAGCCTTCATTCGCACGCTGGCCGACAGGCTGGAGCGCGGCGCGGCGCTCTTCCCGGACTACGGGTTTCCCGAGGCCGAGTACTACCACCCGCAGCGGCACATGGGCACGCTGATGTGCCACCGCGGGCACCTGGCGGACGGCAACCCGCTGGCGGATGTGGGCCTGAAGGACATCACCGCGCACGTCAACTTCACCGGCATTGCGCTGGCTGCCCAGGAGGCTGGTCTGGAGGTCGCGGGCTACACAAGCCAGGCGCGCTTTCTCATCAACTGCGGCCTGGTGCAGCGGCTGGAGGGCGCGCCGCCCGCCGTGCTTGCCCCCGCGCAGCGGCTGGTCAACGAGCATGAGATGGGCGAACTGTTCAAGGTGCTGGCCCTGACCCGCAACGCCTCCGGGGCATTGACGGGCTTCAGCCATGGCGACCGCACACACACCCTATGATGTCCCGATGATTCGCTGGTTCATTGTCATCTTCCTGGCCCTGATGTTCATCAGCTGGTTCACGCCGCTGCTGCAGAAGCTCGGCTTTGGCAAGCTGCCGGGCGACCTGCGCTTCAGGCTGTTCGGCCGTGAGTGGTTCATTCCGCTGACCACCACCATCCTGCTGAGCTTCATCGCCAGCATCATCGCGCAGCTGGTCTAGGGCCTGGCGGATGAAAGCCTGTGTGGACATCGGCGGTACCAAGGTGGCGGTCAGCCTTTCCACCGGGGAGGGCATGGAACTCCAGGCGCGCGTGACGGAGCCCACCGCCAAGGCCGGCAGCAACGATGCGGTGGCGCAGCAGATACTGCGCATGATCGGGCAGTCCTGCGCACAGGCCGGCATTCCCGAGGCGGCTATCAGTGCGGTAGGCGTTTCGTCCTGCGGGCCCTTCGTCATGAACGCCGGCATGGTGGAGCTGGCCGCACCCAACATCTGCGGCGGCATGGCAGGCCCCGGGCGCGGCCTGCCCAACACCTGGCAGACCGCGCTGCTCGAAGCACCGCTTCGCGCGCGCCACAGCCATGTGCGGGTGGAGAACGACTGCGTCGCCGCGCTCGTGGCCGAGCGCCGCTGGGGCGCGCTGCAGGGCCTGGACCATTGCGCCTATGTGACCTGGAGCACCGGTATCGGCATGGGGGTCTGCGTGGACGGGCATGTGCTGCGCGGCAAAAACGGCAATGCAGGCCACGGCGGCCACATGTTCGTGAGCGACGACGCCAGCGGCGCGCTGTGTGGCTGCGGCAATGTCGGCGATGTGGAGGCGCTGGTGGCGGGCAATGCCCTGGCACGGCGCTTCGGCAGCGACGCGGCGGCGCTGATGGCCGCCGCCGATGCGGGGGATGCAGAGGCCGGCGCGGTTGTCGATGAGCTGTGCCGCGTCCTGGGCCGTGCGCTGTACAACCTTGTTGTCACGCTGGACCTGCAGCGGGTGAGCCTGGGCGGCAGCGTGTTCTGGCACCACCGCGGCAGGCTGTTGCCACGCTTGCAGGCACAGCTGGACGGCAGGCTTGCCGCGCTGACCACAGGCGTGGCGCTGGTGCCGGCCGGGCTGGGCATGCAGGTGGGCGACTATGCGGCACTTGCACTGGTGGCCTGATCCGGTGCGATGCATGCGTAAGCTTTTGGGCGGCTGGCCGACAATCAAGACATGAAGAAGCTCCTCCTGGCCGCAACCCACGCGCTGGCACTGGCCATCGGCTTCGGGCTGGGCATTTATACCCTGCCCATCCTTGTGGCGCCCGAGGGACCCACGGGCGCTGAGCTGGCCGCCCACGCCGGCATGGCCACCTGGAAGGGCGAGTTCCGGCGCAACCTGAAGGGCAGCGACGCCTTGCACTGGGGTGAAGGGGCGGTCTCCGTCGGCCCCCGGAGCATCACCCTGGCCGGCAAGCTGGCGCCGGGCCCCAACTACAAGCTGTACCTGTCGCCGGAGTTTGTCGAGACCGAGCCCGATTTCAGGCGCGTCAAACCGCAGATGGTGCAGGTAGGGGACGTGAAGACATTTGACAACTTCATGGTGCCGCTGCCTGCATCCGTGGACCCGGCGCGCTACACCACGGTCATCATCTGGTGCGAAACCTTCGAACAGTTCATCACGGCTGCCCGTTATCGTTAGCGGCTTCGCGCAGCAGCGCCGCCGTCCTTTGCTGGTTCTCCGTCGCGGCCAGCGCATCCAGGAAGTTCTTGCGCCACCAGTGCACGTCGAAGCTGCGGATGTTCTCCAGCAGCTTCTGGTGGCGCCGCTGCCGCTCGTCCAGCGGCATCTGCAGCGCCTGCTGGATGATCTCCGCCGTGCCGCTGGTGTCATAGGGGTTGACCAGCAGGGCTTCCTTCAGCTGCTCGGCCGCGCCGGCAAAGCGTGACAGCACCAGCACGCCGGGGTCGGCCGGGTCCTGCGCCGCCACATACTCCTTGGCCACCAGGTTCATGCCGTCGCGCAGCGGCGTCACCAGGGCCACGCGCGCCACGCGGCACAGGCCCGGGATGCGCTTGCGCGCCACGTTGCGGTGGATGTAGCGCACCGGCATCCAGTCAAGCTCGCCATAGTCGCCGTTGATGGCGCCGCACAGGCCTTCGAGTTCATGCCGGATGTCGGTGTAGGCATCGACGGTCTCGCGGCTGGGCGAGGCGATCTGGATCAGCGTCGCGCTGTTGCGGTTCTCCGGGTAGTGCTTGAGCAGTTCACGGAAGGCGCGGATGCGGTGCGGAATGCCCTTGGAGTAGTCCAGCCTGTCAATGCCGATGAGCAGGCGGCGGCGCGCGTATTCGTCGCGCATGTCCTCATAGGTCTCGCGCGCTTCCTTGGCCTGCGTGAGCCGCTCGAACTCATCGACGTCGATGCCGATGGGGAAGGCCCGCGCGGTGACGGTGCGGCCGAACGCATCGAACACGCCGGGCGCGAGCGAGGTGGCATGGCCCTCCATCTGCACATAGCGCTGGAAGTGGGCGACGTCTGCCCTGCTCTGGAAGCCGATGAGGTCGTAGGCAAAGAACGACTTCATCAGCCACTCATGCTGCGGGATGGCGGCAAGAATGAGCGGCGGCGGCAGCGGTATGTGCAGGAAGAAGCCGATGCGCTGTTTGCAGCCCATGGCTCGCAGCTCGCCGGCCAGCGGGATCAGGTGGTAGTCGTGGATCCAGATGATGTCGTCGTCGTTGAGAAGCGGCATCAGCTTGCGGGCGAACAGCTGGTTCACCCGCTTGTAGGCGCCGATGTAGCCGGCGTCGAAGTCCGCCAGGTCCAGCCGGTAGTGGAAGACCGGCCAGAGAACGCCGTTGCTGTAGCCGAGGTAGTAGGCGTCATGGTCTGTTTTGCTCAGGTCCACCGTGGCGAGCTGGACGTTGCCGGCTTGCTGCGTGTGCAGCTCGCCCTCGCCGGGCGTGCCGCCTTCGACGATTTTCCCGCTCCAGCCGAACCAGAGGCCGCCTGTGGCCGAGAGCGCCTCGCCCAGGGCCACGGCCAGGCCGCCGGCTGCGCTCTTGCGCGGGTCGGCAACGCGGTTGGAAATAACAACGAGGCGGCTCATATGACGGTATCCCAGGGAGCGGACAGGCGCATCGCGGCATTGATGATGCCGACCATGGAATAGGTCTGCGGGAAGTTGCCCCACATCTCGCCGGTCACGGGGTGAGTGTCTTCCGACAGCAGGCCCAGGTGGTTGCGGGCCGCCAGCATGGTCTCGAAGATGGCGCGCGCTTCATCCTTGCGGCCGATGCGGGCCAGGGCGTCGATGCGCCAGAAGGTGCAGATGTTGAAGGCGGTCTCGGGCTTGCCGAAGTCGTCGGGCGCTTCATAGCGGCGCATGTAGGGGCCGTCGCACAGATGTTTCTCCAGCGCATCCACCGTGGCGACGAAGCGCGGGTCCTTCGGGTCGATGAAGTTCACCTCGGCCATCAGCAGCACGCTCGCATCCAGGTCGCGCCCGCCGAAGCTCTCGGCGAAGGCCTGCCGTTCCTCGCTCCAGGACTCGGCGAGGATGCGCTCGCGCATGCGGTGCGCATGGGCCAGCCAGTAGTCCGCGCGCTGAGGCAGCTTGAGTGCGATGGCGATCTTGCCCAGGCGGTCGCAGGCGGCCCAGCTCATCAGGGCTGACGAGGTGTGGATGCGCGCACGCGTGCGCAGCTCCCACATGCCGGCATCGGGCTGGCCGAAAACGGCGACCGCCTGTTCGCCCACAGTTTCAAGCCGCGCGAACTCGGCATGCCCTGCGCGGTGCAGCAGCCGCTGGTCATGAAAGGCCTGGGCCGCGCCCAGGACGACGTTGCCGTACACATCGTGCTGGAAGTGCTCCTGCGCCTGGTTGCCCACGCGCACCGGGCCCATGCCGCGGTAGCCCGGCAGACCTTGCGCAAAGCCTTCCGGCAGTTCGCGCTCCAGGCCGATGCCGTACAGCGGCTGGATGTGCCCGCCGCGCGCCTGCACCACCACATCGGCCATCCAGCGCAGGTAGTCTTCCATGGTGCCGACTTCCGACAGGCTGTTGAGCGCCCGCACCACAAAGAACGCGTCGCGCAGCCAGCAGTAGCGGTAGTCCCAGTTGCGCTGGCTGCCCGGGGCTTCGGGGATGCTGGTGGTCATGGCAGCGACGATGGCGCCCGTGTCCTCGAACAGCGAGAGCTTGAGCGTGATGGCCGCGCGGATCACCGCCTCCTGCCACTGCAGCGGCAGCGCCAGGCGCTGGCTCCAGCCGCGCCAGTAGGCCAGCGTCTCCTGCTCGAAGTGCCGCGCCGTGTCGGCCATGCCTTCCTGCAGGCTCTCGTCGGGCCCGAGCAGGAAGTTCTGCTCGCGGGTGAGCACAAAGGGCTGGCGCGCCAGCAGGTGCGAGATGGATGCGTCGGTGTTCAGCCGCAGCGTCAGTGCGTCGCCGACATAGCGGATGTGGTTGCTGCCGCGCGTGATGCCGGGCTCGGCCCGGCCCCAGTCAAAGCGCAGGTTCACCGACACGCGGATGCGCGGCGCACCCGACAGCGGCCGCACGCGCCGCACCAGCGTCATCGGGTGGAAGTAGCGGCCGCGCTGCCAGAAGCGCGGCGCGAAGTCGGTGATCTCTATGCCCTGGCCGCGCTCGTCGAACAGCTGGGTGCGCAGCACCGCCGTGTTGTGGTCGTACCACTGCTTCGAGCTGGCAAAGTCCTCGATTTCAATGGCGAAGGCGCTGGCATCCTCGCGCGGGTCCAGCAGGGCATTGAACACCGGGTCGCCGTCAAAGCGTGGCAGGCAGCACCAGACGATGCGGCCGCGCTCGTCCACCAGCGCGCTGAAGGCACAGTTGCCAATGACGCCCAGCTTGAGCGAGGCCTCCGCCGGGGCGCCGAAACCGGGATGGCGGGAGGCTGTGGCTGCCGCGCTCATGCCGCCGCCCCCTGCTTCAGCGAGGCCGCCGTCTCCTCAAGCCAGCGCCTGAATTCGCCGGGGCTGGCGCAGCGGTGCCGTGCCTGGCTCGGCCCGTCACCCACCTTGAGGCCGTGGCCGCCAAGCTGCTGCACGGCGGCAAAGCCGTCTTCATCCGTCAGGTCGTCACCGGCGAACAGCGGAATGCGGCCTGCGAACGGCGCGGCCGCCATGAAGGCGGAAACCGCCTGGCCCTTGTTGATGCCCAGCGGCTTGACCTCGAACACCTGCTTGCCGCGCATCAGCTCGGTGCCGGGGCTGCGGCTCACGGCCTCAGTCAGGGTTTCCAGGCACAGCGACTCCAGCTCCGGCGCCTGGCGGTAGTGCAGGGCCACTGCAGCGTCCTTCCTTTCAACCAGCAGTTGCGGATGCAGCACCACCAGCCGCTGTGCGGCCCGACTGACCAGGAACAGGTCGGGCGGCGCGACGGCGGTCAACGTGCCGTCGGCGTGGCGCAGCGTCGCGCCGTGCGCGCCGGCGGCCGGAAGGACCAGCGGAGAAAGGAATGCGTCAAGGCCGGCGATCTCGCGGCCCGAAACGATGGCGAGCGCACCGCCCAGGAAGTCATGCAGCACGCCAAGCGTGGCGACCAGGTGCGGGCCGACGGAGACGTCGTCCGGGCGCGGCGCGATGTCGACAAGGGTTCCGTCGAAGTCCAGGAACAGGGCGGAGCGGGAGGTAAGCGGAGGTAGCAGTTGCATCTTGGCAAAACCATACCACCGCATCGCGCGGCGCAACGTGCGCAAGCAGCGCTTTCAGCCGTCAAACCAGCTGTTCATGCACCGCACGGACCCGTGCGGCGTGGATCATCTCGCCAACCTTCGAGCCGGAAACCCCTGCGGCTGCGGCCTCTTGTGCTACTGAGTTTGTAGCGACCGACTGCGCGGCGGCCAGGCATGTCAGAAGGCGCCGGCGTTGTGTGTAGGACTTGTCCTGCATGCCCAGCCGCCCGCGTGCATCGCACTCGCATGCCAGCAGGATCTGCTCAAAACGCTGCGGCTTGCGGAAGGCGTCACAGCGCTCCAGCAGCCGCACCACGGCCGCCGCGTTGAACTCTTCGCTGCGGTGGATGTTGCCGTGCTCGCGCGCGACGGCGTCGGCCAGTTCGCGGCACTCCACCGGCACACGCAGCCTTGTGCAGACGTCCTTGAGCAGCCTGGCGCTGCGCATCTCATGACCAATGTGTTTTGGCAGCACGTCCTGCGGCGTCGTGCCCTTGCCGAGGTCATGGCACAGGCAGGCAAAGCGCACCGGCAGGCCGGCCTCCAGCTGCGCGCTCATGTCCAGCACCATCATCAGGTGGACGCCGGTGTCCACCTCCGGGTGGTAGTCGGCGCGCTGCGGCACGCCCCAGAGGCGGTCCACTTCGGGCAGCAGTTTCTGCAGCGCGCCGCATTCGCGCAGCACACCGAACATGCGCGAGGGCGTGTTCTCCATCAACCCGCGCGAGAGTTCCTGCCAGACGCGCTCGGCCACCAGGGCATCGACTTCACCATCTGCCACCATGCCGCGCATCAGCGCCATGGTCCCGGGCGCCACGCTGAAGTCCGCAAATCGCGCGGCAAAGCGGGCCAGTCGCAGGATGCGCACCGGGTCTTCGCGGAAGGCCTCGGACACGTGGCGCAGGACTTTGGCTTCAATGTCCCGGCGGCCGTTGTACGGGTCGATGAGTGTCCCGTCTTCAGCCTTTGCGATGGCGTTGATCGTCAGGTCACGCCGCGCCAGGTCCTGCTCCAGCGTGACATCGGGCGCGGTGTGCATCTCGAAGCCGTGGTAGCCGCGCGCGGTCTTGCGCTCGGTGCGTGCCAGTGCGTATTCCTCCCGGGTGTCCGGGTGCAGGAAAACCGGGAAGTCCTTGCCCACCGGCAGGTAGCCCTGGCCCGCCAGTTCATCCGGCGTCGCGCCGACGACCACCCAGTCGCGGTCCTGCACCGGCAAGCCGAGCAGGGCATCGCGGACGGCGCCACCGACCATGTAGATCTTCATGCACGGAGTTTAGACCGCCATCTGTCATACCGGGCTTGACCCGGTATCCATGCCGGCAAGCAGATGCGCTACTTCAACGCCCGGATGGATTGCGGGTCAAGCCCGCAATGACAGCCCTTGCTTGCGCCTCCACTCCTTCCGGCGCAGGCGGAAGCGGCAGCCGGCACTCTCCTACCTCCAGCCCCAGCGTTCGCAGCATCGCCTTGATTGACATCGGATAGACCGACTCCTCGGTGTTCACGAAGCCGAAGGAGTCCTGCAACTGTGCGTCGATCGCCCGTGCGCCCGCCACATCGCCGCGCAGGAAGGCGGCGATCATGGCTTGCGTCTGCACGCCGGTCCAGTGGGTTGTCGTGCCCACCACGCCGACGGCGCCGGCGGCCAGCAGGGGCAGGGTGAAGGCGTCGTCGCCCGAGTACAGCTCGAAGTGTTCACCCGCCTGCGCCACCAGGGCCGCAGCGGCGGGCGGGTCGCCGGTGGCGTCCTTGAAGGCGACGATGTTCCGTACTTCCGTGAAAAGCCGCAGCAGTACCTCCTGCGCCACACGGCGGCCGGTGCGCACCGGTACGTCATAGATCATCACCGGCAGTTTCGTCGCTGCGGCTGCGGCTCGGAAGTGCGCTTCGATGCCGGCCTGCGGTGGCCGGTTGTAGTAGGGCGCGACAACCAGCACGCCTGCGGCACCGAGGCCTTCAGCCTTGCGCGTGAGCATGACGGTGTGCGCCGTGTCATTGCTGCCGGTACCGGCCAGCACCGGGATCGTCACCGCCTCGCTGACGGCGCGGACCAGGTCGCAGCGCTCGTCATCCGTCAGGGTGGAGGCTTCCCCGGTGGTGGCGGAGACGACGAGCCCGTCGTTGCCATGGGCCTGCAGCCAGCGTGCGAGCCTGCGCGCTGCGTCCAGGTCGAGCGCGCCATCCTTGCCGAAGGGCGTGACCATGGCGCTCATGACCGCGCCCCAGCGGGTGGGGGCCTGCGCGCTCATCGCCCGGTTCGGTAAGGCTCGTCGAAGATGACGAAGTCTTTCTCTGCGAGCGCATCGTCCACCCAGGCTTTCACGCCAGGCAGCGCGCAGACGCGGCGGATGTAGTCGGTGATGTGGCCAGGTACCGGCAGGGCATAGTTCTTCAGGCGCATGCACACCGGCGCGAAGTACGCGTCTGCCACCGTGAAGCCGCCAAACAGCATCGGCCCCTTGTGCGCAGCCAGCAGTTCACTCCACATGGCCACGATGCGCTGCACATCGTCGCGCACGCCGGGCTTGTCGCGCCAGACAAGGCGGCCGGCTTCAGGCAGCATGGCCTCGATGTTCATCGGGCAGGCCGAGCGCAGCGCCGAAAAGCCCGAATGCATCTCGGCGCAGACGCTGCGTGCGCGGGCACGCGCGGCCTTGTCGGCCGGCCACAGCTGCTTGTCAGGAAAGGTCTCGGCCACATATTCGGCAATCGCCAGCGTGTCCCACACCGCCAGGTCGCCGTCTGCCAGCACCGGCACGCGGCCGGCGGGGTTGATGCCCAGGATCACATGCTTGAAGGCCGAGTCGGCATCGAAGGCATCGAACTTGACCATCACCTCCTCAAAGGGGATCCCGGCCTGCCTGAGCAGCACCCAGGGCCGCATGGACCACGACGAGTAATTCTTGTTGCCGATGTAGAGCTTGAGCATCCTGACCTCCTGTGAATGTCTGGATGCTACCGGGCAGGGCCGGCCCCATTGATGCGCTTTTGGCGCGGAATTGATGCGGCGGCCAGGCTTGCCGTCAGAACCGTCCCGCCGTGCGCCGCATGCCGTCCAGCGAGCTGCGCGGGCCGCGCGAGCCGAGGTAGCGCGGAACGATCCCCTCCACACCGGATGCCTGGATGCCCAGCGCGTCCAGGCCCGGCAAGTCGCCGGAGGCCACGTTGTCCACCTGCATGGATGCCAGGTTGTCGCGGCTCATCAGGGGCTCGCCGGGGGCCAGTTCCATCAGCAGGGCCTGCAGGCGGCCCAGCGCCATTGGCAGGCCGATGACGGGCCTGCCGCGGCCATGGTTGACGCCGGCATGCCGGCCGGCCAGCTGGACCAGCTCACGCAGCGTGAAGACGTCCGGGCCGCAGATTTCAAAAGTACGGCCGATGGTGTCGCCCTGCTGCAGGCAGTGGATGATGGCGTCGGCCAGGTCTTCCACCCACACCGGCTGGAACCTGGCGTCGGCACCCGCGAGCGGCAGCACGGGGAAGGCCCGTTGCAGCCTGGCAAACAGGTTGATGAAGCGGTCTTCCGCGCCGAATACCACGCTGGGCCGCAGGATGGTGGCGGCCAGCCCCGACTCGCGCACGGCCGCCTCCCCGCGTGCCTTGCTGCGCTGGTACATCGACGGCGCATCTTCGGCGGCGCCGAGCGAGCTCAGGTGCACCAGGCGGCGCGGGCCGGTGGCGGCGCAAGCCCTGGCGATTTTTTGCGGGAGTTCCACATGCGCGCGGTTGAAAGCCGCCTCGCCGCCATGCAGCGTGCCCACCAGGTTGACAACGGCGTCATGCCCGGCCACGAGGCGCGCGAGCGCAGGTTCGTCATGGATGTCGGCCACAAGGACGGTGACCAGCGGCAGTGGAATGACATGCCGCGCATGGTCGTAGCGGCGCGTGGCCACGGTGACGCGGCATTGCAGCCGCGCCAGCTTTTCGCAGACATGGCGGCCGATGAAGCCGGTGCCGCCGAGCAGGAGTATGTTTTTCATGTGTCCCGATTTTGCGCCTGCGGGCGCCGCCACGGAAGACTTACTTCTCTTCTTCTGCCGCTTCCCTGTCGATCAGCCGCGTCACAAACGGCACCAGCGACAGGATGGCCAGCGCCAGCAGGGTGCTGAGCACGGCCGTGGCCTCGCGGCCCAAGCCCGCGGCCACGCCGATGGCGGCCGTCATCCAGATGCCGGCGGCGGTGGTCAGACCCCTGACCTTTTCCTCGTCATTGCCCTTGAGGATGGTGCCAGCACCGAGGAAGCCGATGCCGGCGATGATGCCCTGCATCACGCGGCTGAGTTCCGCCTCCTGCAGGCCCGCATGCTGCGGGATCATCACGAACAGGGCCGAGCCCAGCGCCACCAGCATGTGGGTGCGCACGCCGGCGGCCTTGCCCTTGGACTCGCGCTCAAAGCCCAGCAGGCCGCCCAGCAAGGCGGCGATGGTCAGGCGCAGCACGATCTGCGTGACCTGGGCGACGTCCGGCAGGTCGGAGAACTCCGACGCCACCGTGCTCCAGACCTGCGCCCACATCAGGGCAGGTCCTTGTTGGGCTCGGGCGCGGCGGCATCGCGCGGCCCCACCGTGCCCAGGCGCGCCTTGAGCGACTGTGGCTGCCCGGTCAGCAGCGCGGCATAGTTCGTGGTGTTGGACAGCACCTTCTTGACGTAGTCGCGGGTTTCGGAGAAGGGGACGTTCTCGGCCCAGATGGCCGCTTCGATCACCGGGCCGTTGCGCCAGGCACGCGGCCGGCCCGGCCCGGCGTTGTAGGCGGCGGCGGCCAGCGGCATGGAGCCCGCAAAGTCGTCCAGCGCGAGCTTCAGGTAGGCCGTGCCGATGGCGATGTTGGTGGACTGGTCGTTGAGCTGGTCGATGGTGAAGCTGTTCATCCCGATCTTCTTCGCCGTCCAGCGCGCAGTGGCGGGCATGACCTGCATCAGCCCCGAGGCGCCGACATGCGAGCGCGCATCCATGATGAAGCGGCTTTCCTGGCGGATCAGGCCATAGACGTAGGCCGGGTCGAGCCTGATTTCGGCGGAGCGCTTGATGACGGCGTCGCGGAATGGCATCGGGAAGCGCTGCTCCGCGTCGATGACGGCCCTGGTGCGCTCGCTGGTGTTGATGCAGCGGTCCCAGACCTCGCGCTGGCAGGCGAAGTCGGCGGCGGCCAGCAGCTCGCGGTCGTTCATGCCGCCGCGGGTGTGCAGATTGGTGCTGTAGTTCCACTCGCGTGTGCCTTCGGGGCGCAAGCCGATCAGGATGGCATACAGCGCACGGTTGAGGCCGGGGTTCATCCGCGCTGCGGCTTTTTCCTCGGCGGTCAACGCTGCCGGGCGGGTGGGCACGGTGATGCGCTGGCCCAGTTCCTCCAGCGCCAGCTGTTCATAGAAGCCACGCGGCGATGCAATGGACTGCAGCGCGGCCTGGGCTTCCAGCCGGGCCGGGGGGAGGGCCGGGGCAGCGACGACGGCCACGGCGCCTGAAGCGGCAGGCTGCGGCGCGGGCACTGCCATGGATGCCGTTGCAATGGCCGGACCGGGCGTGGTGGCCAGCTGCGCGCGCGCCTTCCAGTAAACCCAGGTGGCGTCCTGCCGGGCTTCGGTGCTCATGGCCTGCACAGCCGCCAGCACCTCTTTCCACTGGCCCATGCGCAATGCGGCGCGGACCTTCCAGCCCAGCATGTCGTCCGTCAGGTCGGTGTCTTTGCCCGCCTTGGCGTAATGGGTCAGGGCTTCGGCTGACTGCAGCTTGCCGGCGGCCTGCTTGCCGATCACGCCCCAGACCCAGTTGCGCTCCTCGGCGCTGAGCTGCGTGCCCCACTTGTTTTCCAGCAGGAACGCGGCCTGCTCCAGGTCGGTCGTGGCCAGCTTGATCAGCGCCAGGGTGATCATTTCCTTGCGGGCCTTGCGGATAGCCAGCACCTTGGCGGTGAGGAATTTCGAGGGGCTGGTGTTGATTTCGGCCACCAGGCCCATCGACTCCGGGGACACGAGTTCAATGGCCCTGCTGACAGCGCGCGGCCGGTTGGCTTCCATCCCCAGGCGGGCCCGGCGCCAGGCGTCGTCGGCCGGCATCTTCTTCATCTCGATCAGGCGGCCCGCCGCCGTGCTGCAGCCGTCGTCGGCCTCGCGCTGGCCCATCCAGTTGCGGCGGACTTCGTCAACCAGCGCCTCGGTCGCCTGGCCGCTGGTCAGGCTTTCCACCAGGAGTGCATAGCAGCGCACCTCCTTGTCGTCGTTCATGCGAAAGCGCGGGTATTCGGCGGCAAAGGTGGCCCAGTCGCGCCGCTGGCCGAGCACCAGCAGCCAGTCGTTGCGCAGGCGGTCTTCCTGGTAGGTGCCGGCGTAGCGTGTGAGGAAGTCCTGGATCTCCTGCGCGGGGGCCGAGTCCAGCCGCGCCCGCAGCTCCCAGTAGGCGGCCCAGGGCTCCAGCGCATGGCCCCTCGCCTGGGGAAGCAGGGACGCAAGTTTCTTGCGGTCCGCCTGTCTGTAGGCTTGATTCATCTCAAGGATGAGGTCGTCGCCCCGGTTCTGGGCCTGCGAATGCATCGGCACCACAAGTACGATCAATGTCAGAATGGCTCTAGTCAGCATGTGGGGGATTATGGACAAGTCAAGCGAGAAGGCGGCCCAGCGAAAGGCCCTCATTGAACAACGGTTGAATATGCCGGACCGCCTGGAGCGGGCCGATCTTTTGCAACAGGTCATGCGCATCTGGCTCGTGGGCAGGCCTGATGCCGTGATCGGCGCCTACTGGCCGATCAAGGGCGAGTTCGACCCGCTGCCTGCGCTGCACCGCTGGAAGGAAGACGGCGAGCTCATCGACGAGCCGCAGCCCAGGCGCATCGGCCTGCCGGTGGTGGACAAGGTCCACAAGACCCTGACCTTCTGGGCCTGGTACCCCGGCTGCCCGATGGAAGAAGACGCCTATGGCATTCCCAAGCCCAAGGACACCGAAGTGATCGTGCCCACGCTGCTGTTTGTGCCCTGCGTGGGCTACAGCGCGGGCGGCTACCGGCTCGGGTATGGCGGCGGTTTCTATGACCGCACGCTGGCGACGCTGCAGCCCAAGCCGTTTACCGTGGGCCTGGGTTTTACACAAGGTTACCTGGATGACTTCGAACCCGAGCCGCATGACGTGCCGCTGGATGCGATATTGAATGACAACGGGGTCGTGTGGCCTGTGTAGGTCCCGGGTGTCGCATCAGTCCATATCGTCCACGGTATCCGGGTCAGGCACTTCCCCGATCGTCTCGCGCGTTGCCTGCGCCTGCCCCTTGAGCCACTGGCAGAACGCCTTGATCTCCGGCCGCTGGCCGCTGCGCGGGCCGACGATGACCCAGTAGGCCATCGGTGAGTCCATGCGTTGCTGCGGCAGGGCCTCGATCAAATCGCCGTTGGCCAGGCTCTCGGCCACCAGCGGCAGGCGGGCCAGCACCACGCCCTGACCGGTGAGCGCGGCCTGGACCATCTGGTAGGCGTAGTTGAAGTAAAGCCAGCGCTTGGGGCTGAGCTTGAGCAGGTTCTGCTCCTCGAACCAGCGCCGCCAGGTCAGCCATTGCAGATGGGTCTGGTGTGCGTCTCCGGCTTCGATCAATGCGAACTGCGCCAGGTCTTCGGGTTTTTTCAGTTTCGTGCTCTTGAGCAGCCAGGGGCTGGCCACGGGTGTCAGCTGCTCGCCGAACATGCGCACCGCGTCGGGCGGCATGGAAGACGCGGGGCCGTAGCGCATGGCCAGGTCCACGTCGGCGATGTCTAGGTCCACTGCTGCGTCTGACGCATCAATCCGGATGTCGATGTCGGGGTTGTCCTTCTGGAAGGCCTCCAGCCGGGGGATCAGCCACATCGAGGCGAACGAGGCGAAGGTGGTGATGGACACCGACTTGCGCCCCGCGCTCTGGCGGATCTGCCGCACGGCCGCATCGATGCGCGGCAGCGCCTGCGACACGCCCAGAAGCAGCTGCGCGCCGGCGCTCGTCAGCTCCACTGCCCGGGTGTGGCGCAGGAACAGGCTCACACCGACTTCTTCCTCCAGCGACTGGATCTGCCGGCTCACGGCCGACTGGGTCAGCGCGAGTTCTTCTGCCGCCGCGCGGAAGTTGAGATGGCGCGACACGGCCTCGAACGCCCGCAGGTGGCCGGCGGAGATCGGGCGGCTGCGCAGGTGGGTTTGCGAATGTTGCATGACAGGGCGTGTCAGGAGCGAGGAGCTGACTGATGCGATTTTGGAATCAATAGCGTAGCCGGAATTCATTGGACTGCCAAGGGTTGCGCGGCGATCATTCATTCCCGAACACCCCTACTGGAGAACGTCATGGCACTTCAAACCACGCACCAATCACTGTCTTCCCCCGTGCTGCCCGGCACCTGGAAGCTGGGCGCCGGCCGTGCCATTACGCTCCACCCACGCACGGACGCCGTCCTGAAAATTGCGCACGGCCGGGTCTGGGTCACCTTTGACACGCCGCATCGCGGCCATGGCAATGAGCTGGGCGACTACTTCCTGTCGGCCGGCGAGCAGCTGACGGTGCAGGCCGGCCAGCGCGCCGTGATCGAGTCTTACGGACCGCAAGCCCGGGAGACGGCCTATTTCAGCTGGGACGCGCTGCCTGCTGCGGTGCGGAGCCCGGTTCGAGTGGTCAGCCGCTGGCAGCTGGCCGTGGTTCAGCCACTGGTTGACCTGCGCCTGGCGCTGGGAATGGCGGGTGGTGCTGTAGTGCGCCTGGGCTTCGGGCTGGTGGGCGTCGTCGCCGACCTGCTGCCGGCGCGGGCCGACAGCGGCTTTGCGCGCGCCTTCAATGCGCAGCCGGGCGTCTGCTCGAACGGCGCGATGAACTGAGACCCCTGCGGGCGCGGCACCGCATCACCGACCCGGGGGCGGGCGCTGGCAGAATGCCGGCATGGCCCGCCCCAAATCAGCTTCGCACGAACTCAGGCGCGACGAGATCCTCGACATTGCCGCCCTGTGCTTCGCAGACCGGAGCTACCCGGCCGCCAGCATGAACGACATCGCCGCCGCCAGCGGCACGTCCAAGGCGCGGCTCTACCACTACTACGAGAGCAAGGAAGCCATCCTGTTCGACCTGCTCGACAGGTACACCCAGCGCCTGCTGGCCATCATTGCCCAGGCCGAGGCCACGGCGCAGCGGCGCAACCTGGACGAGCGCGCCGCATTGCATGAGCTGATCCGCAGCTTCCTGCAGGAATATGAAACCTCGGCCACACGCCATGTGGCGCTGCTGCACGACACCAAGTTCCTCGGCGAAGTGCAGCGCGAGCTGATCCTGAACCGCCAGCGCGACGTGGTCTCGGCCGTTACCCGCTTCCTGCGGCGCGCCTACCCGCAGCGGCTCAACCCGGTCAACCAGACGGCCGTGACGATGATGCTGTTCGGCATGATCAACTGGACTTTCACCTGGCTGCGCCCCGGCGGCGCCATGAGCTACCCGGCCTTCGCCGAGGAAGTGGTCACGATGCTGGAAAAGGGGCTGGCCTCATGACGGCGGTGGCCGGCGGGACCGGCTGCCATCTGGTCATCATGGGGGTGGCGGGCTGCGGCAAGTCCGAGGCCGGCCGCGCGATGGCGCAGCGGCTCAGCCTGCCCCTGATCGAGGGCGACGACTTCCACCCCAAGCGCAACATCCACAAGATGCAGCAAGGCATCGCGCTGACCGATGACGACCGGGCCGACTGGCTGCTCACGCTCGGCCGCGAGCTGGCGGGGCAGCCGCTTGGCGCGGTGCTGACCTGCTCCGCCCTCAAGCGGGCCTACCGCGACACCTTGCGCGCGGCGGTGCCGGGGCTGCGCTTTGTGCACCTGGCCATCACCGAAGCCGAATCGCTCAGGCGAGTGGCCCGGCGCTCGGACCACTTCTACCCGCCCAGCCTGGTGGCCAGCCAGTTCGAGGCGCTGCAGGACCCGGCGGCCGAGCCGGGTGTGCTGCAGCTCGACGCCACCGCGCCCGTGGAGCAACTCGCGGATGCCGCTGTGGCATGGGCCCGCGCCTGAACGCTCGCCGCAGGGGCATCAGCCCATCCAGGAGTTCAACAATCCGTAATCGATTACGATTAGGTTAAATATTCTGCCCACAGGAGACCCCATGTCCAAAGCATTCGCAAGCCAGGCCGACCTGGCCGACAAGAAAATCACGTTCGAGCAGCTCAGCCCGCATTGCTGGGCCTACACGGCCGAGGGCGACCCGAACTCCGGCGTCATCATCGGCGACAAGTACGTCATGGTCAGCGACTGCACCGCCACGCCCGACATGGCGCGCGACCTGATCGCCCGCATCCGCGAGGTGTCGGACAAACCCATCAAATATGTGCTGCTGACGCATTACCACGCAGTGCGGGTGCTGGGCGCGAGTGCCTACTTCGCCGAAGGCGCGACGGAGGTCATCGCCAGCCAGGGCACGCTGGACCTGATCATCGAGCGCGGCAAGGAAGACATGCAAAGCGAGATGGAGCGCTTTCCGCGCCTGTTCCGCGGCGCCGAGGGCGTGCCCGGCCTGACCTGGCCGACCCTGGTCATCGGCGGCGGCAACCCCGTCAAGGGTGAGGTGCCCGGCAAGCTCACGCTGGACCTGGGCGGCGTCAAGGTGCAGGTCTGGCACCCGGGCCCGGGCCATACCCGCGGCGACACGATTGCCTGGGTGGAAGAAGAGAAGGTGCTGTTCTCGGGCGACCTGGTCGAATACCAGGCCGGCGTCTATACCGGCGATGCGCATCTTGAAGAGTGGCCTGCCACGCTGGAAGCCCTGCGCGCGCTCAGGGCCGAGGCCATCGTGCCGGGCCGGGGCGAAGCCATGAAAGGCCTGGATGCGGTGAACAAGGCGCTCGACTACACGAAGCAGTGGGTCGAAACGCTGTACCGCTGCGGCAAGGAAGCCGCCGCTGCCAACATGGACCTGAAGGCCGCCATGGCCCATACCCGCAAGAGCATGGACCCGGTGTTCGGCCAGGTGTTCATCTATGAGCACTGCCTGCCGTTCGACGTGAGCCGTGCCTACGACGAGGCCAAGGGCATCAAGAACCCGCGCATCTGGACGGCAGAGCGCGACCAGGAGATGTGGGCGGCATTGCAGGCCTGAGCCCCGCCAGCCTGCGGTGGCCTGGCGTTGGCGGGGCCTAGTGGTCCAGGTCGAGCACCGGGATCAGGCCCAGGAAATGCTGCAGCGCCGCCTCGCCGTCTTTCGCGGCAAGCAGTGTCAGCGCATCCTCCTGCTCGGCAGGCACATAGCCCATGCCAAAGCGCAGGAAGCGACGCTCGGCCAGCGGCGCATAGTGCAGGATTTCCATGTTGATGTGCCGGGCGTCGGTGCGGATGTGCTCCACCAGGTCGAAGACGAGGTCGCGCGCGCCTTCCAGCAGCTGGGCGAAGCGCGCGCCGTCAAACATGGTGAGGCCCGTGACGCCGTTGTCCTGGTTGTACCGCCGCGCCTGCGCCATGATGGCGGAGACCACCGTCACCGGTGTGCCGGGCGCAAGGTTGCTCACATAGAGTATTTCGTAGAGTTTCAAGTCGCATCATTCTCCTGGCGGTGAATGTAGGATTGTTGTAACAGCGCCGCAATGTCAAAAGACACTGTGCCGCGGTTGCGGGAAGCACGACAATCCTTTCGCAGCAATCACAGGACACCATGGCAAGCCCCCCGATTCCCATCCAGGCCGAAACCTGCCCCGCAAGCTGCCACGAATGCCGGTTGCGCACGACGGACGCCTTCTCGGCGGTGACCGCCGGCGAGCTGGCGTTCATCGAGAAGCTGCGTGTGACGACCATCAAGGTCGACGCCGGGCGCGACATCATTTCCGAGCAGAAGAGCACCGGCAAGATCTACACCCTCTACGCCGGCTGGGCGTTCCGCTACAAGACGCTGAGCGACGGCCGGCGCCAGATCATGAACTTCCTGCTGCCGGGCGACCTCGTCGGCCTGCAGGAGAAGTTCGCCGATGGCGCCACCAGCGGCGTGCAGGCCGCCACCGACGCCATGCTCTGCGTCTTCCCGCAGGACGGGCTGTGGGAGATCTTCCGCCAGCACCCCAGCCTCGGCTATGACGTGACCTGGCTGGCCGCGCGCGAGGAGAACATGCTCGACGAAAACCTGCTGACCACCGGCCGGCGCAACGCGATGGAGCGGGTGGCGATGCTGCTGCTGCACCTGTTCCGCCGGGCGCACCGGGTGGGCTTGACGAAAGACGGCGAGGTGGACTTCCCGTTCAACCAGCAGCACATCGCTGACGCGCTGGGCCTGTCGCTGGTCCACACCAACAAGACGCTGCGCCGCCTGCACCGCCTGGGGCTGCATGAGATCCGCGACGGGCGGCTGCGGGTGATCAACCCCAAGGCGCTGCAGCGCATCGCCGACTACTACGACAAGCCGCTGCGCCAGGTGCCGCTGCTTTGATGGCCGTGTAGTCCGTGACCCACGCGCACAGCGTGCGGGGGCCGACACTGCCACCACCTTCCTGCTCCTAAGCTCGGATTGTGGCGCCCATGTGGCGCCGTTACCTCACAAGGAGTTCCCATGATCCCCAGCAAACCAGCCAAACCCGCCAGCCCCCAGACCGCCTCCACCGAATCGGGCAAGGGCAGCGCGACCAACCCGGCCAAGGGCCAGATGGGCGAGGGCAGCTATGAAGGCACGCGCGATTACCAGAAGAGCATCAAGGACTACCTGCAGGAAGCCGATGTCCAGCGCGATGCCCGCGCTGCCAGGCCCTCGTCAGCTGCCGAAGCCGCGGAACTGGAACGCGCCGAGAAGGAAGGCAAATCGCATTCGCGCGCTTCAGGCGAATAGCCCTGCACGCTGCGTCTAGCGCGAGCCGGCGAGGACGCGGAAGTCTTCTTCATAGCCTTGCAGCGTCTTCACGGCTTTTGCGCGCTGGGCGGGCGTGGTGCTGTTATGCAGGTCGGCAATGGCTGCACAGCCCTCGAGCGTGAGCGTTCCGATATAGGCGCGGTACCCGGCGTCGGGCGAGTTGAGCAGCCTGTCGAACAGGGACCGCATGTCCTCCCTGACCCTGGCTTCGGGCACCTGCA
Organism: Pseudomonadota bacterium; assembly: GCA_040385105.1. Lineage (GTDB taxonomy): Bacteria > Pseudomonadota > Gammaproteobacteria > Burkholderiales > Burkholderiaceae_C > JACMQX01. The sequence goes on from JAZKHY010000031.1 coordinate 28,755, forward strand.
CGCCGGAGCCTGCTGCAAACGCGCGCAAGGTCGCCAGCGAGTCCTGCTGCCGCCGGACCGTTTCGCGGTAGCTGGTGGCAGCATCGAATGACGAGCGGGAGATGCTCTGGCGTATTGCCGCGAGCTGCCGCTCCTGCATGCCGCCATAGAACATCTCGGCCCGCTTGACGGCCTCGTTCACGCGGTGGGCGGTCCGCTTCTGGGCGGAGCCTTCAAGCCATTCGGAGCGCCATTTCCGGTTGCGTTTTTCCAGGTGCTTTTCAAGCACGGTGATCTGCTGGGCATCAAGCGTCGGGGCGATGGCCATGACCGTGGGCTCCAGGCGCTCCAGCACCGCCAGCGCCCGGGTGCGGCCTGTGCCGAAGAGTTCGCACACCTGCTCGCGGCTGACCTCGCCGGGTGCCAGCGCCTGCGCGCGGCGCAGCAGCTCGGCATAGGCGGGCAGTTCGCTGCGGCGGTGCCAGGCCTGCAGCGCATCGAGGTCGGCGCGCACCCGCAGGGTCTGGTCGTCGTTGAAGTCGAAGTAGCTGTCCAGCCACCAGTAGAGCGCGTCCGGTGCCTGGTTGTAGGCCAGCCTTACCATGCCGCAGCCCTGCAGCGTGGCGGCCACCAGCATCAGGCCGATAATCCGGGAAAACATGGAGAACAGTTGCATGGCAGAAGTAGATGTCGTCATCATGGCGGCGGGCAAGGGCACCCGGATGAAAAGCAGGTTGCCCAAAGTGTTGCACAGGCTGGGCGGCCGCGCGCTGCTGGACCATGTTGTCCATACCGCGAAGCAGGTGGGCGCGCGAAAGACGATCATCATCACGGGCCATGGCGCCGACGCGGTGGAGACCGCCACCGCCGCGCAGGGCATCTCGTTTGTGCGGCAGGAGCCGCAGCTGGGCACCGGCCATGCGGTGCAGCAGGCCGTGCCGCACCTTGCGGACGAGGGCATCACCCTCATCCTCAATGGCGATGTGCCGCTGATCCAGGCGCAGACAGCCCGCGAGCTCATCCTCGCATGCGGTGGCGGCAAGCTGGCGCTGCTGACGCTGAGCATCGCCGACGCATCGGGCTACGGCCGCATCCTGCGCGGCAGTGACGGCGCGGTGACCGGCATCGTCGAGCACAAGGACGCCACACCCGCCCAGCGCGGCATCCGCGAGTTCTATACCGGCGTGATGGCCGCGCCCAGCGGGCTGCTCAAGGGCTGGCTGGCGCGCCTGACCAACAGCAACAGCCAGGGCGAGTATTACCTGACCGATGTGGTGGCCATGGCGGTGGCCGATGGCGTTGGCGTGGTGGCTGCGCATCCGCAGTCCGAGGCCGAAGTCACCGGCGTCAACAGCCCGCAGCAGCTGGCCGAACTGGAGCGGGTGTACCAGATCGGCCGCGCGCGCCAGCTCATGGAGCAGGGCGTGCGGCTGGCCGACCCGGCACGCCTGGATGTGCGCGGCGAGCTGGCCTGCGGCGCCGATGTGGAGATCGACGTCAACTGTGTGTTTGAGGGCAGCGTGTCGCTGGGCGACGGTGTGAAGATAGGCGCCAACTGCATCATTGCCAATGCAGCGATCGGCCCCGGCGCCGTGATCCACCCCTTCACCCACATCGACGGCGAGAAGCTCGGCGTGCAGGTCGGCGAAGGCGCGCTCGTCGGGCCGTTCGCCCGGCTGCGGCCCGGCGCTCAGCTGGGCGCTGAAGTGCATGTCGGCAACTTCGTCGAGGTGAAGAATTCCACGCTGGCCCGCGGTGCCAAGGCCAACCACCTGGCCTACCTGGGCGATGCCACCGTAGGCGAGCGGGTCAACTACGGCGCGGGCAGCATCACCGCCAACTACGACGGCGCCAACAAGCACCGCACGGTGATTGAAGACGACGTCCACATCGGCAGCAATTCAGTGCTGGTCGCGCCCGTCACCATTGGCAGGGGCGGCACGGTGGGCGGCGGCTCGACGATCACCAAGGACACCGCGCCGGGCGCTCTGTCGGTGGCGCGCGGAAAGCAGCTGAGCGTGCCGAACTGGCAGAGGCCGGTGAAGAAACCAAAGGGATAGGTCCTGTCCTAGGCCCCCCTGAATGACGGCTTGCGCTTCTCGATGAATGCGCTGCAGCCTTCATGCGCGTCCTCGCTGTCAAACACGAGGCTGATGGTGGCGGCCTCGTGCGCCAGGGCTGCGGGAAGGGGCATGTCTGCGCCGTGGAGCATAGAGCTCTTGAGGAACTTGAGGGCGACGGGTGATTTTTCGGCAATCCGCGCTGCGAGTTTGAGGGTTTGATCCAGCAATTGGTCCCCGGGTACGGCCTGGTTGACCAGGCCCATCGCAACGGCTTCGTCTGCGCCGAGGAAGTCGCCGGTGAACATCAGCAGCTTGGCCTGGCACAGGGGCAGCTGGCGCATCAGCCGCTGCGATCCGCCACCGCCCGGGAAGATGCCGAGCTTGATTTCGGGCAGGCCGATGCGGGCTTCGCTGGCCATGAGGCGGATGTCAATGGTCAGCATGAATTCCATGCCACCGCCCAGCGCCCATCCGTTCACTGCGGCAATCGTTGGCTTGCTGCAGGCCTCAAAGCGCCTGAAGACGCGGTGTACGGTTTCAGAGAACTCGTTGTAGTGCTGCAGGCCGCGCCGGGCATTGAGATCCTTGATATTGCCGCCGGCGATGAAGGCCTTGTCATTCACGCCTGTGACGACGATGACGCGCACGGCGGCGTCCTGCTCAAGCACGGTCAGCGCCGCTTCCATGGCCAGCAGCATGGGCACATGCAAGGTGTTGAGTTCATCCGGGTTATTGAAGCGCATCAGCCCGATGTGGCCGATGGTTTCAGTGTTGACGAGGTCGGGCTTCATGCTTGTCTCCTGGGCTGTCGTGGCCGCGCGGTTGGTTGCCTGCTGCGAGCTTCGCGGCGATCTGCGGCAGGCGGTCCACGCCGAAGAACGGCTCGCCGTCGATGATGACAAATGGCGAGCCAAAGACTTTCCGCTCCACGGCAGCAGCAATGGCATCCTGCAGCAGGGTCCTCGCTTCAGCGGCCTGCAGATGGTTGCGCACCACCCCTGCATCACCAAGCGCCGCAGTCTGGTCGCAAGCCAGTTGCGCCACCACCTGGAGGTCGGTTATGTCGAGCCCGCCGCTGAAGAACCCGCGCAGCGCAGCGTGCGCAAAGGGCACTGCCGCGCCGGGCGCATGTTCACGCAGCAGGTAGAAGGCGCGTGCGGCGTGCTGGGTCACCGCCGGAAAGCTGGGCGGCAGCCTGTAGTCCACGCCCAGGAACCGGGCAGAGCGGGCAAAGTCTGCCGTGGTGTATTCAAGCTTGACGGGGTGCTCAAGCGGTGCGGGCAAGCCCAATGCGCGCAGCGCGGCAAACAGCAGTACCGGCCGCCAGGTGACGGTGCGGCCATGCCCCGCGGCCAGCGCGTCGATCTTCTCCGACATGAAGTAGCCGTACGGCGATGCGAAGTCAAAGTAGAAGTCGATGGGCTGCACCGTCACGCTCCGGCTTGCGCAATGCTGCGCCGCACAGCCGGGCTGCGGCCCAGTTTGCAGGCTTCGTCATACTCGCCGGCGATGCGTGCGACAAGCGTTGCCACAGGCGGCGCGTCATGGATGGTGGCAATGCCCTGGCCGGCGCTCCAGAGGTCTTTCCAGAGTTTGGCGCTGGTGTCGGTGAGGGACGACATGTCGGGGCTCTTTGGCGGCAGTGTGGCAACGTCAATGCCCCACTTGTCGAGCGAGGGCTTGAGGAAGTTGGCATGCACGCCCGAAAGCCTGTCGGTGTAGACCAGGTCGGACACATCGCTGTCGATCACCATCTGCTTGAATTCCTGCTGGGCGTTGGACTCCTGTGTGGCGATGAAGCGTGTGCCCATGTAGACAAGGTCGGCTCCCAGCACCTGGGCTGCGCGGACCTGGTGACCGTCGTTGATGCCGCCGCCAAGCACCAGGCAGCCGTCCCAGAACTCGCGGATCTCGCGCACCAGTGAAAAAGCGCTCTGGCTGGAGGCATGGCCGCCCGCGCCCGCGCCCACGCAGATCAGGCCGTCCACGCCTGCATCAACGGATTTGCGGGCATGCGCTGCGCTGGTCACGTCGCAGAACACCGTGCCGCCATAGGCGTGCACCGCTTCCACGACCTTGCCGGGGTGGCCGAGGCAGGTGATGACAAAGGGCACCTTGTGCTTGATGACGAGTGCAAGATCGGGCTCAAAGCGCGGGTTGGTCCGGTGCACGATCAGGTTGACGCCGTAGGGTGCGGTCACGGCAGCAGGGTGTTGCAAGCGGAAGGCGGCCAGGTCGGCCTCCATGCCGGTCAGCCATTGGTCCAGCTGCTCCGAGGTTCGCGCATTCACATGGGGAAAGGTGCCGACCACGCCGGCCTTGCACTGCGCAGTGACGAGCGGCGGGAACGACACGAGGAACATCGGCGAGCCGATGACCGGGACAGACAGGGCGTTGTCAAAGAGTGTGGGAAGGGGCATGGCGGTGGAGGGTGGGGCAGGGGGGGCAGGCCGCGGCCTGCGGTGCGGTTGCGGTGCGTGCGTCGCGCTTTTTGAGCGAACGCATATCCATCATGCCGGGCAGCGTGCGCGGGTCCTCCCCGGGCTCGAAGATCTGGTGCTTCTGGATTTTCTGGGTGGCAGTCGTGGGTATGCTGCCGGCCAGGTAGACCCAGCCGGGCGCCTTGTAGTAGGCCAGGTTTGCGTTGCAGTAGTCGAACAGCGTCCTGGCAACGGCGGCCGGGTCTTCCGGTGCGCCGGCCTTGAGCACCACGCAGGCCAGTACCTCTTCTTCACGCACTTCGTCCTTCACGGCCAGCACCGCGACGTTCCCGACCAGCGGGTGCGCCTGCAGCAACGCCTCGACTTCGGCGGCGGCGATGTTCTCGCCCGAGCGGCGGATGATGTTCTTGCGCCGGTCAATGAAGCGGAGCAGGCCCGTGGCGTCCCGGGTGACGATGTCGCCGGTGTGGAACCATCCGCCACGCCAGGCGGCCTCGGTGGCAGCGTCATCGTCAAGGTAGCCGCTGAAGAAGTGCTTGCGCGGCGTGGCGGCGCTGTGGCGTACGATCAGCTCGCCTTGCTGCCCGGCAGGCACATCGGCATCTGCATCATCGACAACCCGCACCTCGATGCCGGGTGTGGCGCGGCCAAAGGCGCGCGTGCCGGTCTCGCGCGGCAACTGGTTGTCGACGATGGCCCGCACCATCTCGGTCATGCCCCAGATCTCGATCAGCGGGAAGCCGAAACGTTCTTCAAAGGCCTTGTGGCGCTGGGGCTCGACGCCCGCGCCGATGGCGAAGCGCACGCAGTGGCTGCGCTCAAGCGGCTCTTCCGGGCGGCCCATCAGCATCGGCACGACGACGCCGAGGTAGTGCACCACGGTGGCCTTGCTTTCGTACACCTCGGTCCACCAGCGCGAGGGCTGGAAGCGGTCGGTCTGTACCTGGCAATTGCCCTTGAGCATGGCGCAATAGAACGAGAAAATCGAGGCGTTGACGTGAAACACCGGCAGCGGGTTGTAGATGCGCTCGCAGGCTTCGCCGAATGACGAAAGCCCGCCCCGGGTCGCATACCAGGCGCCGGCAGCCAGCTCATACCCGTGGGCGAGAACGCACCCCTTCGGGCGGCCGGTGGTGCCGGAGGTGTACAGGATGCTGGCAGGCGTGGAGGCGTCGGGCGCGGTCGGTGCGGCCGTGCGCTGCGCGGCAGGCAGCTGGCCGGCAAAGCCGCCTGCCGTCACCACATCCGGCTTGCAGCGTCGGGCCTGGTCGATACCCGGTTGCAATTGCGCTTCCAGCGACTCATGCACCACCACGAGGTCGACATTCGCATGGTCCAGCACATAGGCCAGCTCACGCGGGCGGTGGTCAGGGTTGAGCGGTACGCAGCAGATGCCCAGCGCATTCATGGCCAGCTTGTGCAGCAGGTGCATGGGCCGGTTTTCCAGCAGCAGCGCCACGCGGTGGCCTGTGCCGTAACCGGCCGCTGAATAGGCCTGCATAAGCTCACGCACCGCCTGGGCCGCCTCTGCGTAGGTGATTTCAACACCTTCAGCGGCGTAACTGCGCGCCGCATTCGCCGGCACTGCGATGAATGACTGGCCGGCGTACTGCTGCGCCGCGCGGAAAAATGTTTCACCTATGGTGGACTGGTCATCGACTGCAATCATGCGGCCTCCGGTGGAGTTGGGCGGGCGGGTACAGCGCCGGCTAGAGCCTGAGCACGCCATAGCCCATCTCGCCAAACGGCGCGTTCAGCGACGAGACGATGGCCATGCCCAGCGCATTGCGGGTATCGACGGGGTCGAGGATGCCGTCGTCCCACAGTTCGGATGTCGAGTAGTAGGCATCGCTCTCCGCCTCGAAGCTGGCCAGCACAGGGTCGCGGATAGCGGCAATGTCTTCGGCGCTGAGCTTGTTGCCCTGGCGTTCCAGCTGCCGGATCTTCACGTCGGCCAGGGTGTTGGCCGCCTGCTCGGCGCCCATGACGGCGATCTGTGACTGCGGCCACATCCAGAGGAAGCGGCCGTCAAATGCCCGGCCGCACATGCCGTAGTTGCCGGCCCCGAAAGAGCCGCCGACGATGACGGTGAACTTCGGCACGGTGCAGCCCACCTGCGTCATGATCATCTTGGCGCCATCCTTGGTGATGCCGCGTTCTTCATATTCACGGCCGACCATGTAGCCGGTGATGTTCTGCAGGAACACCAGCGGGGTGCGGTCACGGTCGCACAGGCGCATGAAATGCGCGGCCTTGAGCGAGCTGTCGTTGAACAGCACGCCGTTGTTGGCCAGGATGCCGACCTTGCAGCCCCAGATGCGTGCATAGCCGCAGATCATGGTCTTGCCGTAGTCCGGCTGGTATTCATGGAAGTTGCTGCCGTCAACCACACGGGCGATCACCTCACGCATGTCAAAGCCGGTTTTCCAGTCGGTGGGGATGATGCCGTACAGCTCCTTCGGGTCGTAGTACGGTGCCTCGGCAGGGACGCGGTCAATCGCCTGCTTCTGTATGGGCGAGGTGTTGGCAAAGATGTCGCGCGCAATCGCCATGGCGTGCGGCTCGTCGTCTGCGGCATAGTCGCAGGTGCCTGATATTGTGGTGTGCATGGTGGCGCCGCCCAGTGCCTCGGCCGTCACCACTTCGCCGGTGGCGGCCTTGACCAGCGGCGGGCCGCCCAGGAAAACGCCGCCATTGCCGCGCACGATGACGCTGTAGTCGCACAGCGCCGGAATGTACGCGCCACCAGCCGTGCAGTGGCCCAGCACCACCGCAATCTGCGGCACGCCCATCTTGGACAGGGTGCACTGATTGCGGAAGATGCGGCCGGCTGCATGGCGGTCCGGAAACAGGTCGGATTGCAGCGGAAGGAAGCCGCCGGCGCTGTCGCACAGGTGGATCACCGGCAGGCGGTTCTCGATGGCGATGTCCAGCGTGCGGACGATCTTCTTGACGGACAGCGGGTACCATGCGCCCCCCTTGATGCTGGGGTCGTCGGCATGGACGATCACCTCGCGGCCGTCGATGATGCCAATGCCGCTGACCTGGCCAGCACCCTGGACCTCGCCGTCATAGGCCTTGTTGGCGGCCAGCGTGCTGAGTTCCAGAAAGGGCGTGCCTGGGTCCAGCAGCAGGTCCAGCCTTTCGCGCACGGTGAGTTTTTTCTGCCGGTGCAGGCGTTCGATGTCGCGTTCGGGCCGTTCAAAGCGCGCCGCATGCACCCTGGCCTGCAGCGCCTGGACCTTGTCCGTCATGGCGGCATGATTCTTTTTGTACAGCGCCGACGCAGTGTCTATCTTGCTGATGATGCGGCTCATGCGCCTTCTCCTGTGACTTTCCCGGCGGGTGCAAGGCGCACCAGCATGTCGTTGCGCTGGAAGGTCTGGCCCACGGCCAGCGGAAGCTCGGCCACTGCGCCGTCCAGGTCTGCGCAGATCGTCATCTGAAGCTTCATGCTTTCAATGACCAGCAGGGCATCGCCCGTGCGGACTTGCTCTCCGGCCGCCACAAGCAGCGAGATCACGACCCCGGGCATGGGCGCATGCGACACGCCCGCGCCGCCTGCTGCGCCGCCTGCTGCAGCGCGTGTCGGGTCCACGCGATTGATGCGGTAGCTGCGCCCGCGCAGTTGCACATGGAGCGTGTCGCCATGCGCCACCGCACGCAGGCGCTCGGTGCGGCCGTTGTGCGTTGCCACGAAGGCGCCGGCTCCGGCCTTGCGGACCTGGATGGCAACGCCGCCAACATGGACTGCATCGGTCCGTACTTGCACCTGGTGCAGTTCGGGGGTACCTGTTATCTGTAGTGTGGTCATCTTGGCAGTCAGTTGCGCCATGCGCCCATGGAGGCGTAGGGTTCGGGAATACGGGTGGCGGAGATGTCGGGCGCTGTACTGGCAGCGACGGCCAGCAGCATCTGCCGGCCGGTTTCATCAAGGGCAGCAGGCGCCAGTGCGGCCTTGTGGCGCTCCAGGAATCCGGTATCCGTCTCGCCGCGTGCAAAAGCGGGGTGCTGCAGCACCCGCGACAGGAAATCGTTGTTGATGGTGACCCCCAGCATCGTGGTCTCGGCCAGGGCGCTGCGCATGCGCGAGATGGCCAGTGCGCGGTCCGCGCCATGCACCACCAGCTTGGCCAGCATGGAGTCGAAATCAGCCGTGACCGGCGCGCCCTGCGTCACGCCGCAGTCAAAGCGCACGCCGGGGCCGGTGGGGCAGTTCAGCAGCAGCACCTTGCCGGTGTCGGGCACAAAGCCTGCATCGGCATCTTCAGCCAGGATACGGCATTCAATCGCATGGCCGCTGAAGCGGACTTCATCCTGCGTGATGGGCAGCACCTCGCCCTGGGCCACGCGCAGCTGCAGTTCCACCAGGTCAAGTCCGGTGACCATTTCGGTGACCGGGTGCTCGACCTGCAGGCGCGTGTTCATCTCCAGAAAGAAGAATTCACCGGCAGGCGAGACGATGCATTCCACCGTTCCGGCATTGACATATTTCGCAGCTGCGGCGAGCCTGACGGCTGCATTGCAGATGCGGTTGCGCAGTTCCACAGGCAGCGCCGGTGCCGGCGATTCCTCGATCAGCTTCTGGAAGCGCCGCTGGATGGAGCACTCGCGCTCGCCCAGGTGGATGACATTGCCGTGCGTATCGCCGAAGACCTGCACTTCAATATGGCGTGGCTGCTCGACAAAGCGTTCGGCAAACAGCCGTCCGTCCCCGAAGTAGCGCTGGCTCTCGGCGCGCGCCACGCTGACGGCATGGGAAAGGTCTTCTGCGCGGCGGGCAATCTGCATGCCCTTGCCACCGCCGCCTGCGGCGCCCTTCACCAGCATCGGGAAGCCCACCGACAGCGCACGCTGCTCGAAGGTGGCAGCGTCTTCCGCTTCGTCTGCGGACGGGGTGACGGGCATGCCCTGGGTGACTGCGAAGCGGCGCGCGGTGATCTTGTCGCCCATGAGCTCGATCACCGGGGCGGGCGGACCCACGAAGATCAGCCCCGCTTCTTCAACAGCCTTGGCGAATGCGGCGTTTTCAGACAGAAAGCCGTAGCCGGGGTGGACAGCATCACAGCCGGAGTCGATGGCTGCGCGGATCATGCCCGGAATGTCCAGCCATGCTGCGACGGCCGGCATGCCGAAGACTTCCACGGTTTCATCGGCTTCGGCTAGGGCCGGGCCAAACTGGTCCTGGCTGTGGACCGGGACAACGGTGGCGATACCCATGCGCCGCGCGGTACGCACGATGCGCAGGGCGATCTCGGCCCGGTTGGCAATGAAGAGTTTTTTGATGGCGGTCATGTGGTTTTCTTGCGGCGCGGCTTTGCCGGCGCGGTGGCAGCCGGAGGTGTTTCGGTTGCAGGGGATCCGGTAGCTGCGGGGGCGCCTGCGGCACCGGCAGCGATGATTTTTTCAAGCCGGTCCAGCCGGCGCTCGATGTCAGCGCGGCTTGTTGCCTGTGCCGCTGGCGCGCCGCCGGCGGCATCGGCAGCACCCTGCGGCAGGATGCCCTGCAGCACCATGGCAGTGAAGCGGTCGGCGGCAACTTCCACATCGACCGTGTCGCGGCCGAACAGCACGCCCCACATGCGGTGCTCAATGCCGCCGTAGACCATGCCCCGCACCATCTCGCCGTCGGTGTCGGCAGGCAGCTCGCCGCTGGCAATCGCATCGCGCACAGTGCGCATCAGGAAGGCGGTATACCGGACATGCAACTCATGCAGTGCCGAGTTGAAGTACTCGGGCCGGGTTCGCACCTCATGCAGCACCAGGCGCGACAGGCCCGGGTCTTCAACGTACACCCGCAGGTGACGCCAGATCAGGAACCGCATTCGGCTGCGCAGGCCCTGCAGGCGGCTGAAGCCCAGCTCCATCTCGCTGATCAGGGGTTCGTACATGCCGCGCAGGACTTCATTGAGCATGTCGCGCTTGGTCGGGAAGTAGGAGTAGAGCAGGCCCTCCACCACGCCCACCTTCGCGGCGATTTCGCTGACCGACGCACGCTCAAAGCCCTTTTCAAGGAAGGTTTCGCGGGCTGCGGCAATGATTTCTGCAGCTCGGCGCAGGCGGCGGGGTGTCTGCTTGCCGGCGGCATTGGTTGGCAGGGCGTCGGTGTCCTGCTCGCTCTGGTTATCGGCAACTGTTTTCATGGCAGGTTCTCGAGAAAGGTGGCAGGAATGCTGACAGGAAGATCCAGCAACATCTGGGCCAGTGCCTTGCCCTGCGGGTCGTAGCGCAGGGACGCCACGCCGCCGCCGCCGAGTGCATTGTCAAGCGTGAAGTTCAGGGCATTGAAGCCGGGCAAACTGTAGCGCGTCACCTTGCCGAGCGCGACATGTCCGAGATATCCGGCTACAGCTTCAGCAGTCAGGGACTGCTGCAGGACGGCATAGAGCGAGTCGCTGCGGGCGATGATGCCGATGTTGGCCATGTCGCCCTTGTCGCCGCTGCGGCCGTGCGCGACGCGCAGCAACGGTACGGTCACGACCGGACCCTGGTCCGTGGGCGCCGTTGATGCGGTGGTGGGCAGCTCTCTGCGCGTGGTCTGCGCCGGTGGGCTGAAGGCTTCTTCAAAAGGCAGGGGCTTGCCGTCGAGGATGACCGACGCTTTCACCCGCGTCCTGTCCGCCAGGAACGAGAACAGGCGAACGACGGGAGAAGGGGAGGGGCGTCCGGCTGCGAAACCTGTGATGCCCTGCGCCATGGCCGTAGCCGCCGGAGCAATCTCGCGCGCCAGCAGCTCCAGCGCGTCGCGCGATGCATGTTTGGCTGCGATCTTGAGGATCACTTCACGTGTGCCGTCGGCGCGTGAATGCGGGCCGTAAGTTGATTCGGCGCCCATCACCTCCAGGCTGGTCTCGGCAAAGTCGCCGATGCCGCGTTCCGCAAGCAGGCGGCGGCTGCGCTTGAGGATGGCTTCGCCGGTGCGCTGTGCCTTGCGCGGCGCGTCAGCCCCGCCGATCATGAGGGTGGTGAACAGCCGCCAGCCATCTGCGAAGGTGGCGCTGACCTTGTAGCTGGACGGCGCCGCCGCGCCGCGCGCGCCGCTGACCCTCACGCGGTCCGGGCCGTCCTGCTGCAGGGTGACGTTGCGGAAATCGCAGGCCACGTCGGGCAGCAGGTAGGCTGCCGGATCGCCGATTTCATAGAGCACCTGCTCGGCCACGCAGGCGGGCTCCACCAGGCCGCCGGTGCCGGGTGGCTTGGTCAGCACGAAGCTGGCGCCAGACGACTCGCATTCGGCAATGGGAAAGCCCATGTCGTCCCAGCCCGGCACGCGTTCCCAGTCGGTGAAGATGCCGCCTGTGGCCTGTGTGCCGCATTCGATGACGTGGCCCGCAAGGCTGCCGGTCGCGAGCTTGTCCCAGTCGTTCCAGGCCCAGCCAAACTCATGCACCAGGGGCCCGAGTGTCACCGCGCTGTCAACCACGCGGCCGGTGATGACGATGTCGGCCCCTGCGCCCAGCGCTGCTGCGACCGGCTGCGCGCCGAGGTAGGCGTTGACACTGAGGAACTTCGCGGGCATGGCCGCGCCGCTGAACATCTCGCGGACACCGCCCGCCCTGAATTCATCGGCACGGGGCGAAAGGTCGTCGCCTTCAATGACTGCAATTTTCAGATCGATGCCCAGCGCAGCCAGCTGCCTTGCCAGCTCCTCGCCGCAGGCCCGGGGGTTGACGCCGCCGGCGTTGGACACGACCTTGATGCCTCGCGCCTTCAGCTCCCCGGCCAGCGAAGCGACGATGCGCACAAAGTCGGGCGCATAGCCGGCTTCCGGCGTCTTGGCACGTGCGCGCGCCAGCAGCGACATGGTGATCTCGGCGAGGAAGTCAAACACCAGGTAGTCAATGCTGCCCTGCTTTACCAGCTGTGCAGCGCCGGCTTCCGAGTCGCCCCAGAAGCCTGTGGCGCAGCCTATGCGCAGGGGCCGTGTGCGGGGTGTTGGGTTGCTTGTCATGTGCGTCAAAGGGTTCAGCAGCCAGGCCACACGGGCGGGCGGCGCTCTGCAAAGGCTTTCATGCCTTCCTTGGTGTCTTCGCTCTGCGACAGGATGGGCAGTACCGCCTGCGTGAGGTTCAGGGCATCCGAGAAGGAAAGGTCTGTCACGGCGGAAATGGCGCGCCGCCCGATGCGCAGTGCAACGGGTGAGTTGGCAGCCAGCTTGCCGACCATCGCGTCAATGGCCGCGTCCAGCCCTTCCGCCGGCACGACTTCGTTGACGATGTCGAACGCCCTGGCCTCCGCAGCCGTGAACCGGTGGGCAAAGAAGCACATCTCCTGGAGCCGGCGGCGCGGTATGACGCGCATCAGCACCGGCAGGATCATCATCGGGAAGACGCCAACCCGCGCCTCTGTGGTGCCGAACTTCGCGCTGTCCACCGCAATGGCAAAGTCGCAGGCGCAGATCAGGCCGAGCCCGCCGCCAAAGGCGCTGCCGTTGACCCGCGCAATGACGGGCAGGTTGCATCGGTCCAGCGCCTTGAACATGTCGGCGATCGGGTTGTCGAAGCGGCCGGGCTCCAGGGCAAATGGCGAGCCGTCGGCAGTTGGCTTGAGCTTGCCGCCGGCGCAGAAGGTCTGGGTGCCCGCACCGGTCAGCACAATGGCCCGCACGCCTTCCATTGCTTCCGCATGCCGGAAGGCGGCGATGAGTTCTTCCATCACCACGTCGGTCATGGTGTTGTGCTCGTCGGCGCGGTTGATGGTGATGTGGCAGGCGGCGCCCCGCTGCTCGACGATCAGCTGTGCATGGTTGTGGTTCATTTTTGCCCTTTCCCGGTTCCGGAACCATCGGCAAAGGTTGCGGGCGGCTGGTATTGCGGAAAGCCGTTGAACGCAAAGCTGCGTTCGGCAGGTTGCAGCTTCCAGCTGTGCCGCGCCGTCGGTACGCCGCCGTCAACCCGTATGACGCTGCCGCTGATGAAGCCTGCCGCTTCAGACAGCAGGTAGACCGCTGCTGAAGACAGCTCGGCCTCGGTGCCAAAGCGCTGCAGCGGCACCTTGCTGCGCAGGCCGCGCAGCACATTGCGGTATTCCTCGTCATAGGTGTCAATGCCTGCGGAGGCGATCCAGCCCGGCGCCACGGCATTGACCCGCACCCCGGCATGGCCCCATTCGCAGGCGGCTGTTTCGGTCAGGGTGAGCACCCCGCCCCGTGCAGCGCCCGAGTGGCCCATGCCGGGCAGGCCGCCCCAGATGTCGGCCAGCATGTTGACGATGCTGCCGCCGTGGTGCTCCATCCACTGGGTGAAGCACTCACGCGAAAAAAGGAAGGTGCCGTGCAGGTTGTTGCGAACCACTGCGTCCCAGCCCTTGAGCGAGATGTCGCGCAGCCTGGCGGGGAACTGCCCGCCGGCACAGTTGAAAAGCCCGTCGATGCGGCCATGCCTTTGCAGGATGGCCGCAACGGTTTCGCGGACTGCCGTTTCATCACGGATGTCGCAGACGGCCGTGCTGACGTCACCGGCACGCTCGGGGTAGATGGACGCTACCTCGGCCGCGACGGCTTCCAGCTTGGAGGCCTGCCGGCCGACCAGCGCGACATGCGCCCCCAGGCTGGCCAGCTCATGCGCCGCGCACCGGCCCAGCCCGCTGCCCCCGCCGGTGACGATGACGGTCTTGCCCTCGAACAGGCCCGCCCGGAAGGCGGACCGGTAGCGCGTCATGCTCCCCGGGCCGTCAGGGCCGTCAACGGCGGCAGGGGAGTTTGTGCTGGGTTGGGTCATCGTATGGGGCGCAAGGCGGTTGGGTTGCAGGTGGTCAGGCTGGTCTGGCTTGTGGCGCGATCAGTAGGCGATGAAGTCCGTGACCGACTTGACGGTGCCGCTGGCCGGGTCCGTCTGGAACAGCTTGATCGGCAGAACCGCCTGGGCCTTGGGGTTGTTGAACGACACAGGGCCGCTCAAGCCGCCGGTCTGGAAGTTCTGCAGCTTGTTCAGCTCGTTGACCACGCAGACCCGCGTCACGTTGGCGCCGCAGCGGCGGATGCCTTCGGCGAAAACCAGTGTGCCGACATAGCCGCTGACGGTGTAGCGGTTGAAGTTGGCGAAGTCGTCCGCACTGAGGAATTTCTTTGCCTTTTCCATCAGTGCCTGGCCTGCGGGGTCATAGTTGGAGGCGTAGTAGTCCGGAATCAGGTACTGGTAGCCCGACGGTGCCGCAAGCTTGACGGCTGCAGGCAGCTGGCCGGCCCAGAGCGTGCCCAGGGTGACGTCCATGTTCAGGCGGCGGAACTCCGACATGATGGAGGCCGACTCGGTGGTCAGCGTGCCGAGGTACACGGCGTCTGCGCCCTTGTCTTTCAGGGTCAGCACTTCGGCGGAAAAGTCCTTAGCGCCGCGCTTGAAAGGGATCTCTGCAACGCTGTTCAGGTTGTATTGCTTGACCGCCTTCTGGTAGCCGGCCAGCAGCGCCTTGCCGAAGTCGTCGTCCTGGTACAGGATGCCGTACTTGCCGCCCTTCTTGTTCATCTTCTCGACCATGTGGCGGATGGGCACGTAGCCTGCATAGTCGTAGTCAGGGCCGATCATGAAGACTGTGGGGCGGCGTGGCGAGACGATGGCGGGGTTGGGCGCCATGTGCACGATGGTCGGGATCTTCGCTTCTTCAATGGTCGGCAGCATGGCCACCATGTGTGAGCTGCCGGTGGTGCCGGTCAGGCCGAACACCTTGTCGGAGTCAATCAGCTTCTTGACCGACGACACCGAGCGCGCCGGCACATAGCCGTCGTCTTCATAGATGGCGCGCAGCTTGCGGCCGTTGATGCCGCCGTTGGCGTTGATCTCGGCAATGGCCAGCTTGGAGCCGGCCGCACCTGCCTTGCCGATGAGCGATGCCGGCCCCGACATGGGCTGGACCTCGCCGATCAGGATCTCGGTTGCAGTGACGCCGACGTCCTGGGCTGAAGCGGCCATGGCGGCAGCGGCAGCCAGCGTGAGGGCAGACCATTTCGCGAGCCGGTGGACCGCGTTCTTGAATTTATCGCTCATGTTGTCTCCTTTGAATAAACGCCGGCGCCGGGGGATTCCGGTGCCGTGCGAATGCGTTGGCAGCTCGCTGCATGCTTATTGCGAGAGTGGCCATTGAACCCAGAACCGCTTGGACTTGCGCCAGATGCCGGCCATGCCTTCAGGCTCCAGCCTCAGGAAGAGAAGGATGACAACCCCATACATCATTCCCTTGACTTCGTAGATGCGGTCCGCCATCAGGGTCTTGAAGTTGTCCCCGGCGGCTGCAAAGCCGACGCTCAGCAGTTCAGGCAGCAGGATGATCAGCGCCGCGCCCAGGATGGCGCCGTGGATGCGGCCCATGCCGCCGACGATGATCATGGCGAGGGCCTCGATGCTGATCAGGATGCTGAAGGTGTCCACATTGATGAAGCGTGTCTGCAGCGCCACCATGGCGCCGGCAACGCCGGTGTAGAACGCGCTGACCATGAAGGCCAGCAGCTTGTAGCGCATCAGGTCAATGCCCATGGCGCGCGCGGCGATGTCATGGTCGCGCAGGGCCAGCCATGCGCGGCCGATGCGCGAGCGCATCAGGTTCAGCGTGATCAGCACAAATACCACCAGCATCACCAGCGCCGCGTAGTAGAAGCGCACATCGCCCTTGAAGGAGAAGCCGAAGACGCTGAGCGCCTCGACCGGCATGCCGGTGGAACCGCGGGTGATGCCTTCGGCAAACAGCACGATATGGCGCACGATGAAGGTGAACGCCAGCGTGGTGATGGCCAGGTACAGGCCCTTGAGCCGCAGTGAAGGAATGCCGACCACCAGGCTGGCGATGGCCGCCACCAGGCCCGACAGGAAGATGGCCGCAAGCGTCGGCACCTTGTAGTCGGTCGTCAGGATGGCCTGCGCATAGGCGCCGATCAGCAGGAAGCCGGCATGGCCCAGGGAGATCTGGCCTGCGACGCCGGACAGCAGGTTGAGGCCGAGCACGCCGATGGAGGCGACCAGGATGGCCGTCAGCATGTTCAACCCGAAGGAGCCGAACAGCAGCGGCATCAGGGCCATGGCCAGCAGGCCGATGGCAGCCCAGGCCCAGGCAGCCGGCTGGCTGGACAGGGCCACGAGGCCCGCGTAGGAGTTCTGGTAGGTACGGCTGCGCATCAGACACGCTCGATTTCACGTTGGCCAAACAGTCCATAGGGTTTGACCATCAGCACGACGATGATGAGGACAAACCCCGCGATTTCCTTCAGCCCGCGGCCCAGGTAGCCGCCGGCCAGGTTCTCCACCACGCCAATGACCAGCCCGCCGAAAGCGCCACCCACCACCGAGTCCAGCCCGCCCAGGATGGTGGCGGGGAAGCCGCGCAGGCCCATCTGGGAAATCTCCGGCTCCAGGCTGAACATCAGGCAGAAGGCCAGGCCGGAGAATGCGGCGAACACGGCCGAGAGCGCCCAGGCAATCGCGCTGATGCGTTTGACATTGATGCCCATCAGCAGCGCGGTGGTTTCATTGTTGGAGGTAGCCCGCATCGCAATCCCCACACGCGAGCGCCTGAAGAACAGCCACATGGACAGCGTCAGCACCGCCAGCGACCCCAGTGCGAAGATCTGGCCCGGGTACAGCGCCATCTCGCCGAAGCGGATGACCGTGTTGCCAAACGGCCGGGGGAAGGCCGTGGGCTCCACGCCCCAGATCAGGATGACGACAGAGCGTATGACCACTGCCAGGCCGATGGTGACCATGACCCTTGAGAACATGGGCTCGCCCAGCATCGGGCGGATGAAGGCCCATTCAATGAACAGGCCCAGCGCAATGGAAGCGGTCAGCACGCAGACCAGCAGCGGGAGGAATGTCAGGCCGGGGATGGTCGCGAAGGTGTAGCTCATGTAGGCGATCAGCATCATGACTTCGCCCTGGGCAAAGTTCACCATGCCGGTGGCGCGGTAGATGATGGCAAAGCCCATGGCCACCATGCCGTAGAGCGTGCCGATGACCAGCCCGGACATCACGAGGTTCATGAAGTAGTTCATGCTGCTTCCTTTGCGGGGCCGTAGATTTCGCTGATTTCGGCGGCGAACTTCTTTTCGATCACATTGCGGCGCACCTTCATGGTGGCCGTGAGCTCGCCGTCGTCGTGGTCAAGCTGCTTGCGCAGGATGACGAACTTGCGGATGTTCTCCACCCGCGAGAAGCGGGCGTTGACGCGGTCAACATCCTGGGAAATCAGTTCCCTGACTGCGTCCAGGGCTGCCAGCGTCTCGTAGGTCGTGTAGGCCATGCCGCGCTCCTGCGCCCATTTGCCGACGGTATCCAGGTCGATCTGGATCAGCGCCGAGACGAAGTGCCGGCCGTCGCCCAGCAGCACGGCCTCGCTGATGTAGAGGCTTTCCTTGAGCGTGTTCTCTATCAGCGATGGCGTGATGTTCTTGCCGCCACTGGTGATCAGGATGGCCTTTTTCCGGTCGATGATCTGTACCTGGCCTGTCGCTTCATCAAGCTCGACCACGTCGCCGGTGTTGAGCCAGCCGTCGGTAAACGCAGCAGCGGTGGCGGCTTCGTCATAGAGGTAGCCGTTGAAGACGATGCGGCCGCGCAGCTGCAGCTCGCCATCGGGCTGGACGCGCTGCTCGACGATAGCGGGCAGCGGCGGACCGCACCAGCCCAGGCGCGACATGCTTTTTGACTGCCCGTGGCTGGCGCCGCTGCATTCCGTCATGCCGTAGATCTGGTAGATCGGCACGCCCATCGCGCGGAAGAACAGGATGACCGTGGGCGAGATCGATGCGCCGCCGGTCATGGAGATCCAGGTGCGGTCAAGCCCGATGCTGGCCAGCAGGTTGCTGAAGACCGTGACCCGCAGCAGCCAGCCGGTGACAGCGTCGCGCAGGCTGGCCGGGTTGCCGCCGTTGCTGATCGTGCGCTCGGCGATCGGCGTGCCAATGGCCAGCGCCTTTTTGAACGCCCACTGCGCCAGCGGCCTCGCGTCGCGTGACTTGATCAGGATTTCATACTGCAGTTTTTCCCAGATGCGGGGCACGCCGAAGAAGAAGCTGGGGCCGATCTCGCGCAGGTTCTGGGTGACGGTGTCGATCGACTCGGCAAAGTACACCACCGTGCCGTAGGCCAGTTGCATCACGGGCGACATCAGGCGCTCGGCTACGTGGCACAGCGGCAGGTAGCAGACTACCGATACCGGCTTGCCGGCGAAGCCGTGGATCTGGCCCAGTGCCCATGCGTCCGACAGGATGCCCCGGTGCGAGATGCGTGCGCCCTTGGGCATGCCGGTGGTGCCTGAGGTGTAGACGATGAGCGCGTCCTGCTCTGCGCGAAGGTTGTCGATGGACAGTTCAAGGGCGGTGGCTTCTTCGGGCTTTGCCGCCAGTTGCCTGCCCTGTTCGACGGCGTCGCTGAATGGCGCCAGGCAGCTGTCGGTGTATTGCCGCATGCCTTTCCAGTCCACAGTCAGCACGCGCTGCATGTCGGGAAGGCCGCCTTCGCGCTGCATGGCGGTCAGCACCTTGTCGGTCTGCTCCTGGTCGCCGCAGACGGCGAAGCGCGCCCGGCAGTGCCGCGCGATGTATTGCAGTTCGGGCCAGGGGTTGGTCGGGTAGATGCCGACCGTCACGCCGCCAAGCGACTGTGCTGCCAGGTCGGCAAAGAACCATTCGGGCGTGCCGTCAGAGGCAATGATGAGCTTGTCGCCGGGCATGAAGCCCTGCGCCTTGAGGTACAGCGCGAAGGCGCGCACGTTCTCGAAATAGCCTTGCCAGGTGGTGCCTTGCCAGATGCCGCGCGTCTTCTCGCGCAGCGCGATCTGGCCTGGCGTGGTGCGCGCGCGGTGCCGCAGCAGGCCGGGCATGGTGGCCTCGCCTTCCGCAAGGCCGGGCGGGAGCTGCAGGTCTGCGATGGCTGGATCAGGGCGGGTCATGCGCTGGCCTCCAGGTCATGGCCGAGGTAGGCCGCGATCACGGCCGGGTCCCCCGAGACGGCCGCAGGCGTGCCGTCGGCAATCTTCCGCCCGAAGTTGAGCACGCAGACATGGTCTGAAATATCCATCACGATGCCCATCTCATGCTCGATCATCATCACCGTCACGTTCCGGTCTTCCCGGATGTCCAGGATGAAACGTGCAATGTCTTCCGTCTCTTCCTGGTTCATGCCGGAGACCATTTCGTCCAGCACCAGCAGCTTGGGCTGCATCGCCAGTGCGCGGCCAAGCTCAACCCGCTTCTGCAGGCCATAGGAAAGGGTTCCCACCGGCAGGTCGCGGATCGACTCGATCTCCAGGAACTCGACGATCTCTTCTGCCGTTTCTCGCGCGCTGATCTCGGCATTGCGGGTGGCGCCCCAGAACAGGGCAGCGCCGAAGATGCCGGTTGTCAGGCGTGAATGCATGCCGGTGAGGATGTTGTTGATGACGGTCTCGTGCTTGAACACGGCAAGGTTCTGGAACGTACGCGCCATTCCGCGCCGCGCCAGCTTGTGGGCGGGCAGGCCGGTGATGTCTTCACCGTCGAAGCTGATGCTGCCGGTGGTGGGCTTCAGCAGGCACGAAGCCAGGTTGAAGAGGGTGGTCTTGCCCGCACCGTTGGGGCCGATGACGCTGCAGATCTCGCCCCTGGCCACCCGCAGGTTGATGTTGCCCAGTGCCTCCAGGCCGCCGAAGCGCTTGGACACATCTGAGAACTCGAGGATCGGCGTCGCTGGATTGGCTTGCACGGGGGCGTTCATGACAGCCACCTCTTGCGCCGCTTGTAGTGCTTGATGTCGCGCATGCTGCGGCGTTCGCCGCTGTTCTGCACGCCCAGGTAGAACTCCTTCACGTCGTCATTGGCCAGCAGCTTCTGCGGGGTGTCATCCAGCACGATGCGGCCGCGCTCCATGATGTAGCCGTAGTCGGCCACCGACAGGGCCAGCTGTGCGTTCTGCTCCACCAGCAACACTGTCAGGCCCCGGCTGTCGCGCAGTTGCCGGATGGCCTGGAAGATCTCGGCAATGATCTGCGGCGCCAGGCCGAGCGAGGGCTCGTCCAGCAGCAGCAGCCTGGGCTGGCCCATCAGCGCGCGGCCGATGGCAACCATCTGCTGCTGGCCGCCTGACAGGTAGCCCGAAACCCGGTGCCGGTGGGACTCGATGGCGGGGAACAGCCTGAATATCTGGGCCATGGCTTCTGCCGATTCGCCCGCAGGGCGCGCGTAACCGCCCATGAGCAGGTTTTCCTCCACCGTCAGCGTGTCAAAAAGCCGGCGCCCCTCCGGCACCTGAACCAGGCCCAGCCTGACGATTTCATGCGGGGCCAGGGCGGCGATCGGCTTGCCCTCATACGAAATGGCGCCGCCGGTGATCTCGCCTTCTTCCGGGTAAAGCACGCCGCTGATGGCCTTGAGCACGGTGGATTTGCCTGCGCCATTGCTGCCCAGCAGCGCGACGATGCGGCCCGCGCCGACCTCCAGCGAAACATCGCGCACGGCTTCAACCGCATGGTCGTAGAAGACCTGGAGGTTGGTGATGCTCAGCATGCCTGGTGCCTGCTGGCCCCGTTGCCGGGGTCGGTTGAAGTCATGGTGGTCTCCTGGAATGGGTAAATTATGACCCGTACTCAAAAATATGGAGACCTATGGATTTCCCTAACAGGAAGCTCAATTTCTTCGGGACTCAGTAAATTTTCGCTCTGAAAATCGGAAAAAACTGGTGTTTACCCTGTGATGTAGATTTGACGATGAGGAGTACATATTGATCCTCTTCAAGACAAATTTGAAAATGACTCAAATACAGGGTTCTGACTCGGCTGCGAGCGGTAACGCTCCCTCGCCGATCCTGTCCTCGCAGGAGGGGGCGGTGCTGACACTGACGCTCAACCGGCCCGACCGGCTCAATGCGCTGGACAGCCACATGGCTGCGGTATTGCGTGACGAGATCGCCCGGGCGGGTGTGAACCCTGCCGTCCGGGTGGTGGTGCTTCGCGGCGCGGGGCGGTCCTTCTGTGCGGGCGGCGATGTCGCCGCCATGCATGCGCACCGTGACAACCTGCCCGGGTTCATCGAGGCGACGATCGACCCGTTTCATGAATGCGTGCTGGGGCTGCAGCGCCTGCCCATGCCGGTGGTTGCCTGCGCCCACGGCGCGCTTGCCGGCGGCGGCTTTTCCCTCGCGATGGCCTGCGACTTTGTGGTGGCTGCGCGCTCCGCGCGGTTTGTGGTCGCATACCCGGCGCTGGGCGCGCCGGCCGACGGCGGCCTGAGCTTCTTCCTGACGCAACGGCTGGGCCATGCGCGCGGCCTGGAGGCATTGACCACGGGCGGCAGGATCACTGCGGACAAGGCGCAGCAGCTGGGCCTTGTCAACCGCGTTGCAGATGATGGGGAACTGCAGCAGCAGACGGACCTGTGGGTGGCCGAGATGCTGGCCTTGCCCGAGCAGTCCCTGCGCGAGCTCAAGCAGCTCGTGGCGGCCCAGTCATTCGATGCCCTGAAGGCGCACCTGTACCGCGAGAAGGCGGCATTCCTGCGCTGCGCCGCGACGCCGGACTTTGCCGCGCGTGTTTCGGCTTTTTCAGAGAGGCGGGCGGCCTGAAGCCGCGCCCCGCCAGTTTCCAGACAATCCATTCCCGAACCTCACATGAACACATCAACCCTTTCCGTTTCCCCCATGCAGCGCTTTGCCGGCCTGTCCAACGACGAGCAGGGCATGCTCGACGACGCTGACCGCTTTGCCAGGCAGGAGCTTTACCCGCTGTCGCCGCGCATGGACAACGAGGAGTGGTGGCCCGAAGACGCCTTCCGCACCATAGGCAAGACGGGTTACTTCGGCATTACCGTGCCCGAAACCTATGGCGGCGCCGGACTGGACATGTTCACCAGCGGGTTGGTGCTGCAGGCATTTGCGCGCTGGAACCACGCTCTGGCGCTGAGCTGGGTGGCACATGAGAACCTGTGCCTCTACAACATTTACCGCAATGCCAACGAAGACCAGCGCAAGCGCTACCTGCCGGGGCTGTGCAGCGGCCAGACCATCGGCGCGCTGGGCCTGACCGAGCCGGGCGCCGGCTCGGACGCGCTCGGCTCGATGCGCACAACGGCCACGCCAGACGGCGACCACTACCTGCTCAACGGCAGCAAGATCTACATCACCAACGGCCCGGTGGCGGATGTGCTGCTGGTCTATGCAAAGACCAACCGCGAAAAGGGTGCGAAGGGCATTTCAGCTTTTATCGTGGAGAAGGACTACCCCGGCTTCAAGGTGGCCCAGAAGCTCACCAAGATGGGCTTTCGTGGCAGCCAGACCGCGGAGCTGGTATTTGAGAACTGCAGGGTTCCTGCGGCCAACCGCGTCGGCGAGGAAGATACGGGCGTGAAGATCGTCATGAGCGGCCTTGACCTGGAGCGCGCGATGATCTCGCCCATCTGCCTTGGCATTTCGGAGCGCGCGCTGCAGCTGTCGCTCGAATACGCCCAGACGAGGCAGCAGTTCGGCAAGCCGATTGCCAGCTTCCAGATGATCCAGTCCAAGCTGGCGGACATGTTTGTCTGGGTCGAGGCCATGCGCGTCTTCACCTATCAGGCGCTGCGGGCGGCCAATGACCTTGAGGTGGGCGGCGGCGGGCGTGGTGACATCCACAAGATCACGGCCGCGTCTGTCATGTTTGCGGCAGAAACCATGAACAAGGTGCTCAATGAGGCCGTGCAGATCCACGGCGGCACCGGTTACATCTGGGAGTCGGAGGTGAACCGGCTCTACCGCGCCATCAAGCTGCTTGAGATCGGTGCCGGAACGACCGAAGTACGCAAGATCATCATCAGCGGCGAGATGATGCGCTGACGGGGGTGGGTTCCGTTCCACCTTTGCGCCGCGCCAGCAACACAATGCCTGTGACCACCAGCAGCGCGCCGGCCACCTGGATGGCCGCGAGCTTCTGCCCCAGGATGAGCCAGCCCATCACCAGCACCGCAATCGGCTCGATGTTCAGCGCGGCCGCGTTGCGCGCCATGTCCAGCCGGGGCATGAGCACGAACAGGCCGGAGAACGCGGTGCCATAGAGCAGGGTGAGCAGCGCCAGGCCGAGCCAGCCTGTGGCATCGGCCGGCCAGTGCAGGGCGCCGGGCATCACGCCGGTGAGCCCGCCCAGCAGTGCAGAGATGCTGACTATGGCCATGGTGGTCATGCTGCGCAGCGAGCCTGCGACCGGCTGGAGCCGGTGTTCCGTGACCCAGAGGGCCACTGCGAACAGCACGGACGCCCCCAGCCCGAACATGACGCCCGTCGCCAGCGCAGGCCCCGTCCTGGTGGTGGCGCCCAGTGCCGCTGGCGCGTCCAGCGCCAATGCCAGCCCCAGCAGGATCAACAGCATGATGGCACCCGCGCGCGCGCCTGGCGCCTTGCCGCCCAGTGCCCATGACAGCAGCGCGTAGAGCGCAGGAAAGGTGCTGAACGACAGCAGTGCGATGGCCACCGGAATGCGCGCCACGGCCGAGTACAGCAGCACGCTCTGGGCGGCCACCACCAGACCGAGGACAGGCAGCCAGCGCATGGTGCCGATGGGCGGGCGCAGGCTGATGCCCTGCCATTTCACGATGGCGAGAAGCGCCAGCGCGGTAACGCCCGAGCGCACCACCACCGCCGTGACCAGGCCCGTGCCATGGTCGAAAGCAATCCGCGCCGCAATGTGGTTGCTGGCAAAGCACACGCCCAGCAGCAGGAGCACGATCAACGCCGTGCGTTTGGGAAAGGAGGAAGTCATCCGTTTGAGCCTAACGCAAAGCGGGGCGCGCTGCAGCGGGCCGCCGTGCGCCTGCGAGGTCAGGCTTTCGCGCGTTTCATGGCTGCAGCCAGCGGCACCTGCGGCTCGAACTTGCTGCGCTTGATGCTGAAGAAGGCCTTCACGTTGCGCACATTGGCATCGCCCGCGAACAGCCGCTGCGCCAGGGCCAGGTAGTCCGGCATGTCCGTGGCGGCGACCACCAGGATGAAGTCGGGGCCGGGTGACACGCGCCAGCATTGCTGGACCGAGGGGTCTGCTCCCACCCGCGCCTCAAAGGCGTCCAGGTGTTCCACGCCCTGCCGGTCGAGCGTGATCTCGACGATCGCGCTCAGCCCGTGACCAATGACAGAGGCGAGCCTGTCGGTGCTGAGGATGGCGATCTGCCGCTCGATCAGCCCGGCATCACGCAGCCGCTTGATGCGCCGCAGGCAAGTGGGTGGTGACACATGAACCGCCTCGGCCAGTGCCTGGTTGCTCAGCGAGGCGTCCTGCTGGAGCTGCGCCAGCAGCCGGAAGTCTGTTTCGTCTAGCGAGATTTGTTCCATTGAATTCAACTTTTTGAAATTATTAACTTCTTCAGGAAATTTAGGGAATTAAATTCCATAAATGAACGAATTTCAATCATTAATTTCTCAGTCAGGCGCCTAAAGTCCAGACCATTGAATCTAAGGAGCCATTTATGTGCGGCATCGTCGGCGCGGTTTCCACCCGCAACATCGTCCCCATCCTCGTGCAGGGCCTGCAGCGGCTGGAGTACCGCGGGTACGACTCCTGTGGCGTGGCCGTTCATGCGGGCGGCTTGCAGCGGGCGCGCAGCACCTCGCGCGTGGCCGAACTGCTCGAGCAGGTGAGTGCCGACCACATTGAGGGCACCACCGGCATCGCCCACACCCGCTGGGCCACCCATGGCGCGCCGGCGGTGCATAACGCCCATCCGCATTTCAGCCATGGTCCCGGCGCAGATGCCGCGACGCGGCCCGGGCGGGTGGCGCTGGTGCACAACGGCATCATCGAGAACCATGACGAACTGCGTGCCGCGCTCAGGGCCCGGGGCTATGTGTTCAACAGCCAGACCGACACCGAAGTCATTGCGCACCTGGTGGACAGCCTCTATGACGGCGACATTTTCGAGGCGGTCAAGGCCGCGGTGGGCCAGCTGCACGGCGCCTATGCGATCGCGGTGTTCTGCAAGGACGAGCCGCACCGCGTCATCGGCGCGCGCGCTGGCTCGCCGCTCATCCTCGGCGTGGGCCAGGACGGAGAGAACTTCCTGGCCAGCGACGCCATGGCGCTTGCCGGCGTGACCAGCCAGATCGTCTACCTGGAAGAAGGCGACGTCGTTGACCTGCAGCTGGGCAAGTACTGGATCGTCGACAAGGCCCACAAGGCAGTCGGCGCGCAGCAGCGGCCGGTGAAAACCGTGCACGCGCACAGCGGCGCGGCCGAGCTCGGCCCGTATCGCCACTACATGCAGAAGGAAATCTTCGAGCAGCCGCGCGCCATCGGCGACACGCTGGAAGGCCTGGAGGGCATCGTGCCGGAGCTCTTCGAGGCGTCTGGCAACCACCGCGCGGGCGAAGGCGCGCATACGGTGTTCAGGGAGATCGACTCGGTGCTCATCCTGGCCTGCGGCACCAGCTACTACAGCGGCTGCGCCGCGAAGTTCTGGCTCGAGGGCATCGCGAAAATCCCCACGCAGGTGGAGATCGCCAGCGAATACCGTTACCGCGAGTCCGTGCCCAACCCGAAGACGCTGGTGGTCACCATCACCCAGTCAGGTGAGACGGCCGACACGCTGGCCGCGCTGCGCCATGCGCAGGGCCTTGGCATGAAGCACACCCTGACCATCTGCAATGTGGCCACGAGCGCCATGGTGCGCGAATGCAGCCTGGCCTACATCACCCGGGCCGGCGTGGAGATTGGCGTTGCATCGACCAAGGCCTTCACGACGCAGCTGGCGGGCCTGTTCCTGCTGACGCTGGCGCTGGCCCAGGCCAAGGGCCGGCTCAGCGACCAGGAAGAGGCCGCGCACTTGAAGGCCATGCGCCACCTGCCTGCCGCGCTGCAGGCCGTGCTGGCGCTGGAGCCGCAGGTGATCAGCTGGGCCGAGGACTTCGCGAAGATGGAGAACGCGCTGTTCCTTGGGCGCGGCCTGCACTACCCGATCGCGCTGGAAGGCGCGCTGAAGCTCAAGGAGATCACCTACATCCATGCCGAGGCCTATGCCGCCGGCGAGCTCAAGCACGGCCCGCTGGCGCTCGTGACCAGTGCGATGCCGGTGGTCACGGTGGCGCCCAATGACACGCTGCTGGAAAAGCTCAAGAGCAACATGCAGGAAGTGCGCGCGCGCGGCGGCGTGCTGTATGTGCTGGCCGATGCCGACACCCGCATCGAGAGCGAGGAGGGCATCCACGTCATCCGCATGCCCGAGCACTACGGCCCGCTCAGCCCGATGCTGCATGTGGTGCCGCTGCAGCTGCTGGCGTATCACACAGCAGTCGCACGTGGCACCGATGTGGATAAACCGCGCAATCTTGCAAAGAGTGTGACCGTCGAATGACGGTCAGCGCGCGCAGCGGACAAGCCAAAGCCCCCTGACCAGGTTGTCCCGGTCAGAGGGCTTTGTGATTCAGGAGGCGCGGTGGGCGCCTGTGAATTCAGCCGTGGCTCAGACTTCGCCGACGGTGGCGTAGGCGCGTGCAGCCTGGCGGCCTTCGTCGCGCACGGCAGCGGTGTCACGCACTGCGCTGGACTTGGCTTCGACGGCGAACTGGCCGACTTCGCCGGTTTGCGGCAGGGCGTCGCTCTTCACGGCGTTGATGACTTCGGCACGCACTTCAGCGCGGGTTGCGGCGCCGGGTGTGTACACGGGGCCAAAGCTGGCGGGTTCGCCTGCGAAAGCTGCACCGGCGGCGAGGATGAGGGAGGCGAGGGCGATTTTCTTCATGATGGTCTTTCAGTTGGTTAAGGTTGGTTGGTCAGTTTGCTGGCCTTGTTATCGGCGGCGAATCTGTCGTCGATGGATGTAATGTCCGGGAATGCGCCTTTTGCGAAAACCCGGATGCGACGAAGTGCAGGATCCGCGGCGTGAACTGCAGCCGGCGGCTACCGGGCTGCGGCTCAGTAGGTGTCCTTGTTCACTGTCAGGCGGCCGATGACGAGGCTGCGCAGGTCCGGCGTGTAGTGGTCCGAGCCGCTGGACAGGCTCCAGGTGTAGCCGGTGATCTTGCCGGTGCTGTCGGTGTACAGGCGGATCTTGCCGATGCCGGCGCCCGTGCGCTCCGTGCCGTCGGCGTCGCGGCGCGTGTCGCCATTGCCATGGGGCGACGCGGTGGAGTCGACGATTTCAACTTCGTACTGCGTCGTGCCGGCGACCACCGGGCTGGTGGCGGTGCGCAGCACGGGTGCGTTCTTCACGATCATCATGTGGCCGGTGCCGGACGAGGTGTCGTCAAGGTACTTGATGGCGATGATCTGGTTGCGCGCAACGTCGGCGATCTGGGTGATGCGCGTGAAGTGCTTTCCGGCAACGATGGCATCGTGGTAGCGCGCGGAGGTGGGCTTGGTGGCACCCAGCCAGGTCTTGATGTTGTCGGAGGTGAAGCCGTACACATGCTGGATCAGCAGCGTGACGAAGCCGCTGCAGTCCGAGTGGTTCTCGTATTTGGTGGCGCCGTCATACCCCTCAAAGCGCACCCACATCGGGCTGTGGCTGTAGACGTTGTCTTCCGGCGCCACGTTGTGCACGAGGTGGTTGGCCCAGCCATAGACCGTCTTGGCGAATCCGGTGACGATTTCCACTGCATCGTTGGGTGTGCCGGGACGCTGGTAAACCCGCGTCGGGTTGGTCACGCGAACGAGCGCATGCATTTCGCCGTCCACCGGCAGGCCAAACGGTGCGTCCAGCGACAGCGGGACTTCTTCGGTGTCGCGCATCACGTCGCGCCCGCCGGTGGCGGCGGGTTGCTCCGTGGCGGCCGCAGCGGGAGCATCGCCGCCGCCGCAGGCGGACAGCAGCAGGGTGAACGCGATCAGCGTGACGGCGCCAAGAATTGACATGGCGTTGAAGTAGGAGAGTTTTCTCATGATCATTTTTGACGGTTGTGCATGGAGGATTGAAGGAAGGCCGGAGATGCCGGCATGGCAGCGCAGTGTCTCCAGCGCGCGTCCCCTCGCCGTCCTGCGCTGCGGGGGACGCGCAAGCGACGTGCGGCGGCGAGACTCGCGTCCTTTTGGAGAT
The DNA here is from genome assembly GCA_040385105.1 of Pseudomonadota bacterium. Taxonomy (GTDB): domain Bacteria; phylum Pseudomonadota; class Gammaproteobacteria; order Burkholderiales; family Burkholderiaceae_C; genus JACMQX01. Next base: position 57,182 of record JAZKHY010000031.1, read on the forward strand.
TCCTGATATGCGCCCCGATGAATCGGCCCTGAAGTTGCTCGGCTGCGCCGTGCTGGTTGCGGCAAGCCTTGCCGCCTGTGGCGGTGGTGGCTCCGGCGATGGCGCCGCCCCCGCCGTTCCCGGTGCGGGGGCACCTGCCGCACCGGGTGAGCCAGTGCTGCCCGGGGACCCCGGCAGCCCGCCGGGCGCAGAGCCCGGCCCGCCGGCCGGCCCCGATGCGCCGCCGCCCGGGCCCGTCCTGCCCGCCCATGCGACCTCCATCCTGTTCGTGACGCAGGCGCCCGTGGGCGGCGACACGTTCATGAAGATCACGTCCACCTTCGGCCACCACCTGCCCACGGTGGATGCGGTGCCGCGCGGGGGCGACCTGTGGGTGGCCTACCGCGACACGGCCGGCGCGCCCGAGTTGCGCAACCTCACGGCCGAGGCCGGCTTCGGCATGAGCGGCGGCGTGCCGCTGGAAAACCAGGCGGGTGCCAACGCCATCGCCGTGCGCGAACCCTCGGTCCACCCTTCGGGCGCGAAGGCGCTGGTCAGCATCGTGGTGGGCACGGGCGCCACCTCGCGCTGGCAGGTCTATGAAGTCACGGGCCTGCGCCGCGGCGAGGCGGTGCAGTTCACCCGCCTGAACCAGCCGGCGGGCTACAACAACATCAGCCCGGTGTATGCCAGCAACGGGCACATCATTTTCTCCAGCGACATCCCGCGCCCCGGCCCCCAGGCGCAGTTCGCGCACCTGGCGCCGCAGCTCGACGAATACGAGGAGCAGCCCACCGTCAGCGGCATCTGGAAGCTCGACCCGGCAACCGGCGCGGTGACGCTGCTGCACCATGCGCCCAGCGGCGCCTTCAGGCCGGTGGTCGATTCATTCGGCCGCGTGGTGTTCACCAACTGGGACCACCTGCAGCGCGACCAGCAGGTCGGCGACCCGTTCTACGGCCTGTTCAACTTCCGCGACGAGAGCGCGGGCGCCGTGATGGAGCCGATCGACGGCGGTGCCGGCACGACGCTGGTCCGCGAGGTGTTCCCCGAGCCGCGCTTCAACCCCGCCGCGGGCTTTGGCATCCACCGCTTCAACATGTTCCTGCCCTGGATGATCAACCAGGACGGCACCGGCGCCGAGACGCTGAACCATGTGGGCCGGCACGAGCTGGGCATCTTCGCCGAGCCCACCATCCTCAACGCGGGCCTGAGCGCCACCGAAGGCGCCTCGGGCGTGAACGCCGGGCTGGTCGGGCAGGGCCTGAAATTCGACTCCGCGCATTTCATCAAGGAGAACCCGCTGGTGCCGGGCGACTACTTCGCCGTGTCTGCGCCCGAGTTCGGCACGCATGGCGGTGGCATGGTCTACCGCATCAAGGGCGGGCCCGACGTGGCGCCGCAGGCCATGGCCATCTCGCTGGTGACGGACGCATCAAGCGCCGGCAACGGCGGGCCGGCCCTGTACCGCTCGCCTCTGCCGCTGCGCGATGGCGGCGTGATGGCCAGCGCCAGCTTTGTCACGGTGGCGCCCGGTGCGGGAACGCCGGCGTATGAGTACCGCCTGCACAGGCTCACCGCCTCGGGCGCAGTCCTGAAGGCCGATGGGGGAACGTACTTCACCACGGGGCTGCGCAAGCGCCTGGCCGCCGGCGGGCCGCTGGTCACGCTGTGGGAGTGGGATGCGGTCGAGCTGCCGCCCGCGCCCGTGGCTGCGGCGCCCGCACCCGGCGCGCACAGCCTGGAGCAACCCGAGCTTGATGCGTTCACCGAAGCGGGTGTGCAGGTCGATGCGATCAAGACCTTCCTGCGCAACAACCAGCTCGCGCTGATCGTGAGCCGCGACGTGACCTCGCGCGACGGCTTTGACCGCCAGCAGCCGTTCAACCTGCGCGTCAAGGGCACGGCCAAGCAGAGCGTCAGGCCCGGCTCGACCGCGACGCTGTTCGACATCGACCACCTGCAGCTGTTCCAGGCCGACCAGCTGCGTGGCATCAAGAACGATGCCGCGCGCGGCCGCCGCGTCATGGCGCAGCCCATGAGCGGTGCAAAAGTGGGCGCGGTGCAGGCCAACCCTGCGGCGCCCGGCGGCCCCGCCGGCTCGGTGAAGATCGCGCCCGACGGCTCGATGGCGGCCTTCGTGCCGGCCAACCGCGCGATGACCTGGCAGCTTGTGAACGCAGGCCAGGGCGACGGCGTTGCAGGCACGGACGGTGTTGTGCGCGAGCGGTTCTGGCTGTCGTTCCAGCCCGGCGAAGTGCGTGTGTGCGTGAACTGCCACGGCACCAGCGACAAGGACCAGACCGGGAAGTTCGTGCCCTTGAACCGCCCGCAGGCCCTGCGTGACCTGCTGCTGCATTACAAGAGCAGCTTCGCACCTTGACCCTGACCGCGCACGATCCGGTAACAGGAAGTACGTCCGTGTAACCGACTAACCGCGGTGCGGGTGAGTCCCAAAATCATTCGCTATTCACGGACAGCACAGGTTCCTAGACTCCGCGCAAAGGAGTGAGGAACACATGCAATTTGAATTTTCGGGCAGGCCTTTGCTGGCCCTGGGCTTCCTGTTTCTGGCCGCATGCGGCGGCGGTGGTGATGACGCGCCCGCGGGCGCGCCGCCGCCTGTGCCTGTGGCACCTGTTCCCGGCGCGCCTGCGCCGGACCTGCCGCCACCCGCGGCGCCCGCACCCGACCCCGCCCCGCCGGCGCCTGCACCGGCACCTGGAACACCGGCGCCTCCGCCACCACCGCCGGGGCCTCCCGCACCCCCGCCGCCGCCCCCGGCACCCCCGCCGCCACCAGCACCGCCACCACCTGCGGGAAGCCTGCTGTCATCGGTCGTGCCTGCGGTCCAGTACAGCCGGCCCCACACCGGTTGCCCGGTCAGGAACGTGACCTCCAACTATTCGCTTCCCACCGTCAACGAGGCCGTGGCCGGCGCGGAGGTCACCTCGGCCTGCATGACGTTCGGCGGCATTCCCGCAGGGCAGACTGTGCAGCTCAACACGCTGCGCGGCAGCTATTCCGTCAATGAAGGCGCGTATGTGCCGGCCGCCACGCGGACCCAGGTCAACAATGGCGACAGGCTGCGCCTGAAGATGAATGCGTCCACCACGCCCAATGAAGAGCGCCTGGAAAACATCGAGCTGCAGTTCGGCAGCAACCCGGTATCGATCCGGCAGTGGACGGTGCGCACCCAGACCGGCACCCGCGCACCCGTGACCTGGCAGGTTGGCGCGTCCCGTACCTACAAGGAGATTGCCGACGTGGCGGGCCAGCTGTCGCCGGGCGACGTGGTGGAGCTGGATGCCGGTGTGTACCAGCCGGCACGCCTTCGGCGCGCGGGCGCGGAGGCCGCGCCCATCGTGATCCGCGGCGTGGGCGCAAGCCGCCCCGTCATCCGAGGCACCTCAACCGATGCCTACCAGGCAACGCTGCATTTCGACAACGTCCACCACTACCTGCTGGAGAACGTGGAAGTCGACGGCGGCGGCGGCACCCGTGCCACCAGCAACAACCAGGTGTGCGTGCGCCTCATGGGCAATGTGCTGGTGCTGCGCAATGTGTATGTGCATGGCTGCCCGCGCCACGGCATCCTCGGCACGGACGAGTATTCGGGCACGGTGATCCTTGACCGGGTGGAGGTCGCCAATGCGGGCGGCCCCAACAACGGCGTGGAGAACACCAAGCACCCGATCTACATTGCCACCGACCGCGACCGCTACCCCGGCAGCCTGCTGCGGGTGCAGCACAGCTACATCCACGACTATGAAGGCGGCGGCGTCAAGTCGCGCTCGGAGCGCAATGAAATCTATTTCAACTGGGTCGAGACCCGGCCGCAGCGCGCGCGGCTGCCGGGCGAGACCCAGGATGCCACGCTCTACACGCTGGAGATGTACGGCTACGAGGAGTTCGAGAGCACGCCGCGCATCGACAGCGATGTGGTGGGCAATGTGCTGGTCCACCGCAACAACTACGGACTGCGGCTGGGCGGCGACGGCACGGGCGCCTCGCGCGGGCGGGTGCGGCTGGCCAACAACACCATCCTGTTCTCCAGCGCGTTCGATGCCTCCACACCGCTGGTGCGGCTGTTCCACTCGCTGGACTCGCTCTGGTTCCTGAACAATGTGTTCGCGCGGGTCGGCGCCGGGCAGAGTGCATTCCGCATGTTCCGCGACGACATCGCCGCCGAGAACGACCCGGACTATTACTGGGTGCAGGGCGTGCCCCTGGTAAGCGGGCAGAGCAACTGGTTTGCCACCGGCACCGAGCTGCGCCTGTATTCGGGCAGCCCGTCGACCACGCCGCCCTCGCCGGCAGCATCGTTCAGCGGCTCGCGCCAGGGCACGGCCAACCCGGGCCTCACGGCGCTTGGCAGCTTTGACGCCGTGGATGTCACGGTGGTCAATGCGAGCGAACTGCATGGCAACGGCGCTTCCGCCTCGGCGGCATTGCCTGCCGCCTACGAGCTGCCGTCCAGCCTGCAGGTGATCAATTTCCGCGCACCGGCGACGAGGCCCGCAACCGGCGCTGCCCTCATGGCCATTCCGCGGCCGGCCGGCGCGCTGAACATCGGCGCCTTCTGACAGCGTGCCGCAACGCCGGGGGACGCCACAGGGACGCACGCCTGAAACCATGCATGCGCCGGCCCTGTGCCGTCCAGCCCGGTCCATCAACCCTATTGAAAGAAACCATGAAGAAAACCCTCAGGCTTGCCGCCTGCGCCGTCCTCGCCGCCAGTGCCCTGTCAGCACATTCACGCATGGCCCTCAACGGCCAGGAGCTCAATGGCGCAAGGCTGAATGCATTGACGTACAACGCGATGACTTTCAATGCCCTGACCTACAACGCCATGACTTTCAATGCCCTGACCTACAACGCCATGACCTTCAATGCGCTGACGTACAACGGCATTGCCATCAATGGCTTGAGGCTGAACGGATTCCGCATCAACGGGTGGCGCATGAAGAGCAGCGGCGCGATGGCATCGACGCTGCCGGCGGTTGTCGCCATCGAGTTGGGTGATGCCGCGCGGAACTGACCGGCACATTACCGCACCAGCGCGCTGGCGCAAGTCACTGGCTTGGGGCCTGGCGCTGGCAGTCTCTGCAGGCGCTGCCCAGGCCGGGCCGCAAGGCAACGAGGTGCTGCTCGTTCTCGACAAGGCCAGTCTCGTCGCGGTGCGGCCTGATGGCCGCCGCGTCGGGGGCGAGCGGCTCGCAGGCTCGGTCCTGTCACTGCGCATTCAGGGCGTTGCAGCATCGCGGGTGCGCATAGACCGGGTGCGTGCAGACCCCGATGACGCCTCGGGCGACATCCTGCTGTATGAGTTGTCCGACGCACGGGCCGGCGGCGGCCCGGTCTGCGCACCTGATGCCCAGGGCATCGCAGCGGCCGTTGCCGTGGCGGGAACCTGGTCAACGCAAGGCAGCCGCGTCTCGGCTGACGGCATCACGATGGCATGCACAAGCGACGCCATGGGCAAGTGCCTGCGCTGGGGTTACAGGCACTGGCTGAAAACGCCCGCCGGCGCACCGATGCTCGACCACTACACCGCCTGCACCCGGGCCGTGACGGCGGACTATTGCGGAACCGGCCGCGGCCATACACGTGACGGCACGCTGATCGACATCTATGACAAGGCTGGCGTGCAGGCACCTGCGCCGGACGGCAAGCTGGCGTTCGAGGCCGGCTTCTCGGCCGCGGGCGCCGTGTGCATTGCAAAGCCGCGCCTGGACCGGGACACGCTTGAAGAAACCGTTGCCGCCTGTCCCGCAAAACTCGCGGCCACCAGCGGGCCGCAGCGCTGCACGGAGGGTGCGGCCGCAGCGGCGGGCGCCCTGGTGTTTATCCGTTCACGATGAATCTTAATATCAAAATTATTGATGCTCAGTGAAAAAACATATCGCTATTCATCAGCGAGATTGATTTTTACACTCGCCGCAAAGGAAAGCAGCATCATGAGTTTTTTATCCGAGAGCCTGGAGGCCGTCAAACCGTCGCCAACCCTGGCCATCACCAAGCTTGCGGCCGACCTGCGGCGCCAGGGCAAGGACGTCATCGGCCTGTCGCAGGGCGAGCCGGACTTTGACACGCCGGTCCACATCAGGCAGGCGGCCAAGGCCGCCATCGACAGCGGCGCCACCCGCTACACCGACGTCGATGGCTCGCCCGAGCTCAAGCAGGCCATCATCCGCAAGTTCCGCCGCGACAACGGCCTGGTGTATGAGCCGCGCCAGATCAGCGTGGGCACCGGCGGCAAGCAGGTGATCTACAACGCGCTGCTGGCCACGCTCAACCGCGGCGACGAAGTCATCATTCCCGCGCCCTACTGGGTGTCCTACCCGGACATGGTGCGCCTGGCGGGCGGCAAGGCAGTGGAAGTCACCTGCCCCGAGAGCCAGGGCTTCAAGCTCACCGCGGACCAGCTGCGCGCCGCGATCACGCCGCGCACCAAGTGGCTGGTCCTGAACTCGCCGTCCAACCCCACGGGCGCCGGCTACTCGGCGCAGGAGCTCGGCGCGCTGGCAGCGGTGCTGCTGGAGCACCCGGCGGTGCATGTGATGACGGACGACATGTACGAGCACATCCGCTACGACGGCTGGGCCTTCCACACCATCGCGGCCGTGGAGCCGCGCATCGCGGACAGGACGCTCACGATCAACGGCGTGTCCAAGGCCTATGCGATGACGGGCTGGCGCATCGGCTATGCGGGCGGCCCGCAGCCGCTGATTGCCGCCATGGCGACGATCCAGTCGCAGAGCACGAGCAACCCGAGTTCCGTCTCGCAGGCCGCGTCGGTCGCGGCGCTGGACGGCACGATGGACTTCCTGGCCGGGCGCAACGACGTGTTCCGCCAGCGCAGGGACCTCTGCCTTGAGGCTTTCAACAGCATCGACGGACTGAGCTGCCGCGTGCCCGAGGGCGCGTTCTACCTGTTCCCCTCGTGCGGCGGCCTGGTCGGCCGCACCACTGCGGCGGGCCTGCGCATTGCCAATGACGCCGATGTGGCGCGCTTCCTGATGGAAGAGGCGCAGGTCGCCGTGGTGCCGGGCTCGGCCTTTGGCCTGGAAGGCTACTTCCGCATTTCCTTCGCAACGGCAACGACGCGGCTGCAGGACGCCTGCGAGCGCATCCGCATGGCCTGCGCACAACTCAACTGACTGGAACAACAACATGGATCTGGGACTCAAGGGCAGGGTGGCGCTGGTGCTCAGCGCCGGCGGCGGGCTGGGCAGCGCGATAGCGGTGGCGCTGGCGCGCGAGGGCGCGGTGCTGTGCATTGCCGACATCGACGCCACGTCGCTGGCCGCCACGGCTGCCGCCGTGAAGGATGCCGGCGGCGAGGTACACGCATTCCAGTGGGACCTTGGCGACCTGGCCCAGGCCGACGCGAAGATCGCGCAGGTGCTGGATGCAGCCGGCAAGGTGGACATCCTTTTCAACAACACCGGCGGCCCGCCACCCGGCCCGGCGCACGGGCATGCCACGCAGGTGTGGCAGCAGGCGTTCCAGTCGATGGTGCTGTCGGTCATCCGCGTGACTGACCTCGTGCTGCCGGGCATGCGTGAACGCGGCTGGGGCCGCATCATCACCAGCACGTCTTCGGGCGTGGTGGCGCCGATTGCCAACCTTGCGCTGTCCAATGCCACGCGCATCTCGCTGCTGGGCTGGTCCAAGAGCCTGGCGCGGGATGTGGCGGCAGACGGCGTGACGGTCAACGTCGTGATCCCGGGCCGCATCGCCACCGCGCGCACCCGTTTCCTGGATGCGTCCAAGGCAAAGCGCGAGGGCCGTGACGCAGCCGTCGTCGAGGCCGAGAGCGCCGCCTCCATTCCGATGGGCCGCTATGGCCGCGCGGACGAATACGCCGACGCCGTGGCCTTCCTGGCCAGCGAACGCGCTTCCTACATCACCGGCTCGTCGCTGCGCGTTGACGGCGGGCTGATCGCAAGCATCTGAAACCCCACACCCACCCCGGAAAAACATGAACCTCGATCCATCCATCATCAAGACGCTTGAAGGCGTGACCACTGCCACGCTAACCACCGTGCTGCTCAAGAAGGGGCTGCGCAACGTGTGGATCCGCGGCGCATTTCCCATCACGCCCGGCGCGAAGCGCATCGTGGGCCGCGCATTCACCGTGCGCTTTGTCCCCGCGCGCGAAGACCTGGCCACGCCCGAGTCGTGGGCGTCCCCCAAGTCCACGCGCGGCGCCATCGAGCAGATGCCTGCAGGCTGCATCGCGGTGGTGGACGCCATGGGCGTGACCGATGCCGGCGTGTGGGGCGACATCCTCTGCGCGCGCATGGCCAAACGCGGCGTGGCCGCGATGGTGACGGACGGCGTGGTGCGCGACCTGGCCGGCGTGCTGGGCACGGGCCTGCCGGTGTGGGCGCAAGGCACGGCCTCCCCGCCGTCGGTGGCGGGCCTGACATTCGTGGACTGGCAGCAGCCCGTCGCCTGCGGCGGCGTGGCGGTGTTCCCGGACGACATCATCGTCGCCGACAAGGACGGCGCGGTGGTGATTCCGGCCGCGCTGCTGGACGACATCCTTGAAGCCGCTGTCGAGCAGGAGCGGCTGGAGGGCTGGATCATGGACGAGGTCAACGCCGGCGCGGCGCTGCCCGGCCTGTACCCCGCCAACGCCGAGAACAAGGCCCGCTATGAGGCCAGCAAGAAATCCCCATCCCGTCCCCAACCCTAACCCTGGAGTTACAGCATGAAGAAGTCAGCGTTTGCCATCCTTGCCCTGCTTGCGTGCGCCGCAGCACAGGCAGACACACTCAAGAAAATCCGCGACACCGGCTCGGTCACCATGGGCGTGCGCGAAGCCTCCGGCGTGCTGTCGTACACGCTGGGCGACGGCAAGTTCGCCGGCTACCAGATCGACCTGTGCCACCGCGCGCTGGAAGACATCCAGAAGCAGCTGCGCCTGCCGAAGCTGGACATCAAGTATGTGTCCGTCACGTCCGGCAACCGCATCCCGCTGATCCAGAACGGCACGATCGACATCGAATGCGGCTCCACCACCAACAACGCCGCGCGCCAGCAGCAGGTGTCGTTCGCGCTGACCACCTATGTGGAAGAAGTGCGCATGGCCGTCAAGACCAGCTCGGGCATCACCTCCATCAACCAGCTGGCGGGCCGTTCGGTGGCCACCACCTCGGGTACGACGTCGGTGCAGATGCTGCGCAAGCACGAACGCGCCAAGGGCGTGGACTTCCGCGAGATCTTCGGCAAGGACCACACCGACAGCATGCTGATCCTGGAGAGTGGCCGCGCCGACGCCTTCGTGATGGATGCGCAGGTCCTGGCCGCCAACATTGCCCGAACGCGCAGCCCGGCCGACTTCCGGATCGTCGGCGAGGTGCTGGGCGTGGAGCCGCTGGCCATCATGCTGCGCAAGGACGACCCGGAGTTCAAGAAGGCCGTCGACAACACGCTGCGCGGCCTGATGAAGACCGGCGAGATGTCGAGGCTCTATGACAAGTGGTTCCTCAAGCCCGTGCCGCCCACCGGTTTCGTCATGAATCTGCCGGCGACAGACGCCATCAAGGCCGCCTGGGCCAACCCCAACGACAAGCCGGCTGAAGACTACGTGAAGCCTTGAGCCGCGCGACAGCGGCTTGGCAGGATCGCGCATGAGAACCCGCCAGATCGAGGTGCTGCATGCGATCCTCCAGGCGGGCAGCATCACCGGTGCTGCCCGCCTGCTGGAGGTTTCGCAGCCGACCATCACCAGCATGCTCTGCAGCGTCGAGGCCAGCACCGGCCTGGCGCTGTTCAGGCGTGAAGGAAACCGGCTGGTCGCGACGCCCGAGGTGAAAGCGCTGGCGCCGGCGCTGGGCGAGGCTTCGGCCAGCCTGGAGGCGCTGCGCCGGATGGCCAGGAACCTGCGGCCGGACGTGGCGCGCCAGCCGCTGCGCGTGTGCTGCGCGCCGTCGCTGGCGCAGACGGTGCTTCCGGTGGCGCTTGCATCGCTCAGGCGCCAGGTGCCGGACCTGGTGGTGGTGCTCGGCTCGGCGCAGCAGGACCAGATCGAGCGCAAGCTTCATGAACGCGAGATTGACCTCGGGCTGGGGTTCGAGCCGCTGCCGCATGCGCAGGTGGACGCAACCGCCCTGGGCGACCTTCACCTGGTCGCGGCAGGCCTGCCGGCGCTGCTGGGCAAATATGCGCGCGGCACCACCATCGGGCTGGAGGCGCTGGCCAGCATGGCGCTGATCGGCCTGTCCGGACAGGACCCGGCAAGCCGCCTGTTCGCCGCGCATTCGCAGCGCCTTGACTGGCCCCTGCCGCCGGCCTGCGCGCACGGCGGCGACGTGGCGCTGCGGCTGGCCGAACGCGGGCAGGGCGTGGCGCTGCTGGACTCGGCGCATGCGCTGGCCTGCGGCCCGGCGCTCAAGGTGCTGCGCGTCGAGCCGCTGGAGCGGTTTGCGGTGTGCGCCCTGCTGCCGCGCGGCGAAAAGCCGGGCGACAGGGTGCGCCTGCTGATGGATGCACTGTCGGCCGCCATCCCCGTGGCTGTTACACAATAGCCTCCAGCGGAAACTTTCCCGGGAACCACCGATGCTGCGAGAACTCCAGACCCTGCTTGCCGTCGCCCAGCACGGCACGTTCGCCGCGGCGGGCGAGCGCATCGGCCTGACCCAGGGCGCGGTCAGCGCGCAGATCCAGCGGCTGGAAGAAGAGCTGGGCTTCCCGCTGTTTGACCGCACGGGCCGGTCGGCCACGCTGAATGCGGCGGGCCGCGAAACGCTGGCCCGCGCACAGGAGATCGTGTCGCTGTGTCGCCAGCTGTCCGACCCGGCGCAGCACAAGGCAAGGGGCGTGATCCGCATGGGTGCGATTGCGTCCGCGCAAAGCTCCTGGCTCAGCCAGGCGCTGGCGCCGTTCCGGCGCGAGTTCCCGGAGCTGTCGGTGCGCGTCGTGCCCGGCGTCTCGCTCAACCTGCTGGGGCAGGTGGACTGCGGCGAGATCGACATGGCGCTGATGCTGCGCCCGCCGTTTGCACTGCCCCGGGAACTGCGGTGGCATCACCTGTCCACGGACCCCTACTACCTCGTCGTCAACGAGACGGTGCGCGGCGATGACTGGGAGGCCATCCTCCGCGAGCAGCCCTTTGTGCGCTATGACCGGACGTCGTTTGGCGGCCGGGCTGTCGAAAGGTTCCTGCGCACCCAGCGCATCCAGGTGAATGAAGCCGTGGAACTCGACGAGCTTGGCGGCATGGTGCAAGCCGTGGCCAGCGGGCTTGGTGTGGCCCTGATGCCGGTCGTGCCGCCGCATGCGCCGCTGCCGCACGGCGTGCGTGTGGTGGACCTGCGCAATGCGGTGTTCTACCGGGAGGTGGGCCTTGTGGCGCGTGCCAATGCCGGCAGCGGCCCGGTGCAGCGCCTGATCGAGCACGTCTGCGCAACCAACAGGGGCTGATGTTCGCTGCAGCATGCGGCATCCATCGCGGTCATCCACCGCGCACATGCCAAAGCCCCTGGCAGGCGAACCTGCTCAGGGGCTTTGTGATTCAGCCAGCGCGGTGTGCGCTGTTGAATTCAGCCGTGGCTCAGACTTCGCCGACGGTCGTGTAGGCGCGTGCAGCCTGGCGGCCTTCGTCGCGCACGGCGGCGGTGGAGCGCACGGTGCCGGACTTGCCTTCAAAAGCGAACTGGCCGACTTCGCCGGTTTGCGGCAGGTTGTCGTTCTTCACGGCGTCCAGGGTCTGGGCCTGCACTTCAGCGCGGGTGGCAACGCCAGGCGTGTACACGGGGCTGAAGCTGGCGGGTTCGCCTGCGAAAGCTGCACCGGCGGCGAGGATGAGGGAGGCGAGGGCGATTTTCTTCATGATGGTCTTTCAGTTGGTTAAGGTTGGTTGGTCAGTTTGTTGGCCTTGTTATCGGCGGCGAATCTGTCGTCGATGGGATGTAATGTCCGGGAATGCGGGTTTACCCGGAAGCAGGTTGCGACGAACTGCCTGAATCGGGGCGTGAGTTGCCGTGCAGCGGGACTGAATGGCAGGCGCCTGCCCCCTGCCGTGTGGCCGCCGGAACGCAAAAAGGGCCGGCACACTTGCATGTGCCGGCCCCCAAAAAAAGAAATCAGGAAAAGGTTTCAGCGCCCCATGGCGAACATCTTGCCCAGCGCAAACACCGAGTTGGGCGCATTGACCTTCATCGGCGCAGCCTTGGGCTTGACGCCATGGGCAATGCGGGCTGGCGCATCGTCCACCACCGTGCCCTTGGCGATCTGGTCGTCGGCCAGGCCCTTGAGCGTGATGGTCTGCAGGTACTGGGTCATCCGGTCGTTCAGGCTGTCCCACAGCTCGCTGGTGACGGCGTCGTTCTTGTGGCGTGTGCGGCTGGCAGCGGCGCTGGGCTTGTCCACCGCGAGCAGGATTTCTGCCACCGAAATGTCGGCGGGCTTGCGGGCTAGCGAGTAACCGCCGCCCGGGCCGCGGGTGCTCTCCACGAGCCCCGCCTGGCGCAGGTTGCTGAACAGCTGCTCAAGGTAGGACAGCGAAATCTGCTGGCGCGCGCCGATGGAGGCCAGTGCAACGGCCCCACGCTGCTCGCGCAGCGCCAGATCAATCATCGCCGCTACGGCGAAACGGCCCCGGGTGGTAAGACGCATGGTGAACTCCTTCTGGTGTCGATCATCGACCCCTCGAATCTACCCCCTGGAACACTTCGCGTATATTCGTATTTTCAAAGAAAATACTTCGAAAAACGCGAAGTATTGAGCTGCATCATGAACTTCAAGCACCTGCGCTATTTCTGGGTCGTTGCCAAGGCGGGCGGTGTCATGCGCGCCGCCGAGCAGCTGCACACCACGCCGCAGACGCTGTCGGGCCAGATCAAGCTTCTGGAAGACAGCCTGGGTTACAAACTGTTCCAGAAAAGCGGGCGTGCGCTGGAGCTGACCGACGAAGGCAGGCTTGCGCTCAGCTATGCCGATGAAATCTTCGCGCTGGGGTCGGAGCTTGAAAACGCCGTGCGCCATGCCGAGGGCGGCCGCCGCTCGCTGGAGTTCCGGGTCGGCGTGGCGGACTCGGTGGCCAAGTCGGTGGCCTACCACCTGCTGGAGCCGGCGCTGAACCTGCCGCAGCAGGTGCGCATGATCTGCCATGAAGGCAAGTTTGACGACCTGCTGGCCCGGCTGGCGCTGCACCGGCTGGACCTCGTCATTGCCGATGAACGGCTGCCCAAGCGCGTCAGCGTCAAGGCGTTCAACCACCCGCTGGGCACCAGCGCCACCAGCTTCGTGTGTGCACCCGCGCTCAAGGCGCGGCTCAAGGGGCGCTTTCCGGAATGCCTCAACGGCATGCCGATGCTCATTCACGGGGCCTCGTCGGCGGTGCGCCAGCAGTTTGACCAGTGGCTGGCCCGGCACGACATCCACCCGCGGGTCATCGGCGAGTTTGACGACGGCGCGCTGATGAACGCCTTTGGCCGCGAAGGCAGCGGCGTGTTCATGACGCCCACGGTGCTGGAGGCCGAGATCGAGGCGCAGTACGGCGTGACGGTGATCGGCCGCACCCATGAGCTGATGGAAGAGTTTTTTGCCATCTCGGTGGAGCGGCGCATCTCGCACCCGTGCGTGGCCGCCATCACCCGCTCGGCCCGGGCCCAGCTGTTCAGCGCATCGGCGGTCTGAGGCCGTGGTACAACCGGGCTCCCGTTCCGGCCCCAGGCACTCCCCAAGGAAAGTCCAATCGTGAAATTGAAGATGGCTCCCAATTCGCTGTTCGCCGTGTTGCTGCGCTCGCCATGGTGGATCAGCATTGCCATTGCCGCCGCCATGGCCGGCGCCTCGCGGCTGGCGTTGCCGGCAGAGTATGTGGTGTTTGGTGCCATGGGCGGCATCCCGTTCGTCGTCATCGGGGTTGTCGCTGCCTGGCGGCAGTTCAAGGCGCCGAGCGAGAAAAGCGTGGTGGCGACGCTTGAAGCGGTTCAGGCCATGTCGTGGCGCGAATTCTCCGCGGCACTTGAGGCCGCCCTGGTGCGCGACGGCTGCACGGTCGAGGCGATCAAGAGCCCCGCGGCAGACTTTGCCGCGACAAAAGGCACGCGTGTGTCCCTGGTCAGTGCCAAGCGCTGGAAGGCCGCCAGCCTTGGCATCGAGCCCTTGCGCGAACTGCATGCGGCCACCCAGGCAAGGGAGGCACAGGAGAGCATCTACATCACGCTCGGCGAGATGAGCGACAACGCACGGCGCTTTGCCGGTGAGCACAGGATCCGCGTTATCTCCGGGACCGAACTGGCGGTGCTGCTGGGCAGGCAAGCACCGCCGCGCAAGGCCTGACGCCCCCTGATGCCGGGTTGCTGCCGCGCTTTCAGCGGCGGCAGATCAGCATGCCGACGACCAGGCCCGCGCCGGCCGCAGTGCCGATGGCGCGCCACGGGTTCTCATGCACCCAGGTGTCGGCCGCACGCCCCGCTGCTGCTGCCTTGGCCGCTGCGGTGTTCTCGACCTCGATCAGCCCGGCCTGCAGCTTGAGCAGCGCCACTTCGAGCTGCTCGCGCGCCGAGCCTGCCAGCTCGGAGCCGGTGGATGCCGTTGCCTGCAGCAGGGCCTGCACATCGCGGATGACCGTCTTCAGGTCTTCGGCCACGACAGCCCCGGCCTGTGACATGGCGGCTTTGCTTGAGGATGTTTCGTCCATGAGGGGCTCCCGTTTCCAAAAAAATCCAGCATAGCTTTGCATGTCCCAAGGCTCGGTGCGCCAGCGCACGAATCCCGGCGCCGATACCCGGCGGCGATATTCAGGCGGCGATCGCCTGCAGGCCCAGCACCACCTGGGCGCAGGCCTGCGCCGCCTCGGTGCCCTTGATCAGGAAATGATCGCTGAAGTACTTGCGGTGCTCCGCATGCTCATGGAAGTGGTGCGGCGTCAGCACGGCGGACAGCACCGGCACATCCACTTCAAGCTGCACCTGCATCAGCGCGCGCACCACCGTCTGGGCGACGAAGTCGTGCCGGTAGATACCGCCGTCCACCACCAGCGCGCAGCCCACGATGGCGGCGTAGCGGCCTGATTTTGCGAGCCGCCGCGCGTGCAGCGGTATCTCGAAGGCGCCGGGCACCCGGAACACGTCGATGCTTTCCGTGCCGACGCCGTGCCTGGCCATCTCGGAGATGAAGGCCTCGCGCGCGCGCTGCACGATGTCGGCGTGCCAGCAGGCCTCGACAAAGGCCACGCGGGTGTCGGGCGGCAGGGGTTGGGGGACATAGGCCGCAGCGGCTGCCGCAGGCTTGAGGGAGGTTGAGTAGTCGGTCTGATTCATGGCTGCCTTTGCAGTGAAACCCAATAAAACCAGGACGAACGAGCAGTGCAGGCACGCGCGCGCCAGAAGGCGCGGCGTGGCCGCCAGGCATCGCTCTCTTTCATCCGGACTGTGACCGTCGGCCCCGGGATCCAACCGGGTCTGCTGACCCCGCGCAGCGTGGCTGTGCGGGCGCTCGCGGGCTCGTGCGCCGGACCCGTGAGGGCTCGTCGCCGTTACCGCCGGTGGGGAATTTCGCCCCGCCCTGAGAACGTGTGCGCGCCGGTGTGGCCGGCGCACACAGGCATTTTATGCAATCGCCGATGCACGCGTGCGCAGGGCAAATCCGGGCGGGCAGTAAAATCCGCAGCCCTCCACCCCGCACCACCCGGCAACCGGGACATTCCTTGACCACTTCCCCTCTTTCCCCCCACGGCGCCGACGACGCAGCAGCCGCACAGGACTCGCCCAGAATCCAGGAGCCGCGCCTGTGGTGCGGCGACGGCTGGACGGCACGTGTCATCAAGAATGAAGACGACGACGGCTGGGCCGTGGCGATGATCAAGGACGGCGAGCCGGAGCCCGCGCTGGTCGGCCCGTGGACGATGGGGCGCGACAAGAAGAACCCGAAGCCGCTGGACGGACCGGCCTTCAGCACCCTGGTCAAGACCGCGTCGGAGTTCGTCCGCCGCCACGAGCAGCAGCTGCATGCCACGCTGCACCAGAGCATCACGGTGACGGCGCTGTCGGCGCGCATCACGGTGTCGCTGGACATCGTGCCGGATGACGACAACCCGCATGCCATGCTGGGCGCGGTGAATGAAGCCGGCGAGCAGCTGGCGCAGGTGCGCGTGGCGCCGTCCTTCAAGCTCAACCGCGCCAGCGCCGTGGCCTGGGCCGAGAACGGCTTTGCCCGGCCGAAGGAACGCTGATGGCGCCGGCAGCCGCCTGCGGCATCGACTTCGGCACCTCCAATTCCACCGCAGGCTGGATTCCACCGGACGCGGCGGCGGGCAAGCCCGTGCTGTTGCCGCTGGAGGGCGACCGCGTCACGCTGCCATCGGT
Source organism: Pseudomonadota bacterium (assembly GCA_040385105.1). Taxonomy (GTDB): domain Bacteria; phylum Pseudomonadota; class Gammaproteobacteria; order Burkholderiales; family Burkholderiaceae_C; genus JACMQX01. The sequence continues at coordinate 73,489 of JAZKHY010000031.1, forward strand.
GGTGTTCTTCCATGCCGATGATGGCCGGGTGAGCTACGGCCGCGCTGGGCTGGCCGACTACCTCTCGGGTGATGACGGGCGGCTGATGCGCTCGCTCAAGAGCCTGCTGGGCACGTCGATGATTGACGAGCACACCGAGGTGGCGGGGCAGGCCCTGCCGTTCCGCACACTGCTCGGCCATTTCATCGGCGAGCTCAAGCGCCGTGCGGAAAAGTCTGCGGGCCAGCCCTTCAGCCGTGCCGTGCTCGGCAGGCCGGTGTTCTTTGTGGATGACGATGCAGCGGCTGACCGGCAGGCCGAGAACACGCTCGCGGAGATCGCGCGGTCCGCCGGCCTCAAAGACATTGCCTTCCAGTACGAGCCGATTGCCGCGGCGTTCGACTACGAGTCGCAGGTCAGCCGCGAAGAACTGGTGCTGGTGGTGGACATCGGCGGCGGCACCTCCGACTTTGCGCTGGTGCGGCTGTCGCCGGAACGCGCACGCAAGGCCGAGCGCCGCGACGACATCCTGGCCAGCGGCGGCGTGCACATCGGCGGCACCGACTTTGACAAGTACCTGAGCCTGGCCAGTGTCATGCCGTCATTGGGTCTTGGCGGCCTGCTGGAAACCGGTCTCACGGTGCCATCGTCACCGTACTTCAACCTGGCCACCTGGCACACCATCAACCAGGTCTACAGCCGCAAGTCCCTGGCGCTCATCAACGAGATCCGCCGCGATGCGGTCGAGAAGGACAAGCTCGACCGGCTGCTGAGCCTGGTGCACGAGCGCGCCGGCCACTGGCTGGCGATGCAGGTCGAGGCGGCGAAGATCGCGCTGTCGGACGCGCCGGTGACGGTGATGGACCTGGGCCGCATCGCGCCCGGCGAAACGCTGGCGCTGCACCGGCAGCAGCTGGACGGCGCCATAGGGCACCTGGTGGACAGGATTGCGGACACTGTGGCGAAGCTCCTGAAGGATGCGGGCGTTCGTGCAGGCGAGCTGGACACCGTGTTCTTCACCGGCGGCTCCAGCGGCGTGCCCCTGCTGCGCCAGCGCATCTCGGCCATGCTGCCGCAGGCGCGCAGTGTGGAAGGCGACCTGTTCGGCAGCATCGGGGCCGGCCTGGCGCTCGACGCGAAACGCAAGTTTGGTTGACCGGCGCGGCACAATGGCCATGACTTCACCAGCATCAACCATGCACCACAAGAACGCCCTTGTCCTCTTCTCCGGCGGCCAGGACTCGACCACCTGCCTTGCGCTCGCGCTGTCGAAGTACGAGCGTGTCGAGACGGTCGGCTTTGACTACCGGCAGCGGCACAGCGTCGAGTTGCAGGCGCGCATCGAGGTCCTGGCGCAAGTCAGGGCACAGTTCCCGCAGTGGGCGGGCCGGCTGGGCGAGGACCACATGCTCGACCTGGCTGTGCTGGGCAGCGTGAGCGAGACATCGCTCACACGCGACATGGCGTTCAAGATGGAAAGCTCAGGGTTGCCCAATACCTTTGTGCCGGGCCGCAACCTGCTGTTCCTGACGCTGGCCGCGGCACTGGCGTACCGCAGGGGGCTGGAAGTGATCGTCACCGGTGTGTGCGAGACCGATTTCTCGGGCTACCCCGACTGCCGCGACGACACCATGAAGGCGATGCAGCTGGCGCTGTCGCTGGGCATGGACAAGCGCTTTTTGATCGAGACACCGCTGATGTGGATCGACAAGGCGCAGACCTGGCGCATGGCGCATGAGCTGGGCGGCCAGGCATTGGTGGACCTCATCATCGAGCACACCCATACCTGCTACATGGGCGATCGCGAGCACCGCCACGCCTGGGGCTATGGCTGCGGCGAGTGCCCGGCCTGTGAGCTGCGGGCGCGGGGCTGGGCCAACTACGCGAGCTCGTAGGGCCGTCTACGCGAGCCTGTACAGCGCGCCTGCGCCGTCAGCCTGCTTCTGGAGCGTCCAGCGCTTGTCGTGGAAGGCCGCAGCCGTCGGCCGGTGGGCGATCGAAACCAGCGAGCCGCCGGCCTGCCGCGTCTGCGCCAGCAGTTTCTCGTACAAAGTTTTCTCCGCCGCTTCATCAAGCGCACTGGTGGCTTCGTCCGCAAAAATCCACGAAGGCTTCTTCAGCAGCACGCGTGCAATCGCCAGCCGCTGCTGCTCGCCGCCCGAGAGCTTCTGGCTCCAGGCGCCTTCTTCATCCAGCTTGCCGGCCAGCTGGGGCAGCAGGGCGTCGGACAGCGCCTGGTTGAGTTCGGCATCCGAATACTTGCCGGGTGCCTCAGGGTAGGCCAGCGCATCGCGCAGCCGCCCGTTGGGGAAGTACGGCCGCTGCGGAATGAACATCGCATTGGCGGGCTGCTCGACCTGGCCTTTCGCAAAAGGCCAGATGCCGGCGAAGGCACGGAACAGGGTTGACTTGCCGCTGCCCGACGGGCCGTTGATCAGCACGCTTTCGCCGGCCTCTGCGCGCAGGTTCACGCCCTCGACAAGGGTCACGCCGGAAGGCAGGCTCAGGGTGAGGCCCGTTGCCCCCAGCGCCGGGGAGCCGGTCACGGGCGGCGTCTCCGCCACCTGCGCTTGCGCGGCCAGATGTTCCTCGAAACTGGTCAGCCGGTCTGTGGTGGCGCGCCAGGCCGCGAGCGAGCTGTAGTTGTCCACCAGCCAGCTCAGCGAGTCCTGTACGCGGCCAAACGCCGAGGCGATCTGCATCAGTTGCCCCAGCTGGATGGCGCCGCTGAAAAACCGTGGCGCCGCCACGATGAACGGGAAGACCACTGCAGCCTGGCCGAAGAAGTTGGTGAACCACACCAGGTTCTTCTGCGCCTTGATCAGCTGCAGGTAGTTGCGCAGCACATTCGAGAAGCGCGAGTCGAGCTGGCCGCGCTCCACCGCCTCGCCCTTGTCCAGCGCAATGGATTCGCTGTATTCGCGCACCCGCACCATGTGGTGGCGGAAGTCGGCCTCATAGCGCTGCTGCAGGAAGTTGAGCCGGATCTGCGGCCGGCCGATGTAGTGGGTGATGATGCTGCCGACAAAGCAGTAGAGCACCGCCATCCAGACCATGAAGCCGGGGATGCTGTAGCTTGTGCCGCCAAGGGTGAATCCGAAGCTGCCCGACAGGCTCCAGAGGATGCCGACAAAGCTTGCCAGCGTCACCACCGCGTTGAGCAGGCCCATGGTCAGGCTGACGGTATAGGTGGTGAAGAGGTTCAGGTCTTCCTGGATGCGCTGGTCAGGGTTGTCCGGTGTGGACTCGCCGGTGCCGGCAAAGCGCGCCAGTTCCAGCTTGTAGAAGGCATGCCCGGTGAGCCAGCGCTGCAGGTAGTTGTTGGTCATCCAGGCGCGCCAGCGGATCTCCAGCAACTGTGTCAGGTAGAACTTGTAGACCGCGATGATGATGAAGGCAAACGCCAGGTAGGTGAAGCGCCCCAGCTGCTCCCAGAACACCGGCTGGTTCTTTTCCTGAAGGGCGTCGTAGAACAACCGGTTCCAGTCATTGAGCAGCACCAGCATGTAGACGGCAGCCAGGTTGAGCGCCACGATGCCGGCCAGCATGGCCCGGGCCTTCCACTTTTCTTCCGACTGGAAATAGGGCAGCGACAGGGCCCATATCTTTCGTGCCGTGTCTTTGGATGAGGCGAATTTGGCGACCAGGCTCATGGGGCGACTCCAGGTAAGGATGCTGCATCCTACCTCTGCGCGCCGGGGCCTCCTTAGGCGCCGCTTAAGACCTGTGCGGTGGACCCGCAGGGTCCTGCCCGCGATGCGGCGACAATACCTGCATGACCAAGCACGCTGCTCCCGCCACCGAGTTCGAGCCCGAGTTCATCAAGTTGCTCACGCAGCTTTTCGAGGAACAAATTGTCTTCAACGCGGTGCTGGGCCTGAAGGTGACCTCCATCCGGCCCGAGGCTGTGGAAGGCCGCATCGACATGAAGCCCGAGCTGGTGGGCAACTATCTCCACAACCGCGTCCATGGCGGCGTGATCAGCGCCGTACTTGACTCGATGGCGGGCCTGGCAGTGACGGCGGCGGTCGGCGCGCGGCACATGGACGAGCCGCCGCGAAAGCGCCTGGAGCGCTTTGCCAAGCTGGGCACGATTGATTTGCGGGTTGATTATTTGCGCCCGGCCATCGGTGGGCATTTCACGATCAAGGCCGAAGTGATGCGCCTGGGCTCGCGCGTGGCCTCGACCCGCATGGAGTTCTACGGCGCCGACGGCAAGCTGATGTCCACCGGGGCCGGCGCCTACATCATGTCCTGACGTGCCGGGCCGCTCATGAAAAAAGCCACCCGCAGGTGGCTTTTCAGGAAGGGGCGAAATCCTGTCAGGGTTTCAGGTAGCCGGACACCGGCTTCCATTTGCCGTCCTGGATCTGCGACAGGCGGGACAGGTCGTTGCCCAGCCGCTTGGTGGCGGTGTAGTTGCTCTTGGGCGAGCCGAACATGTCGGGCTCGAACGAGATGCCGTCCATGGCTTTGACGAAGGTGTCGGTCGTGAGGTTCGGGCCGGCCTTGTTGGCGGCCTTGATGAACTGGTCGATGATGCTGTAGCCGTACACCGAGAACACCGTCGGGTCTTCATTGAACTTGGTCTTGTACTTGGCGGCCCAGAAGCGGATGGCCGGCGACGCATCGTCCAGGTAGGGGTGCTGCACCGTCATCGTGCCGTACAGGCCGTCCATGGCCTTGCCGCCCAGCTTGTGGATCAGGTCGGTATAGACGGCGCTGGAGCCGAGGAAGGTCGGGCTGAAGCCGGTCTTGCGCGACTCGCCGATGGTGCCGATGGTCTCGCGGATGATGGTGCCCAGCACCACCAGTTCGCAGCCTGACGACTTCATCTTGGCGACCTGCGACGAGAAGTCGGTCGCGCCGCGCTTGTAGCTCGTCTTCTCGGTGTACTCCATGCCCATGGACTTCAGGCCCGCCTCGCCGCCGCGCAGCACTTCCAGGCCGAAGTCGTCGTCCTGGTAGATGATGCAGATTTTCTTCGCGTTCTTTTCCTTGGCCAGCATCGGCAGCGCCAGGCGGATCTGGTCGAAGTAGGTGGCGGCAAACGAGTACTTGAGCTTGTGGAAGGGCTCGTACATTTCACGCGCGGCGGTGATGGGGAACAGGTTGATCACGCCCTTTTCAAACTGCACCGGCATGGCGGCCATGTTCTGGGCCGTGCCCAGGTGGCCCGCCATGATGAAGATCTTGTCCTGGTTGACCAGCTTCTGGGCGGCCAGCACGGCTTTCTTCGGGTCGTAGCCATCGTCTTCAGACACCAGCTTGAGCTTGCGGCCGTGGATGCTGCCCTGCTCGTTGAGCTCGTCGATGCGCAGCAGCATGCCGTTGCGCGCCTGCTTGCCGTAGCCCGCCAGCGGGCCGGAGAAATCCTGGATCGTGCCGATCAGGATCTCGTTCTTGCTCACACCCTGCTGCTGCGCCATGGAGGCGCCCGCTGTCAGGGCCAGTAGTGCGATTGCTATCGCTGACTTGAACTTCATGACTGTCTCCTTGGAAAAAACCTTGCCTATTGAACGCCTGAATCCACTACCCGGCCTCAGCAAAAACGCTGTCGGGGTTTACGAGTACATGGCTTTAATCTGGGGGGCGTACTTCTGCTGGACCAGCTTGCGCTTGAGCTTCATCGTGGGCGTCAGCTCCTCGTCCTCGGCGCCCAGCTGTGTCTCCAGCAAAAAGAATTTCTTGATCTGCTCAACCCTTGCGAACTTGGCATTGACCCGGTCGATCTCGCCCTGGATCAGCTCCTGCACCTCGCGTGAGCGGGTCAGGCTGGCATAGTTGCTGAACGGCACGTCGTTGTCCTGGGCGTATTTCTCGACGTTTTCCTGGTCGATCATGATGATCACCGTCAGGTAGGGCAGCTTGTCGCCGATGACCACCGCATCCGTCACATAGGGCGAGAACTTGAGTTCGTTCTCCAGCTCGCTGGGCGTGATGTTCTTGCCCCCGGCGGTGATGATGATGTCCTTCATCCGGTCGGTGATGCGGAAGTAGCCGTCATCGTCCATCACGCCCACGTCGCCGGTGTGCAGCCAGCCGTCCGCGTCGATGGTCTCGGCGGTTTTCTCGGGCTGGTTCAGGTAGCCCATGAACACATTCGGGCCGCGCACCAGGATCTCGCCGGTGGCAGGGTCGATGCGGACTTCGTTGTAGTTGGCCGCCGGCCCGATGGAGCCGGGCTTCATTCGGGTAGCCGGCACACCGGTGGAGGCGCCACAGGTCTCGGTCATGCCCCAGACTTCCAGCATCGGCACGCCCAGCGCCATGTACCACTTGATCAGGTCGGACGAGATCGGCGCGGCGCCGGTCAGGCAGAAGCGGGCCCGGTGGATGCCGATGAGCTTGCGGACATTGTCCAGTGCGATCCAGCGCGCCAGCCTGAACTTGAACTTCAGGAAGCCGTCCACCGGCTCGCCGGCCAGTACCTTGTCGGCGATCTGCGTGCCCACGCCGATGCCCCAGGCATAAGCCGCCTGCTGCAGCGTGCCGGCTTCCTTCAGCGAGATCATCACGCCGGAGTAGAACTTCTCCCACACACGCGGCACGGCGGTGAAAACCGTGGGCGCGATCTCGCGCACATTCTCAGGCACGGTCTCGGGGTTTTCGACGAAGTTGAGGATGGAGCCGGTGTACAGCGCAAAGTACTCGCCGCCCAGCCGCTCGGCAATGTGGCACAGCGGCAGGAAGCACATGCGTTCATCGTCTTCCCCCTGCGCGGCCAGCGTGTTGTAGCCACGGGTGGTGTAGACCAGGCCCCTGTGGCTGTGCATCGCGCCCTTGGGCTTGCCGGTGGTGCCGGAGGTATAGACCAGGATGGCCAGGTCTTCGGGCTTGCAGGCGCGCACGCGCTCCATCAGCTCGCCGGGGTGATCAGCGTTGTACGCACGCCCCAGTTCACGCAGCTGGTCAAGGCCGATGACGTCGGGCTCCTGCAGGTCGCGCAGGCCGTCCATGTCGAACACCACCACCTTGCGCAGGCCGGGCAGCTGGGCGCGCACTTCCAGCGCCTTGTCCAGCTGCTCGTCGTCTTCCACAAACAGGATGGAGGTGCCCGAGTCTTCGCAGAGGTACTGCACCTGCGACGCCGCATCCGTCGGGTAGATGCCGTTGGACACGCCGCCGCAGCTGAGCACCGCAATGTCGGCCAGTACCCATTCAATGACCGTGTTGGACAGGATGGATGCGGTGTCGCCAGGCTTGAAGCCAAGGCTCATCAGCCCGCCCGCAATCTCGCGCACGGCCTCGGCCGTCTGGAGCCAGGTCCAGCTGCGCCAGATGCCGAGCTGCTTTTGCCGCATCCAGACCTTGGGGCCACGCTTTTCCACGGCATTCCAGAAGACGGCGGGTATGGTGTCGCCCTCCATGGCAATGTCCATAGCGGGCTTGATGGCGGAAAGGTCCCAAAGATTGCTCATCTTGCTATCTCCAGTTCTTCTTCTTTTTCCAGCGCCGCTCGCCCCGCACACCCGCTTCCTTCATGCCAAGGTAGAACTCCTTGATGTCGTCCTTCTCGCGCAGGCGGGCGCAGGTGTCTTCCATGACGATGCGGCCGTTTTCCAGCACATAGCCGTAGTCGGAGGCATTGAGCGCCATGTTGGCGTTCTGCTCCACCAGCAAAATGGTGGTGCCGCGCTCGCGGTTGATGCGCACTACGATCTCGAAGATCTCGCGGGTGAGCTTGGGGGAAAGGCCCAGGCTCGGCTCGTCCAGCAGGATCAGGTCCGGGTTGGCCATCAGCGCGCGGCTGATCGCCAGCATCTGCTGCTGCCCGCCCGACAGCAGGCCGGCATCCTGCGTGGCCCGCTCGCGCAGGATCGGGAAGTAGCCGTACACCGCTTCGATGTCGCGCGCCACGCCGTCGCGGTCGCGCCGGGTGTAGGCGCCCATGACGAGGTTGTCGCGCACAGAAAGCAGCGGGAACACCTCGCGCCCCTCGGGCACATGGCTCAGGCCCTGCTGCACGATATGCGCCGGGTCCTGTGCGGTGATGCTCTCGCCCTTGAATTCGATCGAGCCCTTGCGCGGGTCGATGATGCCCGAGATGGTTTTCAGGATGGTCGTCTTGCCCGCGCCGTTGGAGCCCAGCACCGTGGCGATCTCGCCGCGGCGCACCTGCAGGCTCACGCCCCGGATGGCCTTGATCGGCCCATAGGCGCTCTCCACATTCAACAACTTGAGCACAGGCTGGTCGCTCACCGGTGGTGGCACATCACTCATGCGGCCCTCCTCAGTGAAGACATGTCATCCACAGATCCCAGATAGGCTTCAATCACGCCCGGGTCGGTCTGCACCTCGCGCGGCGTGCCCATGGCGAGGACCTCGCCCTGGTTCATCGCCAGCACCCGGTCGGACACCTTGGACACCAGTGTCATGTCGTGTTCGACCATCAGCACCGTCACGCCCAGCTCATGCTTGATGTCCTGGATCCAGAAGGCCATGTCTTCAGTCTCTTCCACATTCAGGCCGGAGGAAGGTTCGTCCAGCAGCAGCAGTTTGGGCTCGGTGCACAGCGCCCGGGCCAGTTCGACCACCTTGCGCACGCCGTAGGGCAGGCCGGCTACCAGGGAATCACGATGGTGCTGCAGGTCCAGGAAGTCGATGACTTCCTCCACTTTCTGCCGCGCATCCACCTCGGCTTGCCGGGTCCTGGCGGTGAACAGCATCTCGGCCCAGACGCCCGACGTGTGGTGCGTGTGCCGCCCGATCAGCAGGTTGTGCAGCACGGTGGCATGCTCGAACAGCTCGATGTTCTGGAACGTGCGGGCAATGCCCAATGACGCGATCTTGTGCGGCGGCTGCTCGGTGAGCTTCTTGCCCTGGTACTCGATCTCGCCGGTGGTGGGCGTGTAGATGCGGCTGATCAGGTTGAACACCGTCGTCTTGCCGGCGCCGTTGGGGCCGATCAGCGTGAAGCATTCGCCCTGCTTCACATCAAAGCTCACATTGTTGACGGCCAGCACGCCGCCGAAGCGCACGCTCAGGTTGCGGGCGGAAAGGAGGATGTCGTTGTTCGTGCTCATTTCAGGCGATCCGACTTCTGGAACGACTTCTGCCGCTTGAACAGCCCCTTGCGGTAGAACGGGAAGAGCTGAAAGTAGGTGCGGATCTTCAGCCACCGCCCGTACAGCCCCATCGGCTCAAACAGCACAAAGCCGATCAGCACCATGCCGTACACCACCGACTGCAGGCCCGGCGCCTGGCCGATGAAGACGGGCAGCATGTCCTTGGTCAGCGAGATGATCTGCGGCATGGAGATCAGGAAGATCGCGCCCAGGAAGGCGCCATGGATGAAGCCGAGCCCGCCGATCACCACCATGAGCAGCAGGTCGATCGACTGGATGATGTTGAACTGCTCCGGCGAGATGAACGACAGCTTGTGCGCATACAGCGCGCCGCCAATACCGGCGAGCGCGGCCGAGATGGCGAACGACAGCGTCTTGTAGCGCGCCAGGTGGATGCCCATGCTCTGTGCGGAGATCTCCGAGTCGCGGATGGCCACAAAGGCGCGGCCGGTCGGCGAGCGCATCAGGTTCAGGATGGCCAGTGTGGACACGACGGTGATGAACAGGCACAGGAAGTAAAACCCGTCGCCGCTGCCCACCTTCCAGCCGAAGATGTCCGGCGCTTTCACATGGATGCCTGCATTGCCGCCGGTGACCGATTCCCAGCGCGCCAGCACTTCCTCCACGATGAAGCCGAAGGACAGGGTGGCAATGCCCAGGTAGATGCCCTTGACGCGAAGCGCAGGCAGGCCCACCACCACACCGACCGCCGCCGAGAGCAGGCCCGACAGCACCAGCGCAATCGGGAACGGCACGCCCATGTTGGTGAACACCGCCTGGGTGTAGGCGCCCACGCCGAGGAAGGCCGCATGGCCGATGGAGAAGAGGCCTGTGAAACCGGCCAGCACCATCAGGCCCAGCCCGACGATGGAGTAGATCAATATGAAGGTCAGCTGCGCCAGCCAGTACTCGGGCACCAGCCAGGGCGCGGCCAGCAGCAGCACCATGAGCGCGCTGTACCAGAAGACATGCCCGCCATGCTTGGCCAGCTTGATGTCCTGCACATAGTCCGTCTTGAAGATGAATCGCATGGTGTGTGGGCCTTCAGACTTTCTTGCGAAGCTTTTCGCCAAAGAGCCCGTTGGGCTTGACCATCAGCATGATGAGCACCACGATGTACGCGGCGGTGTCCTTGAAACCCTGCGGCAGGTAGAAGCCCGAGAGCGACTCCACGATGCCGATCACGAGGCCCCCCACAATGGCGCCCGGCAGGCTGCCGAAGCCGCCCACCACCGCAGCGGGGAAGGCCTTCAGGCCGATGAAGCCCATGTTGGCATGCACGAAGGTGATGGGTGCCAGCAGCAGCCCGGCCACGGCGGCCACGGCGGCGGCCAGGCCCCAGACGATGCCGTTGAGCCGCTTGACCGGGATGCCCATGTAGTAGGCGGCCAGCTGGTTCTGCGACGACGCCTGCATCGCGATGCCGATCTTGCTGTAGCGGAACAGCGCGAACAGCAGCGCGCACAGCACGGCGGTGGCGCCGATGACGACCATCTGCTCGACGTTGAGCACCAGGCCGCCCTGGCCCTGCGCATTCCCGCCGATGTTCCAGATCATGTCCTTGTAGGGCACGGGCAGGGTATGCGTCTCGGTGCCGATGCCCGGGATCATGGTGATCAGGCCGCGCGCCACGTAGCCGATGCCGATGGTCAGCATCACGATGGAGAAGGCCGGCTGCCCCAGGATCGGCCGGATGACCACGCGCTCCAGCACGATGCCGAAAACCGCCATCGCCAGCACCGCGCTCAGGATGGACAGCCAGTAGGGAAACCCCAGCATGGTCATGCAGGCCAGGCCGCAGAACGCCCCCAGCATCATCAGCTCGCCCTGCACGAAGCTCACGGTCTCGGTGGCCTTGTAGATGAGCACGAAGCCCAATGCAATCAGCCCGTAGATGCACCCCTGCGAGATGCCGCTGATCACGAGTTGAAGGAATTGCACGTTGGTTGGTCTCCGGGTCGCTGCACGGGTTATACGTGCAGGCCATGCAACTGTCCTCAGGGTTGTTCCGCATACGATGAACAAATAGCAGGCCTTTAATCAACAACCCATGAATGACTCAGTGAAAACCAGCAGGCACGGTGCGGTCGCGCTTGTGACACTTGACCGCAAGGACGTGCGCAACGCGGTCGATGCCGACACCGCCAGGAGGCTCTACGACGCCTTTGTCGCCTTTGATGAAGACGAAGAAGCCAGGGTCGCGGTTTTCCACGGTGCCCACGGCCACTTCTGCGCGGGCTGGGACCTGCAAGCCGGCGCGAAGCTGGCTGCTGAAGCTGCGCAGGGCAGGGGGCCTTTCACTGAACTCGACTTCGACCCTGCGCAGGCCCGCCCCCCCGGGCCCATGGGGCCGTCAAGGCTGCTGCTGTCCAAGCCGGTGATTGCCGCTGTCAGCGGTGCGGCGGTGGCCGGCGGTATGGAGCTTGCCCTGTGGTGCGACATGCGGGTGATGGAAGAGGATGCCTACTTCGGCGTGTACTGCAGGCGCTTTGGCGTGCCGCTGATCGACGGTGGCACGGTGCGTCTGCCGCGCCTTGTCGGCATGGGCCACGCCATGGACCTGATCCTCACCGGCCGCAAGGTCGAAGCTCCCGAAGCCCTGCGGATGGGCCTGGCCAATCGTGTCGTGCCGAAAGGTCAGGCCCTTGATGCTGCACTGGAACTGGCGGTCTCGCTCACGAAGTTCCCCCAGCGCACCATGCTCGCCGACCGCATGAGCGCTTACCGCCAGTGGGACCTGCCGTTGCCCGAAGCACTGCACCAGGAGTGGGAGCGCGGCAAGCATTGCATTGCCGATGGCGTGCAGGGTGCCGGCCGCTTCGCATCAGGCGAAGGCCGGCACGGGAAGTTCTAATCCTTTCGGCCGAAATGCCGCCGGGTTTTCGAGTCATTTCCTAGTCCATCTGGCGCTGTTGCGCTGCGGCAAGCGTCCCTAGCATTCAAGCCTTCTCAAGCGTTCGCGGCGGACCAACGCCGCGACAACCAGGGAGTAAGGTCTTGTTGCCAGTCAGTCGCTGCCGCGGCTCCGGGAGGAGCGCCGGCCCCATGGAGCCGCGTGCCCGGTCAAGTGCACGGCAGGGTCTATTTGTCGTTGTGCTTGCGGTGCTGGCGTGCTGCGGTTCCGCATATTCCCAGGCGGTTTCGCCTGACCTGGCGGTGCAGGAGGGCCTGCGCCGCCAGGAGGAGCGGGCGCGCGAGCAGCAACGCGAACGCGGCGCGGCCAGTAGCGAACTTGCCCCGGCCAGGCCGCAAGCCTCCCGACACGGGTTTCCGCAGGAGGCACGCTGTTTCGTCATCAACGAAATCGCGCTTGCCGGCCCGGATGCGCCCCGTTTCCGGTGGCTCGCAGACGCGGCGCTGCCCTACCTGCGCCGCTGTGTTGGCGTGCTGGGCCTGAGCCACATCGCATCAGACCTTGACCGCGCCCTGCGCGACGCCGGCTATGCGACCACCCGCGTCACCCTGCCGCCGCAAAGCCTCGAGGCCGGGCAGCTTCAACTGCATGTCCAGGCCGGGCGGGTGGACAGCATCCGGATGGTGGATGCAGGTGCGCAGCCACAGGTGCCCGATGCGCGCTGGGGAACCTGGCGCAATGCCTTTCCCGTCTCTGTGGGCGACATCCTCAACGTGCGCGACCTGGAGCAGGGTGTGGAGAACATGAACCGGCTGCCTGGCCAGAACGTCTCGACGCGGCTGGAGCCGGGGGAGGGAGCCAATGGCAGCGTTGTCATCATCGAGCGCATGGGCGGCGCCATCAGCGACAGGTTGCGTGGCGGCGTCTCCCTGGACAACGCCGGCAGCCCGAGCCTTGGCCGCGCACAGCTCTCGGCCAGTCTTGCAGTCGACAACCCGTCCGGGCTGAATGACATCCTGAGTGCCAGCCTGAGCACCAATGCGCAGCAACCCGCCAGTACGCGGCGCAGCCAGAGCCTGGGTGTCAGCTACAGCCTGCCCTGGGGTTACAACCTGCTGAGCCTGAACGCCTCGCACAGCCGTTTCGCCCAGCATGTTCAGGGCACCACGGTGCGCTTTCTGTCCAGCGGCCAGAGCGACAGTGCCGGCATCAAGGCGCAGCGCACGGTCTGGCGGGGCACCAGCGCCCGGCTTGATGCCCATGCTGCGCTGTCCACACGCCGTGCGCAGAGCTATCTGGACGATGTTGAAATCATTGTCCAGCGCCGCCGCACCACCAGCATGGAAACCGGCATCAGCTACCGGCAGCTGTTTGAATCGGCCTCAGTCGAGGCCGACCTTGCATACCGGCGCGGCGTGCCCTGGCGTGACGCCCAGGAAGACCTGGCCTCGGCCGCAACCGGCGGCCTGACATTGCGCCCGCGCATCTGGCTGTTCAATGCCAGCGTCACCGGCGACATGACGCTGGGCGGGCGGCCGGTCCAATACAACGCTGCATTGCGAATGCAGCAGACGGGCGACGCCGCGCTGTCCATCGACCAGTTTGCCATTGGCGGCCGCTCCAGCGTACGCGGCTTTGACGGCGACTCGGTGCTCATTGCCGAGAGTGGCGTGGTGCTGCGCAACGAGCTGGCCACGCCGGTGACCCTGTGGGGCGGCATGGCGGCCCAGGCCGTGCTGGCCGTTGACGTCGGGCGCGTTCATGGCCCCAGTGACGCCTTTTTGCCAGGCAGGAGTCTTGTCGGTCTTGCCGCCGGGCTGCGGGGGCGCAGCGGCGCCACGCAGTTCGAGACCCTTCTTGCAGTCCCGCTGCGCTACCCGCAGGGATTTTCCACCCGACCGTTCAGCGTCTACGCGTCGGTGACGCACAGTTTCTGAAAGCCCCTGACATGAGTCACACGTTTCGCGCCTTCGCCCGCCTCTTCACGGCTGTCTACATCACCCAGACCCTTCTGGCGTCCGTACCCGCATATTCCCAGGTCACGGCATCCCCCGGCGCTCCGTCCGGGCAGAAGCCGCTCATTGATGCAGCCGCCAATGGCGTGCCCCTGGTCCTCATTGCACCGCCCAACCCATCGGGCGTCAGCCGCAACCAGTACGGCCAGTTCAACGTCGCGCCCGGCGGCCTGATCCTGCACAACGCCACCGGCAACGTCCAGACCCGGCTGGGTGGCTGGGTCAAAGGCAACATGCAGCTTGGCGCCGCGCCCGCGCGCATCATCCTCAACGAAGTCACGGGTGCAACCGTCAGCCAGCTGCGCGGCGCCATTGAAGTGGCGGGCCAGAGGGCCGACGTCGTCATTGCCAACCCGAATGGCGTCAGCTGCGATGGCTGTGGGTTCCTCAATACCAGCCGCGCCACGCTGAGCACCGGCACGCCTTTATTCAGCGGTAACGGTTCGCTCACAGGCTTTGATGTCCGCCAGGGCGTGCTCAGCATCGGCCCTGGCGGGCTGAGCGCGATGGAACAGCAGCAACTGGACCTGCACGCCCGCAACCTCAACGTGGACGGCGAAGTCTGGACGCATAACCTGCAAGCCATCCTCGGAGCCAACATGGTGCGGCATAGCGCGCCTGGCAGTGGTCCTGAATTCACACCCTATCCACCGGGCAGTGCAACGGGCGACACGCCCCGCTTTGCAGTAGACATCAAGGCACTGGGCGGCATGTATGCCGGCAGCATCTACCTGATCGCCACCGAGAAAGGGCTGGGCGTCAACAGCACCGGCCGGCTGGCCACGCTGGCGGGCAACCTGGTGCTGTCGGCCAACGGCGAGCTCACCCTCAAGGACAGCTACTCGGCAGCGGACACCCGCATCACCGCGCAGGGCCAGGCCAGCCTCACGGGTCAGAACCAGGCCGAAGGCAGCCTGGGCGTGCAGGGGCAGGGCGTGCGCACGGCGGGCGCCAGCGTCATGGCCCAGCGGCTGGAGATTGATGCAGGCGCCGCAGCCCTGCACAACGAGGCCGGGTCGCTGCGGGCCACCTCCGCCGGCGCCGATGCCATCCGCCTCAGCGCCACCGGCATCGGCAATGAGGCCGGAGTCATCCAGGCCAACGGCGCGGTGTTGCTGGACCTGCACGGTGGCCAGCTGCACAATGCCGCCGGCCTGCTCGCCGGCGGCGCCGTCACCGTCACCAACGCACAGCAGGTGCACAACCGGGCTGGCAGCATTGACTCGGCCGCTGACCTGAGCCTTGTGACTGGCGCGCTCGACACGACCGGCGGCACCATCGGCACGGGCGGCCATCTGGGCATGCAGACTGGCGAGCTGAGGGCTGAGGGCGCCCGCGTCACAGCCAGCGGCAACGTCGCCGTCATCGCCTCCGCGAGTGCGGATGTCGGCAGCAGCACCTGGTCGGCCGGGCAGAACCTGGCACTGGCCGCGGGCGGCAGCCTCGGCGCGGCGGGCGCGAAGCTGCGCGCAGGAGGCAGGCTCAGCCTGCAAGGCTCCGGCATCACCACGACCCACGCCGACATTGCCGCCAACGGCACGGTCACCATCAACGCCGGCACTGCTGAGCTGCACAATGAGGGCGGCGTGGTCTACAGCGCCCAGGGCGAGACCCGTGTCGTTGCCGGGGCGCTGCACAACGCGGGTGGCGTGCTGGCCGCAGCCACTGCCTTAACCGTCGAAGGCGGACCGCTTCACAACACCGAAGGCGTCCTCTCCGGCGCCCACTCCGCCAGCCTCAGCGTGCGCGGCCTCGTCAACGATGCCGGGGTCATTGAAGCCGGCGCCGGCGGCCTCACGATCGACACGCAAAGCCAGGCGCTGAGGAACGCGGCCAGCGGCAGCGCACGCGGCATCGTCAGCAGCGGCAGCATCCGCATCACCGCCGGGGAAGTGGTCAATACGGTGGTGCCGGGGGGAAGCGGCGGTACTGGCAGCGGCACTCCAGGCAGCGCGGGTTACATCGGCGCTGGCGGTACCCTCACCATCATTGCCAGCGGAAGCGTCACCAACACATCGGGCGCCATCATCACGGCAGCGGGTGCGAGCATTGATGCCGCTGGAGAACTGGCCAACGCCGGCCTCATCAACAGCACGGAAGGCGCAACCTCGATCCGTGCGTCCGTGCTGCGCAACACCGGCCGCATCTACGGCGACAGCGTCGCCATTGCCGGCGCCGTGTTCAACAGTGCGGACGCCGCCGGAGCGGGCGCCGTCATTGCCAGCCGCAGCGGCGACCTGCGCATTGAAGGCCCGGTCAGCAACACCTCAGGCGGCTTGATCCTCAGCCTGAACGACCTGAGCGTCACCGGCGCCGTGGCCAACGAAGGCGCCACCCTGAGCGCATCCCGGCACCTGACGATTGGCGGCGCCCTTGCCAACACCAACGCGGCCCTGAGCCTCACCTCGCTCACGCGCCACGATGCGACCGGCGGCTTCTTCATCCAGCCCGCAGGAAGCACCGCCACCTGGCGTCCCGACGAGCTGCTTTACGTATCGCGCGAGAGCGGCGCCTGGGTGCTGCCCAGCCATGTTTACCCGTTGGCTCAGTTTGGCGGGGCCGCCAGGCCCCTCATGAGCAGCTGTGCCGACCCGGTCGACGGGAACACTGTCTGCGGCAACTTCTACAGCGCGACTGACCCCATCTGGCAGCTCATGGGCGTGGCCAGCCCCGGCTCCCCCGGCGAGCCGCCCGCAGGCTGCGCCAATGACCTGGGCGAAGGCGCCATCATGCGCGTCACCACCGGCAGCTGCGGCGGGTACTGGAGCGGGGTGGACGCCTGGAACGCCAGCCTGCCGGCGCGCCACGCGGCGCTGGACGCCGCCATCACCGCTTTCAACCAGGACCTGGCCGCCCGCACCGTCAACAACTGGTACGAGCTCACGGTCACCGGGCAAACCGTCTCGGAGACGGCCGTTACCGCCAGCCGGCCCGGCCAGGTCCTGGCAGGCGGCAACGTCACCCTTGCCGCAGGCACCAACCAGGACAGCATCATCGTGGCTGGCGGCAACCTGGACGGCGGTGCGTTGCAGAACCTGGCCACGAAGGGGCAGCGCCAGGCCACGCAGGAAGGCACGAAGGTCTACAGCTGGGGCGACCATGATGGCGGCCTCTTTGGCAGTGGCTGGCGGCGCAACCGCAGCGAGCCGCAGCCCATTGCCAACGCGCCCGTGGTCACCAGCTTTGACCTGCCGCTCGTGCGCTTGCTGGCTGGAACGCCGCCGGCATCGGTCGTTGCGCCGGTGGCGATGCCGCCTGCGCCGGTTCCCAGCCCGCGCGTTGCGCCTGTTCCAGCGGGCGGCCCGGTGCCTGCCGTGCAGCATGCTTCCGGCACTGCACCCCTGCCCGTGAAGGCCGAGGGCTTCCTCACCGTCACCTCCCAGGGCGTGGTGCGCGTGCCCGGCAGCCAGCTGTTTGCGCTGAACCGCGCACCCGGTGCACGCTACCTGGTGGAGACCGACCCGGCCTTCACCGGCTACCGCAACTGGCTTGCCAGCGACTACTTCCTGGCCCAGCTGGCCCTGGACCCCGAACGCAGCTTCAAGCGCTATGGCGACGGCTTTGCCGAACAGCGCCTGGTCGATGACCAGATCCTGGCGCTGACCGGGCGGCGCTACCTGAGCGGCTACAGCAGCACCGAGGCCGAGTACCAGGACCTGCTGGATGCCGGTGTGCAGTTTGCAAAGCGCTTGCAGCTCAGCCCCGGCGTGACGCTGTCTGCCGAGCAGATGGCCAGCCTGACCAGCGACATCGTCTGGCTCGAAGTCAAGGCCGTTGCCTTGCCGGACGGCAGCACAGTGCAGGCGCTGGTGCCTACGGTCTACCTCAGGCGGCCGGTTGAAGGCGACGTGAACCCGGCGGGGGCGCTCGTTGCAGGCGCCAACGTCACGCTGCGCAGTGCGGCGGACCAGGTCAACAGCGGCACCATTGCTGCGACAGGGGATGCAGCCACAGGCGCCGGGCACCTCGTCATCGAAGGCCTGAACCTGCAGAACGCGGGCACCCTGGCAGGCCATACCGTGAAGGCCACGGCCGCCCACACCCTGGACAACCTTGGCGGCGTCGTCCAGGGCCTGGGCCCAGCCAGTGCCGTGACCCTGAATGCGCGCGACATCATCCTGCGCACGACGACGCAGACGAGCAGCCGTGAGGTAAGTGGTTCAGGTGGCACCAGCACCGGCACCGCGACCAACGCAGACCGCATCGCCACCATCGCTGCAGACAGCGTCACCCTGGCCGCCCTGAACAACATTGACCTCAAGGGCGCCAGCGTCAAGGCCACGGGCGATCTCACGGCCACGGCCGGCGGCAGCATCACCAGCGATGCGGTTCAGACCGGCTACACCCTGCATGTTCCCCAGGGCGGGAGCAGCAAGGGCAGAACCGGTCACTACCAGGCCGAGGCGAGCACCCAGCACCTCACCGCCCTGCAGGCCGGAGGAAACCTGAGCGTCACCGCCTCAGGCGACGCCAGCTTCAAGGGCACCAATGCCGATGCCGGCGGCAACCTCACGGTGCAGGCTGCCAACATCAGCATCGAAGCTGCCAAAGAGAAACACGCCATCGACCACCAGGGTGTGCGCAACAGCGGCTACGAGCGCTTTGCGCAAAGTGATGAAACGCTGGCGGGCGGCGTCTTCACCGCCGGCAACAATGCCGCGCTCACGGCCACCGCAGACAAGGCGCAGGGGCAGGGCAACATCACCATGACGGGCGCCGTCGTTGCCGCCACCAGCGGCCAGGCCAGCCTCACCGCCACAGGCAACGTCGTGGTGCAGAACGCCGCCACCAGCCATACCCGTGAGCAGGAGAGCTACGCCAGCAGCAAGGGGTTCCTGTCCAGCAGCAGTTCGCAGCGTGACAGTGCCAGCCAGACCACCGCTGTGCAAGGCAGCACTGTCAGCGGGAGCGCCGTGGACATCCAGGCGGGCGGCAACATCGCCATCCAGGGCTCCGGCGTGGTGAGCGACACCCAGACCACGCTGAATGCGGCCGGCAACGTCAGCATCACGGCTGCAACACAGACGTACACCAGCAGCAGCTTTGCCCAGGACAGGAAGTCCGGCCTCGGCGCGCTGGGCGGCCTGAGCTTTGGCAGCCACCAGCAAAGCACCGGGGCCAGCGAGACCGCCACGCGTGCTGTCTCCAGCAACATTGGCAGCCTGCAAGGCAACGTCAACATCACGGCCGGGCAGACCTACACCCAGACCGGCAGTCATGTGGTGGCGCCGCATGGCGATGTGACCATCAGTGGAGAGAAGGTCCTCATCACCGAAGCGCGCGAGACCGCCAGCAGCCAGCTGGACCAGAAATTCCGGCAAAGCGGCATTGCGGTCACCGTCAGCAACCCGCTGATCAGCGCCCTGGAGACCACAGGCCAGATGGCCCGGCAGGCAGGCAAGACCGACGACCCGCGCATGAAGGCGCTGGCCGTGGCGGCCGCTGCCATCGCCGTCAACGACGCGGCGAAAGAGGTAGCCAGGAACCCCGACAAGCTGGGCGGCGTCGGCATCAACTTCAGTCTGGGCACCAAGCAGCAGCAAAGCAACGCCAGCGAGAGCAGCAACACGTCAGCCGGCTCCACCGTGGCAGCAGGTGGCAACGTCACCATCACGGCGCGCGGTGATGGTGACGGACCAGGCAAGAGCAGCAACCTCATCGTCCAGGGCAGCCGCATCAGCGCGGGCAACACCGCCAGCCTGAAGGCCGATGGCCAGGTGCAACTGCTGGCCGCGCAGGACACCCGCGAACAGCACACCACGAGCAGCGGCTCCAGCGCCGGCGTCGGCATGGGCATCAACTTCGGCACCACCACCAACGGCTTCAGCTTCAGCGCCAATGCCAGCAGCAACAAGGGCAATTCCGACGGCAGCAGCACCACGCACCTCAACGCCCAGGTCACCGCCGGCAACACCGTCAACATCGAAAGCGCTGGCGACACCGTGATCAAAGGCGCCGTGGTGTCGGCCCATACGGTCAATGCCAAGGTGGGCGGCAACCTCGTCATCGAGAGCCTGCAGGACACGTCCAGCTTCACCGAGCAGCAAAAGAGCGCAGGCATAGGGGTGACCCTGTGCCTGCCACCCATCTGTGGGGGCGCCTCCAGTGTCACCGGCAGTGCCGGCAGGAGCGACATCAACAGCAACTACCGAAGCGTCACCGAGCAAAGTGCCATCAGGGCCGGCGATGGCGGCTTCAACGTCGATGTGAACGGCGGCACAACCCTCGCGGGTGGCGCCATCACCAGCACACAGAAGGCGGTCGACGAAGGCAGGAATACCTTCCAGTCCAAAGAAGGCGTCACGCTCACCGACATCCAGAACACCGCGAGCTACAAGGCGGACGGCTTCAGCCTGACGGCAGGCTACTCGGGTACCCCGCATGACAAGGCAGGCAACCCGGACAAGGACAGCGCCGGCAACCCGATTCCCGGCAAGGTCATCTCAGGCGGGGGCATTGGCTCAGACAGTGGCAAGGCAAGTAGCGTCGCACAGGCGGGCATCAGCGGCATTGCCGGGAACAAGGAAGCACGGACCGGTGATGCGGAGTCAGGCATCAAGCCCATCTTCGATGCGAACAAGGTTCGCGACGACGTCAACGCGCAAACAGCCATCACGCAGGCGGCGCTGCCGGGTGTGACGAGAGCATGGGCTGCTATTGCCAACGAGCAGGAGCACAAAGCCCAGACACCTGAGGAGCGGGCATGCTGGGCAGAAGGTGGGGCCTGCCGGGTGGCAGGGCATGTGGCCATTGGGGCACTGGCTGGAGGAACAGCGGGAGCGGCCGGGGCGGGGGTGAGCCAGGCGGTGGTTCCTGCGATTGGGGATGCGCTCAAGGGAGCAGATGTACCCGAAGGTGCGAGGCAGGCCATCGTGGCGGGGTTGGGCGCGGCGATAGGCGCGGCCGCAGGTGGGACGGCCGGGGCGATTACCGGGGGCAATGCCACGGTGAATAACTACCTCACAAAGGCGCAGTGGGAGAGTTTGAATGCCGAGCGCGCCCAATGTGCGACGGACACCTGCCGCAGAGAGCTGGACAGAAAGTATGGGCAGATCAGCGCTCAACAAGACGCCGCACTGAGAGCGGCATGCGCGGACCTCAACAGCCCATCCTGCAGAAGTCTGGTGGATGAGGCGCAAGAAGGCAGCAAGGCACAAACACAACTGGCTGCCTCCGGTCAGCTACCGGCCAACTACCTTGCGGGACGCGACTTCAATAGCAACGTGAACCTGTTCGTCCAGCGCGTACAGGCGCAAGACGTCGTGAACGCGTGCAACGCCAACCCGGTGCAGTGCGATCAGGCAAGGCTGGTGGGAAGCGCCAAGCTGTTGCTGACGGGTGCATCAATGGCAGCGGCGGTGGCATTGTTTCCGGTGCTCGGCCTGGAAGTCGCCGCGATGGCCAACATGGGCGGTCCTGGTCAGTACTGCCTGCAGCGCATGCAAAGCTGCCTAAACATCATAAATGCTGCAGCAGAAGCCGTGGCAGGTGTTCCGGTGAGTGGGGTGAATTCGCCTGCCGGCGGCGGGCGTACCGTGGGCAGAACGACGGGTGTAGCCAACGAGCCAGAAGCGAACTTTGCAGGGCAAATTCCTGTGAGGCCTCGCGACGGCATTCCGAGTCCGGGGACACCAGTAACGCAGACGCCACTTGGCACCCACTTGATCGAGGCGCAAGTTGTTGGGAAAGGCAAGAACGCTGTGATCTCAGGTGGTCATAACATGGAGAACTTCACCACGGCGTTGACCAGTGCGGGTGGAGCGGTGATCAGCAAGATCGAAGTTTCGCCGGGCATCTATCAGATCAACTACCAATTCCCCGGCGGGAAGATTCAACCCAAGACCGTGTTTGATCCGTCAATCTACAGTAACTTGCAAATGGCAAACATGGCGAGTGAGGCCGCTGCACGGGGGATAGTCCAATGGGGTGTCAATGGAAATGTTGTTCAGTTTGTGGATGTAGACGGGGTTGCATTCCGAGTGCCGATAGCTATACGCGATGGAAAGGCATCCGTTCCTACCGCATTCCCTGTCAGTCCAAACGAGGTGCCATGATGGTTCGACGAAAGATTAGTGAAAAGCAAATAGGTGGAAACTACACGTGGTGGGATGCGGAAACAGATTCGCCGGATCTTCTGCCCCTTCTCTATTGCATTGGAAACGCCGTCCCTAGCCGGCCACTTGATCGTTTTTTGCGCGGCATATTCACGGATGATGAAAACGCGTTGGGCGGGGGTGACCCAGGCTGGACTTGGTTTCGAGAGCTTCGATCAGATGGCACCTACGAGTACCATGCTTGGACTTACGGAGACGTCAGCGGACTCGATCCTTGTGAAGGTGTTTACGACGAGGCTACGGTCAAGCAACATGTGCATAGGACTCTAGTGAACTTCGCCGCCGCCCATCCGGATCGCAAAACCGAGGTAGAAGAAGTTATAGCCCGGTACAAGTTAGCTACGAATAGCGGCAGATATGGATACCCCGTTCCATAGGCTGCTTACGTCTTGAAGCCGTTTGTCTGGATCGGTGCAGCATTCTGGATGGCGATCTCTTGGTCGCCAGCGAATGCCTCGATCGGCAACGCCAACGTCAACATCCAGGCCGGGCGCAATGCCACGGTCACCGCCAGTGCGGTGCTGGCCGACCAGGACATCGCCATCCGTGCCGGGCGCAACATCGCGCTGGATGGCGGCGGCGCGAAGCCGCTCGCTACTTCCGGCGGGAATGCCAATGCGACTACGGGCTCGATGTTGCAACGAGATTTGGCTACCCAAGCGAAGGTGCAGCCGGATATCAGCCGGGACGCCGAATATCTCGCCAGAACGGATCAAGCGATTCTGAAAAACAACAACTTCGACCTGAACCATGTGCTTGCAGGCGAGATAAATGCCAGCGGCAAAGCCACGGGCTACCATGCCGAATTCGCCGCAGGCGGTGCTGCGCGCATCAGGCCGGGCAGCGCCGTGACGCAGAATGCTGATGGAACCTACTCAGCGCAGATCGACATTTGGAATCCGACGACGAATAGATGGGTCCAGAAGATTGCAAACAAGGGGGAGTCAACATTCTTCAACCCCTCCTGGTCGGAGGCGCGTATCACCTATGAAGTGAGTGAGGCATTCAAGAAAGGGGTGCCTGGAACACGGTTCGAGGCAACATCGCCAAGCGGAATCAAGATTCAGTTCAATTGGGACTCCGCCAACGGGCGCACAACCTTCCATCCTTTAGGACGTTGAAAATGAGCAAGCAATATTCTCTAGTATGTCGTCCCAAAAAGTGGATATCAGAGCCCGATCTGAAGAAGCATTACAGCAACGATTTAGACCTACACGTTTATGAAAACGACGGGCAAGTCGTCTCGAATTTTGAGCTTATGTGCGGAGCGATTGACGATGCAATCCATGCACGTTATCTAGAGTCGGTCCTGGATGATGCCGGCGAAGTCGAAGCTGGTCGTGTGGAGTGGGTTGAAGAAGAAACTGAAGGATGGCTGTTCTGGATTCGATCGAACGAAGTGACGTTTGAAGGAAAATTCGATCAAGGCTCTGGCGGGAAAGTCAGCCTCGAGCAGTTCAAGCTGGCAGTCAGCACTTTTCGGGATTTTTTGAACGATCCAAAGCGCGATCCGATCGAGGTCCCTTTCCCTGACGGAGATGGAAGACAGCAGGTCAACTGATGCGCAGATGGAGCGACTCCTCGCGTTGGATTTCGATTTGCTTGATCGCATTGTTTGCGGCGCTGGTATGCCCTGCTGCTTCGGCTTCAACTAGCCGCATCAGTGCAGGCAACACCGCCGGCCTGAAGGCCGATGGCCAGGTGCAACTGCTGGCCGCGCAGGACACCCGCGAACAGCACACCACGAGCAGCGGCTCCAGCGCCGGCGTCGGCATGGGCATCAACTTCGGCACCACCACCAACGGCTTCAGCTTCAGCGCCAATGCCAGCAGCAACAAGGGCAATTCCGACGGCAGCAGCACCACGCACCTCAACGCCCAGGTCACCGCCGGCAACACCGTCAACATCGAAAGCGCTGGCGACACCGTGATCAAAGGCGCCGTGGTGTCGGCCCATACGGTCAATGCCAAGGTGGGCGGCAACCTCGTCATCGAGAGCCTGCAGGACACGTCCAGCTTCACCGAGCAGCAAAAGAGCGCAGGCATAGGGGTGACCCTGTGCCTGCCACCCATCTGTGGGGGCGCCTCCAGTGTCACCGGCAGTGCCGGCAGGAGCGACATCAACAGCAACTACCGAAGCGTCACCGAGCAAAGTGCCATCAGGGCCGGCGATGGCGGCTTCAACGTCGATGTGAACGGCGGCACAACCCTCGCGGGTGGCGCCATCACCAGCACACAGAAGGCGGTCGACGAAGGCAGGAATACCTTCCAGTCCAAAGAAGGCGTCACGCTCACCGACATCCAGAACACCGCGAGCTACAAGGCGGACGGCTTCAGCCTGACGGCAGGCTACTCGGGTACCCTACAGGCGAACGGCAACCGTGTTTGGATTGTTGACATGGGCCGTCAAGTTGGCACAGCCGGACAAACCTCAATTCAGATCGTTGTCCGCGATGGAACAAATCAGGTTATTACGGTTTTCCCAAAATGAAACTCTGCCCCTTTTGTCAGCAAGATGTTGTTTGGCAAGTCCAGCTCAAAACGAAGCCAGAGAATCGCTTTTCGATGTGCTTCGAGTGCGACTCAGTTTGGCTCGAAGACCAACCCGTTTCTGATCAAGCGGGAACAACGCTTGACAAGTATATGCAGTCACTTGGTTATGCGCCAGACTGGAAGGATATCGAGAGGCTCAAGGTGGTCGAATAGAAAATGAGTCTCAGAAAAGCAAGCGAGATGCGAATCAGAAACTACATTTGGTGGGACGCTGACGAAGAGACCATGACCTTATGGCCGCTTCTGGAATTTCTTCGATTCGCTACAAATGACCTTGACCCCTTGGACCATTGGATAGGGCGTATGTTTCCCGCTTCTGAGCCGCAGTTTGCCGGTGGCGATACAGGCTGGCAGATCACGAATTGCGACATGGCGACAGGCGATCTATTGAAAACTTCCGCTGGTTCCACCAGATACCGGTGCTGGATAAATTCCGATAATTGTGAATTGACAGAAGGGAGTATGAGGTGGAGACCTTGAAGACCCACGTGCACAGAACCTTGATGAACTTCGTCCCAGGCGCATCCTGACCGCGAAGCTGAGGCCGACGAAGTTATCGCACGATACGACTCGAACGCGCATAGCGAGTCGTGACGGGTATGGGATCAGTTTTTCTAGTCTCTCAAGCTATTCGCATAACTACCACCAAATCACGGTACTACGATCCACCCCCGGTTTTTGCTATTAAAAGGACAAAATTTTGATTCCACAAACAATACTTATCCGAATGCGGTTTAAAGAATTTTCAAAGAAATTGTGTTTCTTTGCCGGATGCCTGAAAGCTCTTCTTGTGGGCGCTCTGCTTCTTGGTGCATCACAAACCATGGCGGCCATACCTCTTTTGGATGAGATGGAATCTCTCGTGAAAAAGGAAGGTGGATTTCTCAAAAGCTTGCAACTAGAGTCAATTCAAGAGATCAAGTCTCTCGACAGTGCTGGTCGTCGCGTCGATGGATGGAGGCTCGGACAGTTACTCGGTGGTTTAGTCCTTGAAGTCGAACAAGAAGTTGTGTCGAATCGCTTAAGTGCCCTGGATAAGATTGATTTGGGACTTCGACTTGCGAACGGATGGAGGGATCGCTTTGACAACTGGAATGTTCTTGTTCTGCAGAGTGAAGGGGAGCTATTGATGGCACGATGGTTCCTCCGTTCTGATGAGAATGATTTGATTCATGCACGTGAGAAATTTTCTAAAGTCGACGATCAGCATACAACTGCGGAGAAGGGTCGCGGTGTGTATTCTTTTGGCGCCAGATTTGGATTGCTTGCCAATTGGGCGGCGGATATGAAACGGCCGAGAGAGGAGCAAATCTTGCTGATTCTTACCGGAATCAATGTGACGAAATCTGGACTTAAGCAGTATCCCTATGATTCAACAACGGGGGTTAGTACTCTATACCGACAGCTCCACCATGTCAGTGGTGGATCTGCACTTTCTGAGTATCTAGATGAATGGATCACCTTCATCGAAGCGCAGTCTGAGAAAGCGCAAAACGAATCTGCAAGAATGCTGTCAAGTTCTCTATTTATGCATCAGCGTGATCGCGACGCCATAAAGTGGTTCAACCGATATGCGCATCATGCCGCTCATGATAAGGTGCCATCCCATCTAGTGGTGAATCGCCCCGGGTATCAAGGAGGCTCGTTGGGTTAAGTCAAACCGACATGAC
>JAZKHY010000032.1:0-57479 GCA_040385105.1 Pseudomonadota bacterium
ATGGTTCCGTAGTAGTTGAAGCCGTAGCTGAACTGCGCATAGCCGCCGATCATGTGCGTGGGCTTGAGCACGATGCGCGTCACCGAGTTGTGGATGCCGCCGCGCACGCCGGTGATCTCCGAGCCGGGCGTGTTCACGATCTTCTCCTGCGCGTGGTACATCATCACCATGCCGGGCTTCACGCGCTGGCTCACCACCGCGCGCGCTGCAATGGCGCCGTTGATGTTGAACAGCTCGATCCAGTCGTTGTCCACAATGCCGGCCAGCTTGGCGTCGTCCTCGCTCATCCAGACGCAGGGGCCACCGCGGCTGAGCGTCAGCATCATCAGGTTGTCGGTGTAGGTGCTGTGGATGCCCCACTTCTGGTGCGGCGTGATGAAGTTGAGCGCGATCTCCTTGTTGCCATTGGGTTTGATGCCATGGATGCCGGCCGTCGTCTTCAGGTCCACCGGCGGGCGGTAGCTGGTAAAGCCCTCACCAAAGGCCTGCATCCATGGGTGGTCCATGTAGAACTGCTGGCGGCCGGTCAGGGTGCGCCATGGGATCATCTCGTGCACATTGGTGTAGCCGGCGTTGTACGACACGGTCTCGCTCTCGATGCCGCTCCAGGTGGGCGAGCTGATGATCTTGCGCGGCTGCGCCTGGATGTCGCGGAAGCGGATCTTCTCGTCTTCGCGGTGGATGGCCAGGTGGGTGTGGTCCAGGCCGGTCTGCTTGCCCAGTGCCTCCCAGGCCTTGACGGCCACATGGCCGTTGGTCTCGGGCGCGAGCATCAGCACCACCTCGGCGGCGTCAATGTCAGACTCGATCTTCGGCATGCCGCGCGTCACCCCTTCAGCCGTGACGAGGCCGCTGAGCTCGCCCAGCTGCTTCACCTCGGTCTGCGTGTTCCAGGCGATGCCCTTGCCGCCATTGCCGACCTTGCCCATGAGTGGGCCCAAGGCTGTGAAGCGCTTGTACACGTTGGGGTAGTCGCGCTCGACCACCTGCATGTTGGGCGCGGTTTTGCCGGGGATCAGCTCGCAGTCGCCCATCTTCCAGTCGCTCACGCCGAAGGGCTGGGCCAGCTCGGACGGGCTGTCGTGCATCAGCGGTGTCAGCACCAGCTCGCGCTCCACACCCAGGTGGCCCACGCAGACTTCGCTGAATTTCTTCGCAAAGCCCTTGTAGATGTCCCAGTCGCTGCGCGACTGCCAGGCCGGGTCCACGGCGGTGGACAGGGGGTGGATGAAGGGGTGCATGTCGCTGGTGTTGAGGTCGTTCTTCTCATACCAGGTGGCAGTGGGCAGCACGATGTCGCTGTACAGGCAGGTGGTGCTCATGCGGAAGTCCAGCGTCACCAGCAGGTCCAGCTTGCCTTCGGGCGCCTTGTCGTGCCAGACCACTTCAGTGGGCTTGGCTTCTTCCTTGCCCAGGTCCTTGCCCTGCACGCCATTGCTGGTGCCCAGCAGGTGCTTGAGGAAGTACTCGTGCCCCTTGCCCGATGAGCCCAGGATGTTGGAGCGCCACACAAACATGTTGCGCGGCCAGTTGTCCGGGTGGTCAGGGTCGGTGCAGCTCATCTTGAGCGTGCCGTCCTTCAGGCCCTTGACGGCATAGTCCTTCGCATCCACGCCTGCAGCAGCGGCGTCGCGTACCACCTGCAGCGGGTTGGTCTGCAGCTGCGGTGCGCTGGGCAGCCAGCCCATGCGCTCGGCGCGCACGTTGTAGTCGATCATGCTGCCGGCAAAGGCCTTCTTGTCGGCCAGCGGCGACAGCACTTCTTCCATGCCCAACTTTTCGTAGCGCCACTGGTCGGTGTGGGCGTAGAAGAAGCTGGTGCTGTTCATCTGCCGTGGGGGCCTGATCCAGTCCAGCGCGAAGGCAAGGGCTGTCCAGCCGGTCTGCGGCCGCAGCTTCTCCTGGCCCACATAGTGCGCCCAGCCGCCGCCGCTCTTGCCGATGCAGCCGCACATCATCAGCATGTTGATGACGCCGCGGTAGTTCATGTCGCTGTGGTACCAGTGATTCATGGCCGCGCCGATGATGACCATGGACTTGCCCTGCGTCTTGTGCGCGTTCTCGGCAAACTGCCGCGCCACGGTGATCAGCTGCGCACGCGGCGTGCCGGTGATCTTTTCCTGCCAGGCCGGGGTGTAGGGCGTGTCCTCGTCAAAATTGATGGCAGCCAGCTCGCCCGGCAGGCCGCGAGCCACGCCGTAGTTGGCCACCTGCAGGTCGAATACCGTGGCCACCAGGGCCGAGCGCTCTTCGCCGGCCTTGCCCAGAGAGATGCGCCGCGCGGGCACCGTGCGCACCAGCACCGCGCCTGCGGAGCTGTCGGTCTCGCCAGCGGCGACGTTGTTGGGAAAGCTCTCATGCAGGATGCCGCCAAAGTACGGGAAGCCCACCCGCGCTACCTCTGCGCCATCCTGCTCGCCTTCCATGGATGACAGCTTGAGCCTGACCTCGTTGCCGTGGCGTGCCTCTTTGGGCTGCAGGTTCCACTGGCCTTCGTCGGCCCGGCCGTCCGGGCCCCAGCGGAAGCCGATGGCACCGTTGGGCAGCACGACCTTGCCGCTTTCGTCAAAGGCCACCGTCTTCCACTCCGGGTTGTTGGCCTGGCCCATCTTGCCGTTGAAGTCCGAGGCGCGTACATAGCGGTCTGGCACATTGATGACTTCGCCGCTGGGCAGGGTGTGCTCCTTGAGCATCACCAGCATCGGCATGTCGGTGTAGCGGCGGACATAGTCGTCAAAGTAGGCGCTGCGCTCACCCTTGTCCGGGAAGTAGAACTCCTTCAGGATCACATGACCCATGGCCATGGCCACGGCGGCATCGGTGCCCTGCTTGGGGTTCATCCAGATGTCGGCCAGCTTGGCCACTTCGGAATAGTCGGGCGTAATGGCTACCGTCTTGGTGCCCTTGTAGCGCACCTCGGTGAAGAAGTGCGCATCAGGCGTGCGCGTCTGCGGCACGTTGGAGCCCCAGGCGATGATGAAGCTGGAGTTGAACCAGTCGGCCGACTCGGGCACGTCGGTCTGCTCGCCCCACACCTGCGGGCTGCTCGGGGGAAGGTCGCAGTACCAGTCATAAAAGCTCATGCACACGCCGCCGATCAGGCTCAGGTAGCGGCTGCCTGCTGCGTAGCTGACCATGCTCATGGCCGGGATGGGCGAGAAGCCGATGATGCGGTCAGGCCCATGCTTCTTGATGGTGTACACATTGGCGGCGGCAATGATCTCGTTGACCTCGTCCCAGGTGGAGCGGGCAAAGCCGCCCAGGCCGCGGATCTTCTGGTAGTCAGTGCGCTTTGCGTCGTCTTCCACGATGGATGCCCAGGCCGCCACCGGGTCGTGCGCCAGGCGCGCCTCGCGCCAGCTTTTGAGCAGCCTGCCGCGCACCATCGGGTACTTCACGCGGTTGGCGCTGTACAGGTACCAGCTGTAGCTTGCGCCGCGTGCGCAGCCGCGCGGCTCATGATTGGGCATGTCCCAGCGGGTACGGGGGTAGTCGGTTTGCTGGGTTTCCCAGGTGACGATGCCGCCCTTGACGTAGATCTTCCACGAGCACGAGCCGGTGCAGTTGACGCCGTGGGTTGAGCGCACGACCTTGTCATGCGCCCATCGGTTGCGGTAGGCGTCTTCCCAGGTACGGTCCTCGCCGGTGGTCACGCCGTGGTCGCCGGAGAACGGCTCGCGCGGGCTGGAGAAGTAGGAAAGGCGGTCGAGAAAGTGGCTCATGGAGGTCTTTCGCTTGTGGAACAAGTGGGGAAGGATTGGGCTCAGGGGTTCTTGATGTAGGCGCCCGCGCGCAGGTAGAACCACCAGTTCAGCACCAGGCACACGGCATAGAAAACGGCAAAGCCGTACATGGCGTACTGCGGCGTGCCGGCCTTGATCTGGTCGCCTATCACGATGGGTGCGACGAAGGCGCCATAGGCCGCCACGGCTGACGTCCAGCCCAGCACCGGGCCGGCCTGCTGCCTGTCAAAGATCACGCCGATGGTGCGGAAGGTCGAGCCGTTGCCGACGCCGCTGGCGAAGAACAGTACGATGAACAGGCCGAGGAAAGCCGGGAAGTACTGCTCGGGCGTGGCCGAGGCATAGGCCTGCATCATCACGTAGCCCACAGCCACCGAGGCCACCACCATCACGGCCGAGATGATCTGCGTGACGATCGAGCCGCCTACCTTGTCGGAAATCCAGCCGCCGATGGGCCGCACTGCGGCGCCCACAAATGGCCCTATCCAGGCATAGGCCAGGATCGTCGGCGCATTGGGGTTGTTGAGCGTGTGCTGCATCACACCCGCCGCATTGGGCACATGGCTGATGCCGAAGATCACCTTCATGGACAGCGGCAGCGCCATCGAGAAGCCGATGAACGAGCCGAAGGTGACGATGTACAGGGCGGTGAGCGACCAGGTGTGCTTGTCCTTGAAGATGGCGAACTGCTTGCTGACGTTCTCTTTCATGGGGCCGAAGGCGGCCAGCTTCATGATGAGCAGGGCGCTGGAAATGTCCAGCGGAATGGCCGCCCACATGCTGATGAGCCCCAGGCCCGTGGGCTTGGGCAGGTAGAGGTACAGGCCGAGTATGGCCGGGATGAAGGCCAGCGTGTACAGCCAGGTGATTTTGGCGAAGGCTACGAGCGGGCTGCCGGTGTCGGGCGAGACCGTCTTGAGGTTGTTCATGCCGAACCAGCACAGGATGGAGAGCGGCACGAGCGACAGTACCCAGGCAAAGCCGGCGTTCTGGATCCAGGTGGGCGTGCCGGCGGCTATCTTGCCGAAGATCCAGCCGCTGTCCTTGAGCAGGGTGGTGGAGGCGCCGCCCATGCTGCCGAAGATGGACAGCGTCATCACCAGCGGAATGACGATCTGCATGGTGGTGACACCAAAGTTGCCAAGCCCGGCGTTCAGGCCCAGCGCCGTGCCCTGCAGCTTCTTGGGAAAGAAGGTGCTGATGTTGGACATGGACGAGGCAAAGTTGCCGCCGCCCACGCCGCACCACAGCGCCATCAGCTGGAAGGCCCACAGCGGCCACTCCGGGTGCTGCAGCACGATGCCGGTGCCAAGGGCAGGCGCCAGCAGCATGGCCGTGGTCAGGAAAATCGTGTTGCGCCCGCCCGCCAGCCGGATCAGGAACGAGGCCGGGATGCGCATCGTCGCGCCGGCGATGCCGGCGATGGCGGTGAGGGTGAACAGCTCGGCCTGGGTGAACGGGAAGCCCAGGTTCATCATCTGCACGGTGATGATTCCCCACATGCCCCAGACCGCAAAGCCGCAGAGCAGCGCCGGTACCGAGATCCAGAGGTTGCGGTAGGCGATCTTCTTGCCCGTGCTTTCCCAGAAGGCTTCGTCTTCGGGGCGCCAGTCGGCAATGTCGGTGCCGGTCTGGCTGGAGGGCGGCACTATGGCGCCGGTTCGGGTGTTCATTGTTTTACTCCGGTGGGTTTTTTTTAGCCTTGAAGGCTGAATTGCGTGGCGTTCTTGCCCATGACTTCGGTGCGGCGCACTTCCGTCCAGTACATCCAGATGAGCGACACCCAGACCACGCCGTACATCAGCATGAAAGCGCTTGAGCGGATGCCGGTGAAGTCCATCAGTGCGCCGAACATGATGGGCAGCACGAAGCCGCCCAGGCCGCCGGCCAGGCCGACGATGCCGCTGACCGTGCCGATGTTGGTGGGGAAGTCGTCGCTGATGTACTTGAAGACGCTGGCCTTGCCAAAAGCCATGGCGATGCCCAGCACGAACATGAGGGCGGTGAAGGTATAGACGTTCAGGCCGATGTGGAAGGTCCTGGGGCCGTCCACCGTGAGCACGGTGAAGTCCGTCTGGGGATAGCTCAGGAGGAACAGGCAGATCCAGCAGACCCACATGACCCACCAGGTGACGCTGTGCGCGCCGTATTTGTCTGACAGCCAGCCGCCCGCCGCGCGCAGCACGCCGCCGGGCAATGAGAAGCAGGCCGCCAGCAGGGCCGCGGCGCGGATGTCCAGCCCGTATTCGCCGATGTAGTACTGCACCATCCATAGCGACAGCGCCACATAACCGCCAAACACGATGGAGTAGTACTGGCAGTACTTGAGCACCTTCGGGTCTTTCAGCATCTTCAACTGGTCGCTGAACTTCGTGCTGGGCGGCACCAGGTGCGCCGGGTCGCTGTAGCTGAAGAACCAGAACAGCACGACCGTCGCCAGCATGATGGCGGCATAGGCCTGCGGCACCATCGTCCAGCCAAAGGCCACTACCAGCGCCGGCGCGATGAACTTGTTGACCGCAGCGCCCGAGTTGCCGGCGCCATACACGCCCATGGCAAAGCCCTGACGGTTCCTGGGGAACCAGCGTGCCACATACGGGGTACCGACCGAGAACGAGCCGCCTGCCAGGCCGACGAACAGGCCAATGACGAGAAAGTGCCAGTAGGCCGTAGCATAGGCCATGAGGTAGATGGCAGGAACGGTCAGGGCCATCAGCACCGTCATGACGATGCGGCCACCAAAGCGATCCGTCCAGATCCCCAGCGGCACGCGGATCAGCGAGCCGGTGAGCACGGGCATGGCAGTGAGCAGGCCGAACTCAGTGGCGTTGAGGTTGAGCGTTTTGCGGATCGGTATGCCGATAACGCCAAACATCATCCACACCATGAAACACACGGTGAATGCCAGCGTGCTGACGATCAGCACCGACAGGCCTTGTCCTTTTCTGTCCATCATGTCCCGCCCCTTGGCTTTGCGATGGATGGACTGTAGGTTTCAGGCGCCGCGCAGGGCATCCTCCTGTGGGGGGGCGCGGGCTGCGCGGAAGAACTAGGCGGCGCGCGGCGCCATCGTCATGAAGGACTAGTGACGGACCTTTTATGCGCCCACTTGCGCTGGATCAAGTCAGGCCGTGGTTGCTTGCGATAACGGCGGCATGCACCCTGGAGCTCACGCCGAGCTTGCGCAGCACATGCTGTACATGGATCTTGACGGTGGTTTCTGCAATTCCCAGCGTGCGGGCGATTTCCTTGTTGCTTTCGCCCTGCGCGATGCAGCGCAGGATCTCGTGCTCGCGCGGCGAGAGCTGCTCCAGCACCGACGTGGGCGCGGCAACCGCTTCAGCGGCTGGCGCCGCATTGGCCGCATCGCGGTAGGCGGCCACCAGCTTGCCCGTCATCTCCGGGGCCACCACGCTGGCGCCATGCATCGCGCCGCTGATGGCGTCTGCCAGTGCATCGCCCTCAATGGTCTTGAGCAGGTAGCCGCTGGCCCCGGCGCGCAGGGCGGCGGCCAGGTCGGCCTCGTCCTCGCTCACGGTCAGCATGATGACGCGGGTCCCGGACGCAGCTTCGCGCAGCGAACTGATGGCATTGATGCCCAGGACGCCGGGCAGGTGGTTGTCCAGCAGGATCACATCGGGCTGCAACTCTGCCGCGCGGCGGATGGCCTCGCCGGCGTCGGCGGCGTCGCCCACCACATCCAGGCCCGGCGCATCGCGCAGCAGGGAGGTCAGCGCACGGCGGAACAGTGTGTGGTCGTCCACGACAAGAATGCGGATGGGGGTTGGCATGGTCTCTTAAACAATCTCCGTGATCCGCGCAGGAGCAGCGGAGGTGCTTGAAGGCGTTGCAAGCAGCAGCGGCCTTGAAGGCAGTGTGAGGATGACCGAGCACCCCTTGCCCGGCGTGGAAAAGACTTGCAGCTCCGCGCCGATCTGCGCTGCGCGCTCCTGCATGATCTTCAGGCCCACATGGGTTTCGTCGGGCTTGCCGGCAGCATCAAAGCCGCAGCCGTCGTCACGCACCTCAAAGCGCCAGCAGGGCTGGCACTGCACCTCCAGCCACACCTGTGTGGCGCCCGAATGCTTGCGTGTGTTCGACAGTGCCTCCTGCACCACATGCAGCACCTGGACCTGCACATCGGGCGCCAGCGGCAGGCCATGGCCCTGCATGCGCAGCTGTGCCTTCATGCCGCTCTGGTGCTCGAACTTGCGCAGGGTGGTCTGCAGGGCTGGTTCGATGTCTTCCTCGCTCGCACGGGTGCGGAAGTTCAGCAGCAACTCGCGCACATCGGCATAGCACTCCTGCACACCCAGGTCGATCTCGGCGAGCACGTCACGCATGCGCCCGGGCGCATTGCCGTCCATGGCCCGACGCAAGAGTTGCACCTGGATTTTGAGGGAGGCGAGTGACTGCGCAATGGAGTCATGCAGCTCGCGCGCCAGCATCTCGCGCTCCTGCAGCACGGCCGACTGCTTCTCCAGCGCGGTCAGGCGCAGGTTCTCCATGGCGCTGGCAAGGTGGGCTGTCAGCGCTTCGAGCAGGGAGCGCTCTGCCTCGCTGGGCTCGAATTCGGCGTGGTAGAACAGGTCCACCTCTCCCATGAGCCGGTCTTTCAGCCGGATGGGCTGCGAGATGAGCGTGCGGAAGCCCGCGTCCTCGCAGTGGCGCAAGCGCCCGGCGGCCATGCTGCGGATGGGTATGACGCGCGCGCCGGGAGGTGCGTCCGGCACGCCGCAATGGCATTCATGCGCATGGATGCAGTGTTCGGCCTCCGTCATGACGGCAGGCAGGCCCTGGCTGGAGAGCATCAGGTAGCGCTCGTTGGCCTCGTCGGACCAGCGCAGCGCCACTCCGTCGGCATGCACGGCGCGCGCCACGCGCTCGGTAAAGCCACGCGCGAGCTCTTCAAGGCTGCTGGCATGGACGACCAGCGTCGTCATGCTGTAGAGCGTCTCCAGGCGCTCGCGCTTTTCTTCAAGCTCCACGGTCTTCTCGGAGACCTTGGCTTCGAGGTTGTGGTACATGGACTGCAGGTGGACCGCCATGCTGTTAAAGCCCAGCGCGAGCGTGCCGAACTCATCCCGCGTGACGCTTTCCACGCGCGCCGACAGGTCGCCGCCCTGCAGCCGCTCGATGGCTTTCTTGAGCTGGCTCACAGGCTGCAGCACAAACAGGTAGCCGGTGTACAGCAGTGCGGCCGAGCCCAGCACGGCCAGGGCCATCATCGCGGCCTGCAGCAGGTGGAGCATGGCCGTCCAGCGCGACAGGTGGGTCTCTACCGCATTGACCAGCCCGTCGATGCGGGTGGCCAGCGTTACGGTCTCCGCGTCCAGCGTAGCCATGGGTGGCGGTGGCAGTGCCGTCCAGCGCTGCTGGAAGCGCGCCCAGTCGGCAGCCACCGCATCAAACCGCGGCCGGGTCTCGTCGTCCCAGGGCATGAACAGGGGGCGCGCGGCGTCGCCGTGGCGCAGCAGCGCGATGCTGGCGTCAAACTGGCGGGCCTGCTGCACTGCGGCGTTGTGGTTGCCGGTGCTCAACGAGAGCGACAGCCGGAAGGTCTGCATGCGCATGCGGCCGGCCTCGTTCAGGGCCGCGGCACCGCCGTCAAGCTGGGAAGAGACCCACAACGTCAGCGCAATGAGCAGCAGCGCCAGCGCGATAAAGGGCGACGCCACCAAGGCCAGCTTGGTGCCCAAACCCCAATGCGTGCGCGTGATCATGGGGCGAGTGTAGTCCTGCGGGGAGTGGAGGGAACTCAGTCCAGCGTCCGCGTATCCAGCATCACGTTCATCACGTTCATCACGTTCATCACGTTCACCACGTTCTGCACATGCAGGCCGCCCAGGCCCAGGTGTTTGGCGACGCCGCGTGCATGCAGCTTCCAGGTGTCTGCGCTGCTCGGGCCGGTCATGGCCGGGTCGTGGGTGAAATACAGGAACACCAGCCAGGCATCCACATTGTTCTCCCGCAGGAAGCGCAGGTGCGCCAGGCGGCTGGCGTACTGGTAGTAGCCGTCCAGCCAGTCGGCGGAGGCGAGGGCGCCGAAGGCCTCTTTGGCCTCCTGCAGCGAGCGGGCGATATGGTCGCTCGCGGGCGGGCCGGCTGGGCAGTTGGAGCGCAACTCGTCGACATGCGACTTGCCTTCGATCAGGAACACCCTGCCGCCGCCGGCTGCAAGCCCGTCCCACTGCGGGCCGCGCCTGGGCCAGAAGGCGGCGAGCTTGTCCACCAGGTCCGGGCGGGCGATCTGCACCACGAAGGCATCGTCACGGTACTCGGCCCAGTGGTCGTCCCGCCGTGGCGACAGCCAGTGCAGGCGCGCAGTGGCAGGCAGCAGGCGCATGCCCTGCAATGTGGATTCAAGCTGGGCGGAGTGCCGGTCGGCCAGCCGCTGCATCCATTTCAGGGTGCCTGCCTGGCCTTCCAGCTGTGGAATTCTCATTGCCGTACTGCTCCTCGCCTGACGCCGCTGTCGCGGCGGAAATCTCTGCCAGGAGCATGTTACTTCGAAGGCTCCGCGCTCAGCCGCAGGTGCCCATATGGCCGCACTGGGTGCAGTAGTCGCAGCCATCCTTGCGGATCATGGCGTGCGCGCCGCATTCGGGGCATTTGCGGCCGGCCATCACCGGCGGTGAAGCCACCTGTGCGGCCACAGAAGGTTCAGGCTGCGGCTCGGGCACCGTGATGCGCGTGCCTGCATGCCTTGCAATCAGGTTCTGCAGGGCAAACGCCAGCGCCGCCACTTCAGAGTCGTGCCACTGCGGCACGCGGGTGCCGTCGGCCTTGGTGTAGGTGCCAAGGCGCACCGGGCCGCGGTCCCAGGCGACCTTGCGCATGTCGGACAGCGCGCGCTCCAGGAAGCCGCCACGCGCGGCCAGCGACAGCATGCGCATGCTGGAGGTGATCCACTGCTGCGACTCACCGCTCTGGCCTACCGGCATGAAGAACTCGATGGCGCGCTCGACCATGCCGTTGCCGTCGGCCGCAGGCACCGGCAGGAAGGACACGATGAGGTACAGCGTCTTGTGGCCTTCGTTCGTCCAGTACTCCACCTTCTCGGCCACGGCGGGCAGCGCGCCCTTGGGCCGGCTCTCGATGACGGTGCGCATCGGGTCGGCTGCGGTGGCGGCCACAGGCTGTGCGGCGCCGGCGGCCGTCGGTGCTGCGGCAGCACCGGTGTCGAGCACGGAGCCGAGGATGTCGTTGGGCCGGTAGGTGGCCAGGCCCTTGAGCCGCGCCTGCCAGGCCTGCTGGTACAGGCCCTTGAAGTCGTCATAGGCGCAGTCGGCTGGCACATTGACCGTCTTGGAGATGGCCGTGTCCACAAAGGGCTGCACCGCTTCCATCATCGCAATATGGTTCTGCGGCGTCATCTCCAGCGCCGACACAAAGTACTCGGGCAGCTTCGAGGTGTCGCCGCCCAGCTCGTGGTACAGGCGGAAGGCATGGTCCTGCACCGTGTAGTCGGTGGTGGTGCCGTCGCTCTCGCGCTTCTTGCGGCGGTAGGTGAACGAGAACGGCGGCTCGATGCCGTTGGACGCGTTGTCGGCAAAGGCCAAACTCACCGTGCCCGTGGGCGCGACGGACAGCAGGTGGCTGTTGCGGATGCCGTGCTGGCGGACGGCGTCTTGCAGCGCGGCCGGCAGGCGGCTGGCGAAGGTGCCTGGCGCCAGGTAGCCATCGGCATTGAATTTGGGGAAGGCGCCTTTTTCCTGTGCCAATGCAACAGACGCGGCATAGGCCGCATCGCGCAGGCTCGTCGCAATGCGCACCGCCATCGCACGCCCCTCGGCCTCGTCGTAGCGCAAGCACAGCATGGCCAAAGCATTGCCAAGGCCGGTAAAGCCCACGCCGATGCGGCGTTTGGCTGCTGACTCGGCCTGCTGCTGCGGCAGCGGCCAGAAGGTGACGTCCAGCACGTTGTCCAGCGCACGCACCTGGATGGCTACGCTGCGCTCAAAGGCTTCAAAGTCGAATGACGGCACACCGCCAAAGCCAAAGGGCTCGCGCACGAAGCGCGGCAGCACCAGCGGGCCCAGGTCGCAGCAGCCATACGGTGGCAGGGGCTGCTCGCCACAGTTATGGGCATGCAGGCCATTGGCGTCAAAAGCGTGGAGGTCAGCCACGGTGACATCAAAAACTTCTTCCACGCCATCGGCGCTGATGGATTCCACAGTGGCGGTGAAGCGTTCACGGTTGAGGTTGCGCTGAAAATCAGCCAGCGCCTGCGCCAGGCGCCCGGCCTTGTCGGTGTCGCAAAAGCCGATGCGCTCTGCGAATACCAGCAGGTTGTCGCCACTGATCACCAACTCGTGCTGGGCTTGGGTGGCGTAGTCCCGCTGGCCGCCCCGCCCGTCAGGCAGGCAGGCAACTGAGGCAGAACGGCGGTTGCGGTAGATCGTGCTGACCACACCCAGGCGCAGCAGCATGCGCTGCGTCGTTTGCAACAGGGCTTCGTCGCTTTGCGACAGGCGGATGCTCACGCCTTTGGCCTGCGCGCCTTGCACGGAGCCATCGGCATCAAACAGGCCGCGCAACACGCCTGCAACAAACTCTGAGCTGCCGCGCTCCATGGCCGGTGTGAGTGTCTTGCGGCCGGGCGCCAAGCCCATGGAAATTGCCAGATCACGCAGCGCGGCGGATGCCATGCGACGCTCGCCACGGGCCGCGATCGGGCGCTGAAAGCCGGCAAAGTCAGCGCGGTGTGGCAAAGTGGCGGCAGCCGCTTGCGCCGCGTCGATCACACCGGACGCTCCACCGCGCGCCTGAATCGCCGCGCCGTTGGACACCTCCTTGAGTTCGGCAGACCAGACCGAGATGACAGCCTTGTCGTGCTTGAGCGTACCGTCGCCAATCAGCAGTCCCAGCAAATAGCCTTGTGCGTCCGTCCCCTGCCCCTCCCATCCGCCAAGGCTGCGGTGGTTTTGCAGCAGCAGTTCATCGCCGGGCTTCAGGTCGCCCGCAGCGACCCAGTCGGTTTGCAGCGTGTAGCGCGTCTTGCTCGAAATCCGCCGCACGCGGTGGTCGGCGGTAAGCCGCAGGCCGTAACCGCTGGAGGTGCGCAAGGACACTACGGGCTTGTGGCCAGTGGAGAAGAAACCATTGCTTTGCACCGCGTAGGCGCGCCCATCCACCACCGCGCTGAAAGGCCGCCCCACGAGCTCGGCGACCTGGGCTGCGCCTTCGGTCGTCATGACCCAGGTGTCCCCGGTGACGCAGGGGTTGGTGGCGGCGATGGACTCGCAGTACTGCAGGTTGTTGTCGCGGTTGATCGAGTCGAGGAACAGGATGCCGGGCTCGGCAAAGTCGTAGGTGGAGCGCATCACCGTGTCCCACAGCTCGCGCGCGGGCAGGCTGCGGTACACCCACAGTCCGTCGGCGCGCTGCGTGGCGCCGGCTCTGATGATGTCGGCGCCGGGCCTGGCCTTGTGCACCAGCTCCCAGTCACGGCCCTCGGCCAGCGCATGCATGAAGGCGTCGGGCACACCCACTGACACATTGAAGTTGTTCCAGCGCCCGGGTGTGCGCTTGGCGGTGATGAAGTCCAGCACATCCGGGTGGTCCATGCGCAGCACGCCCATCTGCGCGCCGCGCCTCGCGCCCGCGCTCTCCACCGTGGAGCAGGACTGGTCAAACACATTGATGTAGCTGCACGGCCCGGAAGCGATCGATGCGGTGCCCTTGACCTCCGCGCCGCGCGGGCGGATGCGCGAGAAGTCGTACCCCACGCCGCCGCCGCGGCGCATTGTCTCGGCGGCTTCGCGCAGCGCTTCATAGATGCCGGGGAAGCCTTCGTCGTCCACACCCTGGATGCAGTCGCCCACCGGCTGCACAAAGCAGTTGATCAGCGTGGCCTGGATGGTGGTGCCCGCCGCGCTCATGATGCGCCCCGCGCCAATGGCGCCGGCTTGCAGGTTCTCAAGGAACAGCGCCTCGTGGCGGGCGCGGTCGGCCTCGGGCTCCACCGACGCCAGCGCGCGGGCCACGCGGCGGTAAACGTCCAGCGCGTCCTTCTCGTCGCCCTTGAGGTATTTTTCTTTCAGCACGTCCAGGCTGATGGCCTGCGCCGGCAAGGCGTTCTGTGCGAGGGGGTGGCGGTTCATGGTGTTCGGTCCTCAGGGCAAAAAACCCCGGGCGGTGAGGCCGGGGTTCAAAGGGTAATTCTGGCACTTTTGGCGCTTTGGCGGGAGATTTCAGGGGGCGGCCTTACCCCGCCACTGACATTCTTGACATGGCGCAGGAAGGCCCCGAAAACCCTGCAAAGCTGCTAGAAACCCGCCAGAAAGCCGCCTACCGCCGGGGCGACCACTCCCCGGAGTGCTCCCGCTCCAGCAGCGCGCAGGCGATCTCGCCGAGGTCAACGCCAAAGTGCCCGTCTGCTGCCGCCGCCCCGGCATCGGCCGCGTTGGCCTCCAGCACAAAGGCCTTGAACACATCCCAGTCCTGCGCAAAGTGGCCGACGATCAGCCGGGCCAGGTCGTAGGACAGCAGGTTGCCGTCGTCCGTGCGCATGAAGGACTCGCCGGACCAGAACTCCTGTATCTCCTGCTCGCCCCAGTACGCCAGGTGCTTTGCGCGCATTTCCTGCGGCGTGTGGGAAGGGTGTGCGCCCGCAAGCCGGTGCTCGGTGTTGACGGCCAGCCCTTCGTTGAGCCACAGCGGCAGCGGCAGGTGGCTGACGAAGGCGTGGGTCATCTCGTGGGCAATGACCGGCTCGACCACGCGCAGGTCGTTCTTCATCGTCACATAGTGGCTGCAGCCCGCGCTGATGAACATGCCGCCGCTGAAGGCAAACTCGCCCGACGCCGGGTAGAAGTACGACACGTAGCGGTAGTAGCTTTCTTCGTCGTCAAACACGAGCAGGAGGTCCTTGCCCCACGGCGGCACCTGGCCAATGCCGTCCAGCAGCCGGCCAACGCGTACCAGCGTGCGCTCCATGTAGTCGAGCGTGGCGCGGGCCACATGGGGCTCCAGCGACGACACCAGCATGGCATTGGCCGACTCGCTGACGCGAAAGTCCGGCCCCAGCGCCTGGCGCATGTGCAGCAGCCAGGCCCGCTCTGCGGCGGTCCATGCGTGGCTGCGGGCCTCGTCGCCTGCCAGGGCCTCGACCCAGGTCTGCACCGGCTCCCAGGCCAGGCGCGGGAAGCCTTCGTGAAGGCTGATGTGCGCCGCAATGGGCAGCGGCGGTGCGCCGGGTACGGCCACTTCGGCCGGCGGTGGAATGCCGGGCCCGGCCTGCGGTGTTTCTGGCGGGGCGCCGGCACCCTGGAAGAGGGAGAAGAGTTTTTTCAGCATGGGGGATGAAGCTGGCGCATTGTCGTGCAGGTCAGAGCACCTGCCAGTGCAAACGCCGGTGGATCTTGCCAAAGGCCGCACGCGGGAACACCACCCGCAGCCGGGCCCGCCCGCCGGCCTGGGCCGGCGCCATGCGCGGCTGCGGCGGGGCATCCCTGCGGCGCCAGTCCTGCACCGACTCCAGCAGGATCTGAAGGTAGGTGCGGCAGACCTCCAGCTGGTGGTAGAGCGGTACGTCTTCATGAACGATGGCCACACACGGCTGCGGCACCCAGCCCAGGTCCAGCAGGCAGCCGGACAGCGTGCCCCAGTCGTTGCTGAACCATTCAGGGAACCGCCCGCCCTGCGCCAGCGCGGCATACAGGTCGGCCCGCTTGCGCAGCCCCGCCGGAACCTTGACCACCAGGTGGTCGTCAGGGTTCCGGAGCGGCCAGGGCTGGAAGTCGAACGGCATGTGCATCTGCCGAAGGGTACGGTGAACTGCGGCGCGGGGGCATCAGTCTTTTGACCGGTTCCAGGGTCAAAGACTATGCCGGCGTGCGCCTAGCGCGCAATCTGCGACAGGACCAGCTGCTCGCCGATCAGCGAACCGTATTCCCAGGGCTCCTGCCGGTTGGACGTGGCCCGCATCACCGACTGCCGCACGCGCCGCAACACCACGGCAATGTCGTCGGGCCTGTCCAGGTGCTCCAGCAGCGCGGCGGTGTAGGGGCTGTGGCGGCCCTGGCCGTCGTCAGCCGTGGCGCCGTCCTTGGTGGCATAGGCGATCAGGGTGCCGCTGGTGGTGTTGACCGGTGCCAGGCCCACGGTGCCGGCGCTGCGGGTAGCCACCAGCGAGCGGCTGGCGGGGTTGTCGCGGCATGCGTCCAGGAACACAAGCCGCGTCGTGCCCGGCATGTAGTCCAGCGCCGCGTTGAGCGAGATGCCGCTCAGCTTGATGTAGCCGGCCGAGATGCCGTCGGCCCGCATGTTGGTGGGCACGAGGTAGTTGATGCCTTCCACCTGCACGCCATGGCCGGCGTAGTAGAGGATGTTGATGTCCACGCCGCCGGCGCGCTGCGCATACTCGTTGAGGGCCTTGACGAAGCTGTCGCGGTCGGCGTCGAGCAGCAGGTCCACCTCGATACCCATGGCCCTGAACTTGGCGGCAATGGCCTGCGCGTCATTGCGCGGGTTGGGCAGCCGGCCGAAGCTGGCATAGGCGCTGTTGCCGATGACGAGCGCGCGGGCCTTCAGGCGCTGCTGCGCGGGCGCGGCGGCGGCCACGCGCGCAGGGGCGGGCTGGGGCGTGGCTGCCGGTGCAGCAGCAACCGCAGGGGTTGCGGGTGGCGAGGGCAGCGTTTGCGACCAGGTGGGCGAAGCCGGGGCGGGCGCAGGCTGCGGGCGGGTGGCCACCGCCTGGGCCGGTGCGGCTGGTGCCGGCCGGGCCGCCTGCGATTCCTGCTGGCGCAGGCGCGCGGACAGGTCCTTGAACCAGCCGGCCTGCGGGCCCAGCGGCGTCATGTTGCGGCCGACAGATTCATTGACCCATGCGCCGCTGTTGTTGCGCACCTGGCGCAGCCCCTCGCCTTCAGTGGTGGGAAACACCAGCCTGAACGCCAGGCAGTCGCGGCCCGGCTGCACCGGCGTCACAAACATCGAGCCGTTCCGCACCTCGACCTGTGCCTCCATCGGGCCACGCAGGCAGTAGTCAGTGGTGCCGCCCTGGAACAGCAGCTGGAGCGTGTAGCCGTCCTGCCCGGCGCGCTCAAGGCGTGCCTGGCCCTGGATGGGCACGTTCTGCTGGTAATAGGTGTAGTTCCATTGCTGGGCATGGCCCGGGGCTGCAGCGCCAAGCATCAGCAGGAGGAAGAGGGTGGCCGCGTTCCACAGCGTGCGCCATGTGGACCTCTTCGGGTGGGTGAATGTCATGCGGGGATGGTAGCCGGGGGGTGGGTGGGCTGTCCAGCGGGCAGTTTCTGCCGGGACGGGCGAGGCCAAGGCCTGGCGCGCGCCAAAAAAACTGTTGAATCTCCTACAAATGGAGGATGCGGGAAATCTGGCCGCTGCTGATAATCCGCCACATCAGCCCGCATCCATAGCGGGTGCCCAGAGAAAAGCAAGGAGGTGGATGATGAAACTCTTCGACTCACCGGGGCTGGCCCGCTGGTCACGTGCCGCGGCACTTCTCGTACTGGCGGTGCTCAGCACAGGATGCGCAACAGGGCGCATGGAGGTCGAGCAGGTCTACTATCTGGCGGCCACCAATGGCACCAGTACCAACTACTTCAGGGTGAAGGTACGTGCATCCACCATTCTGGGTGTGGCCGAGTTCCGGCAGGGTTGGTTCCCGGCAAACTCGGTTGACGCGCTGTTCGGGAACGTGTCCGAAGAGAACGAGGGCAAGGCGCTTCTCACGCGCGAGAAGATGAGGGAGCAGCTTGACGAGTCCATCCTCGATACGCAGAAGCAGTACCTGGCGGCGGCGCGCAACCCCAAAACCACCGAGGCCGAACTCAAGGCGTTGCTGCAGGCCCAGGCGCGCGTGCGGCAGACCCCGAGGGACTCGGCGTTTGGCGGGGCGGATTCCCGGCTGATCCAGTACAACCCGGGCAAAGGCCTGGTCGTCTACAAGAGCGACGAGAAACTGGTGTGGGTGCTGTCGTCCAACCCCGACGAGGTCATAGGCGCCATTGCGAACTTCTCTGAACAGGAAGCCACGCAGAAGGACATCCTCAAATTCACCGAAGTCATCATCCAGAGCAAGCGCAACGAAGTTGTCTCGCGGCGGGCATCCAACACGGTGCGGCGTGAGGACGACGACCTGGTGGTAGCCCAGATCACCACGGCATCAGGCGCGCTGGCAAACGCGCAGAAGCCTGCGGAAGTCAGCGCACAGGTGGGCGGCCTGCTCCAGCTGATGCGCGCATTGAGCCAGGGAGGTGAATGATGAAATCCCGTGTCATGCGCTGTCTTGCGCTTTGCCTTGCCGTCGTGTCGCTGGTGGGCTGCGCATCCGCCCGGCTTGAGATCGAATCGGCCATCTACCGGGAGGAGCCGGTACTGTCCTCCCGCCTGAACCAGGAATCCTTGCTGCGCCTGCGGGCAGCCATCGACTCCGCCGATACCCGCGCGAAGGCGCTGCGCGATGCGCGGCATGCGCTTGCAAAAACAACCGTGGAGGCCCTCTACAACTACCGCTGCCTCATCTACAAGGCCAGGAGTGCCCGGTATGTCTGCACGCCACAGCAGTTGGTTGGCGACCTGGGCGTCAGTGAAT
Organism: Pseudomonadota bacterium; assembly: GCA_040385105.1. Taxonomy (GTDB): domain Bacteria; phylum Pseudomonadota; class Gammaproteobacteria; order Burkholderiales; family Burkholderiaceae_C; genus JACMQX01. The sequence continues at coordinate 18,304 of JAZKHY010000032.1, forward strand.
ACCTGGGCAAGGTTGACGAACAGCTCGACCTCGTCAGGAACGCCACTGGACGGGTGCGGGCAGCCATCATTGAGTACGACCAGATTGCCGCGGGCGACAGGAAGGCGCCGCCCCCCGTCGAGCGGGTGGTCGCAGGCCGCGACAAGGTCATGGAAGCCATCAACCTGCTTGCCGCGCGCCTGTTGCCGATGGGCCCGGCGGGGTTTGGCACGGACTATGAAGGCGACGTCAAGGAAACGCTGGCCGGTGCGCGGGGGGCGCTGGACCCTGCCACGCTCACCGCGTTGTCCAGCGGGCAGGCCAACCCAAGCCTGCAGGCGGAAGCCAGGAAGCTTGCCGGCAGCCTCGATGCATTGGCCAACGAACTGTCCAGGCAGGAACGCGAGGGCTTGCGCGCTGCCAGCAAGACGTCTGATGAACTCAAGCGCGCGGCGCAAAGCATGCGCGCGGCCGGCCCGGGCTTTGCCGCCAGTGTGCAGGCCGGTGTGGCGGGCATGGCAAAAATCAACGACGACTACCGCCTGGATTCCGGCTCGGTCGTGATCGCGGGGCTGGCCGAGACGCTGGACTTCTACAACAGCCAGATCGACCGGCTCCAGGACCCGGCCGACCCGGTGTGGCGCGAGGTTGTCGACCCGAGGAATGACGCGAAGTGGAACCCGGTCTTTGCGCGCACCGTGTTCTATTCAGAGGGCAACACGGGCGTGGTGGTCGTCCGCGACCGTGCGGGCGAGTTCCGTGTGCACCAGGCAAAGAACAACCCCACGGCACTCATCCAGGGGCAGCTGCGCATCAGCCGCGCGGTGACGTCGGGGCTGACTGACGTGCTGGGCGCCATGACCGGCGCCTCCGGCCTCAAGGGCGTGTTGCCTGCCGGCAAGTCCGACGCCGCCGACGGCGACACGGCCGCCGTCGAGTCCATTGCCGAAGGGGACGCCAAAGTGCGCGCCGAGACCGATCGCAGGCGCGCACTGCGTGCCAACCTCTTGCGCAACCTCGAGCGCATCAACTCGCAGCTGCAGGGGATGGAAGAGGACGACGACAGGCTTGACGGCCTGAAGGCGGAGCTCCAGGGGATCCTGGACGGGCACAAGGCACTGTTTGCGAAGAAGCCAGGAGGTACACCATGAATATTGTTAACGGCATGAGCGTGGCGCTCAAGGTAGGCGCCGACCCCGTCTTCGGAAATCATTGCGGCACGGTAAGCCGCATCAACTTCGGCCTGCAGACAGCATTCTTCACGCTGACACACAAGGACGACTGCACGCCATTGCCGTCCCCCGTCCCTCTGCGCAGGTTTCCGCTGACCGCGTTCAAGCGGTGCAACTGCCGCTGAGGACGGGCTCGCGGACCTGCCGGTTCCAGGTGTGCGGCAACTCGCGCAACTGCACGAAGGCGCGGACAACATAAACCGACACTTCGACCGCCCGTGGGCTGCTGAGCACCGTAGCCGCCTGGATCGCGCCGTGCTTGGAAAATGCCAATGGCAACTTGCGCCGCCCGCCGTGGCCGGTGGAACTTGAAGTCGCAAATTGCGACTTCAAGTTGGTGAACCCTTCTTTCTCGCCCGTATCGTTCTCTTCAAAGTAGACAGACCGCAGCGCCTGCGCTTCGCCGGCCCGGCCGGGCTCGTGCGCCTCGGCCGGCACAACCGCCACGGAGTGCGATCGTATGCAATCTCTCCCAATTGGTGGAGGGGTTTCCCCCCTTCCTGCAGTAGGATGACATCGTCAAAGAATACGTATCCTTGGAGGGTTCGTATGTCGAAACTGGCATTGGTCGTGCTCCTGTCTGTTTGGCTGGCGGCGTGCCAGAAGAAGGATGAAGCAGCAACCATCTCGCTCGCCAATCCAACGCGGCCTGGATTTGTCGTGCAGAACAAGGAAACGCCCGACACGGTGATCCTGTATATCCATGGGATTTTTGGCGACACCGTGGGCACATGGACGAACCCCAACGGCACTCGCTTCTTCGACCTGGTGAAGAATGACCCGCAGTTCAAGGGCCGGTTTGACGCGTACGCTTTCGGTTTTCCGTCCAACTACCTGGCCAGTGGTTCGTTCGATGTGCGCGACGCCTACAAGTCGCTCAAGAACGATGTCGACATCACCCTGCGCGCCTACAAGCGGGTGATCATTGTCGCGCACAGCATGGGCGGCCTCGTGGCAATGCGCTACCTGCTGCACGACAGGACGATGCTGAAGAAAGTGCCCGTGGTTGTGCTGTTTGCCACGCCGCAGGATCCGGTTCAGATCGCCAGCATCGGCAAGGTGCTGCTGAACAACGGCGGGCTTGCCGACATGCGCACGGGCGCGGAAAACAAGTTCTACGGCGACCTGGAAGACGCCTGGAAAGGCCTGAAGATGAACGGGAGCGTGCGGCCCGCCGTGGTGTGCGCCTTCGAGAAGCGGGACACCGCAGGTGTGGTCCTGGTTGTGCCTGAACGCGCGGCGGGCCGCTATTGCGATGACCCTGCGCCGCCCATTGATGCGGACCACCTGGGCATCGTCAAGCCCGACTCCGCAGCGCATGCCTCGTACAAGGTGCTGGCCAAGGCGTTGCTGGACCATGCAATGAAACCTGCTCCCGACATCAGCCCCTATACCGAGGAGCAGAACAGCAGGATCAAGGTGCTGGAAGGGCAGATTGAAACCAATCGTTTCCGCTTCCCGGACTACGCAAAGGACGACATCGAGACGCTGCTGAAGGAGTTTCCCGCCCATGCCAATGCGCATCGGCTTAAGGCCAACCTCCACTTCAACAGCGGCGAATTCCAGCAGGCACTGGACGCGTCGAATATCGCGTTGACGTTGAATCCACCCGCCGAAGTGCGCAAGAAGGTGGAAATCAACAAGGTGGCTACGCTGCTGGCCTTAGGCAAAGCCGACGAAGCCAGGCCTCTGCTCGAGACTCTGGCCAAGCGGGACACCGGCAACGAGCTTGTGACAATCCTCACCGCCATCGAACGGCTCGTGAGCGGCGACTACGCCACGGCGCACGTCACGTTTGAAAGCGTGATGCGTACAAACAAATACCCCGGAACGCTTGCATTCGCATCCATGGGGCTTGCCTTCACTACCGCACTGGACGAGGCCAGCGGCCCTGAACGCGATACCCGCGCAATGGAGTGTTTTGCACAGGCCATGCAGGCTGAGCCCAAGCTGCGTGTGTGGGCGGGGCAACGCCTGGCCACCCCGCTCACGCTGGACGGCTGGAACTACTCGATCTACCGCGACCAGTTTCGCAAGATTTCCTCCAGGCCTGCCTATGCGAACCTGAAAAATGCCCAGGTGCGGAGTCCGTCCCCGGCGGACAGGAATCTGAGCACGCAATGCAGCGCCGCCTGAGACCGTCTCACGTCACCCGTAACAGTGCTGCACGCCAGCCATCAGACCAGGAGAATGTCATGATCGTTCCAGCATCCAGTCTCGCCGCTCTGGCGGGCCTTCTGTTTGCGTCATTTGCAATGGCGCAGCCCAACTCCCTGCGCTGTGTTCCTGAGAATGCAGGGCATGTCAAGGTTGTAGTGCCTTACCCGCCCGGTGGCCCCACCGACGCCCTGGCGCGGCAGATGGACAGCCGGCACGCCATCATCGAGAACAAGGCCGGTGCCGCCGGCTTGATCGGTGCGGAGTTCGTCGCGAAGTCTCCCCCGGACGGCAAGACGTTGCTGTTCATCAATACCTCAGCGCTCACCGTGTGGCCTGCATTGCTGCGCCGGATGGCTTTTGACCCGATGGCTGACCTGGTGCCTGTTTCGGGAATCGCGGCAATGCCTCTGGTCCTTGTGGCCAACCCTGCCGCCAATATCAGGTCTGTAGCCGACTTGCGTGCCTCTGCTGGGGGAAGTTCAAGGCCGATTAATCTTGCGATTCCCGGGCAGGGTACGTTCGAGCATGTGGCGTCAATGCAAATGCGCAGCGCCTTCAATGCGCAATTCTCAATCGTGCCTTACAAGGGCAGTGGCCCGGCAATTACCGACACAGTACAGGGCCAGACGGAACTGGCACTTTTGCCGCTCGGCGCAGTGGCCGACCTCATCAAGAACGACAAACTGAAGGCGTTGGCCGTCACAAGCTCAACCAGATTGCGCGAGCTGCCAAACGTACCCACCCTGGCCGAATCCGGGGCAACCGGCTTTGAAGCAACGAACTGGATGGGCCTGTTTGCGCCCAAAGGCACCCCGCGCGAAAAGATCGACTGTTTCCACAAATCGACCCAGCAATTTGTGAACCTTCCCGAAGTCGTCGCCAAAGGCAAAGACCTGAAAATTCAACTCGTCGGCAATACGCCCGAAGCCTTTCAAACACAGATGCGGAGCGAGTCGGCCAAATGGAGCCAGGTCGTACGCTCGCACAATCTCAGGGCGGATTGAGCAAGACAAGGTTGCGATATTCGTACCAAGTTCAGTGTGCGAGGGCATCCTGCGAGCCGATCGGCCACATCTTGGGTTGCTTGCCTGTTTGGCATCGTACGTCATACCGGCGCCACCTGCCGCCTCGCATTCAAACAAAACACCTTCACGATAGTCCCGTCCGCCGCAAATCCGATGCTGGTGTGCCCGTCTTGCGCGGCCTCGCGCTGGACGGGCTTGTCTGACAGCAGGAGGTACAGGATGTCGCCCTCTTCAAAGTAGACAGAGCGCAGCGCCTGCGCCTCGCTGGCCTGGCCGGCCTCGCGTGCCTGGCGGTTCCAGGCGTCCATGAGCCCCTGCCAGGTGTACGGCGCCGGGGCCAGCGGCAGCTTCATCTGCGGTGGCAGCACGCCGCGGGGCCTGGCGCCCAGCAGCACGACCTCGGCCAGTGCTCTATCGTCTACGTGTACCAGGTGTCCGACATCGATTTGCAGACTTCCTGTCATTTACGCCGGTACGGCTGGAAGGGGGCAGGTCATGATCAGGGTACAGCGCCGCCTGGCTTTGTTCATCAACCAGATGGCACTGCCGAAGTTGCAATCCGGCCGATAGCTATTGGAGCCCTTCATAATCAAGGCCTGACCCCGCTTGTTTGAGATGCCCACCTTTTTGTATGGATAAATTCTTGCTGCAACAGCAGGTGCTGAATCGGCTCGCCGAAGACCTGCTGCAAGCCGAACAGGCAGTGCGGGCGGCCCATGAAACGGCGACCCACGAAGAAAACATCGCCGAAAATAAATACGACACATTGGGACTCGAAGCCGCCTACCTGGCCACCGGTTATGTTCGGCGCGCCGAAGCCATCCGCCAGGCGCTGGCCAATTGGCGCCAATTCCGCCCGCATCCCTACGACGTCACAAAAGGTATACAGCTCGGCGCGCTGGTCTGCCTAGTCGATTCCGGCGACAAGCAGCAACACCTCTTTCTCGGCCCTGATGGAGGCAGCATGAAGTTAGTCAGCGGCACTCAGCTCGTTCAGGTCATCAGCGGCGAAACTCCATTGGGCAGGGCCATGCTGGGCAAATGCGAGGGTGATGAGGTGTCGATACAGGTCGCTTTAATGCGACAGCAGTTTGAAGTGCTGCGGGTTCATTAAGCCGTGAACGACAGGATGATCTCGTCCACCGTGCATGAGCTGCCGCTGAATCAGCGCCCGCTGCTGTTCACCTACCGCCGGTGCCCTTACGCGATGCGCGCCCGCATGGCGCTGCTCCAGGCGGGGATCGACTTCGACGCACATGAGATCACGCTGCGTGACAAGCCTTCGGAGATGCTGCGGATATCCCCCAAAGGAACCGTGCCGGTTTTGGTCCTGCCAGACCAGAGCGTTGTCGACCAGAGCCTGGACATCATGGGTTGGGCATTCCAGGGACGTGATTCCAGCGGCTGGTGGGGCCGTGCGCAATCGGACCTCTGCCAGGAACTGGTGGGCCTCAACGATGGGCCCTTCAAGGAGCACCTCGATGGATACAAGTACCCAGAGCGCAACCCCGGGCACCCCCAGCCACAAGTCCATCGCGATCAAGCTGCTGCATGCCTGTTGCAGCCACTCGAGACGCTGCTGCGCAGTCAGCGATTCCTGGGGGGCAGCGAACCCTGCCTGGCCGACCTCGCCATCTTTCCCTTCGTTCGCCAATACCGCGCCGTGGACATGAGATGGTTTGACGACCAGGACCTGCAGGCGACCAGGAGATGGCTGGGAGCTTGGCTGGAGAGCCAGTTGTTCCAGCGCTGCATGAGAAAGTTGACCACCGGATTGGCGCAGCGATTCTGACTCCGATGTCGGCCATCAGACCTTCCAGCTCCTGGGCGTCTGGAGCTTCCTGGCGCAGGGACTTGCCTGGACCACACAGGTTGTCAAGCGCCTCAGACATGCAAGTTCTCCTGCGAGCCAATCAACCACATCTTGGGCTGATTGAGCACACGGGTGACAAATGCGTTGTTCTGTTTCAACCGCTTGGCCAGTTCGACTGGCGTATATAGAGTCGGGTTGACCTTCCGCCCGAGCGTTGCGGTGGCAGCTTCCAGCGCACCGAAGACATCTGCATAACCCAGGGTATCGCTGATGATCATCACATCGATGTCGCTCTGCGCAGTGTCTTCCTGTTTGGCCACGGACCCATAGACAAATGCAGCGTCGATCTGCGCCGCGAGAGGAGCCAGACTCGCCCGCACGACGTCAACCAGGCCCGAGGTCTTCAGCACAAGGCCGCGCAACTCCTCGAACACAGGCGCTTCCCGATTGGCCTGGTAGTGCCGTTGATTACCTTGCGCGGTAATGGTCAACAAACCGGCTTGCGCCAGCGAGGCAAGCTCACGCTGCACGGCGCCTGTGCCCGACTGGGCGAGGGACACGACTTCATTGGAAAAGAAGCTGCGGTCCGGATTGCCGTAAAGGAGCGCGAGCACGCGTTGCCGAACGCGCGGGAACAAGGCGTCTGACAAGGTACGTTGAGTTGCTGAACCCATAGGGGGGTTGATCAAACCCGATTTGGGATTTTGCGGAGAGGCCAAGGATGACGCTTGAAGGGCATGCACATGCCGAAGGGTACGGGGAAGGGAGGCGCAGGGTCATCAGCCGTTTGGCCGGGGGAAGGAGGTGATAGGCAAATTCGATTGATTCAGGGCTACCATCATTTGACCTATTCATTCGTGTAGCTATACTACACACATCGAGATGATCAAGACGTTCAAGCACAAGGGACTTGAGGCCTTTTATGAGACCGGGAGCAAAGCCGGAATTCAGCCGCACCATGCCGACAAGCTGCGCAAATTGCTTGTGCAGTTGGACGCAGCTGAAAGCGCCGCCGACATGAATGTGCCGGGTTGGCGGCTGCATTCGCTGACTGGCGAGATGGGTGGCAAGTGGTCCGTTTGGGTGAATGGCAATTGGAGGATGACATTTGCGTTCGACGAGGGCGATGCGGAGTTGCTGGACTATCTCGATTACCACTGACCCGCATCTGTAAATTGTTGCGGAACCATTTTTGAGTGTAATGACCATGGCCAAGATGTTTAACCCTCCCCACCCAGGCTTGACCCTGCGTGATGACGTGCTCCCCGCGTTGTCGCTCACCGTAACTGATGCTGCGGCCCAGCTCAATGTCACCCGCGCCGCCTTGTCTCGCGTGCTGAACGGGCGAGCCGCCATCTCGCCGGAGATGGCTCTGCGTATTGAAGGTTGGCTGGGTGTGGAGAACGGCGGCAGGGCGGATGTATGGCTGGCTGTCCAGCGCGAGTACGACTTGTGGCAGGCGCGGAAAGCCGGTGCGCCGAAGGTCAAGCGTGCTGCGATGCCTGCTGTGAGGCCGTGAACACCAGTGGCAACTTGCCCCGCCCGCCGTGGCCGGCGAAACTTGAAGTCGCAATTTGCGACTTCAAGGTGGTGAACCTTCCTTCTCGCCCGTACCCGGCTGCGATACGCTACTCATCCCGTCGCACAGGCGCCGGGCATCACACCGGCACCACTTGCCGCCTCGCCTTCAAACAGAACACCTTCACGATAGACCCGTCCGCCGCAAATCCGATGCTGGTGTGCCCGTCTTGCGCGGCCTCGCGCTGGACGGGCTTGTCTGACAGCAGGAGGTACAGGATGTCGCCTTCTTCAAAGTAGACAGACCGCAGCGCCTGCGCCTCGCTGGCCTGGCCGGCCTCGCACCTCGATATAGTTTGGTGACGGTGCAGACGGCATTGCTGGACCTCATGGCCCGGTGGTCTGCAGTCCGGTCTGGCGAAGAAAGCTGAACCGTGTTGATGCCTTGGCTCGCTTTGGAACCGACAGATTGCGACGCCGATAATGTGAAGCCAGATTCCGAGGCGTCAGTTACGCGCGCGCAGCTGTAGGGCGTCTATGCGCTCGAGCCGGGTGATGACCAACTCGACCTCGACGCGGTCGAATTCTTGACGGTTCTCCTCCTCGTGTGTTCCTTTATTCAGATAAGTCCAAGTCAGGTTGGATGCGTTCAGAATTTCATTCAGGGCATCCAGTAGCGCCGCCTTGCTCGGGTGTTCGAAAGCCGGGGTATCGCGCAGCTTAAGCCGGATGGCGTCGCAAAGGTCCCTGGCGTTTAGGGGAGCACTAGGCCCGTGCAGGGCGAGTCGAAGCTCCCCGTGGTTGTGGAAAACCAGCCACTTCCATGCCTTGTTCGACAGCATCTCAAGGGCTCGGCGCGCGTGCCCGAGTGCGTCACGCAATTGGTAGCGTTGAAAGTCCGCGCGGGCCTTATCGAGATAGGCGCTGCTGGCCACGTCCCGATGCACCCGAGGGTGGTGGTCGCCCTCATGGTGGGTGATCGCGTATTCCTGACTGTCTCCGCGCCTATCCCGCGGAATGCTGTTCTTCACATCTTTGATGAATTCCGGACTGTGGCAGGTCATCAGAATCTGAGTTTGCGCGAGTCGGTCGCCCGCAAAGATTGTCTCCTTTATCCCATGGCGATGATCGTCGTCGATGGCGTTCACTGCGTCGTCGAATATTAGCAGTGGCGACTCAATACTTATAGCCTTAGCCAGCAGCACTGCCAGCCCAAGGCACCGTATATGTCCCTCGCTGAGCACATGCAGGGCGTCCCAGCGTTGGCCAAGCCCTCCTCGAAAGGCAAGCTCGATGCGTTGCTCCCCGGTTACCGGCAGATACAAGCTCGCCAGCTTGTCGGCTTCGGAATCGGCTCGATTGAATTCGTTGTATAGGTCGCGTGCCAGATCGCCGAGGCCTGCTATCAGAAGCCCAGGCAGTTCGTTCTTGAAGCGTCGCAGCATTGGTAAGAATGCGTCATAGGCGGCGCGGATCGGGGCGTCGCGATCCATGTCCTGCCTCTCTTGATCCGCTTCACTGATCAGGCGCTCGTTCGCCACGTCGAAAGCGGCGATATTAATCCGCGCGGTGGCCGCCTCGTCAACGATGCGTTGCCGCGCCAGATCCCGTCGATCGATATGCCTTCTTCGTTCAAGGAGGTCGGCGCGTTCCCGTCCCAGCTCTTGTCGTTGCTCCAGTTGCGCACGAGCTTTCGCGTCGGCGGATTCGACCTCGGTGGTCAGCGCCAAAAGCTGCGCCAGCGATGGTGTGGGGGAATTGTCTTGGCCTGCATCCCGTGACAGGACGCCGGTCCACCAAGCGTCGCCTTCAGGACGAGCTGGAAGCTGTGCAAGGAAAGTTCCCACGACGGAGTCACCTTCGCCTCGGCTCACCAGAAAGGACCGTAGACGGGCAAGATTCTCGCGCAAGGCGGCCGAGGCATCTGATAGTTCTTCGCGTTGTCGTGTCTGACGATATTGAAGGTCAGCGAGTTCGCGGAGATCGCGTAGGCCTTGCCGCGCCTTGTCGAACGGATTTCGCAACACTTGGTCCAGCGGTGTATCGCAGGCCGGGCAGCTATGCAAACGTCCTTCTTCCAGTTCCGCGACAGCGCCGTAAAGCGTGCGGAAGGACACCATGCTCGCTTGGCGCCCAAGTTCTTCCGTGCTATTTCTCAAAGCCAGCGCGCGAGTGCTTGCCAGCTCGAACGCGCGCTCCACGGACTCGGCGCTGAGTCCAATGACGGTAGCCGGATTCGCATTTAGCAGTTCATCCAATTCGGCCAATCTGCCCGGCGCCTCAGGCGTGCCGATGATCTCCCGCAACCGCGCGAAGGTGATCCCGACCGAAAAATCCTGGGCATACGCCTCGTCCGTCGCGTCGTGCTCGGCTAAGCGCGCGGCTTCACTATCGCGATTCACCATGTCGCGCGCCAGTGCTTCGCGCTTGAGTCTCAGTTCGCGCTGCTTATGGCTCACGGTCACTAACGCGTCGTCGATGCGTTCGTTGAACCGATTGCAGAAGTCGTTGAATTTGTCCATGCCGAAGAGCGTGGCGATCAGCTCTGCCCTCTCGCCCAATGGCCGCTGCGCGATACGTGAGAACGAGTCGATCCTATTCTTCTCGATGAAGCAGAATCTGAAAAGATCAGGGTTTGCCCTCACCTGAATCTCGCGGCGCTCATGATCCGTGGCGGTTAGACGCGGCTCGACGAACGCTTGGGCATGAATGTTACGCAGGTAGCCAGGCTCGTCTAGCCTCTTTAGGCCCGCTTCCTCAATGGAGCCTAGCAGTGATCGTTCGATCGCCTCGCAAAGGCTGGACTTTCCCGCGCCATTGGGACCATAGATGAGAACAACTCGCCGTCGCAGGTCGAAAGTCTCTTCGCGCGCGAAGCCCCGGAAAGGACCAACTGACAGCCCATGCAGACGCTGCCAGGGCCAGCCCGACTGTGGCACTTCTGCTTCCGCGGCTGGCAGTTGAGGCACTGTGGTCGCGAGGTTCCGACGGGCAAGCACTGCAAGGTAAGTTGCGCGGGCGTTTCGCTGCGGCGCAGTCTGTGCGACTCGATCGAAGTCGGCGAAGACGAGGCTCGCGAAGCGCCTGACGTTCTCTGGCGCCACTGGTTGCATCTCGTACAACCAGTGTAAAAATCTGCGGTAATCCTGCTTTGCCGTGGCCATGCGTCTTCCTCATCGCCGAAGGTGGCAGCGGCGCCACTTTATTCTAAGGTTACTGGAAGCAGCCCAGATGTGGGCCAAGCCGGTGAATTGATGATCCAAGGAGGAGATAAGAAAGCAGCAGCACAGTTGGTCGCTATAGTCTCTGCACTGAAAGTACATATTCTGGTACTGCTACTGCGAACGACAGTCAGTAAGCACCGGGCGTGAGCCGTAGACGGCACTAAGTGGCCATCCAGTACGTCCAATGTGATTCGGGCGTCGCGGCATACAGTGACTGGGTAATTGGAGGAGGATGAACAACGTGCAAAAGAACCGAAAAGCCAGCCAAGGCGAGCGAGACGCTACAGGCCAAAAGTCGAAAACTGGTCCTAATGCTGGGCGAGGAACGATGACGGTAAGCACACGTGCGAAGAAGGCGCGAGCCGGGGAGGCGGGCCCAAAGAGATCTGTGAAAGGGCTTGCTGCAAAGCCCAAGGCAGTCCCAAAGCAGCAGATAGCCAATCGACCGGGCAGAATACTGTCAGTCGAGGACGCATCGTTGGTGCAAAAGACTCGCAAGGTGTCCGCGAAGCGCATTGCCGCGAAGTCCCCGACTACCAAGACTAGGGGTGAATCTCAGCGTAAAGGGACCGTCGCAGGCGGCTCCGCAGGCTTCCGCGGTTACGAGTATCAAGTTGATGTGTCCGTTTGGGCAGCACTGGACTTGGTGCTGGCCAAGGGCATGACCACGGCGATTGAAGTGGAGCCTGCTAGCCAAGAGGACGTTGAAGCTTGGCTGAGTGGCGTAGAGCTGCAGAAGCAGGATCCGACGGACCCCGGTCGGATGAGTGTTCAAGCGCAAGTCGGTGACCGTGCTCTCGTAGTCCAGGCCAAGTTCACCGCACGCGGCGAATGGAGCCATACAGCTCTCACCCGACTGCTTGAGCACGGAGGACCTAATCGGCTATCCGCGAAGGACCGTTTACGGACGTCCAATCTCGAATATGTACTGATGACTTCGGGTCCGCTCACTGGGGTGGCGCGTAGCCTCTCTGTGCGGGAGTTCACGCAAAAGCTGGAACCGGCATCAATGCCAAAATCCCTTGCCAAGAACTTACCCACCGGAGCGGCAGGAAGAGTTAAGGTGATCGAGTCTCACGATGAGGATCGAATTGTGTCGCGTGTGCGAGAGTTACTAGTGGAGGCGATGAAGATTCCACTTGTATACCGTGACGCTTGCCTTGCAGACCTCCGGGATGTGGCCCGCCATAAGATGACTGGTCGAACATCGAGGACCTGGACGCGCGAGGAATTGTCAGAAGTTATTGCTCGGCACGGGGGTTGCCTTGCGACGTCTCCGGACCTAGCACAATACATTCGACCTGAAAATTGGTCGCAGTTGTGCGACAAACTGGATCGTGAACACGCGGTGATTATCTTTGGACGATCCGGAACTGGAAAGACCATGACTGCCGCCGCGCTGTGGGATCACGTGCATGAGACCGGTGGTGGACATAGGAGAGTTGTTGCCGATCGACCTTCCGTAGTGAGGGAGACGGAATTGACGTCACCGGTCGTCTTCGACATTGAGGATCCTTGGGGCAAGTACCAATTCGAGCCGAAACAGGATAAATGGTTGGATCGGTTGCCGAACCTCTTGCGTTTGGCAAGTCCAAACCGTAAGTTCATCATCACCACGCGAGAAGACGTGATGATCGACGCGCGAATGCGCGAAGATCTCAACCGCTGGAGGGTGCAATTGCAGCCTGACGATTACAGCCGATCGCAGCGACGGCAAATGTATGACGATCGCATTCCGTCAGCGCCGCGTGAACTGCAGATTTCGCTTGCTCGTAGTCGAGACCGAATCTTGAACGAACTATCGACCCCAAACGAAATCGACCGCTTTTTTGCAAATCTACGTGACTCTGAAACAGATAACTCAGCAGACAAGCAGATTACAGCTGCACTGGAGAGAGCTCGGTACGACTTCATCGAACTGACGATTGCGCAGCAAATACGTGCTAGGCAAGAGCACCTATGGGCCGTGATTGTGTGGGCTCTGTTAGGCGCGCGAAAGAAATTGACACGACAGGTATTCGTAGATACCCAAGCTCTGCTCGCGGAACTGGACGACTCGTTTGATGTGGGACTTGACCGGTTTCTTAACTTCTTTATCGCAGGGCGTACTCTCCGCCAATCCGGTCAGATCGTATCCTACTACCATCCACGATCTGAAGCCGCGTTTGCTGCAATTGCGGCAGAGGAGAAGATTCAATCAACTAAGCTGCTTGCCAAGCTCATAGATGCTTTGACGCAGGTAGATCTGGCAGGAGGCTGGGGCACTGAAACGGCGGCTTTCGTACTTTCCTTTGTCGCGAGATCCGAGACATTGGTTGTCCGTCCTAGCGCGCAAGCACAAGCGAAGATAGATGATTGGATATGCCGTGAACTTTCTGCGTCTCAAGGGGAGGAATTCCGCGAGGCAATGCGGGTTGCTGCTGCAGTTGGTTCAAACCAGTGCCGACCTGCTGAATTTGCGCGTTTTGTTCTTGAAGGTGAGGCGGTAGAACTTTTCAATGGTGGTAATCGACCCGAGAGACCTACGCCAAATCCGGAGTGGTTTGATCAAATGCGCACAGACTTATCTCTTCGCGCACTGTGCAGAAAATGGGTGGAGACGGCGCTCCCAAATGCAAGTGAGCATTACACGAAGCGTCTTGTGGGGCGACTCCTCCTGATCGAGCCAGATATTGCGAAATCGTTTATTCACGCCATGGCTACAGCGATTCGCCAAGGAGTGATCAATAACAGCGAAGTAATCGCGGCCGGGGCTGTCCTTGATCTGGAATCAGTCGAGCCAATGCTGAAAGGAGCGTTAGACGATTTGGATGGGCCGTCTGGCTGGGACGAAACTTGGCAGAAGATTCGAGACGGCCTGTACTCTGAAGGATACGCGCAACATCTGGCCGAGAGTGCCGGAGAAGAAGGATATTCGGCGGGGGAGTTGGTAGACCAGTATGTCGCAGCGCTGCGGCGCACTCAAGGATGGCAAGCGATTGCCAGACACCCGTTGGCAAGTCGTCTTGGCAGAGCTTGGGCACGCTTGCTCCCAAACGAAGGGGAAGGCCAGTCGCAGGCAGACGTTGAGGAGGTCCGTAGATTGGTCGAGCTTGGAATAGCATCAAACTTCGAAGACCGAGCTTGGGATGTCGTGGCGCAAGCTTGGGACTCGTCGCTGGCCGATCTCTTAGTTAAAAGAGCTGTCGAACCGATAGAGGCCGAGGCGGTCCGTCGAAGCATTGCTGTTTGCATAGCACGGAGCGCTACAGTGTTTCCTGACCTTGTGCGTGAGACCGTTCGGAGTGGCAACATTTTGCGCCTCATTCTGCTGTTTGAAGACCTCAAGTATGCATGGCGGTCGAAGCGAGAGGAGTCAGAGCTACGTGCAGTGTTAGCCGCATGGGCTCGAGATTTGCCCCCAGTGCTTCAAGGAGGCGCGACTGCTTTGCTTGCATGTGGCGACGAGGAGCGTCCCCCGTTTCCTACGAACGTGCTTGCACAGATCGCGGAAGTTCAGCCCGTGACGCAAGCGGAATTGCATCTGAAGATAAAGATCTTGATGGACTCATCTTTCGATATTCAATCTGACATTCAGAGGCTATTGGAAGAATCTTGTGACAACGAGTTGCTCAGCTTCGCAATTAGAGCGGCTGCTCGCGGTGAAATGACGACCTTAGTGGAGCAAGCCCTGTCTAGTCCGCGTGGGATCGTGCGTGGAGAAGCTCTTAGGTACCTGGCGGCGCAGTGCGACGGCGTCTTGCCCCAGAAGTTGTTGGTGTTACATGAGGACGAGTCTCGATATGTACGTGAGGCGATTGCGGAGGCCCTCGCCGCTGACCCCCGTCCTGAGTACGTGTCTGCTCTTGAGAGACTAGTAGCTGACGATTGGTCGGACGCAGAAATAGGGTTCGGCTATGACGATAGCCGACCGATTGCAAGGATCGCTGCAGCAGCGCTAGCGGAAGTGGCTGTAGTAAACGAAGATTCTGCCAACAGGTTGTTCAAACTTGCGTCTAGTACGCAGGATAGCAAACATAGAAGCCTGCTCCTGCAGGTGATGGTTCGCCGCGGTAGTTCAGGGATCCACAAGAAGATGCTGGCCCACGCGTTGCGTACCGAGAATAGTCGCTTGAGCACAGCCATCGCGCAGGCGCTTCTCGCCGGCGCAGATGTGCTAGATGTCGATATGTTGGGGAGGCTTGACCCGGAGCAACTGGTGCGCAAGGAGCCCGAGGTTGCGGCCCAGTTGATCGTCCTGCTCGGCGTACTAGGGCCTGAGATTTCCATCGACAAAGCAGTTGGTAGGCTGCTAACGCACCGGCATCGAAAGGTACTTTTGGTGCTGCTGGCTCGGGTATGCCAAGACGAACTCCCAGCAACGGCAGCTCACATTCGAATTCAGATGGCTGCCAGTGAAGCGGTGAGCAAATATTTGGCCGAGGCGGTGCCATTGCCTCTTGGTGCATTGGATGCACTAGGCGACGCGCTCACCGTTCAGGTGGTTGAGAGGTGGCTTGCGGCAATAGATAAATCTGGGAGGACTGAGCCGTAAGGAATGAGGCGACTCATTTGTTCGCTTTTTTGGGTGCAATTTATTAGACTCGGCGAGGCGCTGCCGTTGATGAATTCTTGGTTGATGCGAGGCATTTGCGTCATCTCTGCCCGTCCGCCGCAAGATCGATGCTGGTGTGACCGTCTTGCACGGCCTCGCGCTGGCCGGGCTTGTCTGCAGCAGGAGGTATAGGATGTCGCCCTCTTCAAAGTAGACAGACCACAGCGCCTGCGCCTCGCGGGCCATTGGTTCCTGCTGGTTCCGTGGAAGGCTGACTCAAGAAAATGAGCAACATAGTCCGTAGACCAAGTTTTCATGTCGAGGCATTCTCGCTGCTGCATTTTGTTCCATATATGTGGGTGCGTGGGTTTCCATTCGCGGTGATAGTGAGGTCCGTGCCACGCTTCGACTGAAACCTGATTGGATAGATACATGACTTTGACCACTCCCATGGCCCAACTCGCCAAACTGGCTGTACTTATTGATGCAGAGAACGCGCGTGCTTGTGATGTTCAACACGTGCTGGAAGAAGTTGCGCATCTCGGGACGCCAACAATCAAGCGAGCCTTTGGCGACTGGACAACAGACCGGCTGATCAAATGGAAGGATGTGCTGAACAATCTTGCCATCCAGCCGATTCAGCAGTTCAGCTATACGACTGGCAAGAACGCCACCGATGCCGCTCTGATAATTGACGCGATGGATATTCTTCACGCCAGGATCGTTGACGGCTTCTGCATCGTCTCGTCAGACAGCGATTTCACCAGGTTGGCCACGCGAATACGTGAAACGGGCAGATCGGTCTATGGCTTCGGCGCCAAGCGAACGCCGCAAGCCTTCGTCGCTGCGTGCGACAAGTTTCACTTCACGGCGCCACGGACACTCATTTCCCCCAACTGTCCTTCATCCCCGTAATCTTGTTCAACACAGGTTTACCCGCGGCGTGATCCACCCGGTCCGCCACAAAGTACCCGTGCCGTTCAAACTGGAACTTCTCATCCGCCTTCGCGGACGCCAGTGACGGCTCCACATACGCCGTCACCACCCGCAGGCTCTCCGGGTTCAGCTCTTCCAGAAAATCTTTCTCACCCGTGTCAGGCTGCGGCACGCTGAACAGCCTGTCATACAGCCGCACCTCAGCCTGCACCGCATCACTCGCGCCCACCCAGGTGATGACGCCCTTGACCTTGATGGCATCCGCCCCCGGCGTGCCGCTCTTGGTGTCGGGCACCAGGGTGGCCTGCACTTCGGTCACATTGCCGGCGGCGTCTTTGGTGGCGCCTGTGCATTCGATGACGTGGCCGTATTTCAGGCGCACCCTGTTGCCGGGGTACAGCCTGTTGTAGCCCTTGGGCGGCACTTCTTCATAGTCCGTCTTTTCAATCCACAGTTCCTTGCCGAACTTGAATTCGCGCCTGCCCAGGTCGGGCAGGTGCGGGTGCACGGGCGCGCTGCAGGCGTCCAGCGTTCCTGCGCCATGCAGTTCATCCCAATTGGTGATGACGAGCTTCACCGGCTCCAGCACGGCCATGGCGCGCGGGGCCTTCACGTCCAGGTCTTCGCGCAGGCAGCCTTCCAGCGTGCTGTAGTCGATCCAGCTGTCGCTCTTGGTGACGCCTATGCGTTCTGCAAACACCTGCAGGCTCTCGGGTGTGTAGCCGCGGCGGCGCAGGCCGACGATGGTTGGCATGCGCGGGTCGTCCCAGCCGCTCACGCGCTTGTCGTTCACCAGCTGTGCGAGCTTGCGTTTGCTGGTGATGACGTAGGTGAGGTTGAGCCGCGCAAACTCGTACTGGCGGGGGTGTGGGGTGGCTATCAGGCCGCCTTCGGCCAGCCTGTCCAGCAGCCAGTCGTAGAACGGGCGCTGGTCTTCAAACTCCAGCGTGCAGAAGCTGTGGGTGATCTGCTCCAGCGCGTCTTCCACCGGGTGGGCAAAGGTGTACATGGGGTAGATGCACCATTTGTCGCCGGTGTTGTGGTGGGTGGCGCGGCGTATGCGGTAGATGGTCGGGTCCCGCATGTTGATGTTGGGGCTGGCCATGTCTATCTTTGCGCGCAGCACGGCGGCGCCGTCTGCCAGCTTGCCGTCGCGCATTTCGCGGAATCGGGCCAGGTTCTCTTCCACCGTGCGGCTGCGGAAGGGGCTGTCCATGCCGGCCTTGCCGAAGTCGCCGCGGTTGGCGCGCATGTCTTCGGCGCTTTGTTCGTCCACATAGGCGTGGCCGGTTTCAATCAGGTACTCGGCCGCGCGGTACATGAAGTCGAAGTAGTCGCTGGCGTGGTAGATGTGGTCGGTGCCGTTGGCTTCCCAACTGAAGCCGAGCCAGTGCACGGCGTCGATGATGCCGTTGACGAACTCGGCGTCTTCCTTCTCGGGGTTGGTGTCGTCAAAGCGCATGTGGCAGACGCCGCCGTAGTCGCGCGCCAGGCCAAAGTTCAGGCAGATGCTCTTGGCGTGGCCCACGTGCAGGTAGCCGTTGGGCTCGGGCGGGAAGCGGGTGCGGATTCTGGCCGGGTCGGGCTGGCCGTGCTGGTGGTGGGCTGCGTCGCCGGGGCTGCCGCCCCACTGTCGTGCTGAATAGGTGCCGTTGGCCAGGTCGTGTTCGATGATCTGGCGCAGGAAGTTGCTGGGTTTCGTGATTTCTTTGGCAGAAGGGGCGGTCATGGCTCTGATTCTAGGGTTTCCACCACGGCCGGCTTTACCAACGGAAACATGTTTCACCGTGCAGGGGGTATTGGGCTTACACCTGCCGCGTTTAATAGGTTCCATGGGCCGCTGTTGTGCCCTCAAAGGAGAACGAAATGAATGGCAAGTCTTCGATTCTGGCCCGCGCCGGCCGCTACGGCGCAGTGGCAACCCTCGCTGTAGCCGGCCTGATGGCCGCAGGTGCCGCGCAGGCGCGCTCCGATGTGTCGTTTTCTGTGGGCATCGGTGTCCCGGGTGCGGTGATCGGTGTGAGCAACGCACCTTACTATGCGCCGGCACCGGTGTACTACGCACCGCGTCCGGTGTATGTGCAGCCTGCGCCCGTGTACTACGCGCCGGCACCGGTCTATTACGCTCCGGCGCCCGTTTACTACGGCCCGCGCTATTACGGTCACGGCCACCGTGGGCATGGCGGCCATCGCGGCCACGGCGGGAATGGCGGTCACAGGGGCCACGGCCATCGCTAAGCGCACGTCCTGAGCGTTCAAGCGGCTTCGCCCGCCTGCGCCCCTGGAGCTTCACGGCTCCAGGGGCGTTCTGCTTTTGGGGTGCTGCAGGCGTTTTCGGACGCACAAAAAAAACCCGCAGACGGTGAATCTGCGGGCCAATCAGCTTAACGCGGTGGGTTGGCACCGGTATAGCGTCGCTCCCGGTGGAGGGAGGAGGTGGGGGGAGCGAGTAGTTAGTAGAACCCGGATGGGGTGTGCAATCTGTAGGACAAATTCTCGTCTGCGTGACAGACAAGATCGGACACGGTCCTGGAGCACCTTTAAGTGTGTTAGCGCACACAAGGGAGCACATAAAAGACCTGCAGGGGGCGCAAAAAAACCCGCAGGGTTTTGAGGCCTGCGGGCGGTAAACCGGCCGGCGGTTGGATCAATGCCGGGCCGGTGTTCACCCCTGGAGGAAAAGCGGAGCGAACCTGCTGGAGATGTCAGGTTTTGCGGGGAGCGTGCTCCCCGGGAGTCAGGACGCCTTGTAGAAGATGTAGTCGGCCTGGTACTTCACGATTTCCTTCTTGCCCATCGTGGAGCCGTCGCAGGCAGAAGCCGGGGCTACGCCGCCCATGGTGGCCACGCGCTGGATGTAGGTCACGCCTTGCATCGAGCCAGTGCCCATGGCGGGGTTGCCCTTGACGAGCTGCAGCGGGATGGAGCCGGCCATGTGCGGCGCGACAGCAACTTGCGTGGCGGTCAGCTTGGAGCCGTCCATGCTCTCCCAGGTGGCGGGCGGGCCGTAGTACTTGCCGACGACCTTGCCGCTGCGGTCCATGAGCTTGGCGTCGGGGCCGACGAAGACCCATTCGTACTGGCCGGGCATGTTGGCCTTGACGCGGCATTCGTAGGTGATCTCGCCCACGCCCACCGTTTCCATCGCGACCTTGTTGCCGGCCGGGACCATGACCGGGGCGGGCAGGCCGTCCTGCGAATACATCTTCATCGGGGTGCTGCTGCAGGCAGCAATGAGGGAGAGTGCGGCAGCGGCGAGGGCCGTGCGTGTGACAGTAGCGCGGTTGATCATGATCCTGACTCCTTGTTGGTTAAGAGGGCAACGCCTGGAGATGGCGTTGTGGACTCTCTACGCAGGCAGGCCTGCCGCTGGATTCAGGTGCCGGTCAGATAAGGCAGAAACCGTGCAAAAGTTGGCAAACGAGCTACATCGCCTTGAAAAGGTGCGCATACAGCCGGCTCACCGCCAGCTTGCCTGAAAGGCCGCGCAGCGTCAGGCTGAGCTTGCCGGCTTCGTCGCGGCTGACGGACTCGATGGCCGCCGCGCGCACCACGGTGCCGCGGTGCACCTGCCAGAAGTCCTGCGCGTCCAGCTGGGGAATGAGCTCCTTCAGCGGGGTGCGCAGCAGGTACTCATGCTTTGCGGTCAGCACCCGCACATACTTGTCGGCCGCCTCGAAGTACAGCACCTCTTCGACCGGCACCATGCGGATGGCATTGCCCACGCTGGCCTGGACGATCTTGAGCGGGGCGGCGGCCTGGCCGGGCTGTGCCGCACCGGGGCCGGGCTGCAGGGCGGTGGCCGACAGCAGGTGGCGCAGCTGGGCCAGGGTGGCTTCCAGCACCGGGCCGCCGGCATCCTGCCTGCGCCTTGCCAGCACGTCCTGCACCTTGGCCACGGTCTTCTGCAGCCGCGCGGCCTGGACAGGTTTGAGCACGTAGTCGATGGCCTGGGTCTCAAAGGCTTCCACCGCATACTGGTCATACGCGGTAATGAACACCAGCGCCGGGAACGGCTTGCCCTGCGCGCCGTCGGGCTCCCAGGCATCGGCCAGTTCGGCCGCCGCTTCCAGCCCGCTCATGCCGGGCATGCGGATGTCAAAGAACAAGACGTCGGGCTTGAGTGCCAGCGCCTGCGTGACGGCCGAGGCGCCGTCGCCCACCGTGCCCGCAATCTGCAGCTCTGGCCAGGCCCGCTGGAGTTCGGCCTGCAGGGCCTGGGCCAGCAGGTGTTCGTCTTCGGCAATCAGCGCGACGGGGCCGGGGCTGTTCACCGCATCACTCCTTGAACGGGAACCGGATGGTGACGCAAGCCCCCTGGCCCTCAACCGCCGCAAAGTCCAGCGAGGCCGGCGCGCCATACAGGGTGGCCAGCCGCTCGCGCACCTGCGTCATGCCAAAGCCCTTGCCGCCGGCCGGTGCAGCACCTGCGCCGACGCCGGTGTCCTTGACCTCCAGCAGCATCTGGCCGTCCTCGCGGCGCGCGCTGATGGCGATGACGCCGCCGCCTACCTTGGGCTCCAGGCCGTGCTGGATGCAGTTTTCCACCAGCGGCTGCAGCAGCAGCGTGGGCACGGGGTGCAGCGCCAGTTCTTCGGGCAGCTCCAGCGTGTAGGCCAGGCGCGGGCCCATGCGGACCTTCATCAGTTCCAGGTAGTCGCGCAGGCGGTCAAACTCGGCCTGCAGCGTGTGGGTGGTGGCGCGCGAGGCGCTCAGGGTGGCGCGCAGGTAGGCAATCATGCGGTCCAGCATGTCCTGCGCGGCCTGCTGGTCAGTGGCAATCAACACCCGCAGGTTGGCCAGGGTGTTGAACAGCATGTGCGGCTCCAGCTGCGTCTCAAGCAGTTTCAGGCGCGCCTCGCTGGCGTGGCCGCGCGCCTCGGTCATCTTGCGCTCGAGGTAGGCGTTCTTGTTGACCGTGTAGAAGTAGTAGCTGACGACGATGCCGGCCACCACGGTGATGACGATGGAGGAGCGCAGCTCGCCCCCGCTCTGCACGGCGCTGCCCTTGGGGTACCAGCCGTAGTACTGGCACAGCTGGTCGGCCAGCGATGTGCCCAGCAGGTAGCCCAGCACGATGCTCCCCGCCACCAGCGCCACGCCGGCCCAGCCGCGCGGCCAGCCGGTTTCTGCGGACGAGGGGAAGAAGTCGCGCCCCAGGTCGATCATGGCCCAGGTGAGCGTGGCGATGAACAGCGAGTACACCAGCAGCGGCCCGTAGCTGCGCTCGGGCATCAGCGTGTACTGGATGGTGGCAATGGCCAGTGCAAAGGCCCAGACCTGCAGCGCATGCCGCAGCTTGGAGATCCAGTCGATCTTCATGGCTGTCAGGAGCCGCCGTGCTCGCGCTGCAGCCGCTCGCGCTCTTTCTGCACCATGCGCTCGCGCAGGCCCCCGCCGGCGCCCAGCACAAACACCGAGATGCCGTGCAGCGTGAGGCCCAGGCCCCAGCCCAGCACCGGGAAGATGGTCCACCGGCGCTGGCCAAAGCCGTATTCCGAGATGGCAAACAGGAACAGGTTGACCGCAACATAGACCGCCGCATGGCTGTACCAGCCCAGCTTGGCACCGGCGCGCTTGCGGGCGAGGCGGTCGATTTCTTCGGGAGACAGGGGGGTGTTCATGGGCGGGCCGGGTTGGAAACATTCTAGGCTGCTCACCAGGGGTCGCGCTGCAACTGGAGTCGCTCGCGCTCGCGCTGGACCAGCCGCTCGTGCAGGCCGGCGCCGCCCGTGGCGAAAAACACCACCATGCCGTGGACTGCCAGGCCTATGCCCCAGCCGACGACC
Source organism: Pseudomonadota bacterium (assembly GCA_040385105.1). Lineage (GTDB taxonomy): Bacteria > Pseudomonadota > Gammaproteobacteria > Burkholderiales > Burkholderiaceae_C > JACMQX01. Next base: position 40,514 of record JAZKHY010000032.1, read on the forward strand.
GGGAACACCGCCCAGGGGCGTCCGCCCATGACCGATAGCGCGATCAGCAGCAGGTTGACGGCGATGTAGACGGTCGCGTGGATGTACCAGCCCAGCCGGGCGCCCGCGCGCTTGCGGGCCAGGCGTTCGAGTTCGCTGTCTTGCATCGGGTCGTGGTTGTGCGTGCTCATGGAATTCTCCTTTTTCAGGCGTTGAGGGCGGGGATGGTTGCGGAGGCGGAAGAAGAGGCATTGCTGCGCAGCGCAAGGCGCCACAGGCGCACTGCCCGGCCGGCAAAGATGCCGCTGAACAGGCCATACAGCCCGCCGACGACAAGGGTGTACTGCCCGTCGCCGGCCAGGGTGGGCTGCATGGCAAGGTCGACGCCGACGACGTACTTGGTCAGGAAGATTCCCAGGATCAGGCCCAGCGGCACCAGGCTGCCCGGCACGGTGAAGCTGCGGCTGGCGGGGTTGTAGCCGGTGCCTGCGGGCGCTGCCCGTGAGCCGACCAGCGCCAGCGTCAGGGCGGCGCCGGCCAGCCAGACGGCCAGCACCCAGGGGAACAGGGGTGACTTGCCAAAGGCCGAGCCCGTGCCCCAGAGCGAGAACCCTGTCATGGCCAGGGGCATCAGCGTCATGCGGATGGCGCTCACGCTACGGGTGCGCACCTGGCTCAGGCCCAGGGCGAGCAGGGTGCCGAACAGGCCCCAGACCCAGACGGGGGTGTTCTTCAGGACGGTCCCGATGGCGCTCGGGTGTTGGGCGATGAGCTGGATCAGCATGGTGGTATCTCCGTTGGGTGGGTTGGCTGGCGATGGGTGGACTGTGCCGGGCCGGCCGCCGCCGGGCCACTGGCCTGGGATGGAATGCAGGGGGAGGGGGGTGAAATGCGGAAAACGGGGGTGAAATGCAGGGGCGATAATCCGGGCTCTTTCAAGGAGCGTGCGTGGATATCGTTTTGCTGGTCAAGGCCGCCGTCATGGGCATCGTGGAGGGGCTGACCGAGTTCTTGCCGGTGTCGTCCACCGGGCACCTGATCCTGGCAGGCTCGCTGCTGGGCTTTGACGACGCCAAGGCCAAGGTGTTTGACATTGCCATCCAGACCGGCGCCATCCTGGCGGTGATCATTGTTTACTGGCAGAAGATCCGCAGCACCTTGGTGGCGCTGCCCACCCAGGCCCAGGCGCAGCGCTTCTCGCTCAATGTGCTGATCGCCTTTGTGCCGGCGGTCATCCTGGGGCTGCTCTTCGGCAAGGCCATCAAGGAGCACCTCTTCACCCCGGTGGTGGTGGCCAGCACCTTCATCATCGGCGGCTTCATCATCCTCTGGGCCGAAAAGCGCCAGCAGGTGGCGGTGCGCATCAACGACGTGGACGAGATGACGCCGCTGGACGCCGTCAAGGTCGGCCTGGTGCAGTGCCTGGCCATGATCCCGGGCACCAGCCGCAGCGGCGCCACCATCATCGGCGGCATGCTGCTGGGCCTGTCGCGCAAGGCGGCGACGGACTTCTCGTTCTACCTGGCCATCCCGACGCTGATCGGCGCCGGGGCCTATAGCCTGTACAAGGAGCGTGCGCTGCTGTCGGCGGCCGATGTGCCGATGTTCAGCGTGGGGCTGCTGTTCTCGTTCATCAGCGCCTGGCTGTGCGTGCGCTGGCTGCTGCGCTACATTGCCACCCACAGCTTTGTGCCGTTTGCCTGGTACCGCATCGCTTTTGGCATCGTGGTGCTGGCCACCGCCTGGAGCGGGCTCGTCAACTGGGCGAACTGAGCCGGCTTTTACCGGCGGTTTACCTCGCATTTACCCCTGCGGACAGACGAGGAAAACCGGTTTGCCCATAATGGTTTCATGCACAACCGGCTGCACTTTCTGAACGTTTCCATGAGCGCCCTGCAGCGCCTCATGCGCCTGGCGCTGGCCGGCCTTCTGGTGGCGCTGCTGTCGGCCTGCGCGCTGCCCATCACCGCCAAGGTCACCACCTTCAATGCCTGGCCGGCGGATGCGGCCGGCAGCAGCTTCAGTTTCTCGGCGGGCGACCCGGCGCGCAGTGAGCTGGAGCGGGCCACGTATGAGAACTATGTGGGAGTGGAGCTCCAGCGCCGCGGGCTGAAGCTGGCCCCGCCGGGGCAGGCGGGCCGCTTCATTGTGGACGTGGCCACGGTCGGCGCCACCCGCGACAAGAAGGTGCTGGAGCCGGTCTACCAGAACCAGCTCATCTTTGTGCCGCCCTACCGCTACGGCACGGGCGATGTATTCCCCGGCTACTGGGCGCCCGACCAGTTCGGCTCGCGCTACATCGGCGACCGCGAGGTGGTGCGCACGGTGCAGGTCAGCCGCCTCAAGGTAAAGCTGATCGACAGCAAGGCCGGCACGCCCAACCCGCGCGCGGTGTTCGAGTCCACCGCGGTCTATGAGGGCGACATCGAGGACCTGCCCGACACGGTGCCCTACCTGGTGTCGGCCGTGTTCGACGGCTTCCCCGGCCAGAACGGCCGGGTGCGGGTGGTGAAGTTCGACCCGCAGACCGGCGCCATCCGCCGCTGATGCGGCGGCCCCCGGTATCCCCGCGTTGCAAATGACCTGTCAACCTTGACAGGGTGGAGGCTGTGACCCCGGCTCTTGCGGCCCGTGATGATGCAGGCGGCCATGCAAGCCAAAAGCCTGCAGGCACCTCCCGCAACACACAGCACACGAGGAGCAGCCCATGGACAGAATCCGGCCCGATCTGGCGCCACGCGCAGCCTGCGCCCTGGACGGCACACACGTCTGGGTTCATGACGGGGTGCAACCATGAGGGCGCGGCGCGTGGCCGTGACCGGCATGGGCCTGGTGACACCCATCGGCAATTCCCCGGATTCGTTTTTTGACAGGCTCGCCGGCGGGCACAGTGGCATCGGCCGCCACCCCGACCCTTCCATTGACCAGGCGGTGGGCGTGGTCAGCCACGACCTGAGCCGCCATTTCACCGCGCTGCAGCGCATGGACATGGACAGAGTGAGCCTGCTGTCGCTGCTGGCTGCGCAGCAGGCGCTGGACATGTCGGGCCTGGCCGGGCAGGCGCCATTGGGCGAGACGGCCGGCGTGTTCTTTGGCACCGGGGCCGGCTGCATCGGCTCGGTGGAGCAGGCCTATGCGGGCTACTTCGGCACCGGCAGGCGCCAGTCGCAGCTGCTGCCCATCCTCTCGGCCATGAGCCATGCGCCGGCCTCGCAGGTGGCGCTGCGCTTCGGCATCAAGGGTGAGTCCCAGACCTATTCCATCGGCTGTTCTTCCTCGGCCGTGGCCATTGGCGAGGCGTTCCGGCGCATTCATGACGGCTACCTGGACTGCGCCGTGGCCGGCGGCGGCGAGAGCATGCTGACCCCCGGCGTCATGAAGAGCTGGCAGGCCTTGCGGGTGCTGTGCAGCGACCCGCCCGGCGCGCCCGGCACCGGCTGCCGCCCGTTCAGCGCGGACCGCAGCGGCTTTGCCCTGGGCGAGGGGGCCGGCTTTGTGGTGCTGGAGGAGATGGAGAAGGCGCGCAGCCGCGGCGCCGTGGTGATCGCCGAGCTGGCGGGCTATGGCGTGAGCAACGATGCCTGCCACCTGTCGCGCCCGCAGATCCAGGGACAGGTCCTGGCGATGCAGCGCGCCCTGGATGCCGGCCATGTCAACCCGGGCCGCATCGGCTACATCAATGCCAACGGCATCGGCACCCACGCCGGCGACGTGGCCGAGACCCGGGCCATCAAGCAGGTCTTCGGGCAGAAGGCCTGGAAGATTCCGGTGTCGTCCACCAAGTCGGCCCATGGGCACCTGATAGGCGCGGCGGGCGCGGTGGAGTTCATTGCATCGCTGATGGCGCTTGCCCGCCAGGTGGTGCCGCCCACGACGCACTGGACTTGCGCCGACCCTGACTGCGACCTGGACTATGTGCCGGGCACGGGCCGCAAGGTGCGCGGGCTGAAATACGTGATGTCCAACTCGTTTGCATTTGGCGGCACCAATGCCAGCCTGGTGGCGCGGCGGTTCGATGCCTGAGTGCCGCGCGCCCGCGTGAGTTCAGGTGTCGAACCCGCGCACGGCAGCCTCGATGGCCGCCGCTGTGGCCAGCGGCTTTTCCATCGGGAACAGGTGGCTGCCGTCCAGCATCATGATCCGGCCCCGGGTCACCTTCTGCGTCATGGTCATGCCGACACGCTTCATTTCTGCAGACTGGCGCCCGCCAATGAAGGCAACAGGGCACTTGAGCGGGTGGCGGCGGATCAGGCCGTCCAGGTTGTCGGGCAGGGTGTTGTAGATGGCTGTTTCCACCTCGCGGTCGAAGCTCAGCACGCGCTTGCCATCTTCGTCGTGCGTGCCGTGGCGCACATAGTCTTCCAGCATCTGGGGGTCCCATCGGGCGAACGCCTTCTTGGCCCTGAAGTGTTCCAGCGCCGCTTCCTGGCTGGCCCAGCTGATGCGGCGCTTGTGGCTCAGCGCACCTGGCGAGACCGAGCCGACGAGCTGCGCGCGCTTGATGACGCCGAGCGTGGTGGCGCGCCAGCCTCCGATGACGGGCGAGTCCAGCAGCACGACGCCGCGCGCCAGTTGCGGATGCCGCGCCGCGGCCATCAGGCTCAGGAACCCGCCCAGCGAATGGCCGACCAGGAAGGCCGGCTCCCCGGCTTTCTGCACCTCATCCCGCGCGAAATCCGCCAGGTGGCTGACGAGGCCGGGCCAGTTGTTGCTGACCGCGTAGTCCGCATGGTGGCCGTACTTGTCGATGGCCTTGACGGTGAAGCCGCGGGCGCGCAGGCTCTTGAAGAGGACGTTGTACGTCCCGGCCGGAAAGCTGTTGGCGTGGGAAAAGACGATGAGCATGGCGCAGGCTTTCCAGCCGCGTGGGCTGGAAAATGGGGGAGCGGCTAGATGAGGCGCTCGTCCGGCGTCGCGATTTTCTTGAGCGGCTTGCTGCGCCCCGGCACCATCAGCGGGACGTCGGTATGGGCGCCATCCCAGGTCGGGTCTTCGATGCTGTCGAACACCTCGCGCAGCTTCTGGCCCCAGTTGCCGCGCAGCAGCCTGAAGTAGGGGTTGGCTTCGTCGATGCAGACGATCTTGTCGGACTCGAAGCGGTTGGTCTCATACACCACGAGGTCCAGCGGCAGGCCCACCGACAGGTTGGACTTGAGCGTGGAGTCCATCGACACCAGCGCGCACTTGGCGGCCTCGTCCAGCGGCGTCTCGGGCGTGAGCACGCGGTCCAGCACCGGCTTGCCATACTTGGACTCGCCGATCTGGAAGTAGGGCGTCTCGGGCGTGGCCTCGATGAAGTTGCCGGCCGAGTACACCTGGAACAGGCGCATGCCCTCGCCGCGCACCTGGCCGCCGAAGATCAGCGACACATTGAAGTCCACCCCCGCCTGCTGCAGCGAGGCGGCATCGCGGTCGTACACATGGCGCACGGCGGCGCCGAGCACACGTACCGCGTCGAACATGCTTTTGGCGTTCCAGATGGTGATGGGCTCGCCACCGTCCTGCTCCTTGAGCTGCTCGACCTGCAGCATCTCGCGCACCGACTGGGCAATGCTCAGGTTGCCTGCCGACAGCAGCACCATGAAGCGGTCGCCCTTCTTTTCGTAGATGATCATCTTGCGGAAGGTGCTGATCTGGTCCAGGCCCGCATTGGTGCGCGAGTCGGACATGAAGACGAGGCCGTCATTGAGCTTGATGCCGACGCAGTAGGTCATGATGTTTTCCGGTTCAGTTTTTTCAGTGCGTACAGGGCGTCCAGTGCCTCGCGCGGGCTCAGGGCATCGGGGTCGATGCCGGCCAGCGCGGCCTCCACAGGCCCGGGTTCATCCGTAGCTGCTGCGGGGGGCGGTGCAAACAAGTCTACCTGTTCGCGGGTTTCGGTCTGCTGCGTCTCCAGCGCCGCCAGTGCATGCCTGGCATGGTTGAGCACGGCCGCCGGCATACCCGCCAGCCGCGCCACCTGGATGCCATAGCTGCGGCTGGCCGGGCCGGGCTGGATCTCATGCAGGAAGACGATGTCGCTGCCCGACTCGGTGGCGCTCACATGCACATTCATCGCGGCATGGTGTCTGGCCGGGAATTCGGTGAGCTCGAAGTAGTGGGTGGCAAACAGGGTGAAGGCCTGGGTCCGGTTGTGCAGGTGCGAGGCAATGCCGGAGGCCAGTGCCAGGCCGTCGAAGGTGGAGGTGCCGCGGCCGATCTCGTCCATCAGCACCAGCGAGTTGGGGCCGGCGGTGTGCAGGATCTGCGCCGCCTCGGTCATCTCCAGCATGAAGGTGGACTGCGCATTGGCCAGGTCGTCCGCCGCGCCGATGCGGGTGTGGATGGCGTCAATCGGCCCGAGCCTGCACGCAGTGGCCGGCACATACGAGCCCATGCCGGCCAGCAGCACGATGATGGCCACCTGCCGCATGTAGGTGGACTTGCCGCCCATGTTGGGGCCGGTGATGATCTGCATGCGCTGCTTCGGGCCGAGCGAGGTGTCATTGGCGATGAAGCTGCCTCCCGAGGTTTCGGCAAGCCGCGCCTCCACCACCGGATGCCGCCCGCGCGTGATCTCGATGCCCGGCTCGGGCCTGAACTGCGGCGCGCACCAGTTGAGCGTGAGCGAGCGCTCGGCCAGCGCGCACAGCGCATCCAGCGCCGCAATGGCGCGGGCCAGCTGGCTCAGGCACGGGATGTGTTCCTGCAGGCTGTCCAGCACCTGTTCATACAGCCACTTCTCGCGCGCCAGGGCCCGGTCCTGCGCCGACAGCGCCTTGTCTTCAAAGGCCTTGAGTTCCGGCGTGATGAAGCGCTCGGCGTTCTTCAGCGTCTGGCGCCGGCGGTAGTTGTCTGGCACCTTGTCTAGCTGGCCCTGGGTGATCTCGATGTAGAAGCCGTGCACCTTGTTGAACTGCACCCGCAGGTTGGCAATGCCGGTACGGGCCTTTTCCTTGACTTCAAGGTCGAGCAGGAAGGCGTCGCAGTTCTCGCTGATGGCGCGCAGTTCGTCCAGCTCCGCATCAAAGCCGGTGGCGATCACGCCGCCGTCGCGCACCAGCGCGGCGGGTTCTTCCATGACGGCGCGCTTGAGGAGTTCGGCGCAGCCGGCGGGGGGCTCGAGGTTCCGGGCGATGGCTGCAAGAAGGGGTGAACCTTGCGGCCCCGCGAGTACGCCTGCGGAGCCGAGCGACTCGGCCTTGACCAGCGTCAGCCCCAGCGCCACCAGTTCACGGGGCCGCACCTGGCGCAGCGCCAGCCGTGCGGTGATGCGCTCCACATCGGCCGTACCCTTGAGCTGCTCGCGCAGCTTCTGCCAGGCTCCGCTGCGCAGTGCCGTGATGGCCTGCAACCGCCCCGAGGCTTCGCCGCGGTCGCGTAGCGGCTCCAGCAGCCAGCTCTTGAGCATGCGGCTGCCCATGCCGGTCATGCAGGTGTCCAGCAGCGAGAAGAGGGTGGGGGAGTCCTCGCCGCGCAGCGTCTGGGTGAGTTCCAGGTTGCGTCGGGTGGTGAGCGGCAGTTCGATGAGTTGGTCGTTGCGCTGCACCCGCAGGTTCTGCACGTGCGACAGTGCGCGGCCCTGGGTGTGTTCGGCGTAGCCCAGCAGCGCGGCGGCGGCGGCATGGGCCTGCGTGAGGGCTTCTGCATTCCAGGATGACAGGCTGGCGGCCTTGAGCTGCTCCAGCAGCTTGCGCTGGCCCAGAGCGGCATCAAACTGCCATTCAGGGCGCGCTGTCAGCGAGACAGAAGATGCAAAACGCAAAGCCTTGAGCCGTTGTTCAAAAGCGGCGGTCACGCCCGCGCTGTGAAGCAGTTCGCTGGGCGCGATGCGTGTGACCCAGGCCTCGATCTCGTCGCTGGCGCATTCGGCCAGGTGCAGCTCGCCCTGCGTCACGCTGAGCCAGGCCAGGCCGCAGGTGTTGCGCGGCCCCTGGTGAACGGAGAGCAGGAAGGATTCGGTCTTGTCGCTGAGCAGCTCGGTGTCGGTCAGCGTGCCGGGCGTGACGACGCGCACCACCTTGCGCTCGACCGGCCCCTTGCCGCCGACCTCGCCCACCTGCTCGCAGATGGCCACGGACTCGCCATGCCGGATCAGTTTGGCCAGGTAATTTTCCAGCGCATGAAAGGGCACACCCGCCATGACCACCGGCTCACCAGCCGACTGGCCGCGCCGCGTGAGCGTGATGTCCAGCAGCCGCGCGGCCTTCTCGGCGTCGGCATAGAACAGCTCGTAGAAGTCCCCCATGCGGTAGAACACGAGCGTATCCGGGAAGTCCGCTTTCAGCCCGAGGTACTGGGCCATCATCGGGGTATGCGCCGAGAGGTCCCGGGAGGCGGCGGAGGTCATGGGCGGAGGGGAATGGTGCGCAAAACCGCGCGCAGATAGGAAGGAAAAACGAGTTTAGCACCGGGCCGCGCGGCATGGCCGCAGGCCGGCGCGTATCACGCGGGGCTGGGTGCGGCGTTGGGGCCGGTGGCTGTTGCCGCGCCCTCCGCTGCAGGCAGCAACCGCGCCTGGGGCAGCGCCTGCGGGTACTCGCGGTGCAGCCACCCCAGCATGTGCTCGCGCACCACGCAGCGCAGGTCGAACGCCTGGCCGGCTGACCTTGCACTCACCAGCAGCCGCACCTGCATCGTGCGTTCGGTGGCGTCGGTGACATGGAGCTTGCACACGCGCCTGTCCCATTCGGGCGCGGACGCCACGACCCGCTCGAATTCAGCGCGCAGCGGTTCCAGCGGGACGCCATAGTCCAGGTACAGGAACACCGTGCCCAGGATCTGCGAACTGGTGCGCGTCCAGTTTTCAAACGGGTTCTCGATGAACCATTGCAGCGGGATGATGAGGCGCCGTTCGTCCCAGATCTTCAGCACCACATAGCTGCCTGTGATTTCTTCCACGCGGCCCCACTCACCCTTGACGATCAGCACATCGTCCAGCCTGATGGGCTGGGCCAGCGCCAGCTGCAGGCCGGCGATGAGGTTGCTGAACACCGGGCGCGCTGCGATGCCGGCCACAATGCCGATCACGCCGGCGGAGGCCAGCAGGCTGGCACCCACCTGCCGCGCGCCGGGAAAGGTCATCAGCATCAGCGCCGCGCCGATGATGAAGACCACCACCATCGCGGCGCGCGAGAGCACGCGGGCCTGCGTCTGGATGCGCCGTGCATGCAGGTTGTCTTCTACATCCGAGGGGTTGCGGGCGATCACGCCATCAGCCAGGCCGGTGATGGCCGAGAGCACCAGCCAGGTGGCCGCGCCGATCAGCATCAGGCCGTTGAGGTGACGCACATTGTTGATGAAACGCAGGTCATCGGGTGCGGCCTGCCAGACCCCCTGCAGGGCCAGCAGCGGCAGCGCGAACATGGCCGCGCGCCTGCAGGCATGCACCACGGCATTCAGTACCACGGCGGGCCGCGTGACCCGCATCAACACCATGCCTCCGAGGCGGTGCGCCAGGAGGGCGCCGAGTACGGCGAGGGCGGCGGCCAGGCTTGCGGCGAGCCAGGGGGAGAGGGAGTCAGTCCAGTCCATAGGCAAACGCCTATTTTTCTGTCTCCCGCCGGGCCTGTCTGTCGGACAAGGCCTTCAATTCCCCGCCTGTGCAGGGCGCCGGTTCCGGCTCAGTCGGCTGTGCCGGTGTCCGCCTCGGGCGCTGCCGCTGCGGCGGGTGCATCAGCGGTTGCCAGGCCCTGCATCGTCTGCTTCAGGCCCAGGCGCGACTGGCGCACGGCGGCCTTCTCGCCGGCGGTGGCGAACTTGGAGTATTTGGACAGGAGCGGCACCAGCTGGCCGTAAATCTTGGGGCTGGCGGCGATGCATTCCTTCTGTTCGAGAAAGTTGGCCTCGCCGGTGAAGTTGCCGACCAGGCCGCCGGCTTCCGTCACCAGCAGCGAACCGGCGGCAACGTCCCAGGGCTGCAGGCCGGTCTCGAAGAAGCCTTCGGTGAAGCCTGCGGCCACGTAGGCCAGGTCCAGCGCGGCGGCGCCGGGGCGGCGCAGGCCGGCCGTGCGCGGCATGATGTCGGCCATGATCAGCAGGTAGCGCTGCAGGTCGTCGCCCGGGCGGAACGGGAAGCCGGTGGAGATCAGGCTCTCCTGCAACCGGGTGCGCTTGCTCACGCGCAGGCGGCGGTCGTTCAGGTAGGCGCCGCGGCCCTTGGTGGCTGTGAAGAGGTCGTTGCGCGTGGGGTCATAGATGACGGCTTGCTCGATCTTGCCCTGAACCGCCAGCGCGATGCTCACGCAGTACACCGGAAAGCCGTGGATGAAGTTGGTGGTGCCGTCCAGCGGGTCGATGATCCAGACGAACTCGGAGTCTTTTGCGCCGTATTCGCGGCCGGATTCTTCGGCCAGGATGCCGTGGCCGGGGTAGGCTGTGAGGAGGGTTTCGATGACGGCCTGCTCGCTGGCCTGGTCGACTTCAGTCACGTAGTCGTTCACCTGCTTCTGCGAGATGCGCACCGACTCGATGTCGAGCGCGGCGCGGTTGATGATGGCGCCAGCGGCGCGTGCGGCCTTGATGGCCACGTTGATCATGGGATGCAGATTGGGGGACGACATAAGTTGTGGGTGAAGAGCAGTGGGCCCGGGGTCCGGCAATGCGGAAGGGCAAGACAGGCATTTTCCCATGAAACGCCCGGCTACCCGGTACGTACGTGTTTGGCTCGCAGGATCGCAGGGCTGGCAGGCGACAATCTTCCTCCATGACGACCCGTTTTGTACTCATCAACACCAGCCATGCCGGCAATGTGGGCGCTGCCGCCCGGGCCCTCAAAGTCATGGGCTTTGACGACCTAGTGCTGGTGGCCCCGCGCTGGGACAACGTGCTGCGGCGTGAGGAAACCATCCAGCGGGCCAGCGGCGCGCTGGATGTGCTGAAGAACGCCCGCATCGTGGCCACGCTGGACGAAGCACTGGAAGGCATGACGCACCTGTGCGCCACGGCGATGACCCCGCGCGACTTCGGGCCGCCGACGCTGGCGCCCAGACCGCATTTCGAGGCCATCAAGGGTGCCGGGCACAACGTCGCCTTCCTGTTCGGCTCGGAGCGCTTCGGCATGCAGAACGAAGACGTCTACCGCTGCCACGCCTGCCTGAGCATCCCGACCAACCCGTCGTTCGGCTCGCTCAACCTGGCATCGGCGATCCAGGTGATTGCCTATGAATGGCGCATGGCGCTCGGAGGCTTTGCGGTGCAGGAGGCGACGGTGCCGCCGCAGTTTGCGGATGCAGCGCAGGTCAAGGGCATGCTGGACCACATGGAAGAGGCGCTGGTGGACATTGAATTCCTCGACCCGGCCGCGCCCAAGAAGCTCATGCCGCGCCTGAACCAGCTGGCCAACCGGGCACAGGTGACGCAGGAAGAGATCCACATCCTGCGCGGCGTTGCCAAGGCCATGCGCCAAGCAGCGTCGAAGACAAAACGCTAGACTCCGGAAAATGTTCTCACGCCTGCGTTCCGACATCCAATGCATCCTCGACCGCGATCCTGCCGCGCGCAGTACGTGGGAGGTGCTGACGTGTTACCCGGGCCTGCATGCGCTGGTGCTGCACAGGCGCGCGCACTGGTTCTGGAACCACGGTTTCAAGTGGCTGGGGCGCTTTACCTCGCAGTTTGCGCGCTGGTTCACCGGCATCGAGATCCACCCCGGCGCGAAGATCGCGGAGCGCGTGTTCATCGACCATGGCATGGGCATCGTCATTGGCGAAACGGCCGAGATCGGCGAGGGCTGCACCATTTACCAGGGCGTGACGCTGGGCGGCACCTCGCTGTACAAGGGCGTCAAGCGCCATCCCACGCTGGGCAAGAACGTGGTGGTGAGCGCCGGCGCCAAGGTGCTGGGCGGCTTTACCGTGGGCGACGGCGCCAAGGTGGGCAGCAATGCGGTGGTCATCAAGCCGGTGCCGCCGGGCGCGACGGCCGTGGGCATACCCGCGCGCATCATCCAGGCTGAAGACGGCGTGCGCCGCGAGCAGGTGGCCAACCAGATGGGTTTCTCTGCCTACGGCATCACCGAAAACGACGACCCGCTGTCGCAGGCGATGAAGGGGCTGATTGACAACGCCTCGTCGCAGGAGCACCAGATCGCGCTGCTGTGGCAGGCCATCGAGAAGCTCTCGCGCAGCAAGGCGGGCACGGATTGCGTGCCGGCGGATGCGCAGCTGGATGAAGTTTTCGAGGCCGACAAGCTGACGCAGCTGGTCGGCAAGTGACTCAGCGTACCTTTTGCAGCGCGAAGCCCACGTCAAACACCGTCTGCCCCCAATTGCCCGGGATCTCGAAGCGGTAAACCTCGCCATCCGGTGCCTGGGCTGCAGCGCGCAGGCGCAGGTAATAAATGCCAGGCTTGAGTTCGCCGAGCACCAGGCGTGGTTCGGTCGCGGTGGGTGAGGCGATGATGCTGCCCATGGCTGCGTCGGCTGACACTTCGGCGCTGTAGCTCGCCGCGAGCAGCGGCGCACCATCAGCTTGAATGGCTGACAGGCTCAGCACCGTTTTGCCGTCCTGCAGGCTCAGGCTGGAGTTGCTCACGCGCCATGCGCTGGGTGCCGGATTGCGAACCACCAGTTGCCTGACCGCGTCAAAGCCTTCAAGGCCTTGCGCGTCAATGCCGCGCACGCGTGCATACCAGCTTCCGGTGACCAGGCTGCCCAGTTCCACGCCAGCAGTGTTCACCTTGAGGTCGCGCACGATCTGGTTGAAGTTGCTGTCGCTGGCCACCTGGACGCGGTAGGCGGAGGCACCAGCCAGGGCCGGCATGGGCCAGTTGCCCAGGGGCTTGGTCACTTCGGCAGGAACGGAGGAGAGGTCAGGCGCATCCAGCAGCTTGACCACGCGCACTTCACGCTCCGCAGGGTTGACCAGTGCGCCCGTGCCCCGGGGCAGGTCGGCGCCGCTTTGCTGGGCCGGGTTGTCGGCACGCACCTGGCCGTCCACCACTTCGGTGCGGGAATTCTTGCCTGCGGGGTCGTCAAAGGCCACCCGGAACTGCGTGCCGCGCACGCCCACCAGCGAGGTCGGCGTTTCGATCTGCAGCGGGTTGGCGCGGTTGGACACTTTGGTAGCCAGGGTTTCCAGCGCGCCTTGTGACAGGCGTATGAGGCCGGAGAACCAGGTGGTGGAGCCGCTGGCCGACGCGTCGCGCATGGCGTAGTCGCGGTTGGTCACGACCTGGGCAAGTGTGTTGGGCAGCAGCTTCACCTGGCTGCCGTCACCCAGCTGGACAACGGCCGAGCTGTTGGCGCCGGTCTGGACCCGTGTGCCCTCGGCTACTGGCGCACCCACGGCCAGCGGGCTGCCGCCGGACTGCACGTCGCCCGACACGCTGACGACCCTGGCCGCCGCAGGCGTGGACTTGAGCAGTCGCAACGGGATGTTGAGCCGCTGGCCGGGCTTGATGAAGTTGGGGTCCTTCATCTGGTTGAAGCGCGCGACTTCGTTCCAGTCGGTGGGTTTGTTGAGCATCTCCCGCGACAGGCGGATCAGCTTGTCGGACGCCTTGACGGTATAGGGCAGGCTGGGTTCCGGCGCGCCGCCGGCCGGCGGTGCCGTCTGTGCCAGTGCGGCGAACCCGCTGCCGCATGCGATGAGCAGGGTTGCGAGCCGGAGGGCGTGGGTCGGGACTCGGTTCATGCAGTTACCTCATGGCTTCGTCTGGAGGCCACAGCGGCCCCTGGTTCAGGGTCTTGGCGGGCGTACGGCTGACTTGGGCCGGAAGGCCTTGCAGACAGTGTCGTCGGATTCGATGTACGGCCCGCCGATCAGGTCCACGCAATAGGGAACCGCGGCAAATATGCCCGCAACCTGTTGCGTGCCGTCCGCTGACTTGAGGCCTTCGAGGGTTTCCTGGATGGCCTTGGGCTGCCCCGGCAGGTTGATGATCAGGCTCTTGCCGCGTATCACCGCCACCTGGCGCGACAGGATGGCCGTGGGCACGAATTTCAGGCTGATCTGGCGCATCTGCTCGCCAAAGCCAGGCATTTCCTTGTCGGCGATGGCCAGCGTGGCCTCTGGCGTCACGTCGCGCAGGGCGGGGCCGGTGCCGCCGGTGGTGAGCACCAGCGAGCAACCGGCGTCCACGAGTTCGATCAGCGTGGTGCTGATGGTGGACTGCTCGTCAGGAATCAGCCTTGCCTCGAAGCTGATGGGGTTTTTCAGCGCCTTGCCCAGCCACTCCTTCAGTGCGGGCAGGCCCTTGTCTTCATAGACGCCGGTCGAGGCGCGGTCGCTGATCGAGACGATGCCGATGCGGACGGGGTCGAAGTCGCTCATGCGGGGTTATGTGAGGTTTGAAAGGCCCGGGCCGGGCTCCGGCTCGGGGGACAGCGCGGCCGACATCTGGTCGCGCACCAGCTGGAAGATCTCGCGGTAGGCGCGGCCGTGGCGCGGCGCTTCGCCGGGCTTGCCAGGCTTGGCATCCTTGCGGGCCTGGCGGATCAGGGCGCGCAACTGCTGGATGTCTGTGGCGGGGTAGGCCCTGAGCCAGAGGTCCAGTGCGTTTTCGTCGGTGATGAGCTGCTCGCGCCAGGTCTCGGCCTGGTGCAGGGCCATGGTGTCGGCGGCCGAGCCGCTGTGCTGTTCTTCCAGCGCGGCGCGGATGGCGTCCAGCATGCTTTCTTCCTGTTTGCGCATGAGCTTGCCGATGAACTGCATCTGGCGGCGCTTGCCCTCGAAATTGGTGATGCGTTTGGCCTCGACGACGGCATCGGCGAGCTTTTCCGGCAGGTTCAGGCGCTCGAACAGCGAGGCGCGCAGGGTGAGCAGGTCTTCGCCGAGCTTCTGCAGCTCGGTGCTTTCACGCTTGAGGTCGGTCCGGCTGGATTCGTCGGTGCCCTTGAGCTCGCGCTTGAGCTCAAGGTCCAGTTCGCTGCCTTCGGCGACGAACTGGCCCTGGACGTAGTAGCCTTTTTTGGGTTTGCGTGACATGTGAGAAGGGGTACGGGGTGGGGTGGCAGCCTGTATGGATGCAGCCAAGTATCATAGCCGCCGATATGAACAAACCTTCCCCCCGAGCCGACAGCGGCTTTGCCTACAGCCGCGCGTTTTTTGAAGAACTCGTCGATACCGCGCTTTCCAGCGCCAAAAAGCTAGGCGCCACCAATGCCGGCGCTGAAGCCTCCGAGGGCTGCGGCCTGAGCGTTTCGGTGCGCAAGGGCGAGCTGGAGACGGTGGAGCGCAACCGCGACAAGTCCCTGGGCGTCACGGTGTACATCGGCCAGCGGCGCGGCAATGCCAGCACCTCGGACTTTTCAAAGGCTGCCATCGAGCAGACCGTCAAGGCGGCCTACGACATCGCCCGTTTCACCGCCGAAGACCCGGTAGCCGGCCTGCCGGATGCGGACGACATCGCCACCGCCCACCCCGACCTGGACCTGTTCCATCCCTGGGCCATCACCAGCGAAGACGCGGCGGCCATGGCCATGCGCTGCGAAGACGCGGCCATCCGCACCGACAAGCGCATCACCAACAGCGAGGGTGCGGGAGTTTCAGCCCAGCAGTCGCATTTTTTCAGCGCGCACACCCATGGCTTCAGGGGCGGCTATGCGAGTTCGCGCCACTCCATGTCGGTGGCGCCGATTGCCGGCAAGGGCAACAACATGCAGCGCGACGCCTGGTACAGCTCGATGCGCAGCGCCGATGAGCTGGCCTCGCCCGAGGCGGTGGGCCGCTATGCCGCCGAGCGGGCATTGAGCCGCCTGAAGTCACGCAAGATTGCCACCACGCAGTGCCCGGTGCTGTTCGAGTCGCCGCTGGCGGCCGGCCTGCTGGGGGGCTTTGTGCAGGCCGTGAGCGGCGGTGCGCTCTACCGCAAGAGCACATTTTTGCTGGATTCACTGGGCAAGAAGGTGTTCCCGGACCACATCAACATCACCGAAGACCCGTTTGTCATGCGCGGCAAGGGCAGCTCGCCGTTTGACGAGGAAGGCGTGAAGACGTCGGCCCGCAAGGTGGTGGATGCCGGGCGTGTGGAAGGCTATTTCCTCAGCAGCTACTCGGCCCGCAAGCTGGGCATGAAGACCACCGGCAACGCCGGCGGCTCGCACAACCTGGTGATGACTTCGCGCCTGACCAAACCGGGCGACGACCTGGACGCGATGCTGAAGAAGCTGGGCACCGGCCTGTTCGTGATCGAGCTGATGGGGCAGGGCGTGAACTACGTGACGGGCGACTATTCGCGCGGCGCCAGCGGCTTCTGGGTGGAGAACGGGAAGATTGCCTTCCCGGTGCAGGAAATCACCATCGCCGGCAACCTCAAGGACATGCTCAAGGGCATTGAGGCGGTGGGCGCGGATGCCTACAACTACGGTGCCAAGACCGTTGGGTCGATCCTGGTCAACCGCATGAAGATTGCTGGTAGCTGATCAGCCCGCCAGAGCGGCCTTCACTGCAGCCGAGACTTGCCCCATGTCGGCCTTGCCGGCCAGCTTCGCCTTCACGGCACCCATGACCTTGCCCATGTCGCCGGGGCCCTTGGCGCCCAGTCCATCCACGATGGCCTTCACTTCGGCGGCGACTTCATCAGCGGAGAGGCGGGCGGGAAGGTAGGCCTGCAGCACGGTGATCTCGGTGGCTTCCTTGTCGGCCAGGTCCTTGCGGTCGGCCTTGAGGTAGGCGTCGATCGAGTCCTTGCGCTGCTTGATGAGCTTGTCAACGATGGCGATCACGGCCACATCGTCCAGCACCACCCGTTCATCGACTTCCTTCTGCTTCAAGGCCGCCAGCAGCAGGCGGATGGTGCCCAGGCGCTCGCTGTCCTTGGCACGCATGGCGGTCTTCATGTCTTCGGTGATCTGGTCCTTGAGGCTCATGGTGTGTCTTTCGTTGGGGGAAATAAAAAAGCCCGCTTGAGCGTCCCCAGGCGAGCTTTCTTTGGGCCTTGGAAGGCTGTACCTGGACCAGGCCTCAGTACATCTTCTTGGGCAGTTGCATGCTGCGAACGCGCTTGTAGTGGCGCTTGACGGCGGCAGCCTTCTTGCGCTTGCGCTCGGCGGTGGGCTTTTCGTAG
>JAZKHY010000033.1:0-96781 GCA_040385105.1 Pseudomonadota bacterium
GCACATGGCCCATGTGCAGCTTGCCGCTGGGGTAGGGCAGCATCGAGCAGGCGTAGAACTTCTTTTTGCTGGGGTCTTCCGTCACGCGGTACACATCGCGGGCGGTCCATTGCGCGTGCGCGGCGCGCTCGACATCGGCTGGGGAGTATTTGTCTTGCATGATTTACTGAACGGTTTGGCCCGGCTCGGCCACAAAGCCGATGCGGTTGAGGCCCGCCTTCTGCGCGGCGCCCATGACCTCGACCACGCGGCCGTAGGGCACGGTAGCGTCTGCGCGCAGCTGCACCTCGGTGTCGGGGCTGCGGGCGGCGGCCTCGGCCAGCTGCCTGGCCAGTTCGGCGGCGGTCACCGGCTTGTCGTTGAAAAAGGTCTGGCCCGAACGGTCGATGGCCAGCGTCACGAACTTCGGGGCCTCGACGGGTTTCGCGGCATCGGTCTTCGGCAGGTCCAGCGCAATGGAGCTGGTGAGCAGCGGCGCGGTGATGATGAAGATGACCACGAGCACCAGCATCACGTCCACCAGCGGCGTGACGTTGATGTCGCTCATGGGCTGCGGGCCCTGGGTGCGTTCGAGACGACCGAAAGCCATGGGCCTACTTCCGGTGGAGGAGCAGTTCACGCAGGTCGCGCGCGAAGCCTTCGAGGTCGGCCTCGATGCGGCCGATGCGCCGGCCGAACACGTTGTAGGCCAGCACCGCCGGAATGGCCACGGCCAGGCCGGCGGCCGTCATGATGAGCGCCTCGCCCACCGGGCCGGAAACCTTGTCGATGCTGATCTGGCCTGCGCCGGCAATGGCGGTGAGTGCATGGTAGATGCCCCAGACGGTGCCCAGCAGCCCCACGAACGGCGCGGTGGAGCCGACGGTGGCCAGCAGGACCTGGCCGAACTGCAGCTTGTCCAGCACCTTGTGCAGGGCATCGCGCAGCACGCGCGTGAGTTGCTGCGACCTGTCGCCGGCGGAGGCCAGCGTGCCGTCTTCCGCCAGCCGGGTGGCGGCGATCAGCGGCACCACCAGCGACTCGCGGTCGAAGGCTGCCACTTTCTGCTGCGCGTCGTCCAGCGACGGCGCCTGCCAGAACGCCGCCGTGCTGCGGGCCACGTCGCCGCCGGCACGCTGCAGCAGCCAGGCTTTCCAGAGGATGACGACCCAGCTGGCAACCGACATCGCCAGCAGCAGGATGGCCACGAAACGGCTGATGCCGTCGCCCTGGGAGAAAAGGCTGAAGATGGTCATTTGAGGCCCAGCACGTCGAACATGTCGTACAGGCCCACACGCTGCGCCGCCAGGAAGCGCACCGCGCGCAGGCTGCCCTGCGCATAGGTGGAACGGCTGGACGACTTGTGGGTGATCTCGATGCGCTCGCCGGTGCCGGCGAACAGCACCGTGTGGTCGCCCACGATGTCGCCGCCGCGGATGGCAGCAAAGCCGATGGTGGACGGGTCGCGCTCGCCGGTGACGCCTTCGCGCGCATAGACAGCGCAGTCCTTCAGGTCGCGGCCCAGCGCACCGGCAATCACCTCACCCATCTTCAGCGCCGTGCCCGAGGGCGCGTCCACCTTGTGGCGGTGGTGCGCCTCGATGATCTCGATGTCGTAGCCGGTGGACAGGGCTTTGGCCGCCATCTCCAGCAGCTTGAGGGTGACATTGACGCCCACACTCATGTTGGGCGCCATCATGATGGCGATGTGCGTTGCAGCCTCGGCGATCTCCGCCTTCTGCGCATCGGTGAAGCCGGTGGTGCCGATGACGGCATTGACCCCCAGCTCACGGCACACCCGCAGGTGCTCCAGCGTGCCTTCGGGCCGGGTGAAGTCGATGATGACCTGCGCGTCCTTGAGGCCGGCGCGCAGGTCGGAGGTGACGGGCACGCCGCTGGCCATGCCAAGAAATGCGCCGGCATCCAGGCCGATGGACTTGCTGCCCGGGATGTCGAGTGCGCCGCTGAGGACGCAATCGTCAGACGCGCGGATGGCCTCGATCAGCATCTGGCCCATGCGGCCGGAACTGCCCGCAACGGCAATCCTGTGGCGCGGCGCGCCTGCCCCGGTTGTGTCAGGGCCGGCCATTATTGTGCGGGGGTGAAAAACTCGCGCTCGATCAGCCAGCGGCCGTCGCGCTTGACCAGGAACAGGGCCTTGGTGCCGATCTCGCTGCCGGCATCGGAGTCATAGACCTGGCGGAACACGATGCGTGCAGCATTGGGCGGAACCATGACGCCACGCACGTCCTGCACGGCGATGGACACATTCAGCCGGCTTTCGATGCGGGGCCGGCGCGCAGCCTCCCATTCGGCGCGGCTTGCGCTGGTACCGCGGAACTCGGGCACATAGCGCGCAAAGAAGCCGCTGGCGTTGCGGGCCTGCCAGTCGTTCATCCAGCCATTGAGGAAGGCCGTGACCTCGCTGTCCAGGCCGACGAACCCGGGAACAGGCGCTGGCGGCGGCGAGGCCGGTGCCTGGGCCACCGGGGCGGGCGCCACCGGTGCCGCGGCGGCAGGCGCTGCGGCTACAGGCGGCCGGGCCGCAGCGGCAGCACCGGCGGTAGTGGCGGCACCTGCAGCACCGGCCGCTGCCGCCGCTGAGGGTGCCGGCGCGGGCACGGGCGCGGCCGGAAGCGGCGCGGCGGGGCTTGCGGCCACGGGTGCCGGCGCGGGCGCAACCTGGGCGGGCGCGGGCGCTGATGCGACGGCCGTACCTGCCGGCGCGGGGCGCACCACCGGCGCAGCGACGGGTGCGGGCGCAGGCGTCACGGGCCGCGCCGCAGCGGCAGCCACCACGGCGCGCTGGGTGGATGCGTCCCATGCCTGGGTGCTTGTGCCCGGCGCTTCCAGCGGCGGGTATGCGGCGGCAGGCGCTGCGGCCACTACAGCGGTGGGTGCGCGCTGGGCCGGCGGGTTCTTGAGGTTGAATTCCTTGAGGACGTCCTCCGGCACCTCCAGCAGGGGCACCTTGGCCGATTTGCGCCCGGCGTCCAGCTGGGCCACAAACTCGGCCTCGCTGGGCATCTCGTCGCCTTCCCATTTGTCGAGCTGGTCGCCCTGGAAGAACAGCGTCAGCTTGCGCGCCTGCGGCGCGACGCCCTGGCGCCGGAGGGTGAAGACATAGTCCCAGCGGTCGGCGTGGAAGACGCTGCTCATGAGCGGCGTGCCCAGCACTTCCTTGACCTGCGAACGCAGCATGCCGCGCTGCAGCGCCTGCACCTGCTCCTTCGACACGAAATTGCCCTGGACAACCTCGACCTTGTAGGGCGTGACGATCCCCGCGACACGGTTGGTCATGCCGTCAAGGCTGCCGCATGCGACGAGCGCTGCGGCGGCGATGGCGGTCAGGCCCCGTTGAGCGCAGCGGCTCAAGCCTTGTGGGACGCTTCGGCAGTAAATAGCAGGCATGGGGGAAGGTGTGGCGATATGATCGGGCCATTGTAGCGGCTGGGCCTGCGCCGCAATGCAGTCCTGCCCGCAGAAGAAAGACCCTGATGGCCAATATCGACGAACTGAAAAGCACCGGCCTGAAGGCCACCTTGCCAAGGCTGAAAATCCTGGACGTCTTCCAGAAAGGCGCGCTGCGCCACATGACGGCTGAAGACGTGTTCCGCGTGCTGCTCGAAGAGCGTTCCGACATCGGCCTGGCCACCGTCTACCGGGTGCTCACCCAGTTCGAGCAGGCCGGCATCCTGAGCCGCAGCCACTTTGAAAGCGGCAAGGCCGTATATGAGCTCAACGAAGGCACCCACCACGACCACATGGTCTGCCTGGACTGCGGCAGGGTCGAGGAGTTCTATGACGCCGAGATCGAGAAACGCCAGCACGCCGTCGCCAAGGCCAAGGGCTTCACCATCGCCGACCATGCGCTGAGCCTGTACACGCACTGCACAAAAGACCCCTGCCCGAACCGGCCCACGAACAGCCGCGCGCAGACTCAACTCGGCTAGCTGAAAAAGCGAAGGTCGCCAATTCCAGGGAGCCGTGGAACCGGCTCAGCCGGGCCACTGGCTCCGCCCCCCAGTGGGGGGAGCGCCCGCAGGGCGGACGGGGGGCATCTTATTCTTCCATGGCCTTGCGGTGGCGCTCCACGAAGTCCTGATATGTATCGATGCCGCGCAGCTGCAGGATGCTGTTGCGGACTGCAGCCTCCACCAGCACGGCGATGTTGCGGCCGGCCACCACCTGTACCACCACCTTGCGCACCGGGATGCCCAGCACGTCCTGCGTGAGCGGCTCGTAGGGCAGCCGCTCGTACTCGCGCTCCAGGGTTTCGCGGCGCACCAGGTGCACGATGAGCTTCAGCCGCATCTTGCGGCGCACCGCCGTTTCGCCAAAGATCGCGCGGATGTCCAGCAGGCCGATGCCGCGGACCTCCAGCAGGTTCTGCAGCAGTTCGGGGCAGCGGCCCTCGATGGTGGTCTGGTTGATGCGGTACAGGTCCACCGCGTCGTCGGCCACCAAGCCGTTGCCGCGCGAGATGAGCTCCAGCCCCAACTCGCTCTTGCCCAGGCCCGACTCGCCGGTGATCATCACACCCAGGCCCAGGATGTCCATGAACACGCCATGCATCGAGGTGCGGTCGGCGAAATGCTTGGACAGGTAGGCGCGCAGCACGTCAATGACAAAGGCCGACGACTCCTTCGTCGCGAACATCGGTATCTGCGCCCGCTCGCACATCGACAGCAGCGCATCCGGCGCCTGCTGCCCGTCCGCCAGGATCAGCACCGGCGGCTCCAGCGTGACGATGCGGGAAATGCGCCGCGCGCAGTCCTCCGGCGTGGCATTGGTCAGGTACGCGACCTCGCGCTCACCGAGGATCTGCACCCGGTAGGGATGGATGTAGTTGAGGTAGCCCACCAGGTCGGCGCCAGAGCGCGCCGCGCGCACGGCCACTTCATCAAACCGGCGCTCCGAGGCGCCAAGGCCTGCCACCCATTCCCACTTGAGCTGGGCGCGATGGTCTTCGAACAGTACGTCGGCACTGACGACTGTGGGTTTCATAGGGGGTTCAGGCTGGCTGGGCGGATTGCCAGGTCGCGATCATTTCGTGCAATTGGGCCGCATCGGTGCTGGCCTTGATCTTCTCCCGCAGCGGCGCGTCACTGAGCAGTTCGGCAATCTCGGAGAGGATTTCCAGGTGCTTCTGCGTGGCGGCTTCCGGCACCAGCAGGAAAATCAGCAGGCCGACCGGCAGTTCGTCGGGCGCATCAAAACCGATCGGCGCTTCCAGCTGGAACACGGCGGCCATCGGCGCCTTCAATCCCTTGATGCGGCCATGGGGAATGGCCACCCCATGGCCGAGACCTGTGGAGCCGAGGCGCTCGCGGGCAAACAGGCTGTCGGTGATGAGGGCGCGGGAGAGGCCGTGGAGGCTCTCGAACAGCAGGCCGGCTTCTTCAAAAGCACGCTTCTTGCTGGTGGCATCGACGCTCACCATTACTTGAGCGGGAGGCAGGATGGACGCGAGTCGATTCATGGTCGGGAAGCAGATTATGCACCCCTGACGGTGCAGTGCAACAAATCTGTAACTGCGGTGGTACAGAGACCACAACGCGCGCTGGGCGCCGCCGGCGGACAGCGGCGCCCACAAAAAAGCCGCCGGCTGTGGGCGGGCGGCTCGTGGCGCAGCCTGTGCGCGGGTGTCGCGCCAGTTACATCAGGCGCTTGGGTGCGGCATGGTGATGGTCCTGCAGGCGGTCCTTGTGCCTGACGACCTGGCGGTCGAGCTTGTCGACCAGTTCATCCACGGCAGCATAAAGGTCTTCATGCGAGCACTCGGCAAACATGTCGCTACCCTTGACGTGGATGTTGCATTCCGCCTTCTGCCTTCGTTCCTTCTCCTTCTGCTTTTCGACCGTCAGAATCACCTTCACATCCACAACCTGGTCGAAGTGCCGGGTGATCCTGTCCAGCTTGCTGGTGACGTAGGTTCTGAGGGCCGGGGTAACTTCGAGGTGGTGACCGCTGATCGTCAAGTTCATGTGTAGCCTCCTGTGCTCACGGGGTGGGAAACTGCCGCGCCACAAGGGAACGGCAGGCGGGAAAAAGGATGCAATGGGATGCGGTATCGGGTGCGATGGGGGGTGGGATGAAGATGATTTATTGTTCGACTTGATTTCACTATGCGCGCGGCCACGGCGAAAAGCAATCCTTTTTCGCTCACCGTTTTGCAGCAAATTGCAACCCGTTCGCTGGCGGGCTGCAAGTGCTTGAAAAGACTCAGCTTTTTGCGGCGGCTTCCGGCGTGCCGCCGGCAACCGGAGCGCCATGCAGGGTCAATCTGCCGGCCATCCAGACCGCCAGCAGGCTGGCGCAGGCCCCGGCGGCGGCGGCCACCCAGTAGTCCTGCACCAGGCCGTTCGCGTCGCGGCTGATGATGAGCCCGCCCACAAAGGCCGCCAGTCCCATGGCGGCCGACTGAACCGAGGCGTTCAACGTCATGAAGGTGCCGCGCAGCCGCGGGTTGGCCGCCGAGGTGACGATGGCCATGCCCGGGATCATCCGGCCGCTGCTGGACATGAAGAACAGCGTGGACACCGCCAGGATCACCCAGACCGGCACGTTGTGGATCAGCGTCATGGCGAACAGCGGCACCAGCATGCCGATGCCCAGCATCCGGTAGGTAGGCACCTTGCCGCGCGAGTCGGTCATGCGGCCCAGCAGGCGCGCCGACACCAGCGTGCCTGCGCCCCCGCACAGGTAGACCCACGGCACCTGGTCGGCCCGCAGGCCGGCGTTGGCCTGCATGTAGATGGTGATGTACGGAATGATGGTGAAAGCCGCGAACATGGTCAGCGCGGTGAAGACAAAGGCCTTCTGGTGGTTGCGGTCGGCCAGCACGCCCGCGATGCCGGCGAAGGTGGACGGCCTGTCCTTCACATGCAGGTGGGCCGTGAGCGCCGGCAGGGTCAGCGCTGCAAACACGGCAAAGACCGCGCACAGCAGCGCAATCCCGATGAAGGATGCATGCCAGCCCAGGTGCGCCGCAATGAACAGGCCCAGCGGCACCCCCGCCACGGTGGACACCGAGAACGAGGTCATCACGATGCCCATGGCCCTGCCCCGCCGCTCGAACGGGATCACGTCGCCCACGATGGTCTGGGACAGCGCCGACATCACCCCGCCGAAGATGCCGGCCGCGATGCGCGCCGCCATCAGCGAGCCGTAGGTCGGCGCCAGGCCGCAGGCCAGCGTGGCCAGGCCGAACAGCACATACAGCACCAGCAGCAGGCGCTTGCGCCCGAAGCGGTCGATGTAGGTGGAAGCGACAAGGCCCGACGCACCGGCCGCCAGCGTGTAGGCCGACACCAGCAGGCCGAACTGTGCGTCGGTGATGCTGAACAGCGCCGTGAACTGCGGCCCCAGCGGCATCATGATCATGAAATCCAGGATGTGGGTGAACTGGATGCCGGCCAGGGTGATGAGCAGCCAGAGTTCGCGGCGCGGGGAAAGCTGCGCGGGCGGGGAAGTTGGCGCCGTGGGCGGTGGGGTTTGCAAGTCGGGCCTTTCAGGCAGGGTCGCCGGTCAGCGAGAAGAAGAAGTCAAGAATGTGGAAGTGGTCGTCGTGGAACTGATTTTCCATGGCGGCGAGGCTGTCTGTGGGTACCCAGTCGGCCGATTCCGCATCATCCGAGCCTTGCACCTCGGGCGGGCGGCGCGCGCCCAGGTCGAACAGGTGCGCATGGGTGATCACCCGGCCGCGCTGGCTGCGGTCCGGGTGGTCGAACACCTGCACCGCCTTCAGGGCATTCTTCATGTCGCCGTCCAGCAGGCGGATGCCGGTTTCCTCGGTCAGCTCCCGCAGCGCCGACTGGTAAACCGTCTCGCGCTGCTCCAGGAAGCCGCCCGGCACCGCGTACAGGCCCTTGCCTGGCGCGCGGCCCCGGCGGATCAGCAGCACATGGCCGGCGCATTTCAGGACGGCATCCACCGTCACCAGCACCGGCGGGTACGGCGAGCCGGCCCACAGCGCCTTTTCCTTCGTCAGGGCGGCGAGTTCCTGCGCCACGTCGCTGAAGTACGGCAGCGCGGCCCAGGCGCGCAGGAATTCAAGGGTGCTGGCCGGCACCTGGCTCACCAGCGCACCCAGCGTCGCGTCAAGCGAGACCGGCGCGGCGGGCACTGCGCCGAAATAAGCCTCGCGCAATGCGCTGGAGCTGATCTGGCCCTGGGCTTGCACCGCATCGAGTGTCCAGCCGGGAAAGTCGCTCAGGTATTCGCTGGTGGCGTCCTTGAAGTGGCCCACAAGCACCACGGAGCCGCCGGCCTTCAGCGCCGCAGCATCGGCCACGCCTCGCCGCACGGCCGCCACCCAGCGCGCCTGGTCGTAGTAGTCGCGCACAGGCAGGAACAGCAGCTTTGCGCGCTCGGCTTCCGTTAGTGCGAGCCGGATCATTTCGGCGCGCTCCTCCCAGGTGAACGGGTTGCGCGGCGTGCGGGCCTGAAATGCAGAGCCCAGCACGACGACGCAGCGCGGCGCGGCGGCCAGCGCCCGGCGCAGCAATGCCAGCTGGCCGTTGTGGAAGATCTGGAAGCGGCCGACATAGACCGCGAGGTCGTGGCTTCTGGGGGTATCTGTCATGGCTTGCCTGTCATGCGTGAGGATCATGTGGTTCAGAAATGGACGGCCGCGATCGGCACCTGGCGCCCCGAACCGAATGCGCGGGCCCGCACCCGGATGATCGGCGGCGCCTGCCGCCGCTTGTATTCGTTGCGTGCAATCATGCCCTTGATGCGCCGCACGAGTGCGGCGCCCTGCGGCGTTGCCTGCAGCTGCGCCACAAAAGCCTCTGCCTTGCGGGACTCGGGGGCGGCCAGCCTGTGGCCCTCAATCAGCAGCTTGAGGATTTCATCGAGCACGTCATACGGCGGCAGGCTGTCCACATCCTTCTGGCCCGGGGCCAGCTCGGCGGATGGCGGCTTGTCGATGATGGCTGCGGGAATGATCTCGCGGCCCGCCGATTCATTGATGTGGCGCGACAGCGCGAATACTTCCGTCTTGTACAGGTCGCCGATCAGCCCGAGGCCGCCGTTGGTGTCGCCATACAGCGTGCAGTAGCCGACCGATATCTCGGACTTGTTGCCGGTCGTCAGCAGCAGGTGGCCGAAGCTGTTGGAGTATTCCATCAGCACGGTACCGCGCACCCGCGCCTGCAGGTTTTCCAGGGAAACACCATGCAGGTCCTGGCCGAATGCGCCCGCAAAGCCGGCGGTGAAGGCATCGACGATGCCTGCAATCGGGTGGCGGCGCAGCTCGATGCCGAGGTTGCGGCACAGCGTCTCCGAGTCGTCCACCGAACCTGCCGATGAAAAGACCGAAGGCATGGTGATGCCCACCACGTTCTCCGCGCCCAGGGCTTCGACCGCCAGCGCGAGCGTGAGTGCCGAGTCGATGCCGCCGGACGAGCCGACCACCGCCCGGCTGAAGCCGCAGCGCCGCGCATAGTCTCGAAGGCCCAGCACGATCTGGCGGCGGTAGAACTCCATGGTCGGCAGGCCCTGCTGCGGCACGGGCGCCGGCGTGTCGCCGGAAGCGGTGAAGAACCGCCCATTGTCAAAACCCAGGGTGGTGATGTCCTCCACGAACCGCCGGGCTTCATGCACCACGCCCGCCTCCGGCTCCACGGCAAACGAAGCCCCGTCATAGACCAGCTGGTCGTGCCCGCCGACCTGGTTGACATAGAGGATGGGCAGTGCATTGCGCCGGCTTGCGTCGCCGAACACCTGGTGCCGCTGCTCGCGCTTGCCGGTGTTGGACGGGCTGGCGTTGATGGACACCACAAGGTCGGGCGCGGCATCCCGCATGCGGTCGAACGGGTTGACGGCGTAGTCGTGCCCTTCATCGTTCCAGCCATCCTCGCAGATCAGGAAGCCGACCTGCATGTCGCGGATACGCAGCACGCGCGCCACGTCAGGCCCAGGCTCGAAGTGCCGGCGTTCGTCGAAGATGTTGTAGGTGGGCAGCAGCTGCTTGGCATAGTCGAGCACCACCTCGCCGCCCCTGATGACCCGCAGCATGTTCCGGAATTTCTTGCCCGGCCCGCCGTGGCGCACCGGCAGGCCGATGACCCAGTACAGGCCGGGTATCTGCCGCGAGGCCTGCAGCAGCTCATGGAATGCGGCATCGACGCGTTCCATGAAACCGTCTTCCTCCAGCATGTCGCCAGGGTAGTAGGCCGTGAGCGACATCTCGGAGAACACCACCAGTTCGGCCTGCTGGCTGACGGCCTGGCGGGCAGCCGCGATCATCTTCGCGGCATTGCCGGGCATGTCGCCAATGGTGTAGTTCAGTTGCGCGAGCGTGATCCTGAGCATGGCCGCCTAAACCTCCGCCTTGACCTTGAACACCTGGCGCAGGTAGGCCAGGAAGGTCTGGTCGTCGCACAGTGTCTTGCCCGGGCTGTCCGACAGCTTGGCCACCGGCTGGCCGTTGCAGGCGGTGAGCTTCATCACGATGTTGAGCGGCGTGAGGCCCACGTCGTTGCTCAGGTTGGTGCCGATGCCAAAGCCCGTCTGGGTGCGGTCCGCGAGGCCCCGGTACAGCGACAGCGCCGTGGGGATGTCGAGCCCGTCGGAGAACACCAGCCGCTTGGTGTGCGCATCGACACGCAGTCTGGCGTAGTGGGCGAGCGCCTTCTCGGCCCAGACGGAAGGGTCGCCCGAGTCGTGGCGCAGGCCGTCGAACAGCTTGGCGAAATACAGGTCAAAGTCACTGAGGAATGCGTCCATGCCGACGACGTCGGTCAGCGCCACGCCGAGGTCGCCGCGGTACTCCTGCACCCAGTCCTCGAGTGCCGCCTTCTGGAAGTCGCGCAGCCGCACGCCCAGGGCCTGGTAGGTCTGCAGGTATTCATGGGCCATGGTACCGATGGGCACCAGGTCCAGGTCACGCGCCAGCAGCACATTGGAGGTGCCCTTGAAGTACTGCGGCACCTCGCGCCTGAGCGTGGCCACCACCTCGCGCTGCCAGTCGCGCGAGAAGCGGCGGCGCACACCGAAGTCGAAGAACTCGAAGGGGTGCGCGCGCGGCGGCTCGTTGCCGAACGCACGCAGCAGAGCAACCTTGCCGTCCAGCCGCCTGCGGCCCTCCACACCGGCCGCGTTCCTGTCATAACGCCGGAAGTACAGTTCATTGACGATGGCCAGCACGAAGATTTCAAAGAACATCACATGCACCTGCGGTCCGCGCGCAACGATGCGCAGGTTCGGGCCGTCCACGCCGGCGCGGATGAAATCGCGCTGGAAGTGGAAGATGCGCAGGAAGTCGGTGAAGTCGCTCTTGATGAAGCGCAGGCCGCCCAGGTACCTGAGCTCATCAGGCTGGAAGCGCAGGCTGCACAGGTGGTCCAGCTGCGCATTCACGTCGTCCAGCAGTTCCGCCAGCGGGTACTGCGGCTGGTTGCGGCAGACGAAGCTGTATTCCGCCTGTGTCTGCGGGTGGCGGTGCAGCATGGCCTGCCACATGGTGAACTTGTAGAGGTCTGTGTCGAGCAGGCTCTGGATGATGGCTTGCATGATGGGTCCGGTGTGTTGTGCGTTGGTGTGGCGCTTTGCCGTGGTGCGGACGGGCGGCCTGGCTCAGCGGTTGCCCGCAAGAAGGGGCAGGATTTCCACACTCGTGGTCAGCACGACGCCGCGCTGCCGCATGTCGCGCAGGAACTCCTGCTGCTGGGCTTCGAAGCCGCCCACCGCGCTCATGCAGTCGGTCAGCAGCATCACCTTGGCCGGCCGGCCCGAGGGCAGGTTGCCCACGATGTCTTCGGTGGTGGCGCGCACGCAATGGCTGCTGGCCTCGCCGGCAATCACGATGATGTCGGCCTGGTCGAGCTCGGCAATCAGGGCCGTGTTCAGCAACGTCGACGGGTCGGCTGCATCGGGCACCTCGGCCTGCATCGCGCTGTAATGCTCGGTCCAGGGGTTGCTGCCCTTGGCGATCTTCCGGGCAATGGCCATGCGCCCGTCTTCCCACGCATTGCAGGCTGCCTTGACGGCAGGATGGATGTTGTGGCCCCAGCTGCCGATCTCGCAGTGCACCGGCCAGACCATCAGCGTGTAGCGGCCGCGCTGCTCCAGCGCATCGAGGTAAGCCAGTGCCCGGGGCAGGGCCGCCTTGTCACGCGGCTGGTAGTCGCCTGCCCGCACCTGGGCTGCGGTAATGGCCGTGAAGGGCGCCACCGCGCCGCCGCCGCGCGCCTGCCAGAACGTCGGGTGGGCGATATGCAGGCGGTTGTGCGAGTCGAGCGTGACGGAGATGGCGGACAGCCCGGCCGCGCCCTCGCGGATCAGGCCGGCCAGCCGCAGCATGTCGGCATGGGCGCCGGCCACCGGCAGGGCCGGCGCCTGGGGCATTCCGCTGACGGGGTCGGTTGCCCGCCACCCGGCCGGCAGGTCGCAGAAATCGTTTTGCGGGTCAATGATGAGGAGATGGATGGTCTGTGTCATGTGAACCTTCAGTCTGCTGCATTGTTGCAGCCTTTGAGTTGTACTGTACAACTCTTATAAGTTGTATAGTACAACTCAAATCGGCCATGTCAAGGCATCCCATGAAAAAAAGCCCCTCTCCCGCCAACCTGGACTTCGAGCGCCCGCTGGTGACGGTGGACGTCGCGATCTTCTCGGTCGAAGCCGGCCTGCTGCAGGTCCTGCTGGTCCAGCGGCCCGACACGGCGGACGAGCCCTTCCCCGGCCGCTGGGCCCTGCCTGGCGGCTTTGTGGACGTGGCCAGGGACCGCAGCCTGCACGACTGCGCGCTGCGCAAGCTGCGCGAGAAAACCGGTGTGGCCGCCCCCTACCTGGAGCAGCTGGGCAGCTGGGGCGGCACCGCGCGCGACCCGCGCGGATGGTCGGCCACCCACGCATGGTTTGCGCTGGTGCACCGGCCGCCGGGCCTTGCACCCGTTGCCCCAAGCCTTTCCCCGCACAGCAGCGACGCAGGCGCCGCAGCCGCGCAATGGCTGGACGTGGACGACGCGGCCCGCAAGCGCCTGGCCTTTGACCACACCCAGATCCTCGCGGCAGCCGTGGAGCGCCTGCGCAGCAAGGTCGAATACACCTCGCTGCCGGCCTACCTGCTGCCGGAACCCTTCACTTTGCCGCAACTGCAGCAAACCTATGAAACCGTCCTCGGCCGGCCGCTGGACAAAAGCGCCTTCCGCAAGCGCATGCTGGACGCCAGCTTCCTGCAGGAAGCCGGCATGGTGGACGGCGGCTCGGGCCGCCCTGCCATGGGCTACCGCATTGCCGAGCGGGACAGCGCGGCGACGTTTCCGCGCACCTTCAAGGCAAAGGAGTGATGCACGCCGGGCCCCGGGCTCTTGGCATGCCGGGCCCCGTGCCATTGGCACGCCGGGCCATTTGGCATTAAGGTAGAGGCAGGCGAAGAACAATAAACAGGAGCCCGCCCATGACCCTGGACACCATCATCCATGCAGGCCTGACCCGGCCGAAGCAGCCCGTGACGGCGCTGGTGCTGATGGGCGGCGGCGCCAGGACGGCCTACCAGGTGGGCGTGCTCAAGGCGCTGGCCGCGATGATGCGGCTGCAGCCGGGCATGCCGGCGAAATTCCCGTTCCAGGTCATGGTCGGCACGTCGGCCGGCGCGCTGAATGCGGCCTACCTGGCCGGCTGCGCCACCACCGGGCTGGATGCCTTCGACCAGCTGGCCAGTTTCTGGGGCCGGCTGCGCTCGGAGCATGTCTACCGCCTCAACGTGTCCCCCTGGGTCACCCTGGCCGCACGTGCCAGCCGGCTGTTTGCAGCCCTGAGCCTGGCGCGCCATGCGGGCGCGCACGGCGCCCTGCTGGACAACATGCCCCTGGTCAACACGCTGCACCAGGTCGTCTCGCTGCAGGGCATCGAGGACGCGCTGCGCAACAAGGTCCTCAATGCACTGGCCATCACCGCCTCCAGCTATACGAGTGGCGTTCACTGGACGTTCTGCCACACGGCAAAGGATGCAGGCGCGGGCTGGAACCGGCCGGGGCGGCGTTCGGATTTCCAGCCCATCACCATCGAGCACCTGATGGCCTCCAGCGCCATCCCGTTCATCTTCCCGTCCACCCCGCTCTGGGTGGATGGCCAGCGCGAATTCTTCGGCGACGGCTCCATGCGCCAGGTGTCGCCGCTGTCGCCGGCCATGCACCTGGGCGCGCACAAGGTGCTGGTCGTCGGCGTGGGCCAGCCGCAACGCTCGGCCTTTGCCGGGGCCGGGCCGGCAGGCAGTGCGGCCGGCACCAGGGCGGGCGGGCCCTCGCTCGGCAGCATCGCCGGCCATGCCATGGCCAGCGTGTTCCATGACACCCTGCAGGCCGATGTGGAGCAGGCCCAGCGCGTCACCCGGACGATCCAGCAGTTGCCGCGCGAAGTGGCCGGCGTGCTGCCCTACCGCAACGTGGAAGTGTTGGCGCTGCAGCCGAGCCAGTCGCTGGACGCCCTGGCCCAGGCCCATGCGCATGAACTGCCGCCGTCCACCCGCGCCGCCCTGGCCGGCCTGGGCGGCCTGAAGGGCAGCGGCGCGGCCCTGGCCAGCTACCTGCTCTTCGAGCCGGGTTTTGTGCAGTCGCTCATTGCGCTGGGCGAGCAGGACGCGTTCGCCCGCAAGGCAGAACTGCTGTCGTTCATGCAGGGCCCCGCATGAAACGCCGGACCGGCCCCTGGAATCATGCTGCGGTGCCATAATCCAGACCGTCGCAAATACCGGAGAAAGCTCCTTGGAAAACTACCCCAGTTGGTAGCTTTCGGCTCCCTTGTCCGCATCGGGGTTGAAAGCAGCACCGTCATCCCCTCTCAGATGCAACAATTTCAACGGGAGTGAGCCTATGCTCAACATCTTCACGCTTGCCAACGGCCGACTCTTCCAGGAAGAGATCGAGTCGCTGGAGGAGCTGTCCAAATTCCAGCCGATCTGGGTGGACCTCGAATCGCCAACGCTGGAAGAAAAGCGCTGGATCAAGCAGTACTACGGCCTGTCCATTCCCGACGACGCGATGGACGAGGACATTGAGGAATCCGCCCGCTTCTACGAGGAAGACAACGGCGACCTGCACATCCGCAGCGACTTCCTGATCGCCGACGACGAAGAGCC
Source organism: Pseudomonadota bacterium (assembly GCA_040385105.1). Classification (GTDB taxonomy): domain Bacteria; phylum Pseudomonadota; class Gammaproteobacteria; order Burkholderiales; family Burkholderiaceae_C; genus JACMQX01. The sequence continues at coordinate 15,068 of JAZKHY010000033.1, forward strand.
GCGCACGGTGCGCGTGGCCTTCATCCTCAACCTGATGAACGACGAGCTGAAAAGCCGTGGCGTGCTGTTCTCCATCCATGATGAAGACGTGCCGGTGTTTCGCTTGCTGCGGCTGCGCGCGCGCCGCGCCCCGGGCCTGATCGCCGACGCCAAGGAAGTGCTGCTCAAGCTGTTCGACGCCGATGCCGAGTACTCGGCCGACACGCTCGAAGGCATCTACGACGAGCTGGAGAAAGTCAGCACCAAGGTGCTGTCCGGCGACGTGACCGACGAGCTGGCCGGTGAAGTGCTGGCCGCCATCGCGCGCCAGGAAGACCTGAACGGCCGCATCCGCCGCAACGTCATGGACACCCGCCGTGCGGTCAGCTTCATGATGCGCAGCCGCATGCTCAATGCAGAGCAGTTCGAGGAGGCGCGGCAGATCCTGCGCGACATCGAGTCGCTGGACAACCACACAGCCTTCCTGTTCGACAAGATCAACTTCCTGATGGACGCCACCGTCGGTTTCATCAACATCAACCAGAACAGGATCATCAAGATCTTCTCGGTGGCCAGCGTTGCGCTGCTGCCGCCGACGCTGATTGCCAGCATCTACGGCATGAACTTCCAGTTCATGCCTGAGCTGGCGCAGCAATGGGGCTACCCGTATGCGCTGGCGCTCATGGTGGCCAGTGCGGTGGTGCCGATGGTCTACTTCCGCAAGCGCGGCTGGCTGAAGGGCTGACGCAGGCGCAGCCTGCGTGGGACGGAAGGGCGTGGCTCAGGCCTCGGCCGCCGAGAGCGTGCCGGAAAGGCCGTAGAGGCCGGTGAGCTGGCCGTCCTGCGCACCGTTGCCTGCCAGCTGGCCCGGCGAGAGCGGTGATGCGGTGAGTGCGCGCAGTGCTTCCGCGTCGTAGCCGCAGGCAAGGAACACCCAGTCCGCCGTCCCATCGCCGCCGCGGATGCGCTGTTCCTGCGTCTGCGCGACATTGCCCAGCGCCGAGGCCTCCAGCAGGTGCGCGCCTGCAATGCCACGCTGCTGTGACAGCGCGGGCAGCAGCGATTGCAGGTAAGTGCGCAACGCGGCCTCGCGCCCGTCAGACGGCGCCAGGCGCACCGTCAGCATGAAGCGGCCATTGCCTGCGCCAACGCTGCCCGACACGTCGCACAGGCTGCGCACCATGCGCGCATGGTGCGGCATCATCCTGACCGACCAGGGCGTCGGGTTGTTCAGCCGCTCCATGTAGGCAGGCCCGGCCAGTGCTTCACGCGCCGCGAGTTCATACATCACGAAGAAGCCGGTGCCATTGTCCTCGCTGGCCCAGCGCGTGCCGCGCCTGAAGCCCTCGATGCGCAGGCGCTCCGGATGGTGCTCGTGCGTATGCCAGTCGAGGAACTCGGCCCGCTGTTCCGGCGCGATGTGCCACCACATCGCCACCGCCGCCTTGCCGGTCAATGCCATGCCGTCAGTACCCGGCGAGCCAGCGCGCCGGCACTGTGACGATGGACGGGAACAGCACCATCACGAACAGGATGGCGAACTCGGCGATCATGAACGGCAGCACGCCCTTGGTCACATCGTCCATGCTGATCTTGCCGACCCCCGCGACCACGTTCAGCACCGTGCCCACCGGTGGCGTGACCAGGCCGATGGAATTGTTGATGATGAACATCACGCCGAAGTACACCGGGTCGATGCCGGCGGCCTTGACCACCGGCATCAGCACCGGCGTGAGGATCAGGATGGTGGGCGTCATGTCCATCGCTGTGCCCACCAGCATCACCAGCACCATGATCGCGACCATCAGCAGGATCGGGCTGTCCATGAAGGGCTTGAGCAGGCTCACCACCATGGCTGGCAGGTTCGCCACTGTGATCAGCCAGGCGCTGACCATGGCCGCCGCGATCAGGAACATCACCACGGCGCTGGTCTTGGCCGAGGCCACGAACACGCCGTACAGCTGCGAGAGCTTGAGCTCGCGGTAAATGACGGTGGAGACGAAAAGCGCGTACACCGCAGCCACCACGGCCGCCTCAGTCGGTGTGAACACGCCCATGCGCAGGCCCACCAGGATGATGACCGGAAGAACCAGCGCCCAGGTCGCGTCGCGGAACGCCTTCATGATCTCGGCGGCCGACTTGCGCGGCGGCGGCACGATCTTCTCGCTGCGCACCAGCCAGGCCCAGGTGACCCACAGCGCGCCGCCGATGAGCAGGCCGGGCACGATGGCAGCCAGGAACAGCTTGGAGATGGAGACGTTTGCGGCAACACCGAAGATCACCAGCCCGATGCTGGGCGGGATCACCGGGCCGATGACGCCGACCGAGGCGATCAGGCCGCCCGCGCGCTTCTTGTCGTGGCCGGCCTTGACCATCATCGGCAGCAGCAGCGCGGTGAGCGCCGCCGCGTCGGCGACGGCGGAGCCCGACAGCGCCGACAGCAGGCAACCGGCCATGATGGTGACGTAGCCCAGGCCGCCCTTGACATGGCCGACGAGCGCCAGCGCCAGGTCGACGATGCGGCGCGACAGGCCGCCGACGTTCATGATCTCGCCGGCCAGCATGAAGAACGGCACCGCCAGCAGCGGGAAGCTGTCGGCACCGCCGATCAGGTTCTGCGCGAGGATCTGGGCATCGAACAGCTGCAGGTGCCACATCAGGGCGACACCGCTGGCCAGCAGGGCAAATGCGATCGGGATGCCCAGCGCCATGGCGGCCAGCAGGGATCCGATGAAGATGGCAATGGTCATGGCTTGGCTCCGGCAGGCCCGCTGGCCTGGCTGGCCTGGTTGGCATCACTCAGCACCTGCTTGATCTGCGCGGCTTCTTCCGACTCCTGCACCATGACCAGTTCATCGTCAGACAGCCGGCCCGTCACGATCTTCCAGAAGTCCAGCAGCAGCAGGACTCCAGCCAGCACAGCGAACACCAGGCCCGGGAGGTACACGATGGCCATGGACCAGCCGGTCGACGGCGCCGACGAGTCCCAGTTGATCTTGACCTGCTCCCAGCAGCCCCTGGCCAGCAGCACGACGATGAAGATCATCAGCACGTGGCCCACGATGAGGCAGATCTTCTTGCCGATGACCGGCAGCCGACCGACCACCAGGTCAACGCCCAGGTGCCCGTGTTCACGCAGCGCGACGACGGCGCCGAGGAAGGTGCACCAGATGAAAAGCCAGCGCGACAGCTCTTCGGACACGGTGATGCCCGAGTTGAAGCCGTAGCGCAGCACCACATTGCCGAACACCAGCACGACCATGATGGCCAGGCCGATCGCGATGAGGAATTCAATGGCCTTGCAGGCCTTGTCGACGAACTTGTCCATGGGTCTGGATGGTAGCGATTCAAGCCCGGGCGCGCCACTCCTGCGGCACGTCAGCCGGGTCTTGAACCAGCTTCGTCATTTCGCAGCAACCCGGGCGCTTTCGCCCGCGATCTCGACCATCGCCCGCAGGCCCTGCAGGTACGAATGCGGGCCAAAGCCCTGGATCGTCCCCTTCACCGCGGGCGAGATGATGGAGTGGCTGCGCCACGGCTCCCGCGCCGCGATGTTGGACATGTGGACTTCGATCACCGGGAACGGCATGGCCTTGATGGCATCGTGCAGCGGCACGCCGTGCTGGGTGAGCCCGGCAGGGTTCACCAGCGCGCCGTTGGCCGTGTCGATGTGCTCGTGCAGGAAATCGACCAGCGCCCCTTCGTGGTTTGACTGGATGGTCTCGAGCGTCACGCCCAGTTCCGCGGCCAGCTTTGCCAGCATGTCATTGATCTGCGCGAGCGTCGTGGTGCCGTAGATATGCGGCTCGCGCCGGCCGAACAGGTTCAGGTTCGGCCCGTGGAGGACAAGGATTTTCATGGGGGTCAGAACTTCGAGACGCGCTCCAGCTCGGACTTGAACAGGGTCACGACGGCTGGGTCATAGGCGGCGGCGAACTTGTCATAGACCGGCCGCACGTCGGCGCGCATCTTGGCCAGCTCGGCGGGCGGGACGTCGTTGTAGATCATGCCCTTGGCCGTGAGCTCGCCCAGTGCCTTGCTTGAGACTTCGCGGCTGACCACACGCTGCCAGTTCTGCGCTTCGATGGCGGAGTCCGCGATGATTTTCTGCTCCACCGGCGAGAGGCGGTCCCAGAAGCGCTTGCTGATCTGGACCGGGTTGGTCGCATACACGTGGTTGGTGCCGCTCACGTACTTCTGCACTTCGAAGAACTTGCTCGACGCGATCACCGCGAAGGGGTTCTCCTGGCCATCCACTGCCTTGCTTTCGAGCGCGCCGTAGAGCTCTGCGAAGGGCATAGGCACCGGGTTCGCCTTGAAGGTCCGGAAGGTCTCCAGGAACACCGGGTTCGGGATCACGCGCAGCTTCAGGCCGTCCAGGTCCGAGCCCTTCATGATGGGCCGCTTGCTGTTGGTGACGTTGCGGAAGCCAAGGTCAAAGAACGCCAGGACCATCACGCCCTTCTCTGGCAATTTGGCGGTGAGCATCTTGCCCAGCGGGCCGTCAACCAGCGCGTCGGCCTGGCGGGCATTGGCAAACAGGAACGGGAAGTCAAGCAGGCCGAATTCCTTGACGATGCCGTTCAGCGAGGTGGTGGATGCCACCAGCATCTCCTGCACGCCGCCCTGCAGCGCAGCCTGCTGCTGCAGCTCGTTGCCGAGCTGGGAGGCCGCGAATTCCTGCACCTTGATCTTGCCGCCGCTCTTGGCAGCGACGATTTCTGCAAACTTGCGCACACCCAGGCTGGTCGGATGGTCGGGATTGTTCAGGTGGCCGAACTTGATGGTGCGTTCCTGGATGTCCTGCGCCATGGCGCCGAAAGCGGCAAACGAGAGGGCGGCGGCGCACGCGATCGCGCGGCGGGTGAGCTTCATGTTCAAGATATGTCTCCTTGAGGGAACTTGCGGTTCTGCGGGCTGTGGCCTGGCACCGTGCCGGCCATCGTGGCGCGGATCATAGCCCAGAAATCCGGAAATTGGAATCAGATTCCAATATGGAATGATTTTCCGGAATCTTTGGATGTTTTGTATGATCCGGGCCTACGGAGAACGCGACGATGAGCACACTGGAACGATCCCTGGGCATCCTGGAATACCTGGCTGCCTACCCCGAAGGCATGTCGCTGGCGAACATCGCGCAGGACCTCGACCTGCCACGCAGCGCCTCGCATCGCCTGCTGTCGGAGCTGGCGCGCTGCGGCTATGTGCGGCAGTTGCGCGACCACGGGGACTACGCGCTGACCACCAAGCTCGCGGCGCTGGGCCTGAGCTTCCTGAGCAGTTCGGGCATTGTCGACATCGCCCAGCCGCTGATCGACCGGCTCGCCGAAGTCTCTGGCGAGCTGGTGCGGCTGGCCATCGTCGATGGCGACCGCCTGACCTTCGTCGCCAAGGCGCAGGGCGCGCGTTCCGGCCTGCGCTACGACCCGGACATGGGCATCGACGTGCGCCTGTCGTGCAGCTCGGCGGGCCACGCCTGGCTGATGACGCTGAGCGATGAGCGCGCCATCGAGATCGTTTCAAAGCAGGGCTTTGGCGACCCCAAGAGCTATGGCCCGAATGCGCCGACCACGATCAAGGCACTCACCCGCATCCTGGCCGAGGGCCGCAAGCGCGGCTTCAGCATCATCAACGAGATGTACTCTCCCGGCATGACGGCCATGGCTGCGCCGATCCAGCGGCGGGACGAGGCGGCGATCGGCGTGATCACCGTTGCCGGCCCTGCCATGCGGCTGACCGGGGAACGCATGATGGAACTGGGGCCTCAGCTGATGGCTGCGGCGTCCGAGCTGGCCGTGGCCAGCGGGGCCTCGCCGCTGTTTGCGCGAGGTGTTACCAGCCGCGTGGCGAGTCGCGTTGCGAAGACCGAGTCGGCCATCGGTTGACTGCCTGCGTCAGCAGGCGCGGCTGGCTGACGCGAGCACGCCCGACCTCAGCAGCGCATCCACAATCGCCGCCGAATGCGGGCTGGCCACGGTTTTCACGAACTCCAGGAAGTCCACATGCGCGGCGTCATCGGCGCGGTCGGACACGGTGCGCACGGCTGCGAACGGCACGCCGTAGTCGTGGCAGGCCTGCGCAAATGCGGCGCCTTCCATTTCGACGGCCAGCGCATCCGGCAATGCGGCCTGCAGTGCGCGGCTCTCCGCATTGGTGGAGACAAAGCGGTCACCGCTGATGACCAGGCCCCGGTGCAGCGTGGCTTGCGGCAGTGCCTGCCTCGCCGCGGAAGCCAGCGCCGCGCTGAGCGCGGGGTCGGCCGCAAAACGCGACACGCCGTACAGCGGGATTTCATACTTCGGGAAGATCGGCGAGGCATCCATGTCGTGCTGCATGAAGCTGTCGGCCACGACCACGTCGCCCAACTTCACACCGGGCCCGAGACCGCCGGCCACGCCGGTGAAGACGATGGCCGAGACCTTGAAGCGTTCGGCCAGCACGGTGGCCGTGATCGCACCCGCGACCTTGCCGATGCGCGCAAGGACGGCGACGACCTCCTGCCCGTGAAGATGGCCCTGCCAGAATTCGCGGCCGGCGACGGTGACCTTGCGCTCGTCGGGCATTAACTCAAGCACTGCCGCCAATTCCTCGTGCATGGCGCTGACGATGGCTATGGGCATTTCTTCCTCCGGCAGAACGTAATTGGGGTCAGAGTCCAATTTCGTTCAGCATTATTGGCCTCCGAAGAAGCTGCTGTCCTGAATTGGAATCTGACCCCAATTACTTGGTGGCATTCCGGCACCTGCCGGTCACCGGCTACTTCTTGTCTCGGAGTTCGCGGCGCAGGATTTTTCCAACCGGGGTTTTCGGCAGCTCGGTGCGGAACTCCACGATCTTGGGCTGCTTGTAGCCGGTGAGGTTGGCCTTGCAGTACTCACGCACCTGGGCTTCGGTGAGGTTCGGGTCTTTCTTGACGATGACGAGCTTCACGGCCTCGCCGGACTTCTCGTCCGCCACGCCGACGGCCGCGCATTCCATGACGCCGGGGCAGCCCGACACCACATCTTCCACCTCATTGGGGTAGACGTTGAAGCCGCTGACCAGGATCATGTCCTTCTTGCGGTCCACGATCTTGAAGTAGCCGCGGGCATCCATCACGCCGATGTCGCCGGACTTGAAGTAGCCGTCCGCTGTCATCGACTTGGCGGTCTCGTCCGGCCGCTGCCAGTAGCCGGCCATGACCTGCGGGCCCTTGATGGCGATCTCGCCGGGCTGGCCCAGGGGCACTTCGTTGCCGTCGTCGTCGAGCAGCTTGAAATAGGTGCTCGGGATCGGCACGCCGATGGTGCCGGTGTATTCGGTGCTGGTGGTCGGGTTGCAGCTGGCCGAGGGCGAGGTTTCAGACAGGCCGTAGCCCTCGCAGATCGGGCAGCCGGTCTTCTCAAGCCAGAGCTTGGCTACAGCGCCCTGCACAGCCATGCCGCCACCGACCGAGATCTTGAGGTTGCTCCAGTTCACGCTGTTGAAATCCGGGTGGTTGGCCAGGCCGTTGAACAGCGTGTTGACTGCCGGCAGGCTGTGGATGGTGTGCTTGGACAGTTCCTTCAGCACCGCAGGCAGGTCACGCGGGTTGGGGATCAGGATGAGCTTGCCGCCGGTACGCATCGACAGCATCATGCCGACGGTGAAGGCGAAGATGTGGTACAGCGGCAGGGCGCAGACGCTGGTGGGCTGCTCGTCCTTTGGCACCTTGTCCATCACCGGCTGGTTCCACACTTCCGACTGGATCACGTTGGCAATGACATTGCGGTGCAGCAGCACCGCGCCCTTGCTCACGCCGGTGGTGCCGCCGGTGTACTGCAGCACGGCCACGTCGTCGGGCGCAATGACCGGCTTCTTGAGCGTGCCGCGCGTGCCCTGGGCCACCGCGTCGTTGAATCGCACGGCGCCCGGCAGGTTGAAGGCCGGCACCATCTTCTTGACATTGCGCACCACATAGTTGACGAGCGCGCCCTTGAGCATGCCCAGCTGGTCGCCCATGGCGCACAGCACGATGTGCTTGACCGGCGTCGCGGCCAGGCACTGCTCCAGCGTACTGGCGAAGTTCTCGACAATGATGATGGCCTTGGAGCCCGAGTCCTTGAGCTGGTGCTCCAGCTCGCGCGGCGTGTACAGCGGGTTGACGTTGACGACGACATAGCCCGCGCGCAGGATGGCGGCAACCGCCACCGGGTACTGCGGCACATTGGGCATCATGATGGCGACGCGGTCGCCCTTGGCCAGGCCCAAGCCCTGCAGGTAGGCGGCCAGCGCGCTGCTCAGGCTGTCGGTCTGGCCGAAGGTCACATCCTTGCCCATGAAGCTGTAGGCCACGCGGCCTGCATACTTCGTGAACGCCTCGTCCATCAGGGCGACGAGGGAAGGGTATTGGGAGGGGTCGATGTCGGCGGGCACGCCGGCGGGGTAGGCGCTCAGCCAGGGACGGTCGGTCATAAGTCTTCTCCAGTTATTCGCTCAACAACGCGCGATTGTCCCTGCCGCCATGCCGGCGGGGGGTTGTGTTTTCCCTAGGAAAGCGAAGAGCGGCCCCTCTAAAAAAGGCTTACTCGATCGCTTTTCCCATGTCCTCTACGACCTTCTTGGCGTCACCGAAGACCATCATGGTCTTGTCCATGTAGAAGAGTTCATTGTCCAGGCCCGCATAGCCTGCGGCCATCGAGCGCTTGTTCACGATCACGGTCTTGGCCTTGTAGGCTTCCAGGATGGGCATGCCGTAGATGGCGCTGCCCTTCACATGCGCGGCCGGGTTCACCACGTCGTTGGCGCCCAGGATGATGGCCACGTCAGCCTGGCCGAACTCGCCGTTGATGTCTTCCATCTCGAACACCTGGTCGTAGGGCACCTCGGCCTCGGCCAGCAGCACGTTCATGTGGCCCGGCATGCGGCCGGCCACCGGGTGGATGGCGTACTTGACGGTGATGCCCTTCTCGGTGAGCTTGGCTGCCAGTTCCTTGACGGCATGCTGGGCGCGCGCCACGGCCAGGCCATAGCCCGGGACGATGACGACGGTCTCGGCATTGCTGAGCACGAAGGCCGCATCGTCGGCGCTGCCGCTCTTGACGTTGCGCTGCACCGCGCCACCGGCCGCCGCCGTGGTGGCTTCACCGCCAAACCCGCCCAGGATCACGTTGAAGAACGACCGGTTCATCGCCTTGCACATGATGTAGCTCAGGATCGCGCCCGAGCTTCCCACCAGCGAGCCGGCGATGATCAGCATGGAGTTGTTCAGGCTGAAGCCGATGCCCGCCGCCGCCCAGCCCGAGTAGCTGTTGAGCATGGACACCACCACCGGCATGTCGGCCCCGCCGATCGGGATGATGATGAGCACGCCCAGCACAAACGCCAGTGCCAGCAGCAGCCAGAAGTCGATGCGCGCTTCGCTCACGGTGTAGCCGATGATGAAGAACAGCGTGGCCAGACCCAGCACCAGGTTCAGCAGGTGCTGGCCCTTGAACTGCACCGGCGCGCCCTGGAACAGGCGGAACTTGTACTTGCCCGAGAGCTTGCCGAAGGCGATCACCGAGCCGCTGAAGGTGATGGCACCGATGGCCGCGCCCAGGGCCAGCTCCAGCCGGTTGCCGTACGGAATGGCCGCACCCTTGGCCACGATGCCGAAGGCCCAGGGTTCAACCGCTGCGGCAATGGCAATGAACACCGCCGCCAGGCCGATCATGCTGTGCATGAAGGCGACCAGCTCGGGCATCTTGGTCATCTCGACCTTGTTGGCCATGTAGGTGCCCAGGCCGCCGCCGACCACCAGGCCGCCCAGTACCCAGGCCATGCCCTCGGCCTTGCCGCCGGAGATCTCGACGATCAGCGCCGCCGTGGTCAGCGCGGCGATGGCCATGCCGGTCATGCCGAAGATGTTGCCGCGGATCGAGGTGGTCGGGTGCGACAGCCCCTTCAGGGCCTGGATGAAGCAGACCGAGGCGATCAGGTACAGGAACGTGACGAGGTTCATGCTCATTTGGCAGTCTCCTCTTTGGCGGGCATCTTCTTCTCTTTCTTCTTGAACATCTCCAGCATGCGCCGCGTGACAAGGAAGCCGCCGAACACGTTCACCGCCGCCAGTGCCACGGCCAGCACGCCCATGGATTTGCCCAGGGTCGTCTCCGTCAGCGCCGCCGCGAGCATGGCGCCCACGATGACGATGGCCGAGATGGCGTTGGTCACCGCCATCAGCGGCGTGTGCAGCGCGGGCGTGACCGTCCAGACCACGTGGTAGCCGACATAGATGGCCAGCACGAAGATGATGAGGTTGAGAAGGGTGGGAGAGACTGCTTCCATGTTTCCTGGCTCCGGTTGCGGCCAGGCTTGACGCCCGTGCCGCCTGGGTTGCTTATTTTTTGCGGACTTCGCCGTTGTGGGTCATCAGGCAGGCTGCCACGATGTCGTCTTCCATGTCGATCTTCAGGCCGCCCTCCTTCGGGAGGATGAGCTTGAGGAAGTCGAGCACATTGCGCGCATACAGCGCCGACGAGTCGGCCGCCACCAGCGCCGGCAGGTTGGTTTCCCCCACCAGCGTGACGCCGTGCTTGACGACGGTACGGCCGGCTTCAGTCAGCGGGCAGTTGCCGCCTTGCGCTGCGGCCAGGTCGACGATGACCGAGCCCGGCTTCATGGCCTTGACCATGTCTTCGGTCACGAGAACCGGGGCCGCGCGGCCGGGGATCAGCGCCGTGGTGATGACCACGTCGGCCTGGGCCACACGCTTGGCGACTTCGACCTTCTGGCGGTCCATCCAGCTGGCAGGCATGGGTTTGGCATAGCCGCCAACGCCCACGGCCGCTTCACGCTCTTCGTCCGTTTCGTAGGGAACGTCAATGAATTTTGCGCCGAGGGACTCGACCTGCTCCTTCACGCTCGGGCGCACGTCGGACGCCTCGATCACTGCGCCCAGGCGCTTGGCGGTGGCAATGGCCTGCAGCCCCGCCACGCCAACACCCAGGATCACGACGCGCGCGGCCTTGACCGTGCCCGCCGCAGTCATCAGCATCGGGAAGAAGCGCTGGTACTTGTCGGCCGCGATCATGACGGCCTTGTAGCCGGCGATGTTGGCCTGGGAGGACAGCACGTCCATGCTCTGGGCACGCGTGGTACGCGGCGCGGCTTCGAGGGCAAAGCCCGTGAGGTTGGCAGTGGCCAGGCGCTGCAGCCCGGCGGCATCGAACGGGTTGAGCATGCCCACGACCGTGGTGCCCGCCTTGATGAGCGAAACCTCGTTGTCAAACGGGCTGCGCACCTTGAGCACCAGGTCGCAGGCATAGGCGCCGGCCGCATCGGTGATCTCGGCGCCTGCCGCCACATAGGCCTCGTCGGTTGCGCTGGCAGCCACGCCGGCACCCGACTGGATGCGCAGCACATGGCCCTGGGCCTTGAGTTTCTTCGCCGTCTCCGGGGTGACGGCAACACGGGTTTCACCCACCGTGGTTTCGGTGGGTACGCCAATCAGCATGGGCGTCTCCTCTTCAATGATGCGCGGGGCGGCCACGGGTGCTGCGCACCGCCGGCTGCCCGACTGGACTTTGGAATTCTGTTGCTGACCATTAGCTTACATGAGTTTGCACGGGTTCCCGGCCCTGCAGCAGCTTCATCTTGCAATCAGCGTGACCCACAGGTGTGCCAGGTCGGCCAGGCCATCGGTGCCGCCGCCCGCCTGCAGCGGCTGCAGCAGCTCGCGGGCGCGCGCCTTGTCGCCTGCCTGCACATGGGCCACCGCCAGGCGCAGCCGCGCCTGGCCCGGCTGGGACAGGGTACCCCCGTCAAGCGCCTGCTGCATGAGTTGAAGGCCCGGCCCGGCCTGCCCGTGGGTCAACCGGAGGTAGCCGAGGCGGAACTGTGCATCGCCGTCCGGTGGGGCGGGCGGGCTGCCCGGCGCCTCCAGGCCCCGGGCCTCGGCTGCGGCCCGCTCGCCCACCTGTTCGCGAAAGCGCGCATGCTTGCCGGCATCGGGGCCCGTGCCCAGCACCCTGGCGGCAAAACCCGCATCCAGCACTTTGCGGGCCTCGGCTGCAAAGCCCGCCTGCGCCGCCAGCTGGGCCAGCTCCAGGTATTCGTTGGCCTCCATCAGCGCGCCGGCGGCGAACTGCAGGCGGAACAGGTCGATCACCAGCGCCGGCGAAAAGCCGGGCCTGCGCTCCAGCCGCACCAGCAGGTCGGCCCAGTATTCGGGGCGCGGGTAGCTGCGTACCAGCTGCTCCAGCACGCCCATGTAGCCGGCGTCATCCTGCAGCTTGATGAAGCTGCCGGCCAGCATGTCCAGCTGCGACTCGGGCACCGCGACGCCTGCCGCCACCTGCTCGCGCTGCAGCACCTGCAGTGCAGTCACCGCGCCCCGGAAGTCACCCGCAAGGTAGGCGGCCTGGGCTGCCATCAGGCGCATCTCCAGCCTGGTGCCGCCCTGCGCAAAATAGCTGCCGGCCCACTGCGCGGCCTGCGGATACTGCTTGAGGTTGTAGTGCGCGCCCGCGAGCGCCTCGATCAGCGCCGGCCGGTCGGCAATGGGTGCGAGGCCGGTGGCCAGCACCGCCTCCAGCGATTTCACCGCCTGTACCGTGTCAAGCGCGCCTGAAGCGGCGGCAGCGCGCATGCGCTCGACGTAATACACCTCCACCGCCGTCTTGCCGCTGACGGCATCGGCAGGGGCCAGCCGCGCCAGCGCCTCGGTGAATTTGCCTGTGACCAGGAACTCCTGCGCGTCACGCAGCGGCGCCACCAGCGCATCGCGCAGGGCCGGTACCGGCGCGGTGACCTGGGCGCGTGCAAGGCCGGAAGACAGCAGCAGCGCGGCCAGGGCGGCCAGCGCAGCCAGCGCACTCAGGAAAGGCCGGCGGAGCATCGTCACGGCCGCCTCACTGCGCAAACTGCTCCGAGCCCACGATGCCGATCTTCTGCAGGCCAAAGCGCTGCGACGACGACAGCACGCCGGCCACGACGTCGTAGCGCGCGGCGCGGTCGGGCCGCACATGGATCTCCGGCTGCGCAGGCTGCGCCGCGGCGGCCTGCAGCCGCGCCTCCAGCGCCTCGCGGCCGTCAACCGGCTCACCGTTCCAGAGCACCTGGTTGGCGGGCGTCACATCGATGCGGACAATCTCGGGGTCCACCACCTGGGGCGGCGGGATGCCGACCGGCATCTCGATGTTCACCGAATGCAGCTGGATCGGGATGGTGATGATGAGCATGACCAGCAGCACCAGCATCACGTCGATCAGCGGCGTGGTGTTCATCTCGACCATGACGTCGGCCTCTTCGCCCGCATTGCTGTTGCCGATGTTCATGGCCATCCGGGACTCCTTTCAGCGCGCCGGCGGCTCGGTGATGAAACCGAGCTTGGCGATGCCGGTCTGCTGCACCGCATAGACGACGCGGCCCACGGCCTCGTAGCCGGCCCGCGCATCGCCGCGGATGTGCACTTCGGGCTGCGGCACCATGACCGAGACCTTGTTGAGCAGCTCGACCAGCGTCTTCTGGTCCGGCAGGCGGGTGTCGGCCCAGTACACGGCGCCTGCGGCGTCCACGCTGATGATCACGTTCTCCGCGCTTTCCTGCTGCAGCTGGTTGGCCTCGCGCGGCAGGCTCACCACGATGGAACTGTTGACCACCGGCACGGTGATCAGGAAGATGATCAGCAGCACCAGCATCACATCAACCAGCGGCGTGGTGTTGATCTCCGCCATCAGCGGATCATCCTCTGCCTTGCCCTTGTTGAAATTGATGGCCATGGCGGGCGGCGGCTCAGGCGGCGGGCGCTGCCGGCGGGGCCGTTGCGGGTACGGGTGCGGGTGCGGGCGCCGGGGCGGGCGCTGCCGCCCGGGCCGGCTCGGCCCGGCGCACGCTTGCGGCCAGCAGCACCGTGTGCAGGTCCGAGCCGAAGGCGCGCACCGTGTCCATGCCCAGCTTGTTGCGCCGCACCAGCCAGTTGTAGCCCATGACCGCAGGCACGGCCACCGCCAGGCCGATGGCCGTCATGATCAGTGCCTCGCCCACCGGGCCGGCCACCTTGTCGATGGAAGCCTGGCCCGACGAGCCGATCTTCACCAGCGCGTTGTAGATGCCCCAGACCGTGCCGAACAGGCCGACGAACGGCGCGGTGGAGCCGACGGTGGCCAGCACCGCCAGACCGTCCTGGGTACGGCTTTGCACGGTGGCGACGGCCCGCTCGATGCTCTGCGTGACCCAGGTGTTCAGGTCCACCTGGCCGATCAGGCCATCGTGCTTGCGGGTGGCCTCCAGCGCGGATTCGGCGATGAAGCGGAAGGCGCTGTTCTTGTCGAGCTGGTCGGCGCCCTGGCGCACGGTGTCGGCCTTCCAGAAGGCCTTCTGCGCGTCCCGCGCCTGCCGCGCCAGGCGCGACTGCTCCACCAGCTTGCTGATGAGCACATACCAGCTGCCGATGGACATGATCACCAGCAGCACCAGCGTGATCCTGGCGACGTAGTCGCCCTGCGCCCAGAGCGCGCGCAGGCCGTAGGGGTTGTCGGCATAGGCGCTGGCGGGGGGCTGGACTGCCGGCGCCACCGGCGCCGCTGCAGCCGCTGGCGCTGCGGCAGTTGCGGGGGCCGACGCTGTCGCGGCTGCATCCTGGGCCAGCGCAGCACCGCCGATGGCGGCGGCGGCAAGGCCTGCTGCCAGCAGGCCTGTGGCACGCATGATGAGTGAACGCAAAGGGGACATCATGGTTTCCTGGGTCGAGTCGGTCGGCGATTCACCGAATGTAGGGGATTTTGCGACAGTTCCAGGCGGCAAGGCCGCGCGGCCCGGCGCCTGTTGATAATGCTGGCATGAACACACGATGGAAGCCCAGCGTCACGGTCGCTGCGATCATTGAGAAAGACGGCCGCTTCCTGCTCATTGAGGAACACACCGCCGACGGTCTCAAGCTCAACAACGCGGCCGGCCACCTGGACCCAGGCGAATCCCCTGCAGACGGCTGCGCCCGCGAGGCGCTGGAAGAAACGGCCCACAGCTTCCGCCCCACGGCGCTGGTGGGCGTGTACCTGTCGCGCTTCCAGCGCACCCGCACCGGAGAAGACGTGACCTATGTACGTTTTGCCTTCTGCGGTGAAGTCGGCGAAGCCGACCCGGCCAGGGCGCTGGACGAAGGCATCGTGCGCACGCTGTGGATGACGCCCGATGAAGTCCGCGCCAGCGTGGACCGCCACCGCAGCCCCCTGCTGCTGCGCTGCATGGAAGACTACCTGGCGGGCCGGCGCTTTCCGCTCGACCTTGTCTATACCGACGCGAGCGTGATCACCGCACACGGAGGCTAGGGCGGCGGCCGCTGCAGCGGTGGAGTGCATGCAGCCCCTCACTTGCACCTGCCGCTGAGGATGCGTGCCGCCACCGTCGGGGCGGCCAGCAGGCCGCCGACCGTCTCGGTGCCCGATTGCGGCCTGGTGCAGTCCGGCGTTGCCGAACTGTCGATGGCGGTGGCCATGGGATCGGCCGGGTTGCCCCGGCGCAATTGTTCGTTGGCCATGTCGGCCAGGTTGCGGCGGAACTGCGGCAGCACGCGGTAGGTGCCGGGCATCGGCGGCGGCGGCATGCCGGAGACTGCCGGCCGCGAGGCGGGCGGCGCGGGCATGGCGGCACTGGGAAGCGCAGGGCCAGGCAGCGCAGGCGCACGGCCGGCCGGCACGCCAGCGGAAGGCGCGGACCCGGCAGGCCCCGAGCCGCCCGGCGCGCCCGATCCGGGCACGCCTGTGCCCGGGCCGCCGGCAGCCGGCCCGGCGGGGCCCGCAGTGGTACCCGTTGCGGGACCGGCAGCCGGGCCGGCAACCGCACCCGGTGCCGCGCCCGGCGCCACGCCAGGGCTGGGCGCACCCACCGGCGGAAGCACCAGCACCGGAACGGCTACCGATGACGAAGCCGGTGCATTAGGCGACACCGGCACATCGACAACCGGCCCGCGCAGGCGGCGCGTGGAGCGCGGCTGTTCCACCATGGTTTCAAGGGGAGCCTGCTCCGCAGGGGCTGCAGGCGCAGGCGGCGATGGCTGGGCCACCGGCTCAGGCGGCCGCGCAGGTTCGGGCGGCTGGGCCGCCACGGCAGGTGCGGGCACAGGCGCCGGTACCGGTTCCTGCACCGGAGCGGGCGCCACGACCGGCGGCGGTACCGGAGCGGGTGGAACCGGGACCGGGGGTGGCGGCACGGGCACGGGAGGCGGCGGAACCGGCGCAGGCGGCGGCACTGGCGCCGGGGGAACCGGGGCAGGAGGCACCGGCACAGGTACGGGCGGCGGCGTTACCGGGGGCGGCGTTTGCGGCTGCGGAGCTGGCGTGGCCTGCGCCTGCGGCGCCGGCTCGGGCAACGGCGCTTCGGCCTGTGGCACAGGCGGCGGCTCGGCCGGGACGGGCGCAGGCTGGACTTCAGGCGGAAGTTCCGCAGGCTTGCTGGGCCCGGGTTGCCGGGTTTTGGCCTGGGTTGTCTCGGGCAGCTGGTTGGTTGTTTTCAGCGGAACACTGGACTCGACCGTCTTGGCAAAGACCGACAGTTCGGTGGCCGCCCGCAGGCTGCGCGTGGTGCTGATGGCCCGCGAAGCCGGGACTTCCTGCGGGGCCGCCGCCTGGGGCACAGGCCTCACCGTCTGGAACACCACATAGCGCACCGCCCGCTCGATGGGCCAGTGCTGGTTGATCAGCCAGAGCAGCAGCCCGTGGAACACCAGAACGGCCAGCAAGGCGGGCGGGGACATGCGCCGGCGCGGGTACTGGATGGAACGGGGCTGGAAAATCATCGCTTTGGGATAATCGCACAAATGAAGAGCGCCAAACCAAGAGTCGTCGTGGGGTTGAGCGGAGGCGTGGACTCCGCAGTCACCGCGCACCTGCTCAAGCAGCAGGGCCACGAAGTCATCGGCATCTTCATGAAGAACTGGGAAGACGACGACGACAGCGAGTACTGCTCGTCCAACGTCGACTTCGTCGATGCCGCCGCCGTGGCCGATGTGATCGGCATCGAGATCGAGCATGTCAACTTCGCCGCGGAGTACAAGGACCGGGTGTTCGCCGAATTCCTGCGCGAATACCAGGCAGGCCGCACGCCCAACCCCGACGTGCTGTGCAACGCCGAGATCAAGTTCAAGGCCTTCCTGGACCATGCCATGCGGCTGGGTGCTGAAAAGATCGCCACGGGGCACTATGCAAGGGTGCGGGAACGCGAAGGACGGTTCGAGTTGCTCAAGGGCCTGGACGCCACCAAGGACCAGAGCTACTTCCTGCACCGGCTGACGCAGGCACAGCTGTCAAAAACGCTGTTCCCGGTGGGCGAGCTGCGCAAGACGGAAGTGCGCCGCATTGCCGAAGAGATCGGCCTGCCGAATGCGAAGAAAAAGGACTCCACCGGCATCTGCTTCATCGGGGAGCGGCCGTTCCGCGACTTCCTCAACCGCTACATCAGCAAGGAGCCGGGGCCCATCAAGGACGAACGCGGCCGGGTGCTGGGGCGCCACGAGGGCCTGAGTTTCTACACCCTGGGGCAGCGGCAGGGGCTGGGCATCGGCGGCGTCAAGGAAAAGGGCGCGCCGCGCGGCGGGGGCGACCATGCACCCTGGTTTGTGGCGCGCAAGGACCTTGAGAAGAACACGCTGTGGGTGGTGCAGGGCCATGAGCACCCGTGGCTGCAATCGGTGGCGCTGGATGCCGACGATGCGAGCTGGGTGGCCGGCGCTGCCCCGGTGGGTGGCGCCTATGCCGCCAAGACGCGCTACCGGCAGTCAGACTCGCCCTGCGTCCTGGCGCCGGATGCCAACGGCGCCTTCCACCTGGACTTCCAGGACCGGCAGTGGGCCGTGACGCCGGGGCAGTCCGCCGTGCTGTACGACGGCGAGGTGTGCCTCGGCGGCGGGGTGATTTCGGGCTTCCGCCAGGTCTAGATCGGCACCAGTTGCCGCTCGGGCACACGCTGGGCAAAGAAGGGAAGCAGGGCGTTGATACGGTTGCGGGCTTCGAGCTGGCCGCGCTCCTTGGCGATGCACTGGAACAGGTCGGCCCGCAGCAACCAGAGGTCAAGGCTTTCGCGGCTGCGGTAGATCGCCAGGGTCATGCGGTCGCGCACGGCCTCCGGGCAATCGTGCACTGCGGCGGCCATTTCCTTCTTGATCAGCCAGTCGGGCGCGCGTGAAACCGTCGGGGCGGCCAGCTCCGCCGGGCCGACGGAGGAGCTGACGTCCTCCTGCCGGATGAGGCTGCTGTCAAAAGCTTGAGTCGCAGCGCTGGACCTGCGGATATCCCGAAACCACTGTGTGAATGACGACGTGGAAGCCATGCCTGTAACTCCTGCACCGATAAATTGCATCGGTGTGGACACAGTTTGTGCCTCGCAGCAACGAGGTTCAATCGGCCAGATCGCCTCCGGCCATTCGGCTCAGGGTGTTTTCCCGGGGGTAGCACCCGGCTCCGGTGAACGCCGGAGCCGGTGCCTGACAAGGCGTCAGAACGGGATGTCGTCGTCCATGTCGTCAAAGCCGCTGGACGACTTAGCGGGCGCCTGCTGGCGCGGTGCCGGCGCAGCCGACTGGCGCGGCGCTGCGGGAGGGCGCGAATAGCTGCCACCACCGCCGCCGCCCTCTTCGCCACCCGGGCCGCCCATGCCTTCGCGCCCACCCAGCAGCTGCATTTCAGTGGCGATGATGTCCACCGTGTTCTTCTCGATGCCGTCCTGCCCGGTGTACTTGCCGTACTTCAGGCGGCCTTCGACGTAGATGGGCCGCCCCTTCTTGACATATTCCCCGGCGATTTCGGCCAGGCGGTCATAGAACGTGACGCGGTGCCACTGGGTGTCTTCGACGGTTTCGCCGGTGTTCTTGTCCTTGCGCCGGCTGGAGGTGGCCACGCTGACATTGGCCACCGCCTGGCCCGAGGGCAGGTAACGGATTTCGGGGTCGCGGCCGCAGTTGCCGACGAGGATGACTTTGTTGACGGATGCCATGGAGGGTTCCTCGGAAAAGTGTGTCTTGGGGGTGTGCGGATTATGCGGCTTTGCGGCGGGTGCCCGGTATGGATTGCATCGGCCATGCGACCATCAGCCACAGCAGCATCACCGCGGCGCAGGCGCCAAACAGGCCGGCCGGGCCCCAGGCCTTGGCCAGCGTGCCGCCCAGCGCCCCGCCGGCAAAGAAGCCCAGCGACTGCAACGTGTTGTAAAAGCCCAGTGCAGCGCCGCGCGCATGCGGTGGCGCGGCCCGTGAAGCGATGCTGGGCTGGCAGGCTTCCAGCACGTTGGAAGCGCAGAAGAACACGAACAGCGCCAGCGACAGGCCGGCAATGCCCGGGCTGCCGGCCGCCAGCAGCGCAAGCCCCGCCTGGACCAGCGCGATCAGCCCGACAGCGCCCAGGAAGACCGCGCGCAGGTAGCCGCGGCGCTCCAGCGGGAACAGCGTCAGCCCCATGACGATGAACGAGCCGAACACGGCCGGCAGGTATACCCACCAGTGATGCTCCTTGGGCAGGCCGGCGTCCACCAGCAGCGCCGGCACAGCCACCCACATCGCCAGCAGCACCGCATGCAGCACGAACACGCCGAAGTTCAGGCGCAGCGTCGGCACATGGCGCAGCACCTCGGCCAGGCTGCCGCGCGCCGGGTTCTTCTGCCGCGCCGGCTCGGGCGGCACCATCCAGATCACCACGGCAACCCCGGTCAACGCCAGCACCCCGGTGATGACAAACAGGCCGGACAGCCCTGCCCACGCCGTCAGCAGCGGCGCCGCCACGAGCGACACGGCGAACATCAGCCCGATGCTGGCGCCCACCAGCGCCATGGCGCGGGTGCGGACTTCATCCCGGGTCTGGTCTGCCAGCAGTGCAGTGACCACGGCCGACACGGCGCCCGCGCCCTGCAGCGAGCGGCCGGCGATCAGGCCTGTCAGCGTGTCTGCTGCGGCAGCCAGGAAGCTGCCTGCCGCAAACACCAGCAGGCCAAAGACGATGACGCGTTTGCGGCCCAGCCTGTCGGAGGCCATGCCGAAGGGCAGCTGCAGCGCGCCCTGCGTCAGTCCGTAAATGCCCATGGCAAGCCCGATCAGGGCCGGGTCATCGCCGCCCGGGTACTTGTGGGCCTCCAGCGCAAAGACGGGCAGCACAAGAAACAGGCCCAGCATCCGCAGCGCATAGATGAAGGCCAGCGAACCGCTCGCGCGCCGCTCGGTCGCGGTCATGCCGGGGGCCGGGCTTGCATCGGGGATGGGAACGCTGGAAGAGGCAGGATGGACGGACACGCGGGCGCTTTGGCTTCAATGGCAACTGCCGATTGTCCCTGATCGGGTCAATCCGCTGCCATCGCCCGGTCCTGCAGGCTCACATGCCGGCCGAAATGCCCTGCCAGGAAGACTTCGCCGCGCTCCAGCACAAAATAACGGAAGGCCTCTGCTGCGGGGGACATCAGCTTGGAGAGCGTGTGCACCACGTTCCAGGCACGTACCACCGGCGCGCCCTCCACATCCAGCACCGCGATCAGCCGGTTGTCGAGCTCCAGGCCAATGGTGTGCAACGACAGGAAGCTCAGGCCCATGCCCGCCATGACGGCCTGCTTGATGGTCTCGTTGCTCGACATCTCCATCGCCACACGCGGCTCGAAGCGGGCGGTCTCGAAAAAATTCTCCATCGCCGCCCGGGTGCCCGAGCCTTCCTCGCGCAGGATGAAAGGGTGAGGCCGCAGGGCCTCGACCGTCTGGTGGCCCTGCGCGAGCAGCGGGTGGCCAGGAGGTGCGACGAAAACATGGGGGTGGGCGGCAAACGGCTCGGCCCGCGTGGCGAGTTCCCTGGGCGGTCTGCCCATGATGGCAATGTCCACCTCGTTGGCCTGCAGCATCCGGACCAGCTGCTCCCGGTTGCCCGTCGCCAGCCGCACCTCGATGCCGGTGTGCTCGCGGCGGAACTCCGCAAGCATGCGCGGCAGGAAATACTCTGCCGTGCTGACCATGCCGATCGTCAGCGTGCCGATCTCAAGCCGCTGCAGCCTGGCGGCCGCATCCTCGGCGTCCTTCAGCGTGGACAGCATGCGCCGCGCAAAGACCAGCATGTATTCACCGGGCGTCGTCAGCGTGACCTGCCGGCCCTGCCGCTCAAAAAGCGGCATGCCGACGTGACCCTCCAGCTCCTTGACCTGCATCGTGACTGCCGGCGGGGTGAGGTGCAGGGCCTGCGCTGCCTTGGCGAAGCTCAGGTGCCTGGCGACCTCGCTGAACACCCGCAACTGGCGGAAGGTCGCATTTTTCATTAAGCAATACCTGAATCGAAGTTAAACAAATATTGAATTTACCTTAACTCTTTGCCTTCCTACAGTCAACTCCAGCCTCAAAGATCAACCCCCGGAGCAATACCCCATGCGCATCACCCAAGGCACCTTCTCGTTTCTGCCGGTACTCACCGATACGCAGATCACCGCACAGATCGAGTATTGCCTGGCCAGGGGCTGGGCCGTGTTCATCGAATACGCCGACGATGCTCATCAGCGCAATACCTCCTGGGAGATGTACGGCAACCCGATGTGCGATCTGGATGACCAGGTCCGCATCCTGATGGAGATCAACAATTGCCGCAGGACCTTCGCGAACCGGTATGTGCGCGTCAAGGCGTTCGACCCTGCACATGGCACAGGATCGGTGGTGATGTCGTTCCTGGTGAACCGTCCAGAACATGAGTCCCGTTTCCGGCTGATCCGCACCGAAGAGCCGGATCGCAGCATGCGCGATGCCGCCTTCAGCCACGCGGTGCATCGCGAGCCTGAAGGCGCGCGCTGCTGAGCACCGGTCATCCAGATGATGACGCTGACCCAGTACCTGATCGGGCAGCGCCGGCGCCTTCCCCATGCCAGCGGCGAGCTCGATTCGCTGATCCTGGACGTGTCGATCGCCTGCAAGGCGATTGCCCGGGCCGTGGCATTCGGCGAGCTGGGCAATGCCAGCGGCAACGCCGCCGGCACGGTCAATATCCAGGGAGAGGTGCAGAAGAAGCTGGACATCATCAGCAACGAGATGTTCATCCGCACCGCTGAATGGTCGGGCCACCTGGCAGGCATGGCGTCAGAAGAGATGGATCTGCCCCGGCAGATTCCCGAGAACCATGGGCGCGGCAAATACCTGCTGGTGTTTGACCCGCTGGACGGCTCCTCCAACATTGACGTGAACATGACGGCGGGCAGCATCTTCTCCATCCTGCGCGCCCCGCAGGACGTCGTGGCATCGGGATGCGACGTGACCGAGGCGCATTTCCTGCAACCCGGCAGCACCCAGGTGGCAGCCGGCTATGCGCTCTATGGCCCGGTGACCATGCTGGTGCTCACCGTAGGCAATGGCGTGGCCGGCTTCACGCTGGACCCGAACCTGGGCGAATTCAAGCTCACCCACCCCGGCATCAAGGTCCCGGAGGACACGCGCGAATTCGCCATCAATGCATCCGACAGCCGTTTCTGGGAGCCGCCGGTCAAGCGCTACGTGGACGAATGCGTCGCGGGAATCATGGGCCCGCGCGGCAAGGACTTCAACATGCGCTGGATCGCGTCCATGGTGGCCGAGGCGCATCGCATCCTGATGCGCGGCGGTGTGTTCATGTACCCGCGCGACTCCGGCGAGCCTGACCGGGCCGGGCGGGTGCGCCTGCTGTACGAGGCCAACCCGATCGGAATGGTGATGGAGCAGGCGGGCGGCAGGGCCAGTACGGGGCGCCAGCCGGTGCTGGACGTGCAGCCGTCTTCACTGCACCAGCGCATCGGCCTGGTGTTCGGTTCGAAGAACGAGGTGGAACGCATTGAGCGTTACCACGCCGAGCCCGCAGCAGCAGCAAGAGACGACTCGCTGTTCATGGAGCGCAGCCTGTTTCTTCACTGAAACAATCGCGCGCTCACTGCGTCGTCACGCGAATTGTGACTGGACGGTAAAGAAATACACTGTCCAGTCTTTCGTGGCATCATCCGTAAACCCACGTTGTCATACAAGGAGATACTCCATGAAAAACACCAACCGCCGCGTGTTCCTGGTGCAGGTTGCCGCAGGCAGCTCTGCACTGGCCGCTACACAGGCCATGGCCCAGGCCGCCGCCCCCAAGGTCGATGAAAAAGACCCGCAGGCCGCCGCCCTCGGCTATGCCGCCGACACCACCAAGGTGGACAAGAAGAAATTCCCCAAGCATTCCGCCGAGCAGAAGTGCAGCGGCTGCCAGCTGTATACGGGCAAGCCCAAGGAAGCTGCCGGCCCCTGCCCGCTGTTCGCAGGCAAGCAGGTCGCGGCCAATGGCTGGTGCAGCGCCTGGGTCAAGAAGGCCTGACCCGGCGGCCGGTGCTATTTCTTCCAGCGGCGCCAGATGTCGGCGCCGTGCGCGAGCCCTGCTGCCAGGAGGCATGCGGCGACCCACAGGGCGCCCGATCCGGCGAGCGCTGAGCGCAATGCCAGCATCAGGCACAGCCCCGATGCAATGTTGAGCGCATAGTCGTGCACGGCAACGCCATGCCCGGTCATCCGGTGATACAGCGCCAGCGCAAGCGCTTCGAGCACCGTGACCGCGATCACCGCGTCGACCAGCATGACAATGGGCAGTTCGCCGTTCATGGCCCGAACGGCCCGTTCAGGCGGACCGTCGCCCAATTGAGCGCGCCTGCGAAGGCAATCCACACCAGGTAGGGCGCGAGCAGCACGCTGGCCTTGCGCGACCAGCGGCCCAGCACCAGCATCAACACCAGCACGGACAACCAGAGCAGGCCCACCTCCAGCAAGGCCCAGTCAGGCCGCCGCAGCCTGAAGTACAGCAAGCTCCACAGCACATTGAGAAAGCCGTTGAGCGCAAACAGCGCCAGCAGCCATTCGCGGCTGGCCTTGTCGGGCGCTGTGCGCCAGGCCGCAACGCCCGAGGCCGCCGCCAGCGCGAAGATGACGGTCCAGGCTGGCCCGAAGGCCCAGTCCGGCGGCTTCCAGGACGGCTGGGCCAGGCTGCGGTACCAGGGCCCCAGGTCGGTCATCAGCGCGCCGAGGCCGGCCACCAGCGTGGCTGCCAGCGCCGCCAGCAGCACAGGGAGAAAGGCACGCCTGCCGCTCATGACCCGCCCGCCGCCATGCCGGTGCTCACACCCGCGCCAGTCCCAGCAGGTGCGCCATGTCCTTGAAGAAGATCCGCACATGGGCCATCGGCTTCTTGCGCACGAGTTCCTTGTTCATGTAGGACTCGAAGGTCAGCTGCTGCACGTCCCGGTCTTCGCAGATCTTGACGAAGCGCTCGCGCCGGCGGTCACTGGCATACCAGAACCACTGCATGATGCCGAGCACCCGGAACACCGTGCCATGCGCCTTCATGAAACGCTTGCGGGCCAGCCGCAGCGCGCTTGCGTCACCGGTGCGAAGCAGTTCACCCACGGCCTGCGCGGCGAGCTGGCCGCCCACCATGGCGTAGTAGATGCCTTCGCCTGACGCAGGCGCGACCACGCCGGCAGCATCGCCGGCCAGCACCACATCGCGGCCGTTGTCCCAGCGCGGCAGGGGCTTCATTGGCAGTGGCGCGCCTTCACGGCGCAGGGTTTCGGCATGCTGCAGGCCTGATGCCTCGCGCAGCCCGCCGACGGCCCCGCGCAGCGAAAAGCCCTTGTCGGCGCTGCCGGTACCGATGCTCAGCGTGTCACCGTGCGGAAACACCCAGCCATAGAAGTCAGGCGACAGCGTGCCCTGGTAGAACACGTCGCAGCGCGAGCCGTCGTAGCCCTGTGGCTTGACGGCAGGCGCGCGCACGATCTCGTGGTACGCGAAGACGTAGCGGGTCCGCTCGGCGCCGGGCACCGCCTGCCGCGCGACTTCCGAGCGCGCGCCATCGGCGCCGATGACAGCCAGCGCACGCACGCTGGCCGGCGTGCCTTCGCCACGCTGGTGGCGCAATCGCGCATGGAAGTGCACCACGCTCACGCCGTCGGCATCGCGCGTCAGCCTGTCAAAACTGCCGGCGCGCCGGATGGCCCCGGCCGCCGCCGCCCGCTCGCGCAGCCATTCGTCGAAATCCTCGCGATTGACCATGCCGACGAATCCGTCATCGATCGGTATGTCCACCCGGTGGTTGCGCGGCGACACCATCCGCGCGGAACGGGCACGCGCCACGAGCAGGTGGTCGGGGATGCCGAAGTCCCTGATGAGCCTTGGCGGAATCGCGCCGCCGCAGGGCTTCACCCGCCCCGCGCGGTCCAGCAGCAGCACGGTGCGGCCCTGCCTTGCAAGCTCATGGGCCGCAGTGGCGCCGGCCGGGCCGCCGCCCACCACCACCACGTCAAAGGTTTCGATCTGGTTCATCGCACTCACCTGTGTTCCATTCTGGCGACATAGGCGTCGCCTGCCGGGGGAAATTTCATGATGGCGGGACCCGCAGATGCTGCCGCAGGCATGGCCTCTTTTGCTGCCGCTCTCACCGGCGCTGAGCGGGCCGGGCTCGCCGGTGTGCCGATGCGCCAGGCCAGCAGCGCCGACACGAGGAACATCAGCGCCTCGAATCCGAAGACACTGGCATAGGCAGCGCCTGGCGAGCTGATCAGCCAGCGCGCAAGGTCGCTTGCCGCCGTGCCCAGCAGTCCGCCCAGCCCGAATGCAATGGCCTGGGCCGCGCCCCACAGGCCCATGCGCACGCCTTCGCGCGCCTGCCGGCCCTCGCCGGCCAGCCGCATCATCGAGCCGATGGCGCCGATGGAAAAAGCCCCATTGGCAGCGCCCAGCACGAACACCGTGGTCCTGAGCGGCCAACCCGGCCCCGCAATGCCGGCGGCCACAAGGCCAAGCAGCGCCAGCGCCGAGACAATGCATCCGCCGATGGTCCAGGCCCGCAGCGAGCCGGCGCGATGCCAGCCGAACCGCGCGCCTGCACTGCCTGCGACCGCGGCCATGATCATGCCCAGCAGCACGCCGCCATGCTGCACGCCCGACAGGCTCGTTGACTGCCCCGGCGTGAAGCCGAACACCGTGCCGGCGAACGGCTCGAGGATCAGGTCCTGCGCGCTGTAGGCCAGCATCGACACGAATACAAAAACCGTGAAGCGGCGCGCCACCGGTTCGCCCCAGACCTGGCGCAGGGCATCGGTGAAACGGGGCTTTGCCTCCGGCACCTGCGCCGGCCTGGCGCCAGCCGCAGGCCCTTCGAGCCGCCAGACGGCCAGCAAGCTCACCACCATTGCCAGCATGCAGACACCTGCCGTGACAGCGATGAGACGCGCCGGAGAGTACGGGTCGAGCAGCTGCCCGGCCACGCCCGAGGTGATGGCAAAGCCCGCAATCATCATGACCCAGACAACCGTGGCAGCCGCGGCCCGGCGGCTTTCTTCCACACGCTTGGCCAGCATCACCAGCAATGAAGTGCCGCTGGCGCTGACGCCAAGGCCAATCAGCATGAAAGCAATGAATGCCAGGGCAATGCCGCCCGCCGGATTGACAGCCATCCACGCCGTCGCCGCAGCCGCGAGCACGCCACCACAGGCCAGCACAGCCATGCCGCCGAGGATCCATGGCGTGCGGCGCCCGCCCACGTCGGACCCGAAGCCCATGCGCGGCCGGGCCATCTGCACGATGTAGTGCAGCGCCACCAGGATGCCCGGCAGCAGCGCGGGCAGCGCCAGTTCCACCACCATCACCCGGTTGAGCGTGGAGGTCGTCAGCACCACCACGGCGCCCAGCGATGCCTGCACGAGACCGAGGCGCGCAATCTGCGCCCAGCCAAAGGGGGCCTGGCCCTGGCGAATGCCGCTGCCGGCCTCGTTGCTGGCATTGTTCATGACGCCGCCCCCACCAGCCCGCGCAATGCAAACGCGCTGACCATCATGCCGGCCACAAACACCGGCACGCCAAAGCCGCTGTACCAGAGCGCGCGCTTGCTCACGCTGGCCATGAAATGGTCCATCAGCAGCAGCTGCAGGCCCAGCAGCAGCCCGACCGCGACGGCATGCACCGGCCGGCCCCAGCTCACCAGCAGCAGCACCACCGCCACCTGCGGCAGGGCCATGATCCAGCAGGCCACCAGCCCCGCCTTCTGCACACCCAGTTGCACCGGCAGCGAACGCACGCCCATCTGGCGGTCGCCTTCCACCGCCTTGAAATCATTGAGCGTCATGATCCCGTGGGTGCCGACGCTGTAGAGCGCCGCCAGCCACAGCGAGCGGCTGTCCGGCATCTGGCCGCCCGCCATCACCGCCGCGCCGGTCGCCCAGGCGATGCCTTCATAGCTGAAGCCGCAGGCGGCATTGCCCCACCAGCCGTTCTCCTTGAGCCGTACCGGCGGCGCGCTGTAAGCCCAGGCCAGCACCAGGCCGAGCGCCGCCGCGCCAAAGCCCCATGGCCCGAGCAGGGCAGCCACCATCAGCGAGATCACCGTCCAGCCGATGGCAAGGTACAGGCCCCAGCGCCCCGGCATGCGGCCGGAAGGAATGGGGCGCTGCGGTTCATTGATGGCATCCACATGCCGGTCAAACCAGTCGTTCACCGCCTGGCTGGTGGCGCAGACAAACGGCCCGGCCAGCGCAATGCCAATGATGGCGATGCCCCATTTGCCCTGCATCGGCACGCCCGAAGCCACAACGCCGCAGGCAAATGCCCACATCGGCGGAAACCATGTGATCGGCTTGAACAGCTCGGCAATGGCGGAAAAAGAAGGACGGGATGCGCTCGACATGAAATTCATTCTTGTCTTGACATTGAAAAGTGTCAATTAGCGTTTACAGTAGAAGCTCGGGTGTCGCCAAAAAGCACGGCACCTAGAATCCAGCCATGCTGCATGTCTCTTTTCACGTCAGGCTTGCCGGTTATCCCGGCCGCAAAGGCGCGCCATGAACCCGCGCAGCGTTCCGCTGCCTGATCTCAGTGGCCTGTCCGAGTGGGCGCCCGAACTTGCAGAAACCTTTGTCTCGCTGGCCAGCGACATCGCGCTGGTCCTGGACGACGACGGCGTCATCCGCAGCGTGGCGCAGGGCGGCGCAGCGCCGCTGACCGCTTCGGCCCATGAATGGGTCGGCCGCTCCTGGGCCGACACCGTCACCGGCGACACCCGGGGCAAGATCGAACTGCTGCTCAAGGAAGTTACCTCCACCGGCCTGGCCCGCCGCCGCGAGATCAACCACCCGCTGGACAAGGGCGGCAACCTTGCCGTCGCCTACACCGCCATCCGCCTGGGCGAGAACGGCCCGCTGCTGGCGGTCGGCCGCGACCTGGGCGCCATCGCCGCAATCCAGCAGCGCTTCCTGGACGCGCAGCAGGAGCTGGAGCGCGGCTACTGGCGCGCCCGCCAGGCCGAGGCGCGCTACCGCCTGCTGTTCCAGGTGGCCACCGACGCGGTGATGGTGGTGGACGCGCTGACGCTTGAGATTCTCGAGGCCAACCAGGCGGCCTCGCAACTGTTCGAGCTGTCGGTGGAGCAGCTTGTCGGCCGCGCCGCATCCTTCGCCTTCGAGCGGCATTCGCGCAGCGCGGTGGACGAGCTGATTGCCAATGCCCGGGCCAGCGGCCAGCCCGCAGAAATCCGCGCGCGGCTTGCAGGCAAGATCACGTCCACCAGTGTTGCCGCAACACCGTTCCGCACCGAAGAGGCGATGCGTCTGCTGGTGCGCGTGCGTACGATGGACATGCCCGGCACCGCAGCCGACCTCAATGCCACGCTCGCGCGCCTGGTTGACAGCGCCAGTGACGGCGTCGTCGTGACCGACTCCAGCGGCCGCATCCTGCTGGCCAACCCGGCCTTCCTGAAGCTGGTGCAGATGAACACCGAGGTCGCCGTCAAGGGCCGGCCACTGATGGACTGGATCGGCGTCTCCGACGAGCAGTTCGCCGGCCTGCTGGCGCAGGTGCGCAGCCAGGGCATTACCCGGCGGGTGGCGTCGCGCCTCCTCTCAAGCGATGCCCGCGTGAGCCAGGTCGAGCTGTCGGCCGCGCTGCTGACCGAAGGCGACCAGGAATGCATCGGCTTCACGATCCATTCCGTGGAAGCGGCGGCAGCCGGCCAGGAGCATGGCGCAGATGACCTGCAAGCAGCCGTCAACCGACTGGCCGCGCGCGTGGGCGATGCGCCGCTGCCCGAGCTGCTGCGCCAGGCAGCTGCGCTGCTTGAGCGGCATTTCATCGGTATCGCGATGGCACGCACCGAGGGCGATGCAGGCGCTGCAGCCGGCCTGCTGGGCGTGAGCCGCGAGCGGCTGGATCTTCCACCCGAAGGCGCAGGCCCTTCAACGCCAGCGGGGACTTGAGTGCTGGTCAGCCCTGCCTTCGGCCAGGCGGATCTCACCAATTGCGAGCGTGAGCTGATCCACCTTGCCGGCTCGGTCCAGCCCCATGGCGTGCTGCTGGCAGTGCAGGAGCCCGGGCTGAAGATTGTCCAGGTCAGTGCCAACGCCGCTGCGCTGCTGGGCATGGCTGCGGACGAACTGCTCGGCGCGCACATCAGCCTGCTCGGCCCCGAGCTGCAGGCCTGCATCACCCGGGTCGCCCTGTCTGCCGACCTCGCCGATCCTGCGCCGCTCAGGTGCCACCTGCCTTCACGCGGCAAGGACGCAGGGTTCGAAGGCACGGTCCACCGCGTCCCCGGCGGCCATCTGCTGGTCGAGATCGAGCCCGTCGATCTGCCGGGCGCACAGACGATGACAGTCTCGATGGGCCAGCAGCAGTTGCTGGCGCACATGAGCGCCTCCATCGAGCGTTTCAGCAGCGCCTCGACCATCGGGACCCTGTGCGACTCGGTTGTGCGCCGGTTCCGTGACCTCATCGGCTACGACCGCGTCATGGTCTACAAGTTTGACCCGGACGGCCACGGCAAGATCATTGCCGAGGCGCGCGACCCGCGGCTGGATTCGCTGCTCGGCCACCACTACCCGGCCAGCGACATTCCGCAACGCGCCCGCGAGCTGTACATCCGCAACCGCCTGCGGGTGCTGGTCAATGTCCACTATGAGCCGGCGGCGCTGGTGCCGCGCCGCCTGCCGGGCAGCGACGAGGAACTCGACATGTCGATGTGCCACCTGCGCAGCATGTCACCGCTGCACCTGCAGTACCTCAAGAACATGGGCGTCACCGCCACCGTGGTCGTGTCGCTGGTGCGCGAAGGCCGGCTCTGGGGCCTGATTGCGTGCCACCACTATGCGCCGCGCAACCTGCGCTTTTCGGTGCGATCGGCCGCAGACCTGCTGGCCGAGGTCATTTCAACCCGCATTGCTGCCATCGAGAACTATGCGCATGCCCAGGTCGCGATCCAGGTGCGCAGGCTGGAGCAGCGCCTGATCGAGGCCACCTCCACCGAAGGTGACTGGCGCCTGGCGCTGTTCCGCAACCCGCACACCCTGCTGCAGCCGCTGGATGCCACGGGTGCCGCCCTCTTCCATGACGGCGAGATCCTTACCGCCGGTGAAGTGCCGTCCACGCCCGAGCTGCGGGCGCTGGCCGCCTGGATCGAGGGGCAGCAGACCGACGGGCTGTTCAGCTGCTCGTCGGTCGCACGCGAAAACCCGTCGCTGGACAGCCTGACCTCGACGGCAAGCGGCGTGCTGGCCGTCAAGCTGTCGGCATCGCGGGCAGACTACCTGATGTGGTTCCGCAAGGAACAGCTGCTCACCGTGACCTGGGCCGGCGACCCCTCCAAGCCCGTCGTCGGAAACGACCCGCTGGAGCTGTCGCCCCGGCGCTCGTTCGCAGCCTGGTCGGAAATCGTGCGCGGCACGGCGCTGGCCTGGACCAGCGGAGAGACCGCGCTGGCGCGCGCCTTCGGCAATTCGCTGGTGGACATCATCCTGCAGGTCAATGCCGTGCGGCTGCTGATTGCCGAACACCAGCTCGCCCGCACGCGCGCCACGGTCGCGAACTCGCAGGAGCCGGTGGTCATTGCCGATGCCGGCAGGCGGGTGCTGTTTGCCAATGACGCATTTTTCAAGCTGGCGCGCCGCCCGCGTGACGACGGCTCCACCCTGGACGAGATGGCACAGCTGTTCAGCGAGCCTGACCGCGTGCGTACCATGCTGGGCGCGCTGGTCGAGGAACGCCAGCCCTGGCGCGGCCAGCTGGCGCTGGAGCTGGGCCTTGGGAAACGGCTTCCCGTCACCGTACGCGCCGAGGTGGTACCTGCGCGGGACGGCTCTGTCCTGGGCTTCTTCCTGATCTTTGACGACCTCACCAACACGCAGCGCGCAGCCGAGGCCCGCCAACGCCTTGAGCAGTCGCTGGCCCAGGCCGGGCTGGCCCGTGAAGCCGCCGGCAGGGGCGGTACCGAGCAGGACGAACTGATCAGCGCCGTGCTGGCAAACGCCAGCCTGGCCGCCATGGACATTGCCGATGGCGACGCCGGGCCGGGTGTTGCAGGCCTGCTCGAGGAAATCGACAGCTCCACCCGCCGCGCCACCTCGCTCTACGGCCGGATGCGCACCTTCATTGAAGAGGTGTGAGGCCTGCAGCCTGCGCCAGTTCAGCGAAAAGCAGGCCGTGCATCTCGAAGGACCACTTCGCTTCGGCGACGATGGCATCTGCATCCGCTGACGCCGCATCAGGCGCGATGGCATTGAGCCCCGCACGCAGCGCCTGCCCCAGGGCGGCCACTTCTGCAGGTGGACCAAACTCGTAGAACGCCGTGCCGCCGCCCCCGGGCGCCAGGCCAAGGCTGCGCGTGGTGATGCCGCGCAACATCTGGCCGCCGCTCAGGTCACCAAGGTAGCGCACATAGGCATGGGCCGCGAGCAGTCCAGGCCCTGACTGTGAGATGGAAGACAGGCGGCGGGCATAGTCGAGGCCGGCCGGCATCACCGCCAGCTCCTCCTCCCATAACGGTCCGTGCAGCACCTGGAGGTCCAGTTGCAGCGCCGGCATGCGCAGCAGCGCCGGAAACCGGACGGGCGCCACCGATGGATGGGATGCATTCAGCGCCAGGCCGCCCTCGAGTTCGCGGTAGACCGGCACCAGGCTGCGAAGCATCAGGCAACAGGCGCGCCGGTCAAGCCGGCCGCCGGTCAGGGCTGCCATGAAGGGCGTCTGTTCAGCCTGGGCATGGAGCCCCGCGGTCTCGGCGCGCAGCCGCGCTGCCAGGGTCAGGCTCACCGGCTGTCCTGCCCCTCAGCCACGGCATCGCCAATGCCAAAGCGCCGCAGCTTGACGTACAGGCTCTGGCGCGACAGGCCCAGCATCTCGGCGGCAGATGCGCGGTTGTCGCCGGTGAGCTCAAGCGCCGCCTCAATGCACAGCTGCTCGATCAGGTCAGTCGTCTCGCGCACGATGTCCTTGAGCGGGACGCGGCCTACCAGCTCGGTCATCTGGCCGGCCGAACGCGGCAGCTCCTTGCCACGCGCTTCATTGGACAGGCGCCGGCCCACGTCGCGGATGGTGAAACCCAGGCAGGGCGTGTCACCACCGGTCACCGCCACAGCGGAGATCTCGACATCTGCGGTGGAGCCGTATTCGCCGCGCATGCTGGTGGCAAACAGCCGCACCGCGCCACGCTGGCGCAGGTTGGAAATCAGCACGTTCAGGTCCACGCCGGTGCGCCCGAGCCACTTCTCAAGTGATTCGCCACGAACCAGCTCCTCGCTGGCCAGCTGCGCAAGTTCGAGGAATGCGCGGTTGACGCTCAGCACCCGGCCGTCGAGGTCCGTCACCACAAACGCGTCAGGGGCGCTCTCCATCACGCTGAGCAGCAGCTGCTTGGCACCACCCCCGGGCGCCTCGGCAGCGGCATGGTGGGTGGAAAGGCGGATCAGGAAATGGGTGGAGTTTTCCTGGCGGAACAGCGATGCCGACAGGGTCAGGCTGTCGCCGGTTTCAGCCAGCCGCACCGCCAGCGGCTCGCAGCGGCCATTGGAGCGCAAGGTCGCCAGCATCTGGCGCACGGCGGCAGAGCTGGCAGGCTCCAGGCTCTCGGCGAGCGTCCAGCCTGAGCGCCGCGCCTTGTCGCCCAGCAGCGTGTAGGCGGCGGGGTTGGCTTCTTCGAGCTTCTCGGTGTTGGCGTCCAGGATCAGGACGGCTTCCGAGGCCACCTGGAACAGCAGCCGGTAACGTGTCTCGACATGGCGCAGGCGCCAGTAGTCCCGCTCCATCGACAGCTGGGCACTGACCAGCCGCTGCTGAAGGGCCACCTGGGCGCGCAAGTCGCGCCCGAAAGCCACCGAATGGGCGCGGCCCTCATGTGACTTGCCCTTGCGCCGCACCGGCATCACCGAATACGAGAGCGGAAGGTCGGCGCCGTCGGCCGAGGGGTGGTTGACATGGCGCCAGCGGGCACCGGCACCGGTATGCGCATCGCTCAGCATGGCTTCTATCTTGGGCCGGCTTTCGAGCGTCACGGTCTGGGCCCATGGCTTGCCGAGCCAGTCCTGGTAGCCATGGCTGAGCAGTTCGTCGCTGCCAAAGGCCATGTCGCGGATGACGCCGGCGTCATCGACGATGAGCACCACGTCGGCGGAAGCGGCTATCAGGTTGCCGGCGACATCTGCATCGAGACCCGCAAGAAACAGTTCAGGCGATTCAAAGTGCCCGATAGTGCGTTCCTGAGTTCCCTGAGACATTCCATTCTTTCGTCATAAACGCCGGCGCGGCAGTGAGCAGGGTCAGGAGCGACCCGCGCGGCTTGCCACCAGCGCTTCAGCCAGCATAGGTGCCTGCCGGCCGTCGCCTGAAACGGCATCTGCCCGCAGTTCGGTCACGTACTCCGGATGCGAAGCAAAGAGCGGACCACCCACCATTATGCCCACATGGGGGTTCAGGGCTGCGCTGCGCACGCTGGCAATGCAGTCACCCAGGTCCGCCAGGTGAAGCTCGCTCGCCATCGAGAAGCCGACCACGTCAAACCATTCGCGACGCACCATCGTGACCGGGTCCGCGCCTGCTTCCCAGGGCCCGCCGGCGACGTCCCAGCCGGCGCGGCGGAAGAACTCGGCCACCATCACGAGGCCAAAGGTGTGCTGCTCGCCGGGGCTTGGCAGCAGCAGGATGCGCCGGCCGTTGCTCGGGTGATCCGGCGCCTGGCCAAAGGCCGGGCTCAGCTCGCGCAGCACCTGCTGCAGGCGGCCCAGCCCGAGCGTGACTTCGGTGAAATCGCACAGGTCCTGCTCCCAGAGCTCGCCCAGGTAGCGCGCCACCGGCGCCAGCAGGTCCAGGTAAATCGTCTCGACTGCAATGCCGCGCAGGCGCATGGCTTCGACGCAGGCATGGGCGACGTCTTCATCGCGCGCAAGGACCAGCTTGGCGAAATACACCACGTCCTGCCGGCTCACGCCCTGGCCGGTGAGGGCGGGAAGCGTCAGGCACTCATGCGGCGTGCGATGCGCCAGCATCAGCCGCGGAATGATTTCATTCTCGATCGCACGCGCCAGCAGCGCCATGCGCAGTTCAACCGCTGCGTGGCCGGCATCCGGGGCGGACTGCGCCGCAACCTGTCCCGCCGGCGCATAGCCCGATTCACCCCGCCATCTGTCCTGTCCCGAAGCCCCCTGGCTGGTCTCCTGCCCGGATCCGTCCTGCGTGAACGATCTCATGTTCATGTCTCCTCGCGGTCAATGAGCCTGGCGGGATAGCCACGGTACCGGCACTTGCCGGGCCGCTGATTCAGCCCATTCTTTTTCGCAGTCCATCAGAGATATCAGGGCACGGCCAATCCTGAAGGAAGCCGGTTCCCGAGTCTCCACCCGGTTTTACTGCCAGCCTCACACAGGATTTCAAGTGTTTCCCCTACCCCCACACAAAAACTTTACTCGCTCCAAAAAACATGTCAAGTTTAATTTACGTCAATACAAGTTGACACGCGTAGCCAAGAGGACTAAATTGGGTTCATTGGCATCAATGCCGGAGACACAAGCGATGCATCGTGGCGAGCACAAAGCGGGAACCAGCCGCCCTCTTTACACGGCCGAAGAGCGCCTGCGGCGCGACGCGACCGTGTGGACGCTGGTGCAGGGCATCCTCGCGCCGGTGCAGTTCGTGGTGTTCCTGGTCAGCCTGGGGCTGGTACTGCGCTACCTGGCCAGTGGCGAGGGCCTGTGGATGGCCAATGCCTCCATCGTCGTCAAGACCCTGACGCTCTACACGATCATGATCACCGGCTGCATCTGGGAGAAGGTGGTCTTCGGCCGCTATCTCTTTGCTCCCGCCTTCTATTGGGAAGACGTGTTCAGCATGCTGGTGCTGGCGCTTCACACGGCCTACCTGGTGGCGCTGGCCACCGGCGCACTGGCTGCCCGCGAACTGATGTACCTGGCGCTGGCGGCCTACGCCACCTATGTGATCAACGCCACGCAGTTCATCCTCAAGCTGCGGGCCGCGCGGCTGGACCATGCGCGGGCACAGGCATCGGCGCAAGGGGTGCTTGCATGAGCGGCGCACGGCAGCCCGGAGGCGCCCGCACCGCAACGCGCAGCGCGGAGGTTTCGCAATGAGCCCGGTCATTCCCATCCGTTCTGCAGCGGACGCCGGTTGCGCCGACGCACCCGTGCTGAAAGAGCGCGGCCAGCGCGAGGTGTTCTGCGGGCTCACCGGCATCATCTGGCTGCACCGCAAGATCCAGGACGCCTTCTTCCTCGTGGTCGGCTCGCGCACCTGTGCCCACCTGATCCAGTCGGCCGCCGGCGTCATGATCTTCGCCGAGCCGCGCTTTGCCACCGCCATCATCGACGAGCGCGACCTGGCGGGCCTGGCCGATGCCAATACCGAACTGGACCGCGTGGTCACCCGCCTGCTGGAACGCCGGCCCGAGATCAAGCTGCTGTTCCTGGTGGGCTCCTGCCCGTCGGAAGTCATCAAGCTGGACCTGTCGCGCGCCGCCTCGCGCCTGTCGGCAAGCTTCTCGCCCAAGGTCCGGGTGCTGAACTACTCCGGCAGCGGCATAGAGACCACCTTCACCCAGGGCGAAGATGCCTGCCTCGCATCGCTGGTGCCCAGCCTGCCGCAGGCGGCAGCAGATGCGCCGCCCTCGCTGCTGGTGGTGGGTACCCTGGCCGACGTGGTGGAAGACCAGTTCGCACGCCTGTTCACCCAGCTGGGCATCGGGCCGGTGCGCTTCTTCCCGCCGCGCCACGCCAATGAACTGCCGGCGGTCGGCCCCAACACCCGCATCCTCCTGGCCCAGCCCTTTCTCGCCGACACGGCCAAAGCGCTGGAATCGCGCGGCGCCAGGCGGTTGCCTGCGCCCTTCCCGCTGGGCGTTGAAGGCACAAGCCTGTGGCTGCAGGCCGCGGCCACGGCATTCGGTGTGCCCGAACAAACGTTTGAAGAGGTCACTGCCAGCGCCCGCCAGCGCGCCGGTGCAGCCATCGCCCGCCAGCGCGTCCAGCTGGCCGGCAAGCGCATCTTCTTCTTCCCCGATTCGCAGCTTGAGATCCCGCTGGCCCGCTTCCTGTCGCGCGAGCT
The DNA here is from genome assembly GCA_040385105.1 of Pseudomonadota bacterium. Lineage (GTDB taxonomy): Bacteria > Pseudomonadota > Gammaproteobacteria > Burkholderiales > Burkholderiaceae_C > JACMQX01. Next base: position 51,348 of record JAZKHY010000033.1, read on the forward strand.
CGGCATGGAGCTGGTGGAAGTCGGCACGCCCTACCTGCACCGCCAGCACCTTGCCGAAGAGCTGGCCATGCTGCCCGAAGGCACTTTCCTGTCTGAAGGCCAGCATGTGGAAAACCAGCTGGACCGCTGCCGCGCCGCGCGGCCCGACCTCGTGGTCTGCGGCCTGGGCCTGGCCAACCCGCTGGAGGCCGAGGGCATGACCACCAAGTGGGCCATCGAGCTTGTCTTCACGCCCATCCAGGGCTATGACCAAGCGCCCGACCTGGCTGAACTGTTCACCCGCCCGCTGGTCCGCAAGCTGCGGCTGGCGGCCTGAGGCGCGCGCCCATGCAACTCACACTCTGGACTTACGAAGGCCCTCCGCACGTCGGCGCGATGCGCATTGCCACGGCCATGCAGGACGTCCACTATGTGCTGCATGCGCCCCAGGGCGACACCTATGCCGACCTGCTGTTCACGATGATCGAGCGCAACCAGAAGCGCCCGCCCGTGACTTACACCACCTTCCAGGCGCGCGACCTGGGCGGCGACACCGCCGAGCTGTTCAAGACCGCCGCGCGCGAAGCCTTCGAGCGCTTCAAGCCCAAGGCCATGATGGTCGGTGCTTCCTGCACTGCCGAGCTGATCCAGGACGACCCGGGCGGCCTGTGCCGCGCGCTCGATCTGCCGGTGCCGGTTGTGGCGCTTGAGCTGCCCTCCTACCAGCGCAAGGAAAACTGGGGTGCGTCGGAAACCTTCTACCAGATGGTCCGCGCTCTGGCCGGCCCGCCTGGCCCGAAAGCACCGCGCGCTGAAGGCCAGCGGCCAAGCTGCAACATCCTGGGCCCCGCAGCCCTGGGCTTCCGGCACCGCGACGACCTGCGCGAGATCAGCGGCCTGCTCACGCAGCTGGGCATTGACATCAACGTGGTGGCACCACTGGGCGCAACACCGGCCGACCTGGGCCGCCTGCGTGATGCCGACTTCAATGTGGTGCTCTATCCCGAGATTGCCTCGCTCGCAGCCGGGTGGCTCAACCGCAGCTTTGGGCAGCCTGCCACCAAAACCGTGCCCATCGGCATGGGTGCAACGCGCGACTTCATCGAGGAAGTTGCAGGCCTGGCCGGCATTGACCCGCAGCCCGTCCTGCGGGACGCGAACCAGCGCGCCACCTGGTATGCACGCTCGGTGGATTCGACCTACCTGACCGGCAAGCGCGTGTTCGTCTTCGGCGACGCCACGCATGCGGTAGCCGCTGCCCGCGTGGCCAGCCGGGAACTGGGGTTCAAGGTTGTCGGCATCGGCACCTACAGCCGCGAATTTGCACGCGAAGTGCGCGAGGCCGCCAAGCTGTATGAGGTGGATGCACTGATCAGCGACGACTACCTGGAGATCGAGGCGAAGATCATCGAACTGCAGCCCGAACTGGTGCTGGGCACGCAGATGGAGCGCCACATTGCCAAGCGCGCAGGCGTGCCCTGCGCCGTCATCTCTGCTCCGGTGCATGTGCAGGATTTTCCGGCGCGCTACTCACCGCAGATGGGCTTTGAAGGCGCCAATGTGATGTTCGACACCTGGGTCCATCCGCTGATGATGGGCCTGGAAGAGCACCTGATCGGCATGTTCCGGGGTGACGCCGAATTCCATGAAGATGCTGCGCCTTCCCACCTTGGCGGCCATGCGACGCCGAGGCCGTCCACCATGCAGGAAGCGCCGCCAGCTGTCCTGGCCGCAGCGGCGGAGGCGGAGCTTGCCATTGCTGCGGCTATGACCGCAACGCAGGCACCAGCAGCGACAACGACAGAAACCACCTGGGGCGCAGACGCCGAGAAGGAGCTGCGCAAGATTCCCTTCTTCGTGCGCGGCAAGGCCCGCCGCAACACCGAACTCTACGCCCGGGACAAAGGCCTGCCCGTCATCACCATCGAGACGCTCTACGATGCCAAAGCTCATTTCAGCCGCTGAGAGCCGGAGCCTGCTGCCGGCCGCACGCGTCGTGCTGGTGACGATGGACAGCCACCTGGCGAGCGCTGCCGAGCGCGCCAACCGCACGCTGCGCAGGACCATGCCCGGCCTGACGCTGACTGTCCATGCCGCCGCCGAGTGGGGCGACGACGCAGCCGCCCTGGCCAGGTGCCATGACGACATTGCCGGCGCCGACATCGTGATCGTCACGATGCTGTTCATGGAAGACCATTTCCTGCCGGTGCTTCCGGCCCTGAAGGCGCGCCGTGACAGCTGCGACGCCATGGTCTGCGCCATGTCCGCCGCTGAAGTCATGAAACTCACCCGCATGGGCAAGTTCAGCATGGACGCACCGGCCAGCGGCCCGATGGCGCTGCTCAAGCGCCTGCGCGGCAAGAGCGGCAACGACACCGCCAGCAACAAGGCCGACGCCAGTGGCAAGGCCACCGCCGGCGCGCAGCAGATGAAGATGCTGCGCCGCCTGCCCAAGATCCTGCGTTTCATCCCCGGCACGGCGCAGGATGTGCGGGCCTATTTCCTGACGCTGCAGTACTGGCTCGCCGGCTCTGAAGACAACGTCGCCAACATGGTGCAGTTCCTGGTGGACCGCTATGCCGACGGCCCGCGCAAGGCACTTCGCGGCATCGCAAAAATCCAGGCCCCGGTGGAGTATCCCGAAGTCGGCATCTACCACCCGCGCATGCCGGCGCGCCTGTCCACCACGCTGGCGGACCTGCCGCTGGTCGCTACCACCGGCAAGCGCGGCACCGTGGGCGTGCTGCTGATGCGCTCGTATTTGCTGGCCGGCAACACCAGCCACTATGACGGCGTGATCACCGCACTCGAGGCACGCGGCATGAAAGTACTGCCCGCCTTTGCGACCGGCCTGGACAACCGGCCGGCCGTGGAGGCCTTCTTCATGAAAGATGGCAGGCCCGCCATCGACGCGCTGGTGTCCCTGACGGGCTTCTCGCTCGTCGGCGGCCCGGCCTACAACGATGCGAAGTCCGCCGAAGACATGCTCGCCCGGCTGGACGTACCCTACCTGGCGGTCACGCCGGTCGAGTTCCAGACCCTGGACCAGTGGGGCGCCTCGCCGCGCGGCCTGCTGCCGGTCGAGTCCACCATGATGGTGGCCATTCCCGAGCTGGACGGCGCGACAGGCTCGATGGTCTACGGCGGGCGCGGCAGCGGCAAGCACATTGCCTGCACCGGATGCGCCCATGCCTGCCGCTTCGAGAACGTGGCCGGCACGCATGACATGCACAGCTGCATCGAGCGCGCCGATGCGCTGGCCGGCCGGGTCGGCAAGCTGGTGGACCTGCGCCGCTCGGAGCGCGCCGGCCGCAAGGTCGCAGCCGTGATCTTCAACTTCCCGCCGAACGCCGGCAACACCGGCACCGCCGCCTTCCTGAGCGTCTTCGAGTCGCTCTACAACACCATGGCTGCGATGGCGCGCGAAGGCTACACCGTCGACATGCCGGCCAGTGTGGACGATCTGCGCGAACGCATCATCACCGGCAACGCTGCGTTGTATGGCGCGCAGGCCAATGTCCACACCCGCATCCTGACAGACGACCATGTGCGGCGCGAGAAGCACCTGAAAGAGATTGAGGCGCAATGGGGTCCCGCGCCCGGCAAGCAGCAGAGCGACGGTTCCAGCCTGTTTGTGCTCGGCGAGCGCTTTGGCAATGTCTTCGTCGGCATCCAGCCTGCCTTCGGCTATGAGGGTGACCCGATGCGCCTGCTATTCGAGCGCGGCTTTGCGCCCACCCATGCGTTCTCCGCCTTCTACCGCTGGCTGCGCGAGGACTTCTGTGCCAACGCCGTGCTGCACTTCGGCACCCATGGCGCGCTGGAATTCATGCCGGGCAAGCAAAGCGGCATGTCGGCCACCTGCTGGCCTGACAGGCTGATCGGCGACCTGCCCAACCTGTACCTCTATGCCTCCAACAATCCGTCGGAAGGCACGATCGCCAAGCGCCGCGCGGCCGCCACGCTCATCAGCTACCTGACACCGCCGGTGGCACAGGCCGGCCTCTACAAGGGCCTGGTGGACCTGAAAGACACACTGGAGCGCTACCGGAGCCTGGAGCCCGAAGCGCAGGCCGAACGCGACGAACTCAGCCTGATGATCCAGGCGCAGGCCGCAGAGCTGGACCTGGCCGATGCCGAGCCGGCCTGGGGCGCAGCCTCGGAGGCATCGATCGCAAGGCTCAATGAGCGCGTGCTGGAAGTCGAATACACGCTGATCCCCTATGGCCTGCATATCGTCGGCCAGGCACCCAGCGCTGCAGAGCGCACCGACCTGCTGCTGTCCTGCGCCGAAGCCTCGCATGGCACACGGCCGGAACGCGCAGTGGTCGAAGCGCTGGTCGCAGGCCACACCCCGGAGCAGGCCATCGCTGCCTGCAACGCGGCGTCCGACCCGCAAACCATTGCCCTGCTGATGGAGCTGGCCGCCACCGACGAGCTGATGGCGCATGACCATGAGATCAGCGGCATCCTGCATGCGCTGGACGGCAAGTTCCTGCGGCCCGCACCCGGCGGCGACCTGCTGCGCACACCGGCCATCCTGCCCACGGGCCGCAACCTGCATGGCTTTGACCCGTTCCGAATTCCAAGCGCCTATGCGGTGAAGGACGGCGCGCGCCAGGCCGGCCGCCTGCTGCAAAAGCACATGGGCGACGGCCATGTGTTCCCGGAAACCATTGCCATGGTCCTGTGGGGCACCGACAACCTCAAGAGCGAAGGCGGCCCGATTGCGCAAGCGCTGTCCTTGATGGGCGCACGGCCGCGTTTTGACAGCTACGGACGCCTCGCCGGTGCCGAACTGATGACACTGGCTGAACTCGGACGGCCCCGCATCGACGTCATCATCACCCTCTCGGGCATCTTCCGCGACCTGCTGCCGCTGCAGATCAAGCTGCTGGCCGAGGCCGCCTTCATGGCTGCAAGCGCAGATGAGCCGGCGGAACAAAACTTCATCCGCAAGCATGCGCTGGCGTACCAGGCCGAGCATGGCGGTGACCTTGAAACCGCTTCGCTGCGCGTCTTCGGCAATGCAGAAGGCGCCTACGGCTCCAACGTCAACAGCCTGGTGGACAACAGCCGCTGGGAAGATGGCGACGAGCTGGCCGAGACCTACAGCCGCCGCAAGGGCTTTGCCTACGGCCGCGCCGGCCGGCCGATGCAGCAGGGCAAGCTGCTGCAAAGCGTGCTTGCAGGGGTGGACCTCGCCTACCAGAACCTCGACTCGGTCGAGCTCGGCGTGACCACGGTGGACACCTACTTCGACACGCTGGGCGGCATCAGCCGTGCGATCAAGCGCGCCAAGTCGGTGGAGCTGGGCCATGACGCCGAAGTGGCCCCGGTGTACATCGGCGACCAGACCCGCGACAGCAGCGGCGGCGGCACGGTACGCACGCTGACCGAGCAGGTCGCGCTTGAGACGCGCACCCGCATGCTCAACCCCAAGTGGTACGAAGGCATGCTCAAGCATGGCTACGAGGGTGTGCGCCAGATTGAAGTGCATGTGACCAACACCATGGGCTGGTCGGCCACGACCGGCCAGGTCCAGCCCTGGGTCTATGAGCAGCTGAGCGAGACCTTCATGCTTGACCCCGAGATGCGCGAGCGTCTCGCCACATTGAACCCAACCGCCTCGGCCCGGGTTGCCAGCCGCCTGCTGGAAGCATCCGAGCGCAAGTTCTGGCAACCCTCGCCGCTGGTGCTTGAAGCACTGCGCCGCGCGGGTGAAGAGCTTGAAGACCGGCTTGAAGGCGTATACGAAGGAGCCCCCGCATGAGTATGACCACTGTCCCTTTCCCTGACATCAAGCGCCCCGGTGCGCGCGTCATGCGGGAAGACGGGGAGGGCAGCCTGCAGGTGCAGCTCGACCCGAACCTGAAGATCGGCAATGCCAAGGTGTTTGCCATCTACGGCAAGGGCGGCATCGGCAAGAGCACGACCTCGTCCAACCTGTCGGCCGCTTTCTCGCTCATGGGCAAGCGGGTGCTGCAGATCGGCTGCGACCCCAAGCACGACTCCACCTTCACCCTGACCAAGAAGATGCTTCCCACCGTCATCGACGTGCTCGAAACCGTGGACTTCCATGCCGAGGAGCTGCGGGTGGAGGACTTCGTGTTCCCGGGCTTCAACGGCGTGATGTGCGTGGAAGCCGGCGGCCCGCCCGCCGGCACCGGCTGCGGCGGCTATGTGGTCGGCCAGACCGTCAAGCTCCTGAAAGAACACCACCTGCTGGAAGACACCGACGTCGTGATCTTCGACGTGCTGGGCGATGTGGTCTGCGGCGGCTTTGCCGCGCCGCTGCAGCACGCCGACCGCGCGCTGATCGTCACCGCCAACGACTTCGACTCGATCTTCGCGATGAACCGCATCGTGCAGGCCATCGGCGCCAAGGCCAAGAACTACAACGTCCGCCTGGGCGGCGTCATTGCCAACCGCAGCAAGGACACCGACCAGATCGACAAGTACAACAACCAGATCGGCCTGAAGCTGGCCGCGCACTTCCCGGACCTGGACGTCATCCGGCGCAGCCGCCTGAAGAAGTCCACCCTGTTCGAGATGGAAGACTCGCCCGAGCTGGACGCCGTCAAGAAGGAATACATGCGGCTGGCCGCGTCGCTGTGGCTGGGCACAGACCCCCTGAACGCCGTGCCGATGAAAGACCGCGACATTTTCGACCTGCTTGGCTTTGACTGAACACCATGACACACATCACCTACCAGGAACGGCGCGGCGAGATCGAAACCTATTTCGACCGCACGGCCGTACAGGCATGGGCCCGCCTGACCTCTGACGCGCCGGTCGGCCGCATCCGCGCCACCGTGCGCGCCGGCCGCGACCGCATGCGCGACACGCTGCTGGGCTGGCTGCCGGAAGACATGCAGGGCGTGCGCCTGCTGGACGCCGGCTGCGGCACGGGTGCCCTGGCCGTCGAAGCGGCGCTGCGCGGCGCCGATGTGCTGGCCATCGACCTGTCGCCCACCCTGGTGGACCTGGCGCGCGAACGCCTGCCCGAGCGCCTGGCCTGCGGCCGCGGCCCCGGCCGCATCGACTTCCGCAGCGGCGACATGCTCGACCCGGCACTGGGCGAATTCGACTTTGTTGTCGGCATGGACTCGCTGATCCACTATGAGGCGCCAGACGCCGTGCGCGTGCTGGCCGGGCTGGCGCGGCGCACCAGCTGTGCCATGTTCTTCACCTATGCGCCGAGCAACCCGCTGCTGGCCACGATGCATGCGGCCGGCAAATTCTTCCCGCGTGGCGACAGGGCACCGTCCATCGTTCCCGTCGCGGGCACGAAGCTGCACCGGCTGCTCGCCGCCGAGCCGCAACTCAAGGACTGGACGCCCGGCCGCACCGAGCGCGTGTCCAGCGGCTTCTACACCTCGCAGGCCATGGAGCTCGTCTCCGGATGAATCCTGTCAGCCGCATCAACCACAACCTGGCGCGCCAGTGGGCGCGGGTGGGCACGCGCTTCCTGCCGTTTGCCGATGCGGCGACCAAAGAGTTGCCGATGGGACGCCTGCTGCGCCTGTCGCTGTTCCAGGTGTCGGTCGGCATGGCCATGGCGCTGCTCAACGGCACGCTGAACCGGGTGATGATCGTCGAGCTCAACGTCGCTGCATGGCTTGTCGCGATGATGGTGGCGCTGCCGCTGGTGTTCGCGCCGCTGCGGGCCCTCATGGGTTTCCGCTCTGACACACACCGCTCGGCCCTCGGCTGGAAGCGGGTTCCCTATATCTGGATGGGCAGCCTGCTGCAGTTCGGCGGCCTGGCCATCATGCCGTTTGCACTGCTCGTGCTCTCGGGCGACACGCATGGCCCGGCGATCTTCGGCCAGATCGGCGCGGCGCTGGCTTTCCTGCTGGTGGGCGCCGGGCTGCACCTGACCCAGACCGCCGGCCTTGCCCTTGCAACCGACCTTGCGCCAGCCGAGTCGCGCCCGCGCGTCGTCGCGATGCTGTACGTGATGCTGCTGCTCGGCATGGTGGCCAGCTCGGTCGTGTTCGGTGCGCTGCTGGCCGACTTCAGGCAGGTCAAGCTGATCCAGGTGATCCAGGGCGCTGCGCTGCTGACGATGGTGTTGAACATGGTCGCCCTCTGGAAGCAGGAGGCACGCGACCCCTCGCGCACCGCATCCCGGCCTGGTGAAGCCCGGCCGAAATTCCGCGACTCCTGGCGCGCCTTCACCCGGGGCGGGCGGGCCAGCCGCCTGCTCGTCACCGTGGGGCTGGGCACGGCAGCCTTCAGCATGCAGGACATCCTGCTGGAGCCCTATGGCGGGCAGATCATGAACCTGCCGGTAGGCGCGACCTCTTCCCTTACCGCGCTGATGGCGGGCGGCGCATTAGCCGCCTTTGCGCTGGCTTCGCGCTGGCTGCACCACGGCGGCGACCCGTACCGCCTGGCGGCCATGGGCGCGCTGGCCGGCGTTGCGGGTTTTGCAGCCGTCATCTTTGCCGACCCGATGCGCTCGGCCATGCTGTTCCGCTTCGGCACCATCTTCATCGGCTTTGGCGGCGGCCTGTTCTCGGTAGCCACATTGACCGCAGCCATGGGCCTGCAGAACGACGACCACAACGGCCTGGCCCTCGGCGCATGGGGCGCGGTGCAGGCCACAGCCGCCGGCATCGCCATCGCCATCGGCGGTGGCCTGCGCGACGTGATTTCGGCGCTGGCAGAGCAGGGCGCACTGGGCACTGCCCTGATGTCTCCGTCAGTCGGCTACAGCTTTGTCTATCACCTCGAAATCGTTTTGTTGTTCGCCACCCTGGTGGCATTGGGCCCGCTGGTGCGTCATTCAACGCAACCGCGCCAGCAGGTTCCAGCGAAGTTCGGCCTGGCAGACATGCCGGGCTAGTTGCGTACTGGATTTACAGGAGAGCGCTTATGGAAACCGGAGCCATCACAGGTTATATCGACGTCGCGCAGATCGCGCTGTACGTGTTCTGGGTATTTTTTGCAGGCCTGATCTACTACCTGCTGCAGGAGAACAAGCGCGAGGGCTATCCGCTGGAGTCCGAGCGCTCGGCCCATGTCCGCGTGCAGGGCTGGCCACCCATCCCCAGCCCCAAGACTTACCTGCTGCGCGACGGCAGCACCCGCACCGTGCCCAACAGCAACAAGTCGGCGCAGGGCCTGGCGGCCGTGCCTGCCGGCAACTGGCTGGGCGCACCGCTGGTGCCCACCGGCAACCCGATGCTTGACGGCGTTGGCCCAGGCGCCTGGGCAGACCGGCCCGACGTCGCGGACACGACCCTGGAAGGAGACATCAAGATCGTGCCGCTGCGGGTGGCAGCAGACTTTGACGTGGCCTCCGGCGACCCGGACCCACGCGGCATGACGGTGATCGGCGATGACGGCAAGGCCGGCGGCAAGGTCGTGGACGTCTGGGTGGACCGCTCGGAAATGCTGTTCCGCTACCTGGAACTTGAGGTGGCCGGCAGTGCGCGCCGTGTGCTGCTGCCGATCAACTTCACCCGCATCGATGCGCAGCGGGTCCGCGTCAAGTCGATCCTCGGCAGCCAGTTTGCAGAGGTGCCCGGCACCGCCAACCCGGACCAGGTCACGCTGCTGGAAGAAGAGAAGATCATGGCCTACTACGGCGGCGGCGTGCTGTACGCCACGCCGGCCCGCCAGGAGCCCTTCCTGTGAACGCCCCGGTCCAGCACGAACACGAGTTCGAGGCAGAGCATGGCCTGCCCGAGCCGCTGCCGCCAGGCGAGCGCATCCTCTGGCAGGGCGCGCCCGACTGGCGCACATTGGCCGTGCAGGTGATGCGGGTGCGCACGCTGGCCATCTACTTTGCGCTGATGCTGCTGTGGCGCGTCAGCACGGTGCTGTATGACGGCGGCGGTGTTGCATCTGCAGCGCTGTCACTTGCCGTGTTGTTGCCGCTGTCCCTGGTCGCGCTCGGATTGCTGTCGCTGATGGCCTGGCTCACCAGCCGCACCACCGTGTACACACTGACCGACCGGCGCGTCGTGATGCGCGTGGGCATTGTGCTGAGCGTGACGTTCAACCTGCCGTACCGCAAGATTGCATCGGCCGGACTGCGTGCCAACAATGACGGCACAGGCGACATCGCCCTCACCCTCGCACAGGACGAGCAGATCGCCTACCTGCACCTGTGGCCGCATGCACGGCCGTGGCGCGTCAAGCACACGGAACCCATGCTGCGCGGCATACCGGACGCCATGCGGGTCGGGGAGCTGCTGACAACAGCGATCAGCGCCGCAGCCGCCGGCGAAGGCACCGTCGTGCCGGGTTCACCACTGCGCACGGCCGCCAACGACCATCACGCAGGACTGCAACCGGGCTCTGCCAACGCCGGCCCGGTGGCGGCATGACAGCCATGAGCGGGCAGACCTTCACCCCCGGCCTGCAACGCGTGCCGCTGCTGGCGGCAGGCGCGCTGGTGGTGCTGTCTATCGTGGCCGTTTCGGCGGTGCGGATGACCGGCGTGGGCAAGGTCACCGTGCCTGACGCCGCATCGGTGACGATGCGCGAATTCCTGTTTGAAGACCGCAGCGACGGCAGCATCGCCATCATCGATGCGCGCAGCAGGCAGCAGGTGGACACCGTCGCGCCCGCCAGCAACGGCTTCCTGCGCGGCACCATGCGGGGCCTGGCGCGCGAGCGCAAGCGCATGGGCATCGGGCCCGAGCTGCCCTTCCAGATGATTGGCCGCGCCGACGGGCGGCTCACACTCGTGGACCCCGGCACCGGCCGCCGGGTTGACCTTGAATCGTTCGGCCCAAGGAATGCTGCGGTGTTCGCGAAGCTGATGGCCATACCGCCAAAACCCTGAGCTGACGAACCAACCGAGCGGAACCTGTCATGACAGAAGCCACCATCACCGCACCCGCAGCCGCAGTCGTGCCCAACGAAGCCACCGGCACCGCATTGAAGAACACGATGCTCACGCCGCGGTTCTACACCACTGACTTCAAGGCCATGGACCGCATCAATATCGAGTCGATCCGGCCGCAATGGGATGCGCTGATGGACGAGTTCCGCGCCGACTCCAACACCGACCACTTCCAGCGCCCGCCCGAGATGGTGGGCAACTACTCTTCGCTCCCGCCGGCGTTGCACAAGGAGTTTCTCGACTTCCTGATCAGCTCTGTCACCTCCGAATTCTCGGGCTGTGTGCTGTATGCAGAAATCAAGAAGCGGGTGACCAACCCGGACATCAAGGAGCTGATGGGCCTGATGGCGCGCGACGAGAGCCGCCATGCCGGCTTCATCAACCAGTGGCTGAAGGACTTTGGCGTGGGCGTGGACCTGGGCTTCCTGGCCAGGGCCAAGAAGTACACCTACTTCCGGCCGAAGTTCATCTTCTATGCCACCTACCTGTCAGAAAAGATTGGCTACGCGCGCTACATCGCCATCTACCGCCAGGTCGAGAAGCACCCGGAACTGTGCTTCCACCCGATCTTCAAATGGTTCGAGCGCTGGTGCAATGACGAATTCCGCCACGGCGAGGCCTTTGCGCTGCTGATGCGCGCCAACCCGCACCTGCTCAAGGGCCACAACAAGCTGTGGATCCGCTTCTTCGTGCTGGCCGTCTATGCCACCATGTATGTGCGCGACCATACCCGCCCCGAGATGCATGCGGCCATGGGCATGGACCCGACGGAATACGACTACCAGGTGTTCCGCATCACGTCGGAGATCACCCGCCAGGTGTTCCCGCTGACGCTCAACATCGACGACCCGCGCTTTCGCGCCGGCCTTGAGCGGCTGCGCCACCTCTCGCTGGCGATGGAAGCGGCGGCTGCGCAAGGCGGCGTCATCGGCAACCTGAAAAAGCTTGGTCTCGGGCTGGCCGCAGGCCTGACATTTGTGCGCCTGTATTGCCTGCCCGCCCACCATCACGACCTGCCCCAGGACATGCGCGTCGCGCCTGCCTGGTGAGCTGACGACCGGATCCGGATCAACCCGCCCCCGACCGCGCCCGTGCCATGACCCTGATGCAGTACGCGCTGCCTGTCCTCTACACCCTGTTCATCTGGTGGTTCAGCACGGGCGTGATCCTGTACCTGGTGGGCATGCCGCGCTGGACTTTCAAATGGACCATGGTCGGCGCCACGTTCTTCCTGCTGCTGTCCATCCTAGGTCTGTATGTCACAGGTAAGGACACCCGCGTCACCGGCGCCTACCTGGCCTTCACCTGCGCGCTGATGGTGTGGGCCTGGCAGGAGGTCGCATTCCTGCTGGGCTATGTCACAGGCGCAAGGCGCCAGGCCTGCCCGCCGGAAGCGACAGGCTGGCGCCGTACCGGCTTCGCGCTGCAGGCGATCCTGCACCATGAACTCGCGCTGGTCGTGCTCGGCGGCGCAGTCATCGCAGCCACCTGGGACGCGCCCAACCAGACCGGACTGTGGACGTTCAGCGTGCTGTGGGTGATGCGCCTGAGCGCCAAGCTCAACGTGTTCCTGGGCGTGCGCAACCTGAGTGAATCCTTCCTGCCGGCGCATCTCAAGTACATCCACACCTACTTCAGGCGCAAGGCGATGAACCCGCTGTTCCCGCTGTCCGTCATCTTTGGTTCGGCTGTAGCCTGGATGCTGTGGGGCAACGCCACGGCCGACGGCATCATGGCCTTCGAAGCCACCTCTCTCGCATTCGCCGCCACCTTGCTATCGCTGGCTGTGCTGGAGCACTGGTTCATGGTGCTGCCGCTGCCGTCAGAGGCGCTGTGGTCGTGGGGCATGCGGTCGCGGGTTGATGCTGCTGCGGGCAAGTAGCTGGGCAATCCTCTATGCCGCAGCTCTTTCAACAGCCGCGCTATGCGCGGTTTTTTCTGTCCATTACCTCGCGCAAGGCTGTGGGCAGCGTCGTGGTGCGGCACAGCGCAATGGCACTTGCTCAGGCGTCTGGCAATTCTTCCGTTCGGGCTGCGCTTGTCGAAGCCTTCGTGAAAACACGCGTGCAGCCTACATCTCAGACGTGATGAAAATGTCTCCGAGCCAGGAAGACCTGCAGCGTGGTCGCCTGGGGTCAGAGCACAATTTCGTTCGATACCGCGCGCTCCGTTGAGATCACTGTCCTGAATTGTGATCTGACCCCACGCTCGTCCCCGCGCTCCGGAGGCTAATCAAGCCCATGCCTGCTGGCGTGACCAAACCTCCCCGGATCAGGTGGGTAGGGTGCTCTGCGCAGCGGCATAAAGGAGGAGACGGCGAAGCCGGCGGGGGACAGCCGCGGAGCAGAGTACCCTGCCCGCCTGATCTCGAAGAAGCGTTGGCGCGAAAAAACGAGCCGTGCCGCAAAACCCCCAAGAAGACTACTTCGAAGCCGAGGCAGCACTGGCCGGCGCAGCCGCAACCAGCGCCGCAATCGCAGGCCGTGCGGCCAGCTCCGGATGGTCTTTCAGCATGCCGGCGCCATAGAGAGGCTTGAACGCCCCCTGGTGGCAGGTCGCGCAGTTGAGCTTGGCCACATCACCCGTCGGGCCAAGCCGGTCTTGCGGGAAGACGGGCTTGAGCGGCTCCAGGTACTTCGTGTTCAGGTCGCGCGCCATGCGGATGCCATGCCAGGCTGTGCCGCGCTGCGGTGTGCTCTGGTCCCAGTCGGTGAAGGAGCGGCTGTTGTGGCAGTAGGTGCAGTTGACGCCCAGCGAGTCCGACATGTGCATCATCAGGCCATAGGTGTTTTCCGTCTGCTTGATGCTCTGGCGGTTGCCCGTGGGCAATGCCGTCGAGCCGACCGTCCGGATCTCTGTGCCCTTGAGCAGGAACGGCGTGAACGGGTCATACGGCAAGGACGTCAGCGCGGTCAGTGTGGACGGCTTGTTCTGCCCCAGATCGTCGCCAAGCATCTTTCCTGCCTGCTTCTGGCCTTCTGGCGCAAACCAGACCTTGGCCGGTACCGGCTGGCCGCGGTGGCAGGTGTAGCAGGTGACGCCGGTCTCGGCGACGTGGTTCTTCCAGTCGCTGTTGATGTGCCGCGTCATCTCCAGCATGCGGCGTGCGACCACCTTGGTGTACAGCGCGTCAGACGCCATGTTGTCGCCGGCGTGGCAATAAGTGCAGCCCTGCTGCGGCGAGACCCAGGCCGTCATCGCCAGCATCAGCCGGGTGAACTCGGGCACGCCCAGCTCGCCGAGCACCTTCACGTTCTGGAACACCTGACCGGCTTTCGGGCCATCGGGGTTGGCCGGCAGCGCCGGCTGCGCAGCCGGCGGTGTATTGAGCGCGGCCTGCTTCTCCAGGATGCGCGGGTTGTACACCTCGACCATGCCGGTGCCGCGGTAGCCGCGCTGCACGGTGTCCACCGGCGGGCGTTCGCAGCCGGCCAGCAGCGTGGCAAGGCCGATGGCGGTGGCGCACAGCGCCGTACGTAGCTTGATCATGGCTTGACTCCTTGCAACAGGGCCGGGTCGGTCATCGGCGCAAACACGGCAGGGTAGACCGGCGCGATATGGTGCTTGACGGCCCAGAGGTACCAGTTGTCCACCACGGTGCCGGTCAGCAGGATGCCGATGCCGCCGGTCAGCGGGCACAGCACCGCAAACCACCAGCCCCAGCGGTGGATCGACTCCATCGTCGCGTTCCAGCCCATGGTCCAGCGCCAGAACAGGGCGGCCCGCTCGCTGGCCGTGCCGCGGTCCACGATCTGCTCGATCTCGCGCTCGCCGCCAAAGCGGCTCACCGCCAGGATGGTGGCGCCGTGCATCGCGAACAGCAGCGTCGCGCCATACAGGAAGGCGATCGACAGCATGTGGAAAGGGTTGTAGAACAGGTTGCCATAGCGGATGGAGAAGGCGGCCGTCCAGTCCAGGTGGGGGAAGATGCCGAACGGCACCGCCTCGCCCCAGCTGCCCATCAGGATGGGGCGGATGAAGCCGAGCACCAGCATCAGCCAGATGGCAGCGGCAAACGCCCAGGCCACATGGGTGCCCATGCCCAGCGCCTTGGCGCGCCGGTACATGCGGCCCCACCAGAGCAACACCGACATCGTCATGAAGAAACCGGCCATCAGCCACCAGCCGCCCTGCGCGAGCGGGGGAAAGAGCTTCAAGCCCATGCCCGGCGGCGGCGGCTCAAGGCCCAGCCATGGCAGCTTGCGCACGAACTGCACAATGTCCCAGTCGACCGAGGCCAGCATGTTCAGGCCGATGATCTCGATGCAGATGAAGAAGCACAGCAGCGACGCCACGCCGAACCAGCCGAGGTAGATCGGCCCGATCTGCGCATCGCCGATCTTGCCGAGCCAGTGCATGTGGATGGGCGGGCCTTCGCGCTCCTTGTTGCCCTGGGCCAGCGGCACGCCGGGGTAGGAAGGGGCCGCCACCTGGACCCGGGTGAACAGATTGAGATATTCAGTAGCCATGGATGTGTCTCCTCGCGGGTTGGGTCTCAGTTCCAGATGGGCAGGTTGAGCCACCAGCCCCACCACTCGGGCCAGCCACGCGTCCAGAAGGGTCCGCTGATCACGATGCACACGGCGCTCCAGAAGCCGGCCGACAGGGCCAGGAACAGGCCCAGGCGGTGGATGCCCAGGGTACCGATGGAGTAGCCGATGGTGTCGCGGAAGAAGGTGTTCTCATGCTCTGCCGTCTTGACCACCTCGCCCTTGCCGGGGTTCGTGGCCGAGAGGATGAGCGCGCCATGCAGCGACAGCGCAAAGGTCGTCGCAAAAAAGAAGCTCACGGCCAGCATGTGGGCCGGGTTGTAGTGGAAGTGCAGGTACTGGTAGCCGGTGTTGGACACCCAGTCCAGGTGGCTCATGATGCCGTACGGGAAGCCATGGCCCCAGGCGCCCATCAGCACCGGCCGGATGACGACCAGCGTCACATAGGCAAAGATGGCCACGCCGAACGCAAACGGTATGTGGTAGCCGATGCCGAGCTTGCGGCATATCTCCACCTCGCGCAGCGCCCAGGAGACGAAGGCGCCTATCGCGCACACGGTGATGAGCTGCCACAGGCCGCCCTGCATCAGCGGCGCGAACTTGAGCCCGTAGCTCAGGTCGGGCGGCGCGATGCTGATCTGCCATAGGTTCCAGGTCGGCCCCTGCGAGGCGCCCCAGAGGATCATCAGGATGCCGACGATCGAGAAAAAGATGGTGGTGACACCGAAGAAGCCGACATAGAACGGCCCTACCCAGAAGTCGAAGAGATCCCCCCCGACGAGGGTGCCACCGCGCACGCGGTACTTTCGTTCAAAGCTGAGCATGGCCATGATTCTTGTCCCCAAAATTCATTGGTTGCCACAATGCGGCAACGCTTTCAAACCTGTCCGGCTGGCAGACGGGGACAGGCGGCCAGCCCGTGCCCCATCTGCCATTTGCGGCATGAATGCCGTTACTGCTTCGGTGCCGTGGCCGGAGCCGGCATCGACGACATCTGCCCGGCAACCTTGCCTTTTGCGGGGCCTTCGAGCCAGTTGAAGCGATCCGTGCTCAGCAGGATGAAATGAATCACCAGTGCCAGGGCAAACAGAAAGGTGAACAGGGCGATCAACGTCCTGCGCGGGTCGAAAAGAGTCCATATGCGCCACATGTTCTGTCCTCCTCAGGCGGTGAATGCCACGGCGATGTACGCGGCTGCGACATCCTTGGCATCGTTGATCATGGATGCATACCCACCAGCGCCGGGCAGCCACGGGCGCCATTGCCACGCAAGGAAGTGCGCAACAACCGCGATCACCGTGAAGATGATGAAGCTGGTGATGAATATGCCGTGAAACTCCTTGGCTTCACTGTCCGTCAATCCGGACAATGAGCCGTCTCTGCTATCAGCCATAGTGCTTTCTCCTGAAATGCCTTTCGGCAGTTGCCGCGATCCACCCCCGCGGTGAGGGTTGTCGTGGCGGATGCCGCGACATTCCTTGTGCCCGGCCTGGCCGGGCAATTTCATTGACTCTTGTTGCCTGCGTCATGCAACGGCTCCCTGGCGCAGTGCATCGCGCGAGCGGGCCACGCGCTCTGCCGTCACGCGCTCCTCGCCAGCGCTGCGTGCGTCGCGCTCGACGCGGTCGCGCAGGCGCTTGGCCGCCGAGATCTGTACCAGCACCGGCTCGGTCCGCACGAACTCGTCAAGCAGCTGGTGCGCGTCGTCATCCCAGGGCCGGGTCTGCAACTCGGCCAGGCGCACCGGCGTCGGGTCCACCCGGTCCAGGTCGGTGCCCAGCGGCAGGATGTGGAACAGCGCATCAAACAGCGCGTTGCAGAATTCCTGGATGATGTAGGTCGCGCCCGCATAGCCCATGAACGGCGTACCGGTGTGGCGGCGAATGATCGGCAGCGGGAACGAGGCCGGAATGAAGGTCGTCTTCATCATGCCGCCACCGCCGCATTCGGCGAGGTAGATGCGCTCGTTGTAGCTGCCGTACATCACCAGCGGCGTCTTCTCATGGGTGAGGCGGCGCACTTCGTCGTTGTCGGTCTTGGCGCCGGCGCGGCGTGCGATGGCAAAGTTGCAAGGCAGGCCCATCTCGTCTTCAAGGAAATGGCGGATGCCGCGGGTGTAGGTTTCATTGGCCACCACCGCAAAGCTGGCCGTGCCGAAGAAGTCCTGGGTCACCGAGCGCCACAGATCCCAGATGGGCTTGATCGTGGTGTGCTTCTCGCGCTCGATGAACGGCTCCGGGTCCAGCCCCAGCAGCGCGCCCAGGCTGCGCAGGAACTTGGTGGTGCTGTGCAGGCCGATCGGCGCCTGCAGGTAGGGCCGCTCCAGCGCCTCGCAGAGCATGCGGCCGAACTCGCGGTACATGCAAATGTTCACATCAGCCTCGACCAGGCGCGACACATCGGCCAGGTGGCTGCCCAGCGGGAAGACCATGTTGATCTCGGCGCCAATGCCCTGCACCAGGCGGCGGATCTCGGCCAGGTCGCTCGGGCAGTTGAAGGTGCCGTAGCTCGGGCCGATGATGTTCACGCGCGGGCGCTCGCCGGCGGGCCGCTCGGCAAACGGCTTGCGTGCCGGCACTTTCTTCAGGCCGTATTCGGACCAGAGCCAGAACATGGCGCGGTTGGCGCACTGCCACTGGTCTTCGTCAATCGTGCGGGGCAGGAAGCGCTGCAGATTGGTGCCCTCGGGCGTCACGCCGCCACCGATCATTTCCGCGATGGAACCGGTGACGACGACAGACGGGAGGTCCGGGTCCAGCGCGGCATGGGCACGGCGCATCGAGCCCTCGGTACCTTCACGGCCCAGCTGTTCTTCGGCCAGGCCGGTGACGACGATCGGCAGCTCATGCGGCGGCAGCGCGTCGGTGTAATGCAGCACCGAGGTGACCGGCAGGTTCTCGCAGCCCACCGGGCCGTCAATGACAACCTGCAGGCCCTTGATGGCGGTGAACACATACACCGCCCCCCAGTAGCCTCCTGCGCGATCGTGGTCGAGGACTAGCATCTAGATCATCTCCTCGGCCTTGCGCTTCTTGAGCATCTTCTGAACTTGCCTGCGCGTGTCAGCCTTGAAGTCAGGGCGGTCTTGCGGAACGCCGTTGGCAGGCTCCCACACGCCCGCGCTGTGGCCCGTGCCAGCGTCACCGAAGAAGTCCTTCATCGCCTCAAACCGCGCCTTGTTGCCGATGGCAGCATTGATGACGGTGGCCAGCGAGC
Source organism: Pseudomonadota bacterium (assembly GCA_040385105.1). Classification (GTDB taxonomy): domain Bacteria; phylum Pseudomonadota; class Gammaproteobacteria; order Burkholderiales; family Burkholderiaceae_C; genus JACMQX01. The sequence continues at coordinate 69,897 of JAZKHY010000033.1, forward strand.
CGGCACCAGCCGGGCCCATCAGCGGCCTCGCTGAGATCAGGTTGGTGAAGTAAAGCGAAGGGACGGTCAGCTCCTTGGCGGCCTGCACGATGGGCGTTGTGCCAATGGCCAGGTCAGGCTTCCATTCGTGCATCGCGGCCAGGTCCTGCTCCAGCGACGCGCGGAACTGCACATGCACGCCCTTTGACTCCAGCCACTGCTTGTCGGCTTCGTTCCAGGGTGTGCGCGGGCAGGCGGTGCCGACGTAACGCAGGTCTGCGCCACTTTCCACCAGCAGGCGGCCGACCAGCAACTCGGAGCCTTCATAGCCGCTCAGCGTGATGCGGCCCTTGATCGGCATTTTCGAGAGCGCGCCCTTGATGGCAGGCAACATGAAATTCTTGACGGCGTCGATCTGCGCCTGCGGCACGTTGGCCGACTGGCCGATGGCCTGGAGCCAGGCTTCGGTGCCGTCATGGCCCACCGGTGCGGAGCCGACGACGGTGCGGCCTGCCGCTTCAAACTCGCGAACGCTCGCAGTGTAGAACGGGTGAATCGCCGCCACAGCCGCGCAGTCCAGCGCCGTATACAGCTCGCGCCATTCGCGCGTGGGCACCACAGGGCCGGCAGCCAGGCCCATCGGCTCGAGCATGCGACCGATGATGACCGGGTCGGCCGGGAACATCTCGCCCAGCAGCGTGATCGTCGGCTTGTCCGACTTGCCGTTGCGCGGTGCCTGCACCGGGCCGGCCAGCGCTTCGGTGCGGGCGTACTTCAGCATCGCGCCGGCCAGCACGTCCTTGGCCTCGGCATGGGTCGGCACACCGAAGCCCGGCACGTCAATTCCGATGATGCGCACGCCGTTGATGTCTTTCGGCAGGATCTGCAGCGGCACACCGCTGGCCGTCGGCACACACAGGTTGATGATGACGATGGCATCCAGCAGCGCCGGGTCGGCCTGCTTGTGCACCGCCTCGCGGATGTCCTCGAACAGCTTGCCGGTGACGAGCGACTCGGAGTTGAACGGCACATAGCCGACACTGCGGCGCGCACCATAGAAATGCGAGGTGAAGGTCAGGCCATAGACGCAGCAGGCCGAGCCCGACAGGATGGTGGCTGTGCGGCGCATCCGCAAGCCGACGCGCAGCGAGCCGAATGCAGGGCACATGCTCTGCGGCTGGTCATGCGGTCCGGCTGCGGGGTCCTTTGGATAGTCTTTGGCGTACTGGTCGAGCACGTCTGACTTGCCGGCCGACCGTGCGGCCGCCAGCATCGCCTCGCCGCCCGAATGGCAGCCCATGCCGTCACCTTCCAGCGTCGTGGTGGGCACACCGGGCGCAACCGCCTGGCTGGCCTGTGCCACGGGGATGATCGGGATGGTCTTGCTCATTGCGTTCAGACCTCGTCGTAGACAACTTCGAGCGTCTCGCGCACGATCTCGGTCTTGCCGCACATGTCGAACTGCGTTGCCGGCTCCAGCACCACATCGCGGCCCACGGATGCGGCGGAGAACAGGCCCAGCAGCTGGTCCTGCGTCATCGGCTTCGGCCGCACCGGCAGGGAGGTATGGACATTGGCTGCAAGTTCCTCAAACATCGGGCCCCACTGCGTGCCGGGCCTGCCGATGATTTCGTAGCTGGCGCTCTTGCGGCGGATGTCTTCATTCGCCGGGATCGTCGAGAGCACCGGTATGCCGACCTTGTCCGCAAAGGCGGCGGCCTCGCCGGTGCCGTCGTCGCGATTGATGACCATGCCCGCCACGCCGACATTGCCGCCGAGCTTGCGGAAGTACTCCACAGCACTGCAGACGTTGTTGGCCACATAGAGCGACTGCAGGTCATTGCTGGCCACGACGATCACCTTCTGGCACATGTCGCGCGCAATAGGCAGGCCGAAGCCGCCGCAGACCACGTCGCCCAGGAAGTCGAGCAGCACGTAGTCAAAGCCCCACTCATGGAAGCCGAGTTTTTCAAGCAGCTCGAAGCCGTGGATGATGCCGCGCCCGCCGCAGCCGCGGCCGACTTCAGGGCCGCCCAGCTCCATGGCATAGACGCCGTCGCGCTTGAAGCAGACGTCGCCGATCTGCACGGCTTCGCCGGCCAGCTTTTTCCTGGACGAGGTTTCAATGATGGTCGGGCAGGCACGGCCGCCGAACAGCAGGCTGGTGGTGTCGCTCTTGGGGTCGCAGCCGATCAGCAGCACCTTCTTGCCCTGCTGGGCCATCATGTAGCTGAGGTTGGCCAGGGTGAAGCTCTTGCCGATGCCGCCCTTGCCGTAGATCGCAATGATCTGCGTCTCCTTGGTCACCGGGCCGGTGGCCACGGGCGAGGGTTCGATGGCAGCCTCGGCGCGGAGCTGCTCCTTCATCATGAACTTGATGGGCGCGGTGGCCGGTATCGTGCTGGAACTCATGAGCAGGCTCTCCAATCGAGGATCATCTTCAGGCAGGCAGGATCGCCAAAGGCAGTTCTGTAGGCAGCGTCGGCCTGGGTGGCCTCGCTGCGGTGGGTGATGAGGCCGTCCAGCGACAGCCGGCCGGACTCGGCCAGGTCCCTGACGGCGGCCAGGTCCTGCGGCTGCCACTGCGCCGCCACGCGGATGCGGGCCTCGCGCATGAAGGCGGGCGGGAATACAAAGGACAGCGGCTCGTCATAAAAGCCGGCCAGCACGACTTCACCGCCGGGTGCAAGGCGGCCGATCAGGGTGTCGAGCAGCTTGCCGTCGCCGCTCACGTCACAGATACAGCGGTAGTTGCGCCGGGTGTCGGTGGACGGATCGATGACTTCATAGCCTTCTGCACCTTCGCGGCGTGCGGCATTGGTCTCCCACACCACCGGCGCTGCGCCGGCAACAACGGCCAGGCGCGCGATCATGCGGCCGAGAACGCCGTGGCCGATGATGAGGTCCGGCTGTTGTGTACCCGCGCCCGATGTCGCGTGGTACGCCGTGGCGGCGAGTGCCAGCAACACGCCACGCTCGGCGAGCTGGCTGTCGATCTGCAGCGCACGCGCGCCGGGTACGACGAGCCTTGCCGCTGCACCGCCGAACAGGCCGCGCACCGGGCCGAAGCAGCTGGAGCCCGGCACAAAGACGGTGTCGCCTGAACGCCGGCCCGAGTTCGGCCCGGCCACCACGATCTCACCCACGGATTCATAGCCCGGCACCAGCGGATAGCCCATGCCCGGGAACGCGGGCATGCGACCTGACCAGAGGAGCTTTTCCGTGCCGGTGCTGATGCCGCTCCAGCTGATGTCGACGACCACATCGTCGTCAGTGGGCGTGGACAGGTCGAGCTGGCTGAGCACAAGGTGCTCAGGACGTTCCAGCACGACGGCCATGGCTTTCATGTGTGGGCCTCGGTGTCGAACCTGTCAACGGAGCTTGTCGTGGGACTTGGCATATGTGTCATATTAAAGTGACTCTTTGGAATGTCAATTAATATTTACACTTGGTCTTGCAAGGCCATCTGACACCCCGCCGTGGCCACCAGGATGCTGGTCTGCAGCGGCATCCGCGTCGGGACCCGGCGTACACCGGTAAACCCCGCCTGTTCCAGCAGTTCGGTCAGCCGGGCCTCGGTGCGCGGCTGGCCGCGGCCCATGGCCAGCAGGTAGATGCCGAAGTAGGCGTCGCCCATCGGCTCGGCGCCCGAAGTGCCGGCCATCGGCTCGGCCAGCAGCAGCGTGCCGCCGGGCAACAGGGCGCTGTGCACCGCCCGGAGCAAGGTGAGGACGCCGGCGTCGTCATGGTCATGGACCACCCTCACCAGGGTGGCAATGTCGGCACCCTGCGGCAATGCGTCCCTGAAGAAGTCGCCGCCCGTGGCGCTGGCACGGTGGCCCAACCCCGCATCAACCATCCGTTGCCGTCCGCGCTGCGCGACGGCGGGCAGGTCGAACAGCATGAGCTTGAGGCCGGGCGCGCGGGCAGCGGCCTGCATCAGGAAGGTGGCTTCGCCGCCGCCAATGTCCAGCAGGCAGTGGTGCCGGGCCATCGGCCATGCGTCGAGGATCTCGCCGGCCACCAGCGGCTGCGACGCCGACATCAGGGCCGAATAGCCTGCGACCTGCCCGTCCAGCAGGCCCTGCTGCGCCTGCCCTGCTTCGGTATTGAGGGCGTAGGGCCAGTAAGCGGCCAGCCGCGCCGGGCCGGCTTCACCCCGCAGCAGCGCCACCGGGTCGGCCAGGTCGGCATAGAGCGCGGTATGGTGCTCCACCATCGCGGCCAGCGCCGCGTTGCCCACCATCGGTGCGCCGAGTACGCCCAGGCCATAGCGGCCCTGGCTGCGCAGCTCGACCAGGCGCAGCGAGGCCGCAGCCGACAGCAGCCTCTGTGCGCCTGCCGTGGGCAGGCCGAGGCGCTGCGCCAGCGCATCGGCGGTTTGCGGGCCTTCGGAAAGGATGTCGAACAGCCTGAGCCGCACGCAGGCCAGCAGCACCTGTGAATAGACAAAGCCGGCCACCAGGTCAAACAGCTCGCGGGCCCGCCGCTGCGCAATCGGCCGCGTGAGCGCAAAAGAGGAGGCCCGGCGCTGGAACAGGCTGCTGGAAAGCAGCCTGTTGCGCCAGCCAAACCAGCGGTCAGGCCAGGTGAGGCTGGGCACTGGCTACTTGCCTGGCCAGGATGGCGTCGGTCATCGCCACCGGCACCAGGCGCTCGGACTCGGCATGCACCAGCGCGCGCAGCTGCGCTGCACCGGGGCATTCGGGAATCGACGCGGCCGCATTGGCGATCAGCTGCTGGAAGTAGGCAACCGCGCCTTCCAGGCCCAGGTCGCGCGCGGCACTGGGCCGCCCCAGGGCGGCATCCTGGCCGGCGGGTTTGCCCAGCAGTTGCGAGTCGGCCACCACATCACGGATGTCGTCGGCCACCTGGTAGGCCTCGCCCAGCCACTCGCCCAGGCCGCGCCACGGCACCGGGTCGGCGCCGGCCGCCTGCGCACCGGCGGCCGTGGCCGCCACAAACAGCGCGCCGGTCTTGGCCCGCTGGTAATCTGACAGCGCAACCCGCGATTCCGACTCCCAGGCCTGGCCGGCCACAATGCCGAACGGCATGCCGACACCGGCGCAGATGGTCCCCAGCACGCCGGCCAGGCGCCGTGGCGACTGGCCCGCCGCAGCAGCAACCGTCTGGAAGGCCAGCACAATCAGCGCATCACCGGCCAGCACCGCCAGCGGCTGGCCAAAGGCCCAGTGCACCGAGGCGCGGCCGCGCCGCACCGGCGCGTCGTCAAAACAGGGCAGGTCGTCATGCACCAGCGACGCACAGTGCAGCAGCTCGATGGCCACCGCCGCAGCGTCCGACAGCACCGGGTCATCGTCGCCACAGGCATGGGCCACCGCCAGGCACAGCTGGGGCCGGATGCGCGCACCCCCGGGGAAGACGGCGTGGCGGATGGCGCCGGCCAGCTTCGGGGGGCAGCCCGGGTCTTCGCCCGCTGCGACAGCGGCCGCAAGGGATTGCTCAATGCGTGTAATGGCTTTCATGCGGGCTTTCGTTGTGTAAATTTAACTTGTCACGTATATGTGTCAGTTAATATAGACACATGAAATCCAGCCGTCAACCGTGCTTTACACAAGGTCTGATGTAGTGCCAGGGCAACGCGTGATCGTGGTCGGGGCCGGTGTGGGCGGCCTGGTGGCGGCGCTGGAGCTGGCGCATCAGGGCCTGGAGGTCCTGGTGCTGGAGGCCGCAGACCAGCCCGGCGGCAAGATGCGGCAGGTGCGCATCGGCGACGCACTGCTCGACGCCGGGCCAACCGTCTTCACCATGCGCAGCGTGTTTGACGCCCTGTTTGCACAGGTCGGCGAGCAGCTGCACGGCCACCTGGCCCTCAAGCCCGTTCAGACGCTGGCGCGCCATGCCTGGGGCCACGGCCGGCCGCTGGACCTGCATGCAGACGTGGCACAGTCGGCCGACGCCATCGGTGATTTCGCAGGCGCCGGCGAGGCCGCGCGCTACCTGGCGTTCTGCAAGCGCGCGAGGCTGATCTACCAGACGCTGGAGCAGCCCTTTATCCATGGCTCCAGGCCCAATGCGGTGTCGCTGGCCGCGCGCGTCGGCCGGCGCGGCCTGGCGGGCCTCACCCGGATCTCACCGTTCGGTTCCATGTGGAAGGCGCTGGGCCGCTACTTTCATGACCCCCGGCTGCAGCAGCTCTTTGGCCGCTACGCCACCTACTGCGGCTCGTCGCCCTTCATGGCGCCGGCCACGCTGATGCTGGTGGCGCATGTGGAGCAGGACGGCGTCTGGCTTCTGGAAGGCGGCATGCACAGGCTGGCCACCACGCTGGAAGATCTGGCCATGCGGCGCGGCGCGGCTTTCCGCTACGGCGCGCCGGTGCGCGAGGTGCTCACACAGGGCGGCAGGGCCTGCGGTGTGCGGCTGGCCGGCGGCGAGACGATCGCGGCTTCGGCGGTGATCTTCAACGGAGACGCCGGCGCGCTCTCCGCCGGACTGCTGGGCGCCCGGGCAGCACGCGCCGTGGGCGCGACGGCCCGCTCGGCACGCTCGCTCTCGGCCATCACATGGAACGTCGTCACACCTGCGCGCGGCTTCCCGCTGCTGCGGCACAACGTCTTCTTCTCGGGCAACTGCCAGGCTGAGTTCAGTGAACTGTTTGATCATGGCCGCCTTCCCTCCGAGCCGACGGTGTACGTCTGCGCGCAGGACCGCAGCGACACGGACGCTGCCGGGCCCCGGGGTTCCGAGCGCCTGCTGTGCCTCGTGAACGCACCCGCCACCGGCGACGACAAGGACTCTGACGGCACAGACCCTGCCGCCCTTGCCCGCTGCGAAGACGCCGCCTTCCGCCGGCTCGAAGCCTGCGGCCTGCGCCTGTACCGCGACAGCGGCCAGACGCTGCGCACCACGCCGCAGGACTTCAACCGCCTCTTCCCCGCCACCGGCGGCGCGCTCTACGGCCAGGCCTCGCATGGCTGGATGGCATCGTTCAGGCGGCCCGGCGCACGCAGCAGGCTGGACGGCCTCTACCTGGCAGGGGGCGGCACCCACCCCGGCCCCGGCGTGCCGATGGCCGCACTGTCCGGCCGGCAGGCCGCTGCCAGCGTGCTGGCCGACATCGGCGCTGCCATGCACAGGGGTCGCGCCGCATGACGCCCGCCTTTGATGTACCGGTGCCGCAGGGCGGCTATGCCTGGTGGTACCTCGACGCATTGAGCGACGACGGCCAGCATGGCCTGACGCTGATTGCCTTCGTCGGCAGCGTGTTCTCGCCCTACTATGCCCGCGCACGGCGCAACAACCATGGCCTGGCGGACCCGCTGGACCACTGCGCCCTCAACGTCGCGCTGTATGCCGGCGCTGAGGCCGCATCACCCACCGGCTGGTGCATGACCGAGCGCGGCCGCAGCAGCGTCGAGCGCTTGCCGAACCAGCTGCGCATCGGCCCCAGCGCACTGGCCTGGGACGGCAAGGCACTGACAGCGCAGATCGATGAAGTCACCGTGCCCTGGCCGCGCCGCCTGCGCGGCAGCATCAGGCTCGAACCTGATGCCTTGCTGGACCACAGCTACCCGCTGGACGACGCAGGCCGCCACCACTGGTGTCCCATTGCCCCCTGCGCCCGGGTGGAAGTGGCGCTGGAGCGCCCCGCACTGCATTGGCGCGGCACGGCGTACCTGGACTGCAACCGCGGCGAGCGCGCGCTGGAGCAGGACTTCCAGCGCTGGGACTGGTCGCGCACGGCCCTTGCAAAACGCCGCAGCGCCGTGCTGTACGACGTGACGCGCAACGACGGCAGCCCGCTGTCACTCGCACTGGCCTTCGACGCCCAGGGCCGAGTGAACGACTTTGCGCCGCCGCCCGAAAGCAGGCTGCCGGCGTCCGGCTGGCGTGTGCCGCGCACTACCCGAAGCGACAGCGCAGGCACGACACGCGTCGCCCAGACGCTGGAAGACGGGCCGTTCTATGCGCGCTCCGTCCTCACGACGCGGCTGCTCGGGGAGACGGCCACGGCTGTCCATGAAAGCCTGTGCCTGCAGCGCTGGGCCAGGCCTGCCGTGCAGATGATGCTGCCATTCAGGATGCCGCGGCGCGCGTGAGGATGCCCCGCCACGCCTGATCGCCAGGTCAGCATCCCGTCAGCTGGCACCGTTCCTGCTAGACGCCGTGTCGATACCTACTCATCGACACCGCAAAAGGAGCTGAACCCATGAAACGTCGTGATCTTCTCGTCGCCGGCGCTGCCGCAATCACCGCCACCCCCTGGGTCCATGCGCAAAGCGCCTGGCCCGCGCGCGGGGCCGTCAAGCTCTATTGCCAGTTCCCGCCCGGCGGCCTGGTGGACACAGTTGCACGCCTGATGGCGCCCCACCTCGCGCAGGCCCTGGGTCAGTCCGTGATCGTGGACAACAAGGCCGGCGCTGGCGGCCTGATCGGCACGGAATACGTGTCGCGCCAGGCAGCCGACGGCTATTCGCTGCTCGTGAGCCACGCGTCGGTGCACATCTATGCCACCGCCACGCGCCGCACGATGCCGTTCGACCCGGTGGGTGACTTCACCCATATGGGCATGCTGGTCGAGGCGCCGATGGTCGTGCTGGTGCGCCCGCAGTCGCCCTACCAGACCCTGGCCCAGTACATCAATGCGGCAAAGACGCAGCCGGTGCGCTACGGCTCCTCGGGCATCGGCTCGGCCAACCACCTGTTTGGCGAAATGCTCAAGCTTGAAGGCAACGCGCCCAATCACGACCATGTGCCGTACCAGGGCAGCGCACCCGCCATGCTGGACCTGCTCAGCGGCCAGATCGACAGCGTGTTCGACCCGGTCACCACCAACGTCACCCAGCTGAAAGCCGGCTCCCTCCGGGCGCTGGCGGTCTCCACCCCGAGCCGCATGCCGGGGCTGCCGAACATCCCGACCTTTGCCGAGCTGGGTTTCCCGTCGCTCACGGGTTCACAGTGGCTGGGCCTGTCGGGGCCCAAGGGCCTGCCCGCACCGGTCGCGCAGAAGCTGACGGCGCTCATCCCCGAGATCCTGGCCAAGCCCGACATTGCAGCGCGCCTGGATGAACTGCAGACCTTCCCGCGCAAGACGCCCGTGGTCGGCGACGATTTCACCGGCCTGATCAAGTCGCAGATCACGTCGTGGACGGCCGTTGCCAAGCGCGCCAAGGTCGAGGTCATTACCTGATTCAAAACGGTGCGGCGCACCGCGGCGGGGCGGCGGTGCCTGATGCATGAGAATGTGCATGAGAATCCTGCCAACGCAGTTTTCATGACATGACGGCAGGATCCATGACAGAAGTTGATTTCGGGGCCATCACCAGTTACCAGCGCTACAAGTTGATGGCCAGCCTGATCGTGCCCCGGCCGATCGCGCTGGTCACCACCGTGGGCGCCAACGGCGTGGTCAATGCCGCCCCGTTCTCGATGTTCAACATGATCGGCGAGGACCCGCCCATCCTGATGCTCAGCATCAACCGCCTGCAGGACGGCCGGCTGAAGGACACGGCGGCCAACATCCTGGCCAGCGGCGAGTTCGTGGTGCACATCTCGGATGAGTCAATGGCCGACAAGATGCACGCCTGCGGCGAGTCCTTTCCCGCCAATGTGAGCGAGCTGACGCAGGTCGGCCTCACGCCGGTGGCCTCCCACCGCATCAAGCCGCCGCGCATCCTGGAGGCACCGGTGGCCTTTGAATGCGTGCTGCACGAAAAACTGGAGACGCCCAGCCGCTACGTCTTCATCGGCCGCATTGAATGGATGGCCGCGCGGGACGGCCTGATCGACACCCAGGCCTGGCGCGTGAACCTGCGCGACTTCCACCCGGTGGGGCGCTTTGGTGCCAGTTTCTATACGCGGACCAATGAACGGTTCTCGATGGCGGATGCGCCGGGGGATGCTGTTTCCACTTCGACGCCTATTGACCAGATGTAGGGCCTGGCGTCAGTGAGGCTCATTGTGGGTTCACTGGTGGGTTGTTGCGTTCGTTCATTTTCCCGCCGACGTTTACTGCGGGGCAGAAACCAGACCGCCCGGGAACAAAGCAGAGCCCCGAAACTGGAACCCGGTGAGACTATTCTTCAGTAACTGGAGAAGACGTCTCCAGCGCCTCCGCCTTCGCCCTGTCCTTTTCCTTCTCGCGCCGCAAGGTCCACAACTCCCACGCACCCCAGACCAGCACCGCCCCCAGCACGCCCGCCATCTCAAGCCCGATGATGAGCGAGGAACTCATGGTGTCAAACGCTGCTGCCGGCGGTGCGGGCGACCTGCTCGCGGCGCTCAAGGCGCTCGAACAGGGCGATGACCCAGACCACGCGGTCTTCCAGGCGCTGGCCGATGCGCCACCATGGCGTGGGCCCGTCTGCAGGCGTGGCCGCAGACGCCGGCACGGAGGGCAGGGACTGCAGGGCCGCCGCGTCCACCAGGAACCGGTTGGCATGCAGGCACGGTGCAGCCTGCGCTGCGGCTGGCGGCGCGAGGTTGATCAGCGCACGCAACAGCAACGCCAGCTTGCGCGGGCGCGGCACCACGGCGCGTTGCGTCACGGAGTCCAGCCCGCGCCGCGCCACCTCATGGCCGATGGCGGCGTAGAGGTAACGCGCGGCATTGATGCCGGGGCGGCAGGCCAGCGGCAGCTGCGCCACACCTGCATCGACGCGGCGGTAGAGAACGTCAGCCGCGTCGAGCACGCGCTGCACAACGGATGCAAGTTGCGTGTTGAACACCGGGCGGGCCAGCCAAGCCTGCGGGTCCAGCCCCGCCTCGCGCATCCATTGCTGCGGCAGGTACAGGCGCCCCATGCGCGCGTCTTCGCCCACATCGCGCGCAATGTTCGACAGCTGCATGGCCACGCCCAGGTCGCACGCGCGCGCCAGGCCCTCGGATGTTCGCACGCCCATGAGCACAGCCATCATCGCGCCGACGGTGCCGGCCACGCGGGCGGCATAGTCCTGCAGGTCTTCCAGCGTTTCGTAGCGGCGGCCTTCTGCATCCCATTCAAAGCCTTGCAGCAATGCATCCAGCAGCGTGCGCGGCAGCTTGAAGTGCGCGACGACGGCGGCGAGTGCGCGGTCTGCTGCGCTTGCTCTCGGGCGGCCGCTGTAGGTATCGTCCAGCAGCGCATGCAGGCGTGCCACGGCGGCATGCTTGTCGGTGCCGTTGTCCACCTCGTCATCGGCCATGCGGCAGAACGCATAGAGGGCAGAGGCCGGCTCGCGCACTGAGCGCGGCAATATCAGCGATGCGGCATAGAAGGTGTACGAGCCCTCGCGCAACGCAGCGCGGCAGGCCGCCATGTCGGCGCGCGCCTGCGCGCTCAGGGTGCCGGCGTTCCCGCGCATCCGGGCGCCTTCAGGCAACTGCCGGGCCGCCGAGCCCGGGCGCCTGGGTGGATGAAGCTGCGGCGGCTGTGCGATGGTGTTCGAAAGTGTCTGCATGGGGTACGACGGAGTCCAGAACGCGGGCCGATGAAAGAACGCCGGGCAGGCCGGCGCCGGGGTGGGTTCCTGCGCCTACAAGGTAGAGCCCTTCCAGCTCTTCACTGCGGTTGTGCGGGCGAAACCACGCGCTTTGCGTGAGCACGGGCTCCAGGCCAAAGGCGGCACCGCGGAATGACGACAGGCGGTCCTGGAAGTCCTGCGGCGTGAGCATGCGCGAGGTGACGATTTCGTCCTTCAGGCCCGGCAGCAGGTGGGCCTCAAGGTATTTCTCGATCGACTGGCGGTACGGCTCGGCGGCCTTTTGCCAGTCGGTGCCGCTTTGCAGGTGCGGCACGGGCGACAGCACATAAAAGGCATCACAGCCTTCAGGTGCGAGCGACGGGTCGGTGGCGGTCGGCCGGTGCAGGTACAGGCTGAAGTCCTGCGCCAGCAGCTTGCGCTCGAAGATGTCGGTCAGCAGCTCGCGGTAGCGCGGGCCGAGGGCAATCGTGTGGTGTGCGACGCCAGGGTACTGGCGCTTCGTGCCGAAGTACCAGACAAACAGGCTCATCGAATAGCGCGACTTCTCGATGCGCCTGTCAGTCCAGCGGCGGCGGTGTTGCGGCTCGACAAGGTGTTTGTAGGTGGTGGCGGAATCGGCATTGGACACAACAACGTCTGCTGCCAGCGTGTGGCCATTGGCCAGGCGCACGCCGCTCGCGCGGCCCTCGCTCACGGTGATTTTGGCGACGGCCTGGTTGCAGCGCACCGTACCGCCCTGCCCCTCGATCAGGCCGACCAGCCCCTTGACCAGGCTGCCGGTTCCGCCCATGGCAAAGTGCACGCCCCAGCGCCGCTCGAGGAAGGCGATCAGGCAATAGACAGACGTTGTCGCAAACGGGTTGCCGCCCACGAGCAGCGACTGGAAAGTCAGCACCACGCGCAGCCGCGCATCCTTGACATGCTTGCAGGCCAGTGAATAGACCGTGCGGTAGCCCTCGAGTTTGAGCAGCGCGGGCAGCACGCGGGCCATGTCGGCCCAGCTGTTGAACGGCACGTGGCCCAGTTCTTCAAAGCCGACCTTGTAGATGGCCTCGCTGGCCTTGAGGAAGCGTTCATAGCCTGCGACGTCGTCGGGAGCGAGTTTGGCCACCTCGGCGCGCATGGCCTGCGCATCACCGCTGTAGTCGAACACGGTGCCATCGTCAAAGCGGATGCGGTAGTACGGCGCGACCGGCCTCAGGTCGATGTCGTCTGCCATGCGCTTGCCGCACAGGGCCCAGAGTTCTTCGAGCAGGAAGGGCGCGGTGATGACGGTCGGGCCGGCGTCAAAGGTAAAGCCGTCCTGCCGGTACACGTAGGCGCGACCGCCCGGCGCATCGAGCTTTTCAAGCACGGTGACGCGATACCCGCGCGCGCCCAGGCGCACCGCAGCCGCCAGGCCGCCAAAGCCGCTGCCGATCACGATGGCATGCGGCTTTCCCCCATCCTGATCGCGGGTACTGGCGGTCTTCACTGTATCGGTGCTCATCGTTGCATGATATAAGTGTCAACTTGATCTGACAACATGCTGAACGAAATAATTGACACTTCTGTTCGCAGCCCCCGTCAAGCAGCAAGCGGCCCTGTCGCGCTGGAGCTTGATGGGCTGGACTGCGCGCGCGGCGGGCGTGTGCTGTTCAGCGGCCTGAATCGCCAGGTGCGCGCCGGCGAGCTGCTGCGGGTGCAGGGCGCCAACGGCGCGGGCAAATCAAGCCTGCTGCGCATGGTGTGCGGCCTGCTGGAGCCGGCGGCCGGGGAGGTGCTGTGGCAGGGCCAGCCCATCAGCGCGCTGCGTGAAGAGTTCGGCCGCCACCTGGTGTACCTCGGCCACGCCGCCGCCCTCAAGGACGACCTCACGCCGCTGGAGAACCTGCAGCTGGCCTGCACACTCGCAGGTGGCAGCATCGACCGCATCCAGGCCAGGCGCGCGCTGGACGAGGCGGGGCTGCGCGCCCAGCACAATACGCCGGCCCGCAAGCTCTCGCAGGGCCAGCGCAGGCGCTGCGTCCTCGCCAGGCTGGCCTTGCCCCCGGCAGCGCGCGCATGGGCGCCGCTGTGGGTGCTGGATGAGCCGTTCAACACGCTTGACGCCGCGGCCACGCAATGGCTTTGCAACCTGGTCGCCGTGCAGTTGCACCGGGGCGGCACGGTGGTGCTGACCAGCCACCAGGATGTGCCGCTGGACGGGCTGCCGCAGCAGTCGCTTGCGCTGGGCAGCCCGCAGATGGAGCCTGCGCAATGACAGCCACCGTCGCTGCCGCCGTGCCCGTCACGCCGCCATCCGCCAGCGTGTTCGAAGGCATGCGCTGCGTCTTCCTGCGCGACCTGCGCATTGCGCTGCGCAGGCGCGCCGACACGCTGGCCGCGCTGGTGTTCTTCATCATGGTGGCGAGCCTGTTCCCGCTGGGTGTTGGCGCCGAGCCGCAGCTGCTGCGCACCATGGCGCCGGGGATTGTGTGGGTGGCTGCGCTGCTGGCCTCCATGCTGTCGCTGGCGCGGCTCTTTGCGGACGACTGGACGGACGGCACGCTGGAGCAGATGCTGCTGTCGGCGCACCCGCTCTCCTTGCTGGTGCTGGGCAAGGTAGCGGCGCATTGGGTGGCGTCGGGCCTGCTTCTCGCCGTGGTCGCGCCGGTCCTGGCGATCCAGTTTGATCTTTCTGCGCCGGCCATTGCGGTGCTTGCCGCATCGCTGCTGCTTGGCACGCCGGTGCTCAGCCTGATTGGCGCGATTGGCGCGGCGCTCACCGTGGGCCTGCGCGGCGCGGGTGTGCTGCTGTCGCTGCTGGTGCTGCCGCTGTGCATCCCGGTGCTGATCTTCGGCGCAGGCGCGGTGGAGTCATACAACGCGGGCCTGGGCGTGGCGGGCCATTTCTCGCTGCTGGGCGCCCTGCTGGCGCTGGCCCTGGTGGCTGCGCCACCGGTGGCAGCGGCTGCCCTGCGGATTGCGGTTGAGTCATGAACAGCGCCTGCACACACAACGGAGTCCGCAACCATGCAATCCCGTGACACCAACTGGTTCCGTTTTGCGGCGCCGCAGCGCTTCTACCCGCTGGCCGGCAGGATGATCCCCTGGTTCGGGGCTGCTGCTGCGCTGCTCACCGCCATCGGCCTGTACATCGGGCTGTGGCTCGCGCCCACCGATGCACAGCAGGGCGAGGCCTACCGCATCATCTTCGTCCATGTGCCGGCGGCCTGGATGTCGATGGTGGTGTACCTGGCCATGGCGGGCTGGGCCGGCGTGGGCCTCGTCTTCAACTCGCGCCTGTCGTCCATGATGGCTTGTGCGCTGGCGCCCACCGGCGCGCTGATGACCTTCCTGGCGCTGTGGACCGGCGCGCTCTGGGGCAAGCCGACATGGGGCGCCTGGTGGGTCTGGGACGCGCGGCTGACGTCGGAGCTGGTGCTGCTGTTCCTCTACATCGGCTTCATGTCGCTGCATGCATCGATCGACGACGTGCGCCGCGCCGACCGCGCTGCAGGGCTGCTGGCACTGGTGGGCGTGGTCAACATCCCGATCATCTATTTCTCGGTCAAGTGGTGGAACACGCTGCACCAGGGCGCATCGGTCAGCCTTGCCAAGGCGCCGAGCATGGCCACGCCGATGCTCATGGGCATGCTGGTGATGGCGCTGGCCTTCTGGGCCTACTGCATCGCCGTGGCGCTGATGCGGCTGCGCACCATCATGCTGGAACGTGAACGCCACACCGCCTGGGCGCGGCAGGCACTGGAGGTGAGCTGATGCATTTTGAATCCATCAACGATTTCCTCGCCATGGGTGGCTACGGGCTGTACGTGTGGGGCTCGCTCGGCATGTGCGGCGCCGCGATGCTGGCGGAGCTGATGCTGCTGCGGGTGCGCCGGCATGCACTCACCCGCGAGCACGGCGAAGACGCCGCCGGCGGCAAGGCGGATGAAGCCGGGGAGCATGCCGCATGAAGCCGCGCAGCAAGCGGGCCCTCGCCGTCGTCTGCGGCCTGGCCGCGCTTGGCACGGCGAGTGCGCTGGTGCTCAATGCCTTCAACAGCAACCTCGTGTTCTTCTTCAGCCCCACACAGGTGATCGCGAAGGAGGCGCCACAGGGGCGCAACTTCCGCATAGGCGGCCTGGTGGAAGAAGGCAGCATCCGGCGCGATGCGCAGGGCCTGACCATCCACTTTGTGGTGACCGACCTGGCACAGAAAATCCCGGTCAGCTACACCGGCCTGCTGCCCGACCTGTTCAAGGAAGGCAAGGGCGTGGTGGCGCAGGGCAAGCTCGGCACGGACGGCATCTTCCGCGCCGAGCAGGTGCTGGCCAAGCATGACGAGAACTACATGCCACCCGAAGCGGCTGCGGCCCTGCGGGATGCGCGGCCCGGCAACGCCGGCACCACGCAGCACGGCAACAGCTACAAGGCCCAGCCATGATCAGCGAGCTCGGCCACTTTGCGCTGATCCTGGCCCTGGCCATGGCGCTGGCGCAAAGCGTGCTGCCGCTCATGGGCGCGCATCGCGGCCATGCCGCCTGGATGGCGCTGGCCCGGCCCTCGGCACGCGGGCAGTTCCTGTTTGTGCTGATCGCCTATGCGTGCCTGACCCACGCTTTCATCACCAACGATTTCTCGGTACTGCTGGCGGCCAGCCACTCCAACTCGACGCTCCCGCTCATCTATCGCATCACCGCCGTGTGGGGCAACCATGAGGGCTCGATCCTGCTGTGGTCGCTGATCCTTGCCGGCTGGACGTTCGCCGTGTCGGTATTCTCGCGCCAGCTGGATGACCGCATGGTGGCCCGTGTGCTCGGCGTCATGGGCCTCATCAGCTGCGGCTTCCTGCTGTTCACGCTGCTGACCTCCAACCCTTTCCTGCGCCTGCTGCCCGCCGCGCCCGATGGCCGCGACCTGAACCCCCTGCTGCAGGACCCGGGCATGATCATCCACCCGCCGATGCTCTACATGGGCTATGTAGGTTTCGTTGTGGCCTTTGCATTTGCAGTGGCTGCGCTGCTGTCGGGCCGGCTCGATGCCGCCTGGGCGCGCTGGTCGCGGCCCTGGACCACGGTCGCCTGGTGCTTCCTGACCTGCGGCATTGCCCTGGGCAGCTTCTGGGCCTACTACGAGCTGGGCTGGGGCGGCTGGTGGTTCTGGGATCCGGTCGAAAACGCTTCCTTCATGCCCTGGCTGGTCGGCACGGCACTGATACATTCACTGGCCGTGACCGAAAAGCGCGGCGGCTTCCGGATGTGGACGGCGCTGCTGGCCATCCTCACCTTCTCGCTGTCGCTGCTGGGCACCTTCATCGTGCGCTCGGGCGTGCTGAGCTCGGTCCATGCGTTTGCCACCGACCCGGCACGCGGCGTTTTCATCCTTGGCTTCCTGGCACTGGTGGTGGGCGGCTCGCTGGCGCTCTTTGCCTGGCGCGCGCCCCGGGTCGGTCTGGGCGGCAGCTTCGAGCCGGTGTCGCGCGAGTCCATGCTGCTGGCCAACAACGTGCTGCTCCTGGTGGCTGCTGCTGCCGTGCTTCTCGGCACGCTCTACCCGCTGGTGATCGAGGCGCTTGGCATGGGCAAGCTGTCGGTCGGCGCACCGTACTTTGCCGCCGTGTTCGTGCCGCTCATCACGCCGGCCCTGTTCCTGATGGGCGTGGGGCCGATGGCGCGCTGGCGCGACGCGGGCCTGATGGACCTGGCACGCAAGCTGCGGTGGGCTGCGGGCGCGAGCATTGCCAGCGCCGTCATTGCGCCGTTTGCGCTCGGCCACTGGACGCCGATAACCGGCCTGGGCCTGCTGCTGGCCGCATGGGTGGCGAGCACAGCGGTGCTCAACCTGGTATCGCGGCTGCGCGAACACCCGGCACGCGGCTGGCTTGCACCCTTGCGCGCGCAGCCCGGCAGCTACTGGGGCATGCTGCTGGCGCACTTTGGCGTGGCGGTGTTCATCCTCGGTGTCACCGTGGTCAGCAGCTTCCAGAGCGAGAACGATGTGCGCATGGAGCCGGGACAGACGGCCACCGTGGGCGGCTACCGCTTCAGGCTGGAGAGCATCGGCCAGGTGCGCGGGCCCAACTACAGCTCGGCCCGCGCCATACTCACCGTCACCCGCGGTGGCGAGCCTGTCGCCACGCTGCGGCCCGAGCGCCGCGTCTATGACGTGAGCCGCATGCCAATGACGGAAGTCGCGATTGACCGGGGCATCGGGCGCGACCTGTATGTGGCCCTTGGCGAGCCGGTGAGCGCCACGGCATGGAGTGTGCGGCTGCACCACAAGCCGCTCGTCAACTGGATCTGGGGCGGCTGCCTGCTGATGGCACTCGGCGGCCTGCTGGCAGTGCTGGACAGGCGCTACCGCACGAGCCGCGTGGTGGCCATGCCGCCGCTGCACAACCCCCACGCACCCGGTGTTGCCGCAGCGCCCGCCATGAACGCAGGCGCGGCCGCACTCGCCAACGGGACGCAGGTGCCATGAAGCGCTACCTCATCCCGCTCGTGGTGTTCCTCGTGATGATGGGCTTCCTCGGCGTGGGCCTGACCCTCAATCCGCGCGACGTGCCGTCACCGCTCATCAACAAGCCCGCGCCGCAGTTCAGGCTGCCCACGCTGGCGGCGCCGGGACAGTTCGTCTCGGCAAAGGACCTGCGCGGCAAGGTATGGGTCCTGAATGTGTGGGCCTCCTGGTGCGTGGCCTGCCGCGTCGAACACCCCGTGCTGGTGGACTTTGCGAAGACCGGCGTGGTGCCGATCTATGGCCTGAACTACAAGGACAAGCGCGAAGACGCCATTCGCTGGCTCAACAACTTCGGCAACCCCTACCAGCAGTCGCTGTCGGACACCGATGGCCTGGTGGGCATTGACTTTGGCGTGTACGGCGTGCCCGAGACCTTTGTGATCGACCGCGAAGGCGTGATCCGGCTGAAGCACACCGGCCCGGTCACGCCTGAAGCGCTGCGCGACACCATCCTCCCGCTGCTTGTAAAGCTCGGAGCCTTGCCCGATGCATGAACCGATGCACAAGCTGCTGCTCAAGTCCCTTGCCGCGACACTGCTGATGGCGCTGGCAATCGCTGCAACGGCCGCAGACCGGCAGGCAGCGCCCATGGCCGCCGACCCGGCGCTGGAGGCCCGCGTCATGGTCATTGCCGAAGAACTGCGCTGCCTTGTCTGCCAGAACGAGACCATTGCGGCCTCGCAGGCCGACCTGGCGGTGGACCTGCGACGCCAGATCCGCCAGAAGCTCACCCAGGGGCAGTCGCAGCAGGAGATCCTGGACTTCATGGTCCAGCGCTATGGCGACTTTGTGCGCTACCGCCCGCCGCTCAAGGCGACCACGCTGCTGCTGTGGGCCGGACCCTTTGTGCTGCTGCTGGTGGCCGCGCTGATGATGGCCGCCAACATCCGCCGCCGCAGGCAGGGCGCGGAATCCGGGGAACTCAGCGCCGACGAGCGGCAACGCGCCAGGCAATTGCTGGGTGAATCTCCCGGCGGTCCGGACACGAACCGCAGGGCGCACACATGAGCCTGTTCTGGATTCTGGCTACAGCGCTTGTGGTGCTGGCACTGGCCATGGTGCTGCCGGCCCTGCTGCGGCCCGCGCGCGGCCGGCATCACCCGAACACTGTGCAAAACAGTGCCAGCCTGGCCGTGCTGCGCAGCCAGCTCACGCAGATCGACGCCGAGCTCGCTGCCGGCACGCTCAGTGCCGTGCAGCATGCGCGCTCGCGCAGCGAGATCGAGCGGCGCGCGCTGGAAGAAGATGGCGAGCATGCGCACGCCAGCACCGCGCGCCGCTCAAAGCCTGCGGCCGTGCTCGTCGGCCTCGCCATCCCCTGCCTGGCACTGGGCCTGTACTGGGTGCTCGGCAATCCGCAGGCGATGCTGGCGCAACCCGGTGTGGCGCAGGCTGGTGCCGCTTCCGGCGCAAAGCCCGGCACCACCGGGGCGCCCGGCAGCGAAGTCACCATGGTGCAGATCGAGGCCATGGTCGCGCAGATGGCCCAACAGGTGGAGAACCCGCCGCCAGGCCAGAAGCCGGATGCCGCCGCATGGGACATGCTGGCCCGCGCCTATGCGGCGATCCAGAAGTTCCCTGAAGCTGACCGGGCCTATGCGCGCGCCATCGGGCTGGCACCGGCCAACGCACAGCTGCTGGCAGACCGCGCAGACGTGATGGCGCTGATGCAGGGGCAAAGCGTGGCCGGCGAGCCGATGGTCCTGGTCAGGCAGGCGCTCGCGCTCGATCCGAAAAACCTCAAGGCACTGGCGCTGGCCGGCAGCGAAGCCTTCGAGCGCAAGGACTTTGCGACGGCGACGAAGTACTGGGTCGAGGCCCGCGCCCTTGCGCCGCCGGGCAGCGATTTCGCGGCGGGGCTGGACAGGAGCCTGGATGCCGCCAGCCAGGGCGCGGCGCCCGCAGAAGCAACGGTGGCGCAGGCACAGCCGCAGACGCAGACCCGATCGCCGTTAAAGGCACAAGCCGCCGTTGCCGCAGGCGCCAGCATCAGCGGCAAGGTCAGCCTCGCGCCCGCACTGACCGGCAAGGTCGCGCCGGGCGACACGGTGTTCATCTTTGCGCGCGCCGCCGAAGGCCCGCGCATGCCGCTGGCCATCCTGCGGCGCACGGCGGCGGACCTGCCGGTCAGCTTCACGCTGGATGACAGCACCGCCATGTCGCCCGCGATGCGGCTGTCGAACTTTGCGAAGGTGGTGGTGAGCGTGCGGGTCTCGAAGTCCGGCGACGCAACGCCCAAAAGCGGGGACCTGGTGGGCCAGAGCGGGCCGCTTGCGACAGGTGCTGCCAATGTGGCAGTGACCATCGACGCTGTCCAGCCCTGACGGGCAGCCGCTACGCGGCCGGCGCCAGCACCAGCTGCGCCACCAGCTCGGGCCGCTCTTCATGCGCCAGGTGGCCGAGGCCGCCGAGCGTGGTCACAGGCCGGCGCAATGCGGGTGGCAGCATGGCCAGCACACGCCCGGCCTGCCGCGGGGGGATGGTGCGGTCGCATTCACCCACCACCAGGCTGAGGGGCGTCGCCAGCTGCGGGAGTTCATGCTGCAGGCCCGGCAGGTCCCAGTTGGCCATCATCCCCAGTGCGCCTGCGGCATGGCCCGGGTTGGCCACCAGCTGGCCATAGAGGGCAAGGCCTTCAGCATCCAGCCGCGAGCCTGTGCCGTTGATCAGCGCCCTCAGCACCGACGGATGGCCCGCGCGCCATGAAAACAGGCGGGGCACAAACGGTGCTGCCGCCATGAGCCTTGCCACCGGTGAAAAGACCTGGCCCGCGATCCCGCCCAGCGGCAGCAACGCGCCGTTGAGGCTGACCACCCTTTGCGGCGCGATCAGGCCGTCCAGGCACATCCGCACGGCAATCGCAGCGCCGGCAGAGTGGCCGATCACCAGCGCAGGCCGGACCTGCAGCTGTCGCAGCAGCGCATCCAGCTCCTGCGCCATGCCCGGCAGCGACAGCTGCGGCGACAGCGGCCCGCCGGCCGGCATGCTGGTAAAGCCATGTCCCGGCAGGTCCATGGCCAGCACGCTGAAGTGCGGCGCGAGCAGCGGCGCAAGCCCGCGCCATGAATGGGTGGAGGCGCCTGTGCCGTGCAACAGCAGCGCGAAGGGTTTGACTGGCGTCTTGCCAAACTCCTGGATGTGCCAGCGCAGCCCGCCCGCCTGCACGAAGCGGCTGGCATCCCGGTGCGGCCAGTCCATGCCGTCGCGCTCCCAGACCAGCCGGCTGTTCAAGGCGGCACCCATGTCAGCGCGGCCCCGCAGCGCTGCCCATGCGCCCCACCTGCGACACCACCTTTGCCATGGCCTGCGCGCCCGCATGGGGCAAGGGCACATAGGCCGCGCCCATGGTGGCGGCCAACAACTGCGCAGCCGGCTGGGGCTGTGGTGAGGTGTCCAGCAGCAGCGCGGTGAGACCCGCAGCGCAGAGCTGCCTGGCAGACGCCAGCGCATCTTCATTGGCCTGCACACGGCCCGGCGCACCGTTCCTGGCGATGTTGCCGCGGCCGTCGGTCAGCAGCACGATGATGGGCGTCTCGCCGCGCCGGACGATCTGCCCGGCCAGGCCCACGGCGGCATCAATCGCCGAAGCCAGCGGCGTGCCGCCGCCACCCGGCAATGCCGCAAGGCTGCGCTTGGCGCGGGCGAGCGAACGGGTCGGCGGCAACAGCAGCTCGGCAGACTTGCCGCGAAACGCAAGCACCGACACCCGGTCGCGCCGCACATAACAGTCAGCCAGCAGCAGCTCGACCGCGCCCTTGGCTTCGGCCAGGCGATGCAAGGCCGACGAGCCGGATGCGTCGACGACAAAGACGGTGGTGGTCTGGCCGAGTTGCCGCATCCGCGTGACATGAAAGTCCTCGCGGCGCACATGGATGCGTTGCTGCAGTGCCGCGGGGTCACCCTTGCCAGGGGCCAGCACGGCGGTGAGTCGCGCAGGTACGGCCGTGCTGCTCGACACGGCGGCGATAGCGGCGGCCTGGCCTGCCGCGGCGACCTGCTGCCTGCGCAGCCGCTGCCAGGGCGCTGCAGCGCGAAGCGTCTCGATGATGTTCAGGCGGGCGCCGGCGCGCGGCTCGCCACGCCGTGCGCCGATGGGCCGGCCGCGGGCCTGGCCCTTCTGCGCAGCGCCGGCGCGCCCTGCCGCCTGCATGCGTGAACGGTTGGCCTCGCTGAGCTTCAGCATGGCCAGCAGGCCGGGTGGAATCGCGGCGCGGGCGGCTTCCAGCACGGCCTCGGCAAGCTCCTTGTTCGCCAGCGGATCGTCACGATCCGCTTCGTCATTGCGCGCTGGATCGGCGGGCGGCTCAGGGGGCGTCTGGCCTGCCGCGTCTGAAGGTGGTGGCTCCGGTGCTGTTTCGTCTGCCGCTTCAGGGGGTGGTTCTGGCGGCGCCTGGTCTGGCGGCTGCCCGGCTGCGCTTTCTTCGTCAGCCTGCATCACCGGCATCTGCGTGGCACGCGGTGCCAGCACCAGCCGCGCGGCAATGGCTGCATGCGATTCATCCACTTCGTCCATGCCCGCCAGCGCAGCTGCGGCACGCGCGGCGCGCAGGGCCAGCAGGGGCGCACGCAGCGATGCAACACCCAGGGCAAGGGCTGCAGCGCACAGTGCCTGCAGAATCGCGTCGCCCGCAGTGACCTGCGGCAACAGGGCACGCGCCTCGTCCACATCATGGCGCTGCCAGTCGACGGCGCCGTCTGCAGGCGACCCATCCGCGAGCCGCAGATGGAAAGCCATGCGGTCCATCAACGCCGCCGGCATCTGCTCGTCGTCGGCCGCGCCTTCGTCTAGCGCCACCACACCGAGCCGCGCAGCGCGCCGCAGGGCGAGGCCGTCACGCTCGATCACGACTTCCTGCGAGTCAAGCACAGCGGCCAGCCTGGCCGCCACGCCGCCTGTGAGCCGCTCGGCCATGGCCAGCAGCACCACACCGCCGTCGGCCTGGGCCAGCACGCCCTGCTGCGCGACGGGCCGGCCCGCCTGCAAGGTGGCGCCCAGGTCCAGCCCGCCCAGCAGGGCCGCGTCGTTGATGTTGATGGGGACGCGGCGCCAGGGCGTACCTTCGGGCAAGAGGCGCCGCAGCAACGCGAGCCATTCGTCGCGTTCGGGCCCGGCACCGGCACGCAAGGCAACACCGCCCAAACCGGCCGGATCCACCGCAATGAGCGCCGCCGCAAGTGTGCTGTCGGCAGCAAGGTTTGGTGCAGTACCCGGTGACATCACGGCAAGTCGGCGTTCAGAGGCAAGCCGTGTGCTGCGGCCAGGTCAGGCGCCAAACAGTTCGCCCACCGCACGGTCCACCCGCACCGTGGAGCCGGAGTCGTCCAGCGGGTTGCGGCGCAAACGGTGGCGCAGCGCAGGTGCCGCCACGCGCCGCAAGTGCTTGTCTGCAAGCGCTGCAGCGCCATCCAGCGCTGCTATCGCGCGTGCCGCGCGAATCAGGGTCAGGTCGCCTCGCAACCCGTCGGTGCCCAGATTCATGCACAGTTGGGCAGCACGCTCGCGCGCTGCGTCAGGGATATCCACGTCATTGAGTCGCTTGCGCGCAGACACGATGCGCTTGCGGACCTTCTCGTCTTCTTTCTTCCACTGCTCCGTGAAGCCTGCCGGGTCGCGCTCGAAGGCATCGCGCCTGCGCACCACTTCCACCCGGGACGGAAGGTCTGAGGGCGTCTTGACCTCCACCGACAGGCCGAACCGGTCCAGCAGCTGCGGCCTCAGCTCACCTTCTTCGGGGTTGCCGCTGCCCACCAGCACAAAGCGCGCGGGGTGGCGCACGCTCAGGCCTTCACGCTCGACCACGTTCTCGCCCGAGGCCGCCACATCAATCAGCAGGTCCACCAGGTGGTCTTCCAGCAGGTTGACTTCGTCGATGTACAGGAAGCCGCGGTTGGCGCGCGCCAGCAGGCCGGGCTCGAAGGCCTTGATGCCCTGGGTGAGCGCGCGTTCCAGGTCCAGTGCGCCGACCACGCGATCTTCAGTCGCGCCAAGCGGCAGGTCAACGACCGGCACGGCCATGAGGCGGCTGGGCAGTGTCCTGGACTTGGCACGCAGGGCCGCGCAGTCTTCGCAGACGCCGCCATGGGTGTCCGGATCGCAGCCATAGCGGCAGCCCTCCACAGCGCGCATTTTGGGCAGCAGCGCCGCCAGCGCGCGCACGGCGGTCGATTTGCCGGTGCCCCGGTCGCCGAAGACGAGGACACCGCCTATGCCGGGATCGACCGCTGTCGCAAGGATCGCCAGCTTCATTTCGTCCTGGCCCACGATTGCAGAGAATGGGAATGACAACGCCATATGTCAACAAAGTATGACACATGCACTGCCATCAGGAAACCGGTAGATGCACGTGAAGACCGCGCTGTCAGCAGCCCCCGAAGCCGGGAGGGTGCGTTCGCGGGGCCGCAGGTCTATCATTGAGGGTTTCCCCCAACCTATCCACGCAGTGAATTCTTCCACCGACGGCAAATACCTGGCTGATGCGAAAGCGGCACTGGATGCCGCAGCCAAAGACGCACAAGACGCCGCCCTGGAAGCCAGCCTGGAAGGCAAATACCTGGCACGCGCGCTCGCGGCCCAGCGCATCAGCATCCGCGGCGCGCGCACCCACAACCTCAAGAACATCGACCTCGACATCCCGCGCAACCAGCTGGTGGTGATCACCGGGCTGTCGGGCTCGGGCAAGTCGTCGCTCGCCTTCGACACGCTGTATGCCGAGGGACAGCGCCGCTACGTCGAAAGCCTGTCGGCCTATGCGCGGCAGTTCCTGCAGCTGATGGACAAGCCCGATGTGGACGTGATCGAGGGCCTTTCGCCCGCGATCTCCATCGAGCAGAAAGCGACATCGCACAACCCGCGCTCCACCGTGGGCACCGTCACCGAGATCCACGACTACCTGCGGCTGCTGTATGCGCGCGCCGGCACGCCCTACTGCCCTGACCACAACCTGCCGCTGCAGTCGCAGACCGTCTCGCAGATGGTCGATGCGGTACTGGCGATGCCGGAAGACACAAAGATCATGCTGCTCGCGCCGGTGGCGCGCGACCGCAAGGGCGAGTTTGTGGAAGTGTTTGCCGAGATGCAGGCCGCCGGCTATGTGCGCTTCCGCGTGGACGGCAAGGCCTATGAGTTCGATGAACTGCCCAAGCTCAAGAAAACCGAAAAGCACGACATCGACGTGGTGATCGACCGGGTGAAGGTGCGCCCGGACCTGACGCAGCGTTTGGCTGAAAGCTTTGAAGCGTCACTGCGCCTGGCCAACGGCCGCGCGATTGCGCTGGAGATGGACACCGGCAAGGAACACCTCTACAACGCGAAGTTCTCCTGCCCCGTCTGCGATTACTCGTTGAGCGAGCTGGAGCCGCGCCTGTTCTCATTCAACTCCCCGGTGGGCGCCTGCCCCACCTGCGACGGCCTGGGCTCGCAGGAGTTCTTTGACCCCGCGCGGGTCGTCGCCTTCCCGTCGCTGAGCCTGGCCAGCGGCGCCATCAAGGGCTGGGACCGGCGCAACGGCTACTACTTCGCGCTGCTGGAAAGCCTGGCCAAACATTACAAGTTCAACGTCGAGCAGCCGTTTGAAGACCTGCCGCTGCCGGTGCAGAACGCGGTGCTGTATGGCTCGGGCGAGGAAGAGATCAAGTTCAGCTATGTCATGGACTCGGGCAACTTCGCCGGCAAGAAGCTCAGCAAGAAGCACCCGTTTGAAGGCGTCATACCGAACATGCAGCGGCGTTACCGCGAGACCGACTCGGTGCTGGTGCGTGAAGACCTGGCGCGCTACCGCAGCACCCAGCCGTGCACCGACTGCGGCGGCACGCGGCTGCGCCGCGAGGCGCGCTTTGTGCGCATCGGCGAGGGCGCGCAGGCACGGGCCATCTATGAAATCAGCCATGCGACGCTGAAAGACAGTTTCGACTACTTCAACACCCTGACGATGCACGGCGCCAAGGCCGAGATTGCCGACAAGGTAGTGCGCGAAATCGGCTCGCGCCTGAAGTTCCTCAACGACGTGGGCCTGAACTACCTGAGCCTGGACCGCAGCGCCGAGACGCTGTCCGGCGGGGAAGCACAACGCATCCGCCTGGCCTCGCAGATTGGCTCGGGCCTGACCGGCGTGATGTATGTACTGGACGAGCCCAGCATCGGACTGCACCAGCGCGACAACGACCGGCTCATCGGGACGCTGCGCCACCTGCGCGACATCGGCAACAGCGTGCTCGTTGTCGAGCATGACGAGGACATGATCCGCGCTGCCGACCACGTCATCGACATGGGGCTGGGCGCAGGCGTTCATGGCGGGCGGGTGATCGCGCAGGGCACGTTTGAACAGGTGCAGGCCAATGCCGAGTCCCTCACCGGCAAGTACCTGGCCGGCACGCTGGAAATTGCCGTGCCGAAGCGGCGCACGCCGTGGCTGCCGGTGGTGCCTGAACCAGCGGACGCGCGCCCGAAGAAGCTCATGGGGACGCCGTCGCGCAACGAGAAGCTGCAGACGCTCAGCATCATCGGCGCCACCGGCAACAATTTGAAGAGCGTGAGCGTGGACTTCCCCGTCGGCCTGCTGACCTGCGTGACCGGTGTGTCGGGCTCGGGCAAATCCACCCTGGTGAACGACACGCTCTATGCGGCCGTGGCGCGGCAGATCTACCGCGCGCATGACGAACCGGCCGCGCACCAGTCGATCGAGGGCATCGAGCATTTCGACAAGGTCATCAATGTGGACCAGTCGCCCATCGGCCGCACGCCGCGCAGCAACCCGGCCACCTACACCGGCCTGTTCACCCCCATCCGCGAGCTGATGGCCGAGACCAACACCGCGCGCGAGCGCGGCTACGGCCCGGGGCGCTTCAGCTTCAATGTGGCGGGCGGCCGCTGCGAGGCCTGCCAGGGCGATGGCATGGTCAAGGTGGAGATGCACTTCCTGCCCGACGTCTATGTGCCCTGCGACGTCTGCCACGGCCAGCGCTACAACCGCGAGACGCTGGAAGTGCTGTGGAAGGGCA
>JAZKHY010000034.1:0-60225 GCA_040385105.1 Pseudomonadota bacterium
TCGTTCACATAGCGGCCGAACTCGTGCAGGCTGCCCACCGCCTTGGCCGGCAGCACCGAGCCGAGCGACGAGGAGAACAGGGCCTCGAACAGGCTGACCTTGTACTTGCTGGCAAAGCTGCCCAGGTTGGCCAGCGTGGTGTGGCCGATGCCGCGCTTGGGCGTGGTGATGGCACGCAGGAAGGCCGGGTCGTCGTCGTTGTTGACCCACAGCCGGAACCAGGCGCACAGGTCCTTGATCTCGGCGCGGTCAAAAAAGCTCTGGCCGCCCGATACCTTGTACGGTATCTGCTGCTTGCGCAGCGCCTGCTCGAAGATGCGGGCCTGGTGGTTGGCGCGGTAGAGGATGGCGAAGTCCTTGAATTCCTTGTGCTGCGCGCCCTGCACCGTTGCGTCGCCGCCGCGCAGCGACTGGATGCGCGCCACGGCGCGCTCGGCCTCATGCTCTTCATTGTCGGCATCCACCACGCGCACCGGCTCGCCCTCGCCGAGTTCAGAGAACAGCGTCTTGGGATACAGCTTGGGGTTGGGGCCAATGACATTGTTGGCCGCGCGCAGGATGGCGCTGGTCGAGCGGTAGTTCTGCTCGAGCTTGATGACCTTGAGGTTGGGAAAGTCGACGGGCAGCTTCTTGAGGTTGTCGAGCGTCGCGCCGCGCCAGCCGTAGATGGACTGGTCGTCGTCGCCCACGGCGGTGAAGCGCCCGCGCTCGCCGACCAGGTGCTTGAGCACTTCGTACTGGGTGGCATTGGTGTCCTGGTATTCGTCCACCAGCACATGGCCCATGGTGGCCTGCCACTTGGCGCGCACCTCCGGGAAGTCCGCCAGCAGCTTGAGCGGCAGGCTGATCAGGTCGTCAAAGTCCACGCTCTGGTAGGCCGTGAGGCGCTCTTCATAGCGGGCCATGATGCGGGCGGTGATTTTCTCGTTGTCGTCCTTGGCCTGGGCCTCGGCCTGCGCCGAGTTCAGCCCCATGTTCTTCCACAGGCTGATGGCCCACTGCCACTGGCGTGCGGTGGCGGCATCGGTGCTGCCGCCGCAGTCCTTCAGGATGCTCGTCACGTCGTCGCTGTCCAGGATGCTGAACTGCTCCTTCAGGCCCAGCACCGTGCCGTCTTCGCGCAGCATGCGCACACCCAGTGCGTGGAAGGTGCAGACGGTGACTTCGCGCGCGGCCTTGCCGATGAGGCTTTTGGCCCGCTCGCGCATTTCGGTGGCGGCCTTGTTGGTGAAGGTGATGGCGGCGATGCGCCTGGGCTCCAGCCCCGCCTGGATCAGCCGGCCGATCTTGTGCGTGATGACCCGCGTCTTGCCGGAGCCGGCGCCGGCGAGCACCAGGCAGGGCCCGTGCATGTAGTTGACAGCTTCTTGTTGGGCAAGGTTCAGGCCTGTGGGGGGAGCAGCGGACATCAGGGAGGGGAGGGAGGGGGAAAGTGGAAGCGCTGGATGCAGGGGTGAATCATACGGGGCAGTTCAAAAATTTCCTGACGGCCACCGGAATTTTCAACAGGCGCTTACCCACTTCGCAGCACAATGGCGGCTGTGCTTGACATCCTTCTGATTACTTTCCCGTTCTTCGCGCTGGTTCTGTGCGGCTACATCGCGGCGCGGCGGCGCATGCTGCCGCTGGATGCGATCTCGGGGCTGAACACCTTTGTGCTGTACTTCGCGCTGCCCTGCATGCTGTACCGCTTTGGCGCGAGCACGCCGGTGGCGCAATTGCTCTCGCCCAGCCTGATCGTCATTTACCTGTTCTGCGCACTGGTGATGGTCGGCTTTGTCGTCGCCGTCAGCATGAACCGGCGCATCGGCTGGAACGACGCGGCCTTCGGCGCGCTGGTCGCCGCCTTCCCCAACACCGGCTTCATGGGTGTGCCGCTGCTGGTGGCCCTGCTCGGCGCCAAGGCGGCGGGCCCGGCGATATTGACCATCATGATCGACCTGGTCATTACCTCGTCGCTGTGCATCGCGCTGTCGCGCCTGGACGGCGCCGACGAGCATGGCGCCGCCAAGGCCGCAAAGAACGCGCTCAGGGGCGTGGCCATCAACCCGATGCCGTGGGCCATCATCCTGGGTGCGGTTTCATCCGGTGCTGGCCTGGTGCTGCCGGCACCCGTGAACCAGACGCTGGGCCTGCTGGCCGACGCGGCATCGCCGGTGGCGCTGTTCACCATTGGCGCGGTGCTGGCGCGCTCGCAGATGGTGACGATGAGCGGCACCCGTGCGCCGATTCCCTTGCGCGACTTTGTGCCTGTGGCGTTCATCAAGCTGATTCTTCACCCGCTGCTGGTGCTGCTGGTGGGCGCTGCGGCCATCTATCTGGGGCTGCCGGTTGACCGGTTTGCGCTGACGGTGATTGTGCTGGTGGCTGCGTTGCCCAGCGCCAGTAATGTGGCGTTGCTGGCTGAGAAGTTTGGGGCGGATAACGGGCGGATTGCGCGGATTATTCTCGTTTCCACGGCTGCGGCGTTTTTGACTTTTTCGGGGGCTGTGGCGTTGCTGGTTTAAGCTGGTTGGCGTGTTGTTTTCTTCGTCGTGCCTGCGTTTCTTCAGGATCAGGCGGGCAGGGCGCTCTGCTCCGCGACTGTCCCCCGCCCGGCCTAGGGCCGGGGCTCCTCCTTTATGTCGCTGCGCAGAGCGCCCTACCCACCTGATCCGGCGGAGGGGGCTTCCTCCGTGAACTTGACATCGTTCTCGGCTGCCCATGCGCGCAATGCTCGCTCCACTCCACTGGCCTCGTAAGAGTACCAAGCTTCAAGGACACCACGTTGCGCGAGCAAGTCTTTGAACTTCGAGCAGGCGCCCGGCCTCGCAAAAAAGCCCCTGACCTCACTGGAGCAGTCGGGCAGTTCTTGCTCGGTGAATTCGAGCGCAAGGCTTCGTCCCAGATCGAGCTCCCTCTTGCCTGGTACCGTCAAATACAAGGTCTCGTCATCCGCATCATCCGGTGGTTCGTCGCCAGCGTCATCAAAATCAGAGACCAGCCATATCTTTCCCGACTCCCTGCTCAGATAAGCCAGATTCTCGAAAGGCCCAACCACACTAAGGAAACTCTGAACAAGTCCACCGATCTCACCCCGCAGCCGTTGATGTGAGCAAAGGAGCCGGAGCGATGAGCCAAATCAGTTTCGCGGATGCCGAGTACGCTGGCAAGAGGAAGAAGACCCGCCGGGAGATCTTCCTGGAAGAGATGGAACTGGTCGTGCCGTGGAAGGCGCTGGTCAAGCTCATCGAGCCGCACTACCCCGTTGCCGGCCGTGGCCGCAGGCCTTACCCGCTGGAATCGATCCTTCGCGTGCACCTGATGCAGAACTGGTTTGCGCTGAGCGATCCGGCGATGGAAGAGGCACTGTATGAAATTGCGTCGCTTCGCAGCTTTGCGCGGCTCAGCCTGAACGAGCCGATCCCCGACGAGACCACCATCCTGAACTTCCGCCACCTGCTGGAAGCCAACGACCTGGCCGAAGACATCCTCAAGCAGGTCAACGCGCTGTTGGCGAGAAAGGGCTTGATGCTCCAGCGCGGCTCCATCGTGGACGCCACGATCATCGCCGCGCCCAGTTCCACCAAGAACAGCACTGGGGAGCGAGACCCAGAGATGTACCAGACCAAGAAGGGCAACCAGTGGCACTTCGGCATGAAGGCGCACATCGCGGTGGATGCCGATTCGGGCCTGGTGCACACCGTCACGACCACGGCTGCCAACGAGGCGGACGTGGAGCAGGTTGCCGACCTGCTGCACGGCAAGGAAGAGCAGGTGTGGGCGGACTCGGGCTACCGGGGTGCGCCAAAGCGAATCAAACGCGATGACCTGCAATGGAACATCGCCGCCAGACCCAGCGACATAGCCAAGATGCCGGAAGGCCGGGCCAAGACCCGCGTGCAGAAGCAGGAGCACAGCAAAGCCAGCGTGCGGGCCAAGGTGGAGCATCCGTTCCGCGTGATCAAGCGCCAGTTCGGCTTGATGAAGGTGCGATTCAAGGGACTGGCGAAGAACACCGCTCATGTGACCACGCTGTTCGCACTGTCCAATCTGTGGATGGCTCGTCGGCAATTGATAGCGATGATGGGGAAAGTACGTGCAAAACCGGCGTGAGGCCAAAAAAAGCGGCGCAGAAAGCGCCTTGAGGCCAGCAATACGACAAGCGCTTACGCATTCGCGTCGTGTTTGCTGTGCGCGCCGGGCATCGTGCGACAGAATCACGGCTTGTTCAGACCTTCCCTAACCCACTCGAAGGCATCGAGGAGTTCAGAGAAGATGACGCGAGTGCTCATTTCACAATGACGGATAGCGTGAATATGGCCGGCGCACTACAAAAAGCGGCGAAGCCGCCTGTGGGTCCGTGCCGCTTGAAATGTTATGCATCATTGCCCGGTTTGCCAACTAGAAACAAGCTGTCGCGCAGCCATTGCAACTCAAAATGGCTTGCGGAGAGAAAAAGCTACAGCCACCACAGCGACCAGCAGCAAGCTTAGAAGCGTGAGTGCGATAAACAAGAACTGCACACCTATCCAGCTGCAAAATCCGCCGAATATCGGCTGAGCACCAGTGCAGCCAAGTATCAGAAACACAGCCGCCAGAAGCGGACTCAGCGCAACGAGTCCTACGAGTTTGATCAGCTTTCGCATGTTGAGGCATAACGTAGAAGTGACTGGGCGCCAAAGGCGATGCGCTCGAATGCCATGTCAAACCTCGTCATTGCACTTTCCGCCGCACCCAAACGTCGCTTGGTGATTTACGAGTTGCCTCCCATCCGGCCGGGAGATCGACCACACCCTTGAGCGAAGGGTCCAGTTTCAGTGCCTCGGCCTTTGGAAGGACAACCGGCTTGCCCCGCAGAGGGCCGGCGTCATACAACTGCCAGCCGCCTGGCCCTGACTCGTGCAGCACCCGCGCGATGGGCTTTTGCCGCGTCGCAACTGCCTCAGTTGCAATGACTATTGGATCAAGCGCATTGTCCCAAGCGGCGTTTAAGGAGGTAGCTATCGTTGCAAGGACCGCTGCGGCGAGCGAGAGGCGCATAGTGGTAGAGGTTTAACGTCGGCGCTCAGCGGGCGCCGAAGGCGATCCGATGGAGCAACTAGTTAAAAGTCTCATGCCTTGCCGATCACAAAGACCAACACAAGGCAGGAGGCAATGAAAGCTCCCGCGAAGCCAACGAATTTCCGGCGGTGTGGCCGCGCTTCCTCTGAAATGAAGCGATCTGAAAAAAATAGAAATGGTCCAAGTGCTTGCGCCCACCAAGGTGCATTCATTCCTCGAATCAGCGGAACGAAGTGCCGAATAGTGACTGCGAGCAACAGGCACGGCACCCCAAATGTCGCCATGCTGACGATGATCGAGAGAAGGGTATCCATGTGACTTTTAACGTAATGTATGCCGCAAATCCTGCGGATTAATCTGGCGGCTGCGGATTATTCTGGACACGTGATCCTCCTGCCATCGGCTTGTACATTGGGTTTCGCCAAATGTACTGCATGAAAGCACAGGTTAAAAAGGCCTCCCAAACCCCGCACTTGCGCGAATCGTCTTCCGGCCGGTCAAGCAGCGGTTTCCCCGTCCAGAAATACAAACTCGTCGCAAGCCGCGACAAACGCCCGCATCGTTTGATGCATTCCGAAGCCATACACACGCAAACCCTTCTCGCGGATGCGGGCGGCGAGGCCAGTGAAGTCGCTGTCCGACGAAACGATGCAGAAGCCATCGACCTCGCGGGCATGGAGCAGTTCCATCGCGTCCATGATCAGTGCGCCGTCTGACGAGTTCTTGCCCTTGATGTGGCGGAATTGCTGGCTGGGGCGCAGGGCTTGTGCTTCCAGTGCCTTCTTCCATGGCGTGAGCTGTGGCGTGGTCCAGTCGCCGTAGACACGTCGCACTGTTGCGTTGCCGTAGTTCTCGGCGATCTTCGCCATGATGGCGGGGATGTGTGCGGCGCTGATGTTTTCCGCGTCAATGAGTACTGCGAGGTTCGGCTTGAGAAGGGTGGTTGTGGCCGTTGTCGTCGTCATGGTGTGTGCCCGGTCGGTTGAGGAAACCACCGCCATTCGAAGTGAATGGCGGTGGCCCGAAGGGTTGGCGTACCGGGCAGTCGCGGACGATTTCCGGCGGAGCTTGCGCTCCCCCATCCGGGCCACCAAAACACGGGGGCACAGACGCGAAAGCCGCAAGGCTCCATCAGAATCATTGCGGCTTTCGCTGCAACTGCACGGGACGCCAATCCCGTATCACGCTTTTGTTGCGCAACGAGCAAAGTATAGAGCCACGCCAGCGACGGTGCCCTACCAAAAGCGCAGCAGGTTGGTGGTGATGGGTACCCGCCGCAGCGAAGTAAAGGGGGAATGGCTGGCGAAGCCAGACAGGAGGACATGAGCGGAGGCGGGTGCCCGTCGCCGCCAACCTGCGGGGCAGAAACCATGTGCATTCGCACAAGAGGTTTCCAGAACTGCTGCGATTGAAACGCTCAGATCGCCAGCGGGTCCACATCCACCGCCCAGCGGATCAAGCCCTTCTCCCGCGTCGCCTGCAGCACCTCATGCCATCCAGCCAGAAACCTCTGGAGCGCCACGCGTGACTCCGACTCCACCAGCATCTGCGCACGCTCCACATTGGCCACGCGCTGGATCGTCATGGGCACTGCCGGGTAGAGCGTCACGCGGTCAAAGAAGGGCACGCCCTGCGCGGCTTCGCTGGCTGCGTTGAGGAAGCCCTGGGCCACTTCCTGGGTGCGGGCGTCGGCGCGTACCAGGGCCTGGTAGGCGAAGGGCGGCAGGCCTGCCTGCTTGCGCTCGCGCAGCTGCTGGCTGGCAAAGGCCGGGTAGTCGTGGCGGGCCAGGGCGCTGAACAGCGGGTGGGTGGGGTGGAAGGTCTGGATCCACATCTCGCTGGCCTGCGCCTGGGCCGCGTCGCGGCCGGCGCGGCCGGCGGCCTGCATCAGCAGGCTGAACAGGCGCTCCGGCGCGCGGAAGTCGCTGCTGAAAAGGGCCGAGTCGGCATTCACGGCAGCCACCAGCGTGATGCGCCGGAAGTCATGGCCCTTGGTGACCATCTGCGTGCCGACCAGTACATCCACATCGCCCGCATGCACAACGGCCAGCTGGGCTTCCAGCGAGCCCTTCAGGCGCGTCGTGTCGGCGTCCATGCGCGCAATGCGCACCGGCTCGCCGTTCGGGCGCTTCACATCGGCCAGCAGTTCTTCCAGGTGTTCTTCCAGCCGCTCGGTGCCGCGGCCCACGGGCGCGATGTCCACATTGCCGCAGGACGGGCAGGCGCGCGGCACCCGCTCGGTGAAACCGCAGTGGTGGCAGCGCAGCGTGCGGTCGATCTTGTGGAACACGCGGAAGGCGCTGCAGTTGGGGCACTCGCTCTTCCAGTCGCAGGCGGTGCAGGCCAGCACCGGTGCGTAGCCCCGGCGGTTCAGGAAGATGAGGGACTGCTCGCCGCGCGCAATGCGCTGGCCCAGTGCGTCCAGCAGTTGCGGCGAGAAGACCGTCTTGTGGGCCTGCAGGTTCATGTCCACCAGCTGCACCGCCGGCAGCCGGCCCTCGCCGATGCGCGACGCCATGTCCAGCCGCGTGTAGCGTTTCATCAGGCCGGCCTGCCAGCTCTCCAGTGACGGCGTGGCCGAGCCCAGCATGACCTTGGCGCGCTCCTGCCTGCCGCGCCAGACAGCCAGGTCGCGCGCCGAATAGCGCGCGCCTTCCTGCTGCTTGTAGCTCGGGTCGTGCTCCTCGTCCACCACGATGAGCTGCAGGTTGGGCATGGAGGCAAACACCGCCATGCGGGTGCCCAGCACGATGCGCGCCGCGCCGGTATGCGCCGCCAGCCAGCTTTTGAGGCGCTGCGGATTCGTCATGCCGCTGTGCAGCGAGACGACGGACGCCTCGCCGAAGCGCTCGACAAAGCGGGCTTCCAGCTGCGGCGTCAGGTTGATCTCCGGCACCATCACCAGCGCCTGGGCCTGCGCGTCCCGCGCCAGCAGCGCCTGCACGGCCTGCAGGTACACCTCGGTCTTGCCGCTGCCGGTCGCGCCGAACAGCAGGAACGGGCCCGGTTGCGCCTCGAATTCCTGCAAGGCGGCAGCCTGCTCTTCGCTGAGCTGCCGACCGGCGGCGGGCGTGACGGCGACTGGCTCGGCCGCTGCGTAGGGCCGCTTGAGCCTGCGCGCCAGCTGCACCGTGCTCAGGTCGCGCAGCTGCGGCGGCAGTGCTGCCAGTGCCACTTCACCCACACTGCGCTGGTAGTAGCCGGCCGAAAAGGTAACAAGTTGTCTCCAATGGGCAGACAGCGGCGCAATACCGTCGAGCACGCCGGAAATGGGCTTGTTTTCCATCTCAAGACGTTCGTTGCCGCCATCGTCTGGGGCATCCCAGACCAGGCCCAGAATCTCCCGCCGGCCCAGCGGCACTCGCACCAATGTGCCCGGCGCTAGTGGAAGCTCACTTCGATAGCTCAGCGGCCCACCCACCGAACTGTGCGCCGGCGTGGGGACGATGACTGCGATGGAATGGCTCATTCAAAGGGTGTCTTAGGGATTTTTCTTAAAGGTAACTGGCGGAACGGCGCATAAGTCTTTGATTCACAAACGTTTTACGCTTCATCCAGAGATTGTGTGGATAACTTTGTTGATATCCTGCCCCCACTGCCCGCGAGGCCTCATGAATCAAGGCTTTGCGCTGGATTGCCCGCTAAAAAAGCACCTTCTGAAACCCTTATGAATCAAGGACTTACGCGCGCTACTGGTTTTGTAGCAGGTGTGCCGGGCAGAGCGTATTTTTGGCGCGCCGCAACACAACTTTTGTGCATAAGTCAAGCTTCGGAAAAATATTAAGGGCTGGACAACCTCGGGAAACTACTGATGACTCTGGCCTGGCGCTTTTATAAACGCATCTTGCGCGAGTGCGCATGGACTTCATCGACGAGCACCGCGACGTTCTCCGGCGGCGTGAACTGGCTGATACCGTGGCCGAGGTTGAAGATATGCGTCGGGCCCGTGCCCTCGCCGGTGTGCGGCGTGCCGAAGCTGTCCAGCACCCTGGCCACTTCAGTGCGGATCTGGCCGGGCTGGGCGAACAGCACGTTGGGGTCGATGTTGCCTTGCAGCGCCTTCTGGCCGCCGACCTGCGCGCGCGCCTTGGCCAGGTTCACCGTCCAGTCCAGGCCCAGAACGTCGCAGTCGAGCGTGTTCATCTCGTCCAGCCACAGGCCGCCGCCCTTGGTGAAGACAATGCGCGGGATGCGCGCGCCGTCATGCTCCTTCTTGAGTTTGGCCAGCACCCGGGCCGTGTAGGCCATGCTGAACTGCTGGAACGCGCCGTCGGCCAGCACGCCGCCCCAGCTGTCGAACACCATCACCGCCTGCGCGCCGGCCTCGATCTGCGCATTGAGGTAGGCCGCGACCGCATCGGCATTGATGGCGAGCATCTTGTGCATCAGGTCGGGGCGCTGGTACATCATGGTCTTGACCAGGCGGTAGTCGTCGGAGCCCGCGCCCTCGACCATGTAACAGGCCAGCGTCCAGGGGCTGCCCGAGAAGCCGATCAGCGGCACGCGGCCCTTGAGCGCCTTGCGGATGGAGGTGACCGCATCGAACACGTACTTGAGCTTGTTCATGTCCGGCACTTCAAGGCGTGCCACCGCATCCTCGTCGCGCACCGGCGTCGCGAACTTCGGGCCTTCACCCAGCGCAAAGCTCAGGCCCAGGCCCATGGCGTCGGGCACGGTGAGGATGTCGCTGAACAGGATGGCCGCGTCCAGCGGGTAGCGCTCCAGCGGCTGCAGCGTGACTTCGGTGGCGTAGTCGGTATTCGTGGCCAGGCCCATGAAGCTGCCGGCTTTGGCGCGCGTCTCACGGTACTCGGGCAGGTAGCGGCCGGCCTGGCGCATCAGCCAGACGGGCGTGTGCGGCGTGGACTGGCGCAGGCAGGCGCGCAGGAAGCTGTCGTTTTCGAGGGGGGCAAAGCTCATGGATTGATTGTGGCAGGAGGTAAGGGGCCGCGTGCTCCGGGCAAACGCGGCATGTTCAGTGCCGGGATTTCCCCAGTGCCTGGTCGATGTCCCAGAGGATATCGTCGGCGTCTTCAATGCCGACGGACAGGCGGATCATGTCGGCCGACACGCCGGCACGGGCCAGCTCTTCTTCGCTGAGCTGGCGATGGGTGGTGGAAGCAGGGTGGATGACCAGCGTCTTGGCGTCGCCAATGTTGGCCAGGTGGCTGAGGAACTCGCAGGCGTCGATGAACTTCTCGCCGGCTGCCGCGCCGCCCTTGATGCCGAAGGTGAGGATGCCCGAGGCGCCGGGTGCGCCGTCGATGCTGCGGAACTGTTTGGTGGCCAGCGCATGGTATGGCGAGTCGGCCATGCCGGGGTAGTTGACCCAGCTCACCAGCGGATGCGCCTTGAGGAAGGCCGCCACCTTGCGGGTGTTGCGGCAGTGCGCATCCATGCGCAAATGCAGCGTCTCGATGCCCTGCAAAATCAGCCAGGCGCTCAAGGGCGCAAGGGTGGCGCCGAAGGTGCGGTTGACCTCCATGCGCGCCTTCATCGTGTAGCCGAAGTCGCCGAAGGTCTCGTAGAACTTCACGCCATGGTAGGCGCGGCTGGGCTCCATCATTTCGGGGAACTTGCCGTTGTCCCAGTTGAATTTGCCGGACTCCACCAGCACGCCGGCCATGGTGGTGCCGTGGCCGCCGAGGTACTTGGTGGCGCTGTGGACCACGATGTCGGCGCCAAAGGCGAACGGGTTGCACAGGTAGGGGCTGGCGACGGTGTTGTCGATGACGAGCGGCAGGCCGTGCGCATGGGCAATTTGCGCCACCGCCTCGATGTCCAGCACGTTGACCAGCGGGTTGCCGATGGTCTCGCCGTAGAGCGCCCGGGTGTTGGGGCGGATGGCCCGCTCGAAGTTCTGCGGGTCGGCAGGGTCCACAAACGTGGTCTCTATCCCCATGCGGCCAAAGCCCACGCCCAGCTGCCCGATGCTGCCGCCGTAAAGCGTGGAGGCAGCCACGATGTGGTCGCCGCTCTTCAAGATGGCCAGCAGGGCCGTCATCTGCGCCGCCATGCCGGTCGCGCAGGCCAGCGCCGCCCGGCCGCCTTCGAGCGCCGCGACGCGCTCTTCCAGCACAGCGACCGTCGGGTTGCTGATGCGGCTGTAGACATTGCCGAAGGTCTGCAGGTTGAACAGCGACGCGGCATGCTCGGCCGAGTCGAACACGAAGCTGGTGGTCTGGTGGATGGGCGTTGCGCGGGCGCCGGTGACCGGGTCGGGCATGGCGCCGGCGTGGATGGCGCGGGTGCCGAAGCCGAAGTCGCGGTCGGCGCCGGGTTTGCTGGAACTGGAGTCGCTCATGGTGGCGTCAATAGGGGAGTTGTTGCGGCCGCTTGGAAGATATGACGCGGGTGTTGACCCCCACCCAGTTGAGCCCGCCAAACAGCCGCGCATGCTCGATCTTGACGCAGCGGTCCATGACTACTTCGAGCCCGGCGGCCTGCGCCTTCGCGGCGGCGGCCTGGTTGATGACGCCAAGCTGCAGCCACAGGCAGCGCGCGCCGATGGCAATGGCTTCATCGGCCAGCGGCGGGATGTCGTCACTCTTGCGGAAGCAGTCCACCATGTCGATGCGCAGGCCCTGTGCCTTCAGCGCCTCGGCCGCTGCGGTGATGCTGGGGTAGCAGGGCTCCCCCAGGATTTCCGTCGCGCCGGGGTTGACCGGCACGATGCGGTAGCCATGGGACTGCATGTACTTGGCCGCAAAGTAGCTGGGCCTGTGCCACTGGGTGGACAGGCCGGGGACGGCAATGGTGCGGCAGCTGCCGAGGATGCCGCGCAGGCGCTGGATTTCGCTCATGCCCCAGTCTACTGGAGACCGGGGCGGGGCATCAGCTCTTGTACTTGATGGAGCAACCGTAGGGCTGCGTGGTCGCAGCCGTCAGCTTCTTGCCCGCAACCGCCTCCGCCACACCCTGCTTGACGTAGTTGGTGGCCTTGGCAATGTCGTCGGCGCGGGCCGAGGGAATGCTGTCGATGCCGCCGGCATAGATCAGCTGGCCCTGCGGGTTGACGATGTACATGTGCGGCGTGGTGCGGGCGCCGTAGGCCTTGCCGACGGTGCCTTCCTCGTCCATCAGCGTGGCACTGGGTGTGGACTTGCGCTCCTTCATCCAGCCGGCGAGTTTGGCCGGCTCCAGGTAGTCGCCGCTGTCTTTTTCGGTGGAATTCACCGCCAGCCATACCACGCCCTTGCCCATGGCGTCTTTCTGGGTGGCGGGCATGTTGCCGCTGTTGTAGTGCTTCTGCACGAAGGGGCAACCGGGGTTGGTCCATTCAAGCACGACATGCTTGCCCTTGAAGTCGCTGAGCTTCACGGTCTTGCCGGAGGCGTCTTTCAGCGTGAAGTCGGGGGCGGGCTGGCCGACGGTGGCGGCCTGTGCGGTGCCGAAGGCGGCGAGGAGGGACAGCGAGACGAGGTGGCGGCGCAGCATGATTCAACTCCTTGAAATAACCGGGCGGCCGCAGGATGGCGGCAGCCTCAAATCCAGCAACTAGAGACTGGCAATGACCGAGCGAAGTTCCCCGGCATCCAGGATTTCGGCCAGCACCACCGGCGCGCGGCCCTGCCTGTAGACCACATACACCGGCACGCCGTTGCGGCCCAGCTGCGCGAGCGCGGCGCTGATGGCCGGGTCGCGCCGCGTCCAGTCGGCCCGCAGCAATGCTACGTTTTTCTGCGCCATGTCGGCAAGCACATCCTTGTTGGCCAGTGTGGTCTTCTTGTTGTACTGGCAGGTCACGCACCAGGCGGCGGTGAAGTCCACGAACACCGGCTGGCCGGCCGCAACAAGCTGGTCCACACGCCCGGGTGCCCAGGCCTGCCAGCGGTCCCCTGCGGCTGCGGCCGCGGGGGCATCCAGCGGCCGGGTGATGTTGGGCGCGATGGTGGCCAGCAGCAGCGCAAGAAAGGCCACCGACAACGCGCCGACGATCATGCGCGAGCGGCCGGCCAGGGTGAAGGCCCAGATGACGGCAGCCAGCGCCACCAGCAGCGCTAGCAGGGCGCCCGCGCCGTCGATGCCGCTTTGCTGGCCCAGCACCCAGACCAGCCAGGCCACGGTGGCGAACATCGGGAAGGCCATGAGCTTGCGGAACACGTCCATCCAGGCGCCGGGGCGCGGCAGCATGCGGGCCACGGCGGGGATCAGGCTGGCGGCCAGGTAGGGCAGCGCCATGCCCACGCCCAGCGCGCCGAAGATGGCCAGCGCCTGCAGCGGGGGCAGGCTCACTGCCAGCCCGAGCGAGGCGCCCATGAACGGCGCCGTGCAGGGCGAGGCAATGGCCACGGCCAGCACGCCCGACAGGAACGAATTGACGGCAGGGTTCCTTGCCTGCGCCGACGCGACATCGCCGGGCAGGAACTGGCCGAACTCGAACAGCCCGGCCAGGTTCAGGCCGATGATGGTGAACAGCACCGCCAGGCCCGCCACCACGGCCGGCGACTGCAGCTGGAAGCCCCAGCCCAGCTGCTCGCCGACAGCCCGCAGGCCCAGCACCAGCGCGCCGAGCACGAGGAACGACACGACCACGCCGCCCGTATAGGCAAAGCCGCTGATGCGGTGGCTGCGCCTGTCCTGCGCATGCCGGGTGAAGCCGACGATCTTGATGGCCAGCACCGGGAACACGCAGGGCATGAGGTTGAGGATCAGCCCGCCGAGCAATGCGCCCAGCAGCGCGGCGAAAAAGCCGATGGGCGGTGCTGACGGCTGCGTAGCCGCATTGGCTGCGTTGGATTTCAGGGCGGCTTCAAGCGCCGGCGGCACGCCTGCGGGCGCTGCCGTCTGCGGCCATTGGCCGAGGACTTTCAGCTCGGCGCGGTAAGCCTCGTTGCCGGAGGTCAGCACCACCGGCATGACGGACGGGCTGTTGCTGCGCTGGGGCGACAGCGGCACCGTGGCCGTCCATGCGGCGCCGTTCCAGGCCTGCGTCCATTTGCCGGCGGTCTCGATGACCTCGGGCGTCTCGGGAAAGAACTCCAGCGTCTTGCCGCGCAGCGACACCGGCAGGTTCTGCACGCTGAGCTTGATGGCATTGCCGTCAATCTGCACGTTGCTGTCAGGCGATGCGATGCGGCCCGTATCGGCCACCAGCGGGCGCGGCTGTGCCGCGAACGCGGCATCGAATGCGGGGCCATTGCCGGCGGTGGAGCCGCGCGCCGGCACCTTCAGCATGAACTCGCCTTCTTCCGGGATGCATTCCTTGCGGCACACCAGCCAGGAGGCGCGCAGTTTGACCTCCAGGTCGCCGGCCAGCAGTGAAGGCTTGAAGTCGCTTGTGACCGTCAGTGGCACCGGCAGCAGCACCGTGCCTTCATAGCCGTAGTTGGCAAGGTTGCCGATGGGGATCTTCTTCGGCACGGGCCAGGCAATGTCGCCGGCCGTCACACCCTTGGGCAGCGTCCATTCCAGCACCGTGGGCAGGCCGGAGTCGCCGGAATTCTTCCAGTAGGTATGCCACTCCGGCTTGTGGGTGATCTGCAGGCCGACCCAGACGGTTTTGCCGGGGTCCAGCCCCTCGGGCGCATGGGCCATGAGTTCGGCGCGCACCTGGTCCGTCGTGACCACGGTTTTGGGGCTGCCGGCCACGCCAGCAGCGGCGTGGCCGCCCTGGGCCGCAGCCATGCCGCAGAAGACGCTGACTGCTACCAAAGAAATAGCAAGGAGGGTGGCGGGAAAGCGGCGGAAAGGATTCATTGCCAAGGTAGGAGCGGCCAGGCTGCTGATTGGTTCCTCAGGCAAAGCCGAGAACCACCCGCCGCGTCATCGCCGATTTTTTCTCGATCTTCGTCACCACCACCGCACCGATCTCGGACGTGTTGGCCACATGGGTGCCGCCACAGGGCTGGAAGTCGATCTGCTCGTCCGCGCCGATGCGGATGGTGCGGATGCGGCCCGTGCCGCGCGGCGGCTGCACCGACATGCTCTTGACCAGGGCCGGGTTGGCGTCCAGCTCTTCGTCGGTGATGGAGCCCACGGCAACGGGGTGGCCTGCCGCGA
The DNA here is from genome assembly GCA_040385105.1 of Pseudomonadota bacterium. Lineage (GTDB taxonomy): Bacteria > Pseudomonadota > Gammaproteobacteria > Burkholderiales > Burkholderiaceae_C > JACMQX01. The sequence goes on from JAZKHY010000034.1 coordinate 15,046, forward strand.
CCAGGCGCGCGATGCCTTCGGTCAGCGCGTCCTTGTCGAGCGGGTCGTTCATGTTGAAGTCCAGCCGCGCATAGTCGGGCGTGATGGAGCAGCCGTTGACCAGCTGCGGCACCAGCTTGCACAGCAGGTGGGTGGTGGTGTGAAAGCGCATCAGCCGGTGGCGGCGCTCCCAGTCGATGCGGGCGGTCACGGTGCCGCCGGCTTTCAGGCCGGCCAGCAGGGCCTCCTGCCCCGGCGCGGGTACATGGCAGATGTCGCCGGTCGGCCTGCCTTCGGCGTCCTTGCCCTTGCGCGTGTCGGCAATGGCCAGCGCCGCGCCGTCCGCCAGCAGCAGTACGCCCGCGTCGCCGGCCTGCCCGCCGCCGAGCGGGTAGAACACCGTGCGGTCCAGCACGATGCCCTGTTCGCCCACGGCCATGACCGTGGCTGTGCATTCCTTCAGGTAGGCATCGTCGCGGAACAGGTCTTGTGTCATGTGGGTCTCAATCCGTCAGGCGGGGCCGGTGGTGCGCCAGAAAATGCGTTCGCCGCCGGTCTGCCGATGATATTGCGAGACGGCTTCCAGCACCGGCGGCGCGACCTGCGTGCGGTAGCAGGACAGCAGCGCGCGCTTGCCGTGAACGTCGCCGGCGATCACCTGGGGGGCGAGCCTGCCGAGATGGGCCTCCGGTTGCGCGCCGGCCAGCGCTGCATAGGGCAGGTCTTCATAGAAGCCCACGCGCCAGCCGTCGCTGAACTGCCCGGCCAGGTGGTGGGCGGCAAGATGGTCCGGGTGGGCGCCGATGCCAAGCGGGAACAGCAGGGTGCGGGTGCCCATGCCGGTGGCCAGCGATGCGATGGCCTCGAACGCCTGGGCGCCGGCTTGCGCCGGGAGCCCGGCCTGCCCGCGCGTTCCCAGGCACCAGTCGTCATAGTCCAGGAAAGCGATGCGCCGGGCGCGGTCCGCCAGTGCCGCGGCTTCCTCGGCCTTGCGGTGCCGGCTCACCTCTTCCACCGGCCCCAATCCCTGCAGGGTGAAGCTGGTCCGCGAGAACAGGTTGATGACGGCGAAAGGCCCGAGCGCACCGGCCGCAATCGCGCCGCCCAGCGAGAACGCCGCATCGTCGCAGTGCGGCGCAATTACCACCGCACCGGTGGCGGCAAGGGCTGGTTGGGGAGTCATTGCGCGATGCTAGCTTGTCAGCGCGCGGGGGCGGCGGCTAACATGGGCCGCGCATTGCCGGTAAATACCAACAGGAGACAAGAGACATGCTTTTCCCCACCACCATCGTCGGGAGCTTCCCGCAGCCCGAATGGCTCATTGACCGCGCCAAGCTTGCGGGGCGGTTCCCGCCGCGCGTGCGGGCCCGCGAACTGTGGAGGCTCCAGGAGCCTTACCTGGCAGAGGCCCAGGACGATGCCACGCTGCTGGCGATCCGGTTCCAGGAAGAAGCCGGCCTGGACATTGTTTCAGACGGCGAGATCCGCCGCGAGAGCTATTCGAACCGGTTCGCCACCGCGCTCGAAGGCGTGGACCTGGACAACCCCGGCACCGGCCTGGACCGCTCGGGCCACCCGAACCCGGTGCCACGGATCACCGGCCGCATCCGCCGCATGCATGCGGTGGAAGTGGAGGACCTGAAATTCCTGAAGAAGAACACCACGCGGCTCACCAAGATCACCGTGCCCGGCCCTTTCACCATGCTGCAGCAGGCCCAGAACGACTTCTACCCCCGCGAGGAAGATGCCGCCATGGACTATGCAGCCGCGGTGAACGAGGAGATCAAGGACCTGTTTGCCGCCGGTGCCGACGTGGTGCAGATCGACGAACCCTACATGCAGGCCCGGCCCGAGAAGGCCAGGCAGTACGGCCTGGCGGCGCTGAACCGCGCGCTCGAGGGCGTGGAGGGCACCACCTGCGTGCACATCTGCTTTGGCTATGCGGCCATCATCCATGAGCGGCCGACCGGCTACTCCTTCCTGCCGGAGCTTGGTGCTTGCCGGTGCAAGCAGGTTTCCCTTGAAACGGCGCAGTCCAACCTTGACACCTCGGTGCTTCGCGAGCTGGGGGGCAAGCAGTTCCTCCTGGGCTGCATCGACCTGTCGGACCTGTCGGTCGAAACGCCGGAAGTGATTGCCGGCCGGGTGCGCCGTGCGCTGAAGCATGTGGCGCCGGAGCAGGTGATCCTCGCGCCGGACTGCGGCATGAAGTACCTGCCGCGCGATGTGGCCCGGGGCAAGCTGGCGAACATGGTCATCGCCGCGCAGCAGTTGCGCAGCGAGTACGGCCAGGCCTGAACACCCGGCTTACGGCGCCGCCCGACCGAACAGGCGGTGCACCTGCGCGCGGATCCACTGGTGGGCCGGGGCCTGCGCGGTGCTGGCGTGCCAGACCAGCCGCACCTCGTAGCGCGGCGCGGCAGCGCGCGGCAGCTCCCACACGCGGACGTTGAACCTCTGCGCCAGGTTCACTGCGTACATCTGCGGCACGATGGCCATCAGGTCGGTATTGAGCACCAGCTCGGGCAGCGCGCCGAAGTGCCGCGCCCGCAGCACGATGCGGCTGTCCAGCTTGATGCGCGACAGCGTCTGCTCCACGCTGCCGTGGAACGTGGCGGTAGGCGCGGCCACCGCCAGTGATGCGCCCGAGAGCTGCCTGAGCGTCAGCGTGCGGCCCGCATGGCCGGACGCGGGCTGCCAGTTGGCAGAGGTCATGGCGACGTAGTGCTCGCGGAAGAGCGGTTCCGCCCGCACGCCGCGGTGCTTTGGCTGCAGGATGCCGATGGCGAAGTCGATGTCGCGCGACTCCAGCGCGGCCGGCACGGCGTCCGCCGCCACCGACACATTGGACAGGTGGGCGTTGGGTGCCTGCTGGCGCAGTGCGGCGGCCAGCGGCGGCAGGAACATCATCTCGCCCAGGTCGGACAGCGACAGGCGCCAGCGCGCCTCGGCCACGGCAGGGTCGAACTCTTCGCGGCCGGTCACCAGTGTTTCAAGCGACTGCAGCTGCGCCTGCACTTCGGGCGCAAGCTGCTCGCACAGCCGCGTGGGCTTGAGGCCGTCAGGCGCGCGCACAAAGAGCTCGTCATTGAAAAAGCCGCGCAGCCGCGCCAGTGCGTTGCTGGTGGCCGGCTGCGACAGGGCCAGTGCCTTGCCGGCAGCGGTGACCGAGCCGGTGCGGTGGATGGCGGCCAGCACCCGCAGCAGGTTGAGGTCGAGTTGGCGGAAGTTCATGGAATCAGGGCTAAGGGTTCACCCGGATTATCCATCCTGTGAATGTGCTTCATCCAAAAAATCCATTCGTCAAATGGGCTTGAAGTGCCTACAGTGCGGGCACAACAAGGAGACAGCTCTTGGAGCGTTCATTCCACGATGAGATCGAGGCCCTGAAGCTGGGCGACGGCGACACCTTCCATGGCGAAGGCATCCTGGCCGTGACCAAGGCGCTGCTGCAGTCGGGCGTGACCTATGTGGGCGGCTACCAGGGCTCGCCGATCTCGCACCTGCTGGATGTGATGGTCCAGGCCAGGGACTATCTGGATGAGCTCGGTGTGCATGTGGAAGCCTGCACCAACGAAAGCTCGGCCGCCGCGATGCTGGCCGCGTCCATCATGTACCCGGTGCGCGGCGCGGTGACCTGGAAGTCGGTGGTGGGCACCAATGTGGCGTCGGATGCGCTGTCCAACCTGGCGTCGCCGGGCGTCATGGGCGGCGCGCTGATTGTCGTGGGCGAAGACTATGGCGAGGGCGCCAGCGTCATCCAGGAGCGCACCCATGCCTTTGCGCTGAAGTCGGCGCTGTGGCTCATGGACCCGCGGCCCAACCTGCCCAGCATCGTGCGCATGACCGGGAAGGCCTTCGAGCTGTCGGAAGCATCGAACACGCCGGTGATGATGGAGCTGCGCATCCGCACCTGCCATGTGCGCGGCAGCTTCAACACCCGCGACAACATCGCGCCGGCCATCTCCAGCCGGCTGCTGCAGCAAAGCGCCGCCGGCTTCAGCTATGACCGGCTGTCGCACCCGCCCGCCACCTTCCGCCATGAGAAGCTGAAGTACGAGGTGCGCATGCCGGCCGCGCGCAAGTTCATTGAAGACGAAGGCCTCAACGAGTTCTTTGACGGCCAGCACGGCGATGTCGGCCTGATCGTGCAGGGCGGCCTGTACAACACCACCATCCGGGCCCTGCAGCAGGCGGGCCTGGCCGACAGCGCGGGCAACACGCAGATCCCGATGATGGTGCTCAATGTGGTTTACCCGCTGGTGCCGCAGCAGGTCGAACGGTTCTGTGCCGGCAAGCGCGCGGTGCTGGTCATCGAGGAAGGGCAGCCCGAGTTCATCGAGCAGGACATCGCCACGCTGCTGCGCCGGGCCGACCTGCAGACGCGCCTGCACGGCAAGGACGTGATGATCATGGGCGGCGAGTACACGGCCGAGGTCATCCTCAAGGGGCTGGTCGGCTTTCTGGGTGAGCATCTGCCCACGCTCGACATGGACGCGGGCCGCAGCTACGGCACTGAACTGGCCACGGTGCGCGCACAGGCTGCCGCCGAGCTGGGCGGCATGGTGCCGCCACGGCCGCCGAACTTCTGCACCGGCTGCCCGGAGCGGCCGGTGTTCGCGGCGCTCAAGCTGGTGGAGCGCGAGGTGGGCAAGCTGCATATTTCCACCGACATCGGCTGCCATTCATTCGCCACCTTCGAGCCGTTCTCGTTCGGCAACTCCATCCTTGGCTATGGCATGAGCATGGCGTCGAGCGCGGCGGTGAAGAACTTTTCCGCAAAGCGGCCCGTGGCCATCATGGGCGACGGCGGCTTCTGGCACAACGGGCTGCTGTCGGGCGTCTCGTCCACGCTGCTCAACAAGGGCGACGGCGTGCTCGTCATCATGAAGAATGGCTACACCTCGGCCACCGGCACGCAGGAGACCATGTCCACGCCGATGTCCGAGGCCAGGCGCGTGGCCGAAGGCTCCAGCGCCACGGCCGGCGAGATGACCATCGAGAACACGCTCAAGGGCATGGGCGTGCAGTGGCTGCGCACGGTGCACAACTACCGCGTCAGCAAGGTGCGCGATGTGCTCAGGGAAGCCATCGAGTCGCCGTTCAAGGGCCTGAAGGTGGTGATTGCCGAGGGCGAATGCCAGCTGGAGCGCCAGCGCCGCATCAAGCCGCTCATCGCGAAGCGCCTGAAGGCCGGGCTGCGCAGCGTGCGCACCCGCTACGGTGTGGACGAAGACACCTGCACCGGTGATCATTCCTGCATCCGCCTGTCGGGCTGCCCGACGCTGACGGTGAAAGAGTCGAACGACCCGCTCAAACGCGAGCCGGTGGCCCATGTGACCAACGGCTGCGTGGGCTGCGGCCTGTGCGGCGAGGTGGCCGACGCGGCCGTGCTCTGCCCCTCGTTCCACAAGATCGAGATCGTGACCCACCCCGGCCTGTGGGACCGCCTCACCGACCGGTTCAACCGGTTCTTCATCGGCCTGATGCAGCCGGCCTGACACATGACAACCCCCAACACCCCTTACTGCATCCTGATCGCGGCGCTGGGCGGCGAGGGCGGCGGCGTGCTGGCCGACTGGCTGGTGCAGTGCGCGCTGGAAAGCGGCCTGCCGGTGCAGGCCACCTCGGTGCCCGGCGTGGCGCAGCGCACCGGCGCGACGAGCTACTACATCGAGATGCTGCGCGAGCCGCTGCCGCCGGGTGCGGGCACGCCCGTGTTCGCGCTCACGCCGCTGCCCGGCTGTGTGGATGTGGTGGTGGCCAGCGAGCTGCTTGAAGCCGCCCGCATGATGGAGCGCGGCTTCGTCACGCAGCGCACCGCACTGCTGGCGTCCACCCACCGCGTGTACACCACCATCGAGAAAATGCACATGGCCGACGGCCGGCAGGATGCGCAGCGCATGCAGCAGGCCGCGCAGGCGATGGCGCGGCAGGCGGTGCTGTTTGACATGGAAGACGTCACGGCCAGAAGCGGCACGGTGATTTCCGCCGTGATGTTCGGCGCTCTCTCGGGCGCGGGCGTGCTGCCCTGGCCGCGCGAGCGCTGCGAGGCGGTCATCCGCGAAGCAGGCAAGGGCGTGCAGGCGAGCCTGGCGGGCTTTGCACTGGCCTACTACGCCGCGAAGGACCCACAGGCCGCCCGGCCCGTGGTGTCGCCCGATGCTGCGCAGGTGCTGGAGCAGGCAGCCATCGCCCCCGCCTTGCGCAATGCCTGGCTGACGCGCATCGCACCCCTGCCCGCTGCCGTGCAGCTGCTGGCAGCGCACGGCGCGCTGCGCTGCCTTGACTACCAGCATGAAGCCTATGCCGGCCAGTACCTGGATGGTGTGGCCGCGCTGGCGGCATCTGCCCATGCGGGTTCGATGCCGGCCTGTGAGGAGGCCGTGCGCCAGCTGGCGCTGTGGATGTGCTTTGAAGACGTGATCCGCGTCGCCGACCTCAAGACCCGGCGCAGCCGCTACGAGCGGGTCCGCACCGAGGCGCAGGCGAAACAGGGCGACATCGTGCGCATCGTCGAGCACTTCAAGCCAGGCATCGACGAAGTGGCAGCGGTGCTGCCGCGCGCGCTGGGCGAAAAGCTCATGGCGCTGGCGCACCGGCGCGGCTGGCTCAAGTCCTATGTGGGCCTGCACATCCGCTCCACCAGCGTCTGGGGCTACCTGATGCTGCGCTTCCTGGCGCGCCTGCGGCCGCTGCGGCCGCGCTCGCTGCGCTACATGCAGGAGCATGAAGTCATGGCCGTCTGGCTGGCCGCGATGCAGCAGGTGCTGCCGCTGGCGCCCGGCTTTGCGCTGGCGCTGGCCGGCCTGCCGCAGGTGCTCAAGGGCTATGGCGATACCCAGGCCCGGGGCCGGCTGAACTATGCCCGGCTGTGGGCCATGCAGGTGGCGCCGGCCCTGGCCGGCACGACCGACGTTGACTCCGCGGCAGAGCAGCTGCGCGGTGCGCTCAGGAGCACGCTGGCCGACCCGGAAGGCAAGCTCAACCAGTCGCACAGTGCAGCGCAAAAGGCCGCACCTTCGGTGCAACCCGTGTTCTGGGCCGCCCGGCCGGCTGCGGCACAGCGGGAAAACACCATCACGCAGGCCCCCTGAACATGGCGATGATGCCGATCTGTTTGATTACTTTCTATAACCAAAGGAGACAAGACATGAACACCCTGAAGAAATCGCTGCTCCGTACCGCCGCTGCGGCGGCCATGCTGGCCGCCACCCTCGGCGCGCAGGCGCAGGACAAGGCCGTCGAACTCAAGTTCGCGCACTGGCTGCCTGGCACCCACCCCCTGGCCAAGACCGGCTTCGAGCCCTGGGCCAAGTCGGTGGAAGCCGCCTCCAAAGGCTCCATCAAGATCGCCTTCTTCCCGGCGCAGCAGCTGGGCAAGGCCGCCGACCATTACGACATGGCGCGCGACGGCATTGCCGACATGACCTGGGTCAACCCCGGCTACCAGGCCGGCCGCTTCCCGCTGATCGCCGTGGGCGAACTGCCCTTCCTGATTTCCAAGCCCGGCGGCGGTTCGGCTGCGCTCGATGCCTGGTACCGCAAGTACGCCGCCACCGAAATGAAGGACGTCAAGTTCTGCTTCGCGCACCTGCATGTGGGCACCTTCCATGCCAAGAAACCGATCACCGAGCCCTCGCAGATCAAGGGCATGAAGATCCGCTCGTCCAACGGCACCAACGCCGCCTACATGAGCCTGCTGGGCGCCACCAACGTGCAGGTGTCCGCGCCCGAAGCGCGCGACGCGCTGGAAAAAGGCGTGGCCGATGCGCTGGCCTTCCCCTGGGGCTCGATCATCACCTTCGGCATCGACAAGGCGGTCAAGTTCCACAGCGACATGCGCCTGTATGCCTCCGACTTCGTCTGGGTCATGAACAAGCCCTGGTACGACAAGCTCGCCGCCGGCCAGAAGAAGGTCATTGACGACCACTGCAACAACCAGTGGGCCGGCAAGGTCGGTGCCGACTGGGGTGACGACGAGGACTCCGGCCAGGGCAAGCTCGAGAAGACGGCGGGCCACACCATCGTGAAGATCACGCCGGTGCAGCTCGACGCCTGGAAGAAGTCCGCCGAGCCGCTGTATGGCACCTGGACAGCCAGCGCCGACAAGGTGGGTGTGAACGGCAAGCAGGCGCTGGATGACCTGCGCAAGGAACTGGCGGCGCGCCAGGCAGGGAACTGAAAGCCGGTCGATGAAACGTTTGCTCTCGGCCACGGAGACGGTGGCCGCTTTTTTCCTGCTGCTGATTGCGCTCCTGGCCGCGGGCAACGTCTTCCTTCGCGATGTCTTCAGCCTGTCGATTCCCGACTGGTATGACGGCTCGCGCCTGCTGCAGGGCATTGCCCTGTTCTGGGGTTTTGCGCTGGCCACCTACTACGGCAGCCATATCTGCGTGGACATCGTCTGGGAGCATCTGAAGCCACCCGGTCGCCGCTGGCTGGACTTGCTGGCTACCGCCATCACGCTGGCCTTCCTGATTCCCATGGCGTGGATGGTCTGGGTCAAGGTGGGCGGCACCGGCACCCAGGGCACGAGCGACATGCGCATGCCGATTGTGTGGTTCTATGCGTTTGCCGCCGTGGGCGCGGTCGCGGGCGTGCTGCTGGGCATCGTGCGCATGGTGCGGCTGTGGCAGGGCGACGAAGCGGCGCTCAAGCCGGTGCAGATCGGCAATGCGCCGGAAGGTGAAGTTCATGGATCGTGACCTGGTCGCCCTGCTGGGTTTCATCCTGATGTTCCTGCTGATGGCCATCCGCGTGCCCATCGGCGTGGCCATGGGCATCGCAGGCGTCGGCGGTTTTGCACTGCTGTCGGGCATCAAGCCCGGGCTCAACCTGCTGGCCAATGTGCCGCTGTCGGTCGTGACCGACTACAACCTCAGCGTGATCCCGATGTTCATCCTGATGGGTGCGTTCGCGTCCAAGTCGGGCATGAGCAATGAACTCTTTTCGGCCGGCCGCGCCTGGCTGGGCCACCTGCGCGGCGGCCTGGCCATGGCGGCAATCGCCGCCTGCGGCGGCTTCGCGGCCATCAACGGCTCGTCGGTCGCCACGGCCGCGACCATGGCCCAGGTGGCTCTGCCCGAAATGCGCAAGGCCGGTTACCACCCGGGGCTGTCGGCCGGGCTGGTGGCCGCCGGCGGCACGCTGGGCATCATGATCCCGCCGTCGGTCATCTTCGTGCTCTACGGCATCATGACCGAGACCGACATCACCAAGCTGTTCGCGGCTGGCGTGATACCGGGGCTGATGGCCATCGTGTTCTATTTCCTCGTGGTGCAGGTGATTGCCTGGCTCCGGCCCGGCCACATGCCGCGCGGCGAGGTGCATACCTGGAAGGAACGCATCTACTCGCTGCGCGACCTGTGGGCCACGCTGCTGCTGTTTGCCTTTGTGCTGGGCGGCATCTACGGCGGCATCTTCACGGTGGAAGAGGCCGCAGGCATCGGTGCGGCGGGCACGCTGCTCATCGGCATCGTGCGTGGCCGGCTGGGTGTGGCCGAGATACGCGCGGCGCTGATCGACACGCTGCGCGTCTCGTCGGCCATCATGATGATCGTGGTCGGCGCGTTCCTGTTCGGCTACTTCCTGACCATCACGCAGTTCACCCAGAAGTCGGTGGACTTCCTGGTGCACCTGCCGATCGGCCCTTACGGCGTGCTGGCCATCATCATGCTGGGCTATTTCATCCTAGGCGCCATCATGGACGAGCTGGCGATGATCCTGCTCACGGTGCCCATCGTCTTCCCGGCGATGATGCAGCTGGGCTTTGACCCGGTGTGGTTCGGCGTGATCATCGTCATGGCCGTCACCTTCGGCATGATCTGCCCGCCGGTGGGCATCAACGTCTTCGTGATCAACTCGATAGCGCGGGACATCACGCTGACCAAGATCTACCGCGGCACCATGCCCTTCATTGCGATCGACCTCGTGCGCCTGGTGATCCTGTGTGCGTTCCCGGCCATTTCGTTATGGCTGCCGGGGTTCATCAAGTAGCGCCATTCGCCATTCGCAACTGGCGAATGGCTGTTGAAGCGAAGGGTGACCGGGCCGGATCCCAGTCCACTTCGTTCCAGCGCGAAGCGCGATGCCGGTCCTGGACACTAAGATGGCTCCAGCACCCCACACCGGCATCATGAACACTCTGGACTTCCCCCATTTCTCCGGCACGCTCCTGCTGGCGTACACCGCCTACCTCGCCGGGACGGCAAGCCCCGGCCCCAGCAACCTGGCCATCATGGCTACCGCCATGGACAGGGGCCGCGCGCATGCGCTGGCGCTGGCTGCAGGCGTGATGAGCGGCTCGCTCATCTGGGGCTTTTCTGCGGCCTTCGGGCTTTCGGCGTTGATGCAGGCCTATTCGTGGACGCTGGTCGTCGTGAAAATTCTGGGCGGCATCTACATGCTCTGGCTTGCATGGAAGGCCGCGCGCGCAGCGCTCTCGCGCCAGCCGCTGGCAGAAAGTTCAGGCGCGCCGGCGAGCCGCCTGCGCGACAGCTACCTGAAAGGGCTGGCCATGCACCTGACCAACCCGAAAGCCATCTTCGTGTGGCTCTCGATCGTCGCGCTCGGGTTGCCGCCGGATGCGCAGCAGGGCGATGCGTTGCTGGTTGTGGGCGGTTGTGCGGTCATTGCGATGGCAGTGTTCTTCGGCTATGCGATCGCCTTCTCGACCGAAGCCGCACGCCGGGTTTACCGCAAGGTGCACCGCTGGTTCAATGGCGTGCTCGCGGTGCTGTTTGCGGCAGCAGGGGTGCAAATGCTCACAGGCAGTCCCGGGTAAGCCGGCGTGGCGAAGTTTCACAGCCCTGCGATGGATTCCAGCTGAGGTTATGGAGAATGTGCGCATGCGGGATATGCTTGCCTTTGCTGATCTTTCGTGACTGTGGCCGGGAGCCAGGAAGAGAAATCCAATGAATCAGGCGACTTCAGTCTTGTGCTTGCGCGTTGTGGCGAGCCTGTGCCTGTCCGCCCTCGTTCCGGGGAGCGCTGCGCATGCCCAATCCACTCCTGCCGCGTTGCCTGGTGACTATTACATCAACGAACGCGACGTGGCCTCAGCCATTCGCCTGAGCCCGGACGGCACTTACAGGTTCTTTACGATGATTGGCAGCGTGGACGAGCAGGATGAGGGGACGTGGAGTCTGGAGGGTGACCGTATCGTGGCCAGGTCGCGCACGCCTGATACGCCGCCTCAGCTCGGACTCGTTGCCTCCAATGCCGGTCCTCACGAGGGGGTGCGAATCGAGCTCACCGGCAAGGATGCCAAGGCATTGAGCTACCAGCTCTGGGTCAAGCTTGAAGGCCAGGGCGGCAAAATAGCCACGACACGCCGTGATGGCGACGGAGCGCAGTACAGCACGATGAAGGCGCCTGTCAAACGCATGACCATTGCACTCATAGGCGGGTTCCGCGACTACGGCGAGTTCGTGGTGGTGCCGGCAGCACCTGATCACAATCATTTCGTGTTGTCGGCGGTGGCTGGCAACCTGGGCGTCATGCGCCTGGATGACGTAACGATAACGCGTGAGGGTACAAACCTGAAGTTCGGATTTCCGGGCGACAAGATGAAGAGGGGCCTGATTTACTATCGGACCGAGCCCCAAAAAACTTCCCCTGCCAAACCCTGACTGCTGGCCTCACCAACGCCATGGAATCACGCTTAAACCCAACCCGCCGGGAGTTCCTCGTCTCGTCAGCGGCCAGCGGCATCGCGCTTGTTACCGTTTCCAGCGCCGGCTGCCAGGCCTCCGGCGACCGCCAGCTGCAGTTCGCATCGCTCACCGCCGCGTCAGAGGAGCTGGCCCGGCTTGCCCAGGCCAAGGGGCTGGACTCATCCGCCGCATGGAGCTGGGCGCAGACGCTGGAGCATTGCGCGCAGAGCATCGAATACTCATTGAGCGGGTTTCCGCAGCCCAGGTCACCCCTCTTCCAGCGCACCGCCGGCTCGGCGGCCTATGGCTTCTTTGCCTGGCGCGGCCGGATGTCGCATGACCTGGCCGAACCCATTCCTGGCGCGCCTGTGCTGGCTGCCTCGGACGACAGCGCCATTGCGCTGGCGCGGCTGCGTGCCGCGATCCTCCGGTTTGAGCAATGGACCGGCCCGTTGCAGCCGCACTTTGCCTACGGCGCGCTGGACAAGCGCGAATACGGGCTGGCGCATGCGATGCACCTGGGCAATCATTTCTCGGCGTTTCGCGCCAAGGCTTGAGGAAGCCGGCGGTATCTCCCGACCGATCTAGCGGGGCAACGGCAACGCCGTCTTGTACCGCACCTGCTTCAGCGCAAAGCTCGACCTGATCTTCTCCAGGCCCGGGATCGGCGTGAGCTGCTCCAGGATGAACTTCTCCAGCGCCGCCATGTCGGCCACGGCAATGCGGATCAGGTAGTCGCTGTCGCCCGTCATCAGGTAGCACTCCATCACCTCGTCATGCTCGGCGATGCGGCGCTCGAACTCCGCCAGTGATTCCTTGTTCTGCGACTTGAGGCTGATCGAGATAAAGACGTTCAGGCCCAGGCCCAGGGCCGCCGCATTTGCCAGCGCCACGTAGCGGCTGATCACGCCCGCTGTCTCGAGCGCCTTGACGCGCGCCAGGCAGGGCGAGGGAGACAGGTGAACCCGGCGCGCCAGCTCGACGTTGGACAGGGAGCCATCGGTTTGCAGCTCGGCCAAAATGCGCAGATCCAGCGTGTCCAGCTTCATGAAAGTCTTTGAAATCGAAAAATTGAAGCATTTTATGCTGCATATAGATTGTTTGACGCTTCATTGAAGAACCTCATTTTGCCTCTCCCTGCGTACAGTGCCTTAGCATGAATGCCCCCAACACCCTTCACCAGTTGCTGCCAGCGCTCACCTTCCCGGACATGACCCACGACCCTGATCCGCAAGAGACCGCCGAATGGCGCGAAGCCTTCCTGGCGCTGGTTGCCACGCAAGGGCCGGAGCGCGCGCGCCAGATGCTGGATGAACTGGCCCGCCTGGCGCGCAGCCAGCGCATCGGCTGGACGCCCGAGCTGTCCACGCCTTACGTCAACACCATTGCCGTTGACGAGCAGCCGGTGTTCCCGGGCGACCTCGCCGTGGAAGAGCGCCTGGCCTCGCTGATGCGCTGGAACGCACTGGCCATGGTGGTGCGCGCCAACCAGGCCTATGGCGAACTTGGCGGGCATATCGCCAGCTATGCGAGCGCGGCGGACCTGTTCGAGACCGGTTTCAACCATTTCTTCCATGCCCGCAACGACAGGCATCGCGGCGACCTGGTCTTTTTCCAGCCGCACAGTGCCCCCGGCGTCTATGCGCGTGCTTTTCTTGAAGGCCGGCTGACCGAGCAGGACCTGACCTTCTACCGCCAGGAACTTACCGCCCCTGCGCAAGGCGCGCAGGGCCTCAGCAGCTATCCGCACCCGTACCTGATGCCGGACTTCTGGCAGTTCCCGACAGGCTCAATGGGCATCGGCCCGATCAGCTCCATCTTCCATGCGCGCTTCATGCGCTACCTCACGCACCGGCAATTGCTCGATTGCGGTGAACGCAAAGTGTGGGGCGTGTTCGGCGACGGCGAGATGGACGAGCCTGAATCCATGAGCGCGCTGACACTCGCTGCGCGCGAGGGGCTGGACAACCTGGTGTGGGTGGTCAACTGCAACCTGCAGCGCCTGGACGGCCCAGTGCGCGGCAACGGCCGCATCATCGACGAGCTGGAAAAGCTCTTTGCCGGCGCGGGCTGGAACGTCATCAAGCTCGTCTGGGGCAGCGACTGGGACGGCCTGTTTGCGCGCGACACCACGGGCGCGCTGGTGCGCGCCTTTGCCAACACGGTGGACGGCCAGATGCAGACCTTCGCCGCGAAGGACGGCCGCTACAACCGCGAGACTTTCTTCGGCCAGAACGAAGAGCTGGCCCGCCTGGCCCAGGGCATGACCGATGAGCAGATCGACCGCCTCAAGCGCGGCGGGCATGACCTGGTCAAGATTCACGCCGCCTATGCCGCCGCCGCAAAGCACACCGGCCAGCCCACCGTCATCCTCGCGCAGACCAAGAAGGGTTACGGCATGGGCAGCGCGGGCCAGGGCAAGATGACGACGCATTCGCAGAAGAAGTTCGACGAGACCGACCTGATCGAATTCCGCAACCGTTTCAACCTGCCGCTGTCCGACGAACAGGTCACGTCGTTGAGCTTCTACAAGCCGCCCGCCGACAGCCCCGAGATGCAGTACATGCACAGGCATCGCGAGCAGCTGGGCGGTTACCTCCCTCGGCGCGAGACGGTATGCGATGCCGTGCCTGTGCCGGCGTTGGCCAACTACGCGCAGTTTGCCCTCGCGGCGGCCGGCAAGGAAATGAGCACCACCATGGCCTTCGTGCGGATGCTCGGCACCTTGCTCAAAGACAGCGGCCTCGGCCCGCGCATCGTGCCCATCGTGGCCGACGAGGCGCGCACCTTCGGTATGGCCAACCTGTTCAAGCAGGTCGGCATCTACTCCAGCGTCGGCCAGCGCTATGCGCCGGAAGATATCGGCTCGGTGCTGAGCTACCGCGAAGCGCTCGACGGGCAGATCCTGGAAGAAGGCATCAGCGAAGCCAGCGCCATCGCCAGCTGGACGGCGGCGGCCACCAGCTACAGCGTGCATGGCCTGGCGATGCTGCCGTTCTACATCTATTACTCGATGTTCGGCTTCCAGCGCGTGGGCGACCAGATCTGGGCGGCGGCCGACCAGCGCCCGCGCGGCTTCCTGCTGGGCGCGACTTCGGGCCGCACCACGCTGGGCGGCGAAGGCCTGCAACACCAGGACGGCTCCAGCCACCTCTGGGCGGCCACCATTCCCAACTGCAAGGCCTACGACCCGGCCTTCGCAGGTGAGATGGCCGTCATCATCGACCAGGGCATCCGCGACATGATGGTGGACCAGAAGGACCTGTTCTATTACGTCACGCTGATGAACGAGAACTATGCCCAGCCGGACCTGAAGGCGGGCGTGGAGGCGGAGGTCATCAAGGGCTGCTACCACTTCGGGCATTACGCGGCTGCGGGTGGCAAGGGTGAAAAGCTCACCCTCATGGGCTCGGGCGCCATCCTGGGCGAGGTCATCAAGGCCGCGCAGCAGCTGGCCGCCGAAGGCATCGAGACCGACGTGTACAGCGTGACAAGCTGGAGTGAACTCGCACGGGACGGCCAGGCGGTGGAACAGCAGGCGCTGGTGGAAAGCGCGCAGGCGCCGGTGCTTAAATCGGCTGAAGGGCGCGCCACAAAATCCGTGCCTGCGCAGGCTCAGCCCTTTGTGGCGAAGCAGCTTGCCGCCAGCCACGGCCCCATCATCGCCGCAACCGACTATGTGCGCGCCGTGCCCGAGAGCATCCGCGCCTTCATCCCGCCAGGCCGCAGGTACATGACGCTGGGCACCGACGGCTTTGGCCGCAGCGACACGCGCGCAGCGCTGCGGGAGTTCTTCGGGGTGGATGCGGCGAGCATCGTGGCTGCTGCGCGCTTGTCATTGCGGGCGTGAGCCAGGCACTCCCGCTTCAACGCCTCAGGCCGCGAGCACTTTCTGCACCATCGCATGCAGGTCGGAAAATGTTGCCGGCTTGACCAGGTGCCCGGCGAAGCCGGCAAGCACCGAGCGTTCCACGTCCTGCATCGAGCCGTAGCCGCTCAGGGCAATCACCGGCATGCGCGTGCTGAGGGTACGCCCCAGTTCGATGCCGCTGCCGTCGGGCAGGCCCAGGTCGGTGACGACGATGTCGAATGCGCCGGCGTCCGCAGCCTGCAGCGCCTGCGCGCAGTTGCCGGCCAGCGTCACCGTGTAGCCATAGGTTTCCAGGCCCATGGCCAGGATGTCGGCGGAGTCGGGGTTGTCTTCCACCAGCAGCAGGCGGCAGGCGCGGTCTTCCGTGGCTGCCTCGGCCGGGGCGGTGATGACCCCGGCGGGCGGTACGGCTGCCGCAAGGTCAAGGGTGAGCGTGAAGGTGGCGCCCTTGCCGCGCCCGCCGCTGTGTGCGGTGAGTGTGCCGCCATGGTCCAGCACCAGCCCGCGCGCAATGGCCAGGCCCAGCCCGAGGCCGCCGAACTGCCTTGAGACCTCGGTGTCCGCCTGCTCGAAGGCAGTGAAGATGCGCGGCAATGCGTCGGCCTCGATGCCGATGCCGCTGTCGGTGCAGTCAAGCACGAAGCTGCCGTCCGCCTCCGAGGTGCGCAGCCGGATGGTGCCGCCGGCCGGCGTGAACTTGACGGCGTTGCGCAGCAGGTTCCAGATGACCTGGTGCATGCGCGCCTCGTCCGCCATGACGGTGGCCTGCACCGCGTCCAGCGCGAGGTCCACCTTCAGCTTCCGTTCGCGCACCTGCTCATCCACCATGTCCAGGACGATGCGGGCCAGGCGGTTCATGTCCACCGGCTCCAGCTTCAGGTTGACCTTGCCGGCGCTGATGGCGGTCAGGTCCAGCAGGTCGTCGATGAGCCGCGCCTCAAGCGCGACGTTGCGCCGGATCATCGGCAGCAGATGCCGGTGATCCGGCGGCACGCTGGCGCTGCGCTCCAGCAGCTGCGCGGCGGCGGCGATGGGCATCAGCGGCGTGCGCAGCTCGTGCGACAGCACCGCCAGGAAGCGGTCCTTGGCGCGGTTGGCGCGCTCGGCCTCGTCGCGCGCGGCGCGCACCGCCTGGTCGGCCTCGTCCCGTGCCTGGCGCTGGGCGACTTCGCGCAGCGCGCGCTCCAGCACCACCGGCAGCCGCGACAGCCGGCCCTTGCTGACATAGTCCGTCGCGCCGCGCTTGAGCATCTCGACGGCGTTCTCCTCGCCGATGACGCCCGACACGAAGATGAAGGGGGTGTAGGGCGCTGCGGTGCGCGCATGCTCCAGCGCCTGCAGGCCGCCGTAGCCGGGCAGCTCATAGTCCGACAGGATCACGTCGTAGTGCCTGGCGGCCAGCGCGCCGGTGAAGCCGGCCTCGCTCGCCGCGACTTCCAGCGTGGCGCCCGGGAACGCCGCGAGCAGCTTCTCCCGCAGCAGTTCCGCGTCGAACCTGGAGTCTTCCAGCAGCAGGACGTTCAGCGTGTCAGGCATACCGGCGCAGCGCCTTCAGCGAGCCGGGCGGCGGTTCGTTCAGCACGGCCCAGAACACGCCCAGGTCGGCAATGGCGGACACAAACTGCTTGAACTCCACCGGCTTGACGACATAGGCGTTCACGCCCAGCTTGTAGCTTCTGAGCACATCCGACTCCTCATGCGAGGAGGTCAGCATCACCACCGGGATGCTGCTGAGCGGCTCGGTCGCCCTTACCGACTCCAGCACCTCCAGGCCGTTGACCTTGGGCAGCTTGAGGTCCAGCAGGATCACGGCGGGGTTGCCTTCCGTGCGGCCGGCGTGTTCGCCCTGGCGGTTCAGGTAGTGCAGCGCCTGTTCGCCGTCGCGCACCACCACGACTTCGTTGGCAAGCTGGCTTCGTTCAAGCGCGACAAGCGTGAGCTCCAGGTCGCGCTTGTCGTCTTCAACCAGCAGTATGGGTTTGATCATGTCGGTTCTCCGGTTTCTGCGGGAGCGTGAATCCAAAAACGGCTCCCTGGTTGGGTTCGCCGCGCGCCCACACGGCGCCGCCGTGCCGCTCGACGATTCTTCGCATGCTGGCCAGGCCAATGCCTGTGCCCTCGAAGTCCTCGGCCTGGTGCAGGCGCTGGAACACGCCGAACAGCTTGGCCGCATATTGCATCTGGAAGCCGACGCCGTTGTCGGCCACCTCCAGGCCTTCCCCCTGCGGCGTGTGCACCGGGCTGATGCGTATCCGTGCAGGGTCGCGCCCGCGGCTGTACTTGACCGCATTGCTGACGAGGTTGCGCAGCGCCACCTGCAGCAGCAGCGGGTCGGCCCAGAGCACCGGCAGGGGCTGTTGCACCTCCCACTCGATGTGGCGCCCAGGCTCCTGGTGCCGGGCTTCGCCAACCAGGTCGTCCACCAGGTCCTGCGTGTTGACGTGGCGGCGCTTCAGGGCCGAGCGGCCCATGCGCGAGAAGTCCAGCAGCGCATCCACCAGCTGGCCGGCGAACGCCGAGGCGTCCTTGGCATTGGCTAGGTAGCGGCGGGCGCGCTCGCTGAGCTGGCTGTCGTCGCCGTCGAGCACCAGGTCCACATAGCCGGCGATGTGGCGCATCGGCGCCCGCAGGTCGTGCGAGACGGTGTAGGAGAAGGCTTCGAGTTCCTTGTTGACGCGGCCCAGCTCGGTGGCCATCTCGGCGATCTCCTCCACGCGGCGCAGCACGATGCCGATGAGCGCCTGGCGCAGGTCCTGAACCGCGGCGATTTCTGAAGGCGCCCATGCGGCAGAGCGGCCGTACACCTGCTCCTTCCAGCTGGAGAAGCTGCGCCGGGGGTGGATGCGCCCGTCTGCGGCGCGCAGCTCCTTGCGCGGCTCGCCGGCCCAGCGGATGGTCTGCACCACTTCAGGCCGGAACCAGATGATCAGGTGCCGGTGGAACTCCGAGATGGACACGGCCAGCGCGCCGGCCGCCAGGTGCAGCATGCCGCCTGCCGGGGGGTAAAGGTCGGCCAGCCTGTCGGTATGAAAGACCTTCTCGCCGCGTGCGGCTATCCATTGCGCCAGCGCCTGCACCGCGTCGGCATCGGGCGTGTCGCCCACCATCCAGCATTGGTCGTTCAGAACCACAGCAGCGCCACCGGCATTGGCCAGGCGCAGCAAGGCCCCGGGCTGGGCTGTCAGTTGCTGCAGCGAGGCGTCGCTGTCTGCCAGGCCGGACACCAGCTGCAATGTGAGCTGCCGCAATTCCAGGCGGGCGGCCACCTCGGCGTTGTCTTCGCGCGCGCCGATCTGCATCGACACGAGCCGGCCCAGGTGCTCGCAGGCCACGCGCGAGGGCAGCGGCAGGTAGCGTGGCTCATGGTGGTGGCATGAAATCAGGCCCCACAGGCGACCGCCGATGACGATGGAGACCGACATGGACGCCAGCGTACCCATGTTGCGCATGTACTCCAGGTGCACCGGCGACACGCTGCGCAGCGCGGCATATGACAGGTCCAGCGGATGCGGGCAGTCTGCGCCACCGGTGCTGACCAGGGCCGCCGGTTCATAGTTCGCATCCGGAATCAGGCGGATGTGGTTGAGCATGTACAGCTCCCGTGCCTGCGCCGGGATGTCCGAGGCCGGGAAGCGGTGGCCGGCATAGGAGTCGTAGCCTTCGTCGATCTCCTCGGCCAGCACCTCGCCGTGGCCTGCGTCGTCAAACCGGTAAACGAGGCAGCGGCCAAAGCCGGTGAGCCGCTTCATTTCCACGGCCGCGAGCCTCGCGATGGCGGGCACGCTTTCCGCGCGCTGCAGCACCGGCAGCAGGTGCCTGGCCAGGCTGTAGATCGGGGCCAGCGTTTTCTCGTCGGGGGAGGGCAGCTCGAACTCGACGATGTGGTGCTCCCCGCTGCGGTGGGCCGAGACTTCCATCAGCCGGCCGGCGGCCTCGGCCTGGCCAAGCGGTGCCGGCGCCTCGCCGGCAGCCAGCAAGGCCTGCCAGCGCGGGCGCAGCTGCGCGATGGCAGATGCGGCTGCCGCCGCATCAGGCCAGTTGTTGCTGTACGCCACAAGCTCGCCGGTGGCTGCGGACAGCACCGCCATGAGTCCATGGGGCTGTATCGCGCCGGGTATGCGGATGGGTTCATCAGCGCATTGGGCGAGGTCGGGCAGGGCTCGATCCAGGTTCATAGTCAATTGCCATGCCTGGCAACAAAGCGTTGCCAGGTTGGGAAATGTGAGGCTAAATGAAATCGCCGGGGCGCCGCGTAGGAGAAGGCTGACAAGCCGGTGAGCCGGCGGCGCAATCGGGGGCACAATGCGGAATATTTGGTGTTTTGGGGTGACCCGCCCTGCCCGTTGCGCCCCTCATTAAGATGCATCCATGAAACTCAAATCACGCTTCTGGGCCGATCTCACCACGCGCGACTTTGCGCGGCTGGATGCGGCGGGGACGATTGCGGTACTGCCGGTGGCGGCTGTCGAGCAGCACGGGCCGCACCTGCCGGTGAGCGTGGACATGACGCTGGCGGACGGCGTGATTGCCGCGGCGCTGCCTCACCTGCCCGCTGAACTCCAGGTGCTGTTCCTGCCGACGCAGCAGGTGGGCAAGAGCAACGAGCACAGCCGCTTCCCGGGCACGCTGACGCTGTCGGCTGAAACGCTGATGCGGGTGTGGATGGAGCTTGGCGAATGCGTCGCCCGCACCGGCATCAGGAAGCTGGTGCTGTTCAACGCACATGGCGGGCAGGTCAGCCTGATGGACATCGTGGCGCGCGACCTGCGCGTGAAGCACGACCTCATCGTCTACAGCGTCAACTGGTTCACCCTGCCCCTGGGAGATGCGGTGGAGGGGCTGTTCCCCGCTGAAGAGCACCGCTTCGGCATTCACGGCGGCGATGTTGAAACCTCGATGATGCTGGCGCTGCGGCCGCAGTTTGTGGAGATGGTCCAGGCGCGGGACTTCAAGTCGAGTTCGCAGGAGCGCGCTGCCCTGTACCCCATCCTGGGCAACGGCAAGAGCGCCAAGCTCGGCTGGCAGATGCAGGACTACAACCCGATGGGCGCGGCGGGCAATGCGGCCGCCGCCACGGCGGACAAGGGGCGGGCGGTCATTGATGCAGCGGCAAAATCGCTGGCACAGGTATTGCAGGAAATCTCGCAACTGCCGCTGTCCACGCTGGTGGACCAGCCCCATATTCCCCATTGAGTTCCTGACTGCAGCCATCCACCCTCCATGCCAGAGGCCACCGCCGGACTATCGAAGACTGCGATGCCCGCCAACGCAGCGCCGCCGCTGCTGACGCTGGACAAGGCCGGCAAGCGCTACGGCAACGGCACGCTGGCGCTGCATGGCATGAGCTTCACCGTGGGCAGCCACGAGTTCGTGAGCTTCCTCGGGCCCTCGGGCTGCGGCAAGAGCACGGCCCTCCGGATGATTGCCGGGCTGTCGCCGCTGAGCTCCGGCAGCATCGCCTGGGGCGGCGCGGCACCCGAAGACATCTCCTTCGTCTTCCAGGAGCCCACGCTCATGCCCTGGGCCACGGTGGCCGACAACGTCTGGCTGCCGCTGCGGCTCAAGGGCCAGCCGTGCGCCGCAGCGCGTCCCGCCGTGGAGGCGGTGCTGGCCAATGTCGGCCTGTCCGAATTTGCCGATGTCTACCCGCGCGAGCTCTCCGGCGGCATGAAGATGCGGGTGTCGATTGCCCGCGCCATGATCACCCGGCCGCGCCTGCTGCTGATGGACGAACCCTTTGCCGCGCTGGACGAGATGACGCGGTTCAGGCTCAACAACGACACGCTGTCGCTGTGGCAGGCCGGCCGCTTCACCACGCTCTTTGTGACGCACAGTGTTTACGAGGCGGTGTACCTGAGCCAGCGCATCGTCATCATGGCGGCACGGCCGGGCAGGGTGGTGGCCGAGATTGCGGTGGACGAGCCCTACCCGCGCACCGACGCGTTCCGCGCCACGCCGCGCTACAGCGAGCTCTGCGTGCGGGTGTCCAAGGCCCTGCAGGCGGCGGGGGCCGGGCATGACTGAGCGGCTCGTCACGCCAACAGACGGCGAGGGCCGGATGCCCCGGCCCCGGCGCGACTGGCTCAAGGTGGTGCTGCCGGTGCTGCTGTTCCTGCTGGCCCTCGCGGCCTGGGAGGCATTCGTGCGCATCCGCGAGGTGCCGCACTACATCCTGCCAGCGCCCACGCTGATCGCCCGCACACTCTGGGACAACCTCGGCTCGCTGATGACAAGCTGGCTCTTCACCATGAAGATCACCGTGCTGGCGCTGCTGCTGGCCGTGGCCGGCGGTGTGCTGCTGGCCTTTGTGTTCGCGCTGAGCAAATGGGTGGAGCTGAGCCTGTTCCCGTTTGCCATCGTGCTGCAGGTCACGCCCATCGTGGCGATTGCGCCGCTCATCCTCATCTACATCGACAGCACCACGGCCGCGCTGCTGCTGTGCGCCTGGATCGTGGCGTTCTTCCCCATCCTGTCCAACACCGTCATCGGCCTGCGCAGCGCGGACCACAACCTGCGCGACCTGTTCCGGTTGTACCGCGCCTCGCCGCTGCAGACGCTGCGGCACCTCCTCGTGCCCTCGGCCATGCCGTACTTCATCGCCGGCCTGAAAATCGCCGGCGGCCTGAGCCTGATCGGCGCGGTGGTGGCCGAGTTCACCGCCGGTGCGGCGGGCAAGGAGACGGGGCTGGCCTCGCGCATCCTGGAGGCCAGCTTCCGCACCGAAATCCCCAAGATGTTCGCCGCGCTGGTGCTGGTGTCGCTCACCGGCATCGCGATCTATCTGGTGTTCAATCTCGTATCGAAGCTGGTGCTGGGCCACTGGCATGAGTCTGAAGTGAAACAGGACCGATGAAATTATTCAGTGTTGCCATTCCGCGCAAGCTGCGCGGCTTCCCGGCGGTGGCGCCGGAAACCCAGGCGTTCGACGTCACCATCGACGACTGGTACGTCACCGCCATCAATGCGGTGCCGACGCCGCCGATGGGCACGCTCGTGAGCTGCTTCGTGGACGCGCATGTGCACCTGGACAAGACCTTCCGTGTGGACGAAATCGGCGCGGCCCATGGCGACCTGCAGGCCGCCATCGATCGCACCGCAGCGCACAGCGGCACCTGGGATGCCGACGAGATCGAGCTGCGCATGGACCGCGCGCTGTTCCAGGCCTACGCCGCCGGCACGCGGGCGATGCGCACCCACCTGGACTGGCCCGGCCCGAAGCCGCCGGCCGCGCTGGAGGTGTTCATCGACGTGCGCTACAACTGGGAAAGCCGCATCGAGCTGCAGTTTGCATCGCTGACGCCGCTGGACGTGCTGGCGGGCCCCGACGGCCAGGCGATTGCCGAGGAGGTGGCCCGGGCCGGCGGGGCGCTGGGCGCCTTCATCTACCGCAATGAAGGGCTGGAGGAAAAGGTCGAGAAGGTCTTCAACCTTGCGGCGCGCAACAGCGTGCCGCTGGACTTCCATGTGGACGAAGGCCTGCATGCCGACGCACGCGGCCTGCGCGCCGTCGCCGCGCGGGCGCAGGGCCGCGGCTGGCACGGCCGGGTGATGTGCGCGCATGCCTGCTCGCTGTCCATGCAGCCGCGTGAGGAAGCCGAGGCCACGCTGGCCCTGTGCGCGGGTGCCGGCCTGCACCTGGTGTCGTTGCCCACCACCAACCTGTACCTGCAGGGCGCGTGGGATGGCACGCCGGTGGAGCGCGGCATCACCCGGCTGCGCGAGGCGGCCGCGCAGGGCGTGAGTGTGTGCCTGGCCACCGACAACGTGGCCGATGCCTTCTATCCCTACGGCAGCTACGACATCCTGGAGACCTTCGGCCTGGGCGTGCAGGCGGGGCACCTGCCCTCGCCCGTGGACTGGCTTGATTCCGTCACCATCAACCCGGCGAAGGCGATGGGGCTGGAGTGGGACGGGCTGATCCGGCCCGGCTGCCTGGCCGATGTGGTGCTGCTGGCCGCGCGCAGCGAGCATGAGCTGCTGTCGCCCGAGGGCCGCAAGCGCCGCGTCTTCCGGCGCGGGTTCGAGCAATGAGCGCCCTGGCGCGCGCCGATGCGTTCGCGGCGCTGCGCCGCGACCTGGCCGGCATCGAATGCCACGACGACCCCGCCCTGCTGCGCAGCAAGTCGATGGACTTCCACTGGTACAGCCCGGTGCTGACCGAGCTGCTCAAGGACAAGACGGCCGACCTGCTGGTTGTGCCCCGCGACATGGCTGAACTCAAACGCGTGGCAGCAGCCTGCGCGCGCCACCGCGTGCCGGTGACGCTGCGCGGCGGCGGCACCGGCAACTACGGCCAGTGCACGCCGATGGAGCGCGGCGTCATCGTCGAAATGCTCAGGCTCGACCAGGTCAGCATCCATGCCGGCAGCGCCACCGTGCAGACGGGCTGCATCATCGGCAAACTGGAGGACGCGGCGCGCGCCACCGGGCAGGAGATATTGATGTTCCCGTCCACGCTGACGGACGCCACCATCGGCGGCTTCATCGCAGGCGGCTTCGGCGGCGTGGGCTCGATCCGCCACGGCGTGCTCAAGGACCCGGGCAATGTCACCCGCATCCAGGTGCTGACGCTGGAGGAGGCGCCGCGCATCATCGAACTGCACGGCGCCGACATCCAGAAGGTGCACCATGCCTTCGGCACCAACGGCATCATCACCGAGATGGACCTGCGGCTGGCGCCGGCGGAGGACTGGCGCCATGTGATTGCGCTGTTCGACAGCTACGAGGCGGCGCTGCGCTTCGGCACGGCGGCCATGACGCCCGACTTGCCGCTGCGGCTGCTGACGTCGGTGGAGCGCGGTTTTGCGCCGTATTACACACAGTTTGGCAGCTACTTTCCGCCAACGCATGATGCGGTGTTTGCCTTGTGCGCGGTGCAGGGTCTGGGCGCCTTTGAGGCGCTGGCGGCGCAGCACGGCGGCCGCATCTCGCTGGCCATGACCGATGCGGAGATCAGCGCCGCGCACCTGCTGCCCGCCTACGAATGCGCCTACAACCACACCACGCTGATGGCGCTGAAGAAGGACAAGGCCTGGACGTACATGCAGCTGGCTTTTCCGCAGCCCTTCAGCATTGCGCAGGCCATGGCGCTGGCCGACGAGTTCGGCCACGAGATCCTCTGGCATCACGAGTTCTCGCTGGCCTACGGCAGCTACGGCGTGTTCGCGATCCCGCTGGTCAGCTACTTCGACGCGGCGCGGCTTGCCGAGATCAAGGACATCATCGAGGCGCGGGGCGTGGGCGTGTTCGACGCGCATGTGGTCACCATCGAGGACGGTGGCATGAAGGCCATCGACACCGCCCAGATCGACTTCAAGAAAATCGCCGACCCGCACGGCCTGATGAACCCCGGAAAAACCCGTGGATGGCTGGCGGAATACGCCTTACCATGAGGCCAGGAGCGTGGAAATTTCTGTCACTTTCAGGAGAACCGTCATGACTCGTTTCACCACCCGTTTCGCACTCAAGGCCATTGCCGTCACTGCCGTGCTGGCCTGGGGGGCAGCCGCATCGGCCCAGGAGAAGGTCGTCTTTGCCACCAACTGGAAGGCGCAGGCCGGCCACGGCGGCTTCTACCAGGCGCTGGCTGACGGCACCTACAAGAAGTACGGCCTGGACGTGGACATCCAGCAGGGCGGGCCGCAAGTCAACAACCGGCCGCTGCTGGCGGTGGGCAAGATCGACTTCCTGATGACCGGCAACCTGCTGCAGACCTTTGACAATGTGAAGAATGGCGTGCCCACCATCGTGGTGGCCGGCATCTTCCAGAAAGACCCGCAGGCCATGCTGGCCCACCCCGGCCAGGGCTACAACAGCTTCAAGGACCTGACCAGGGCGCCGGTGGCCTTTGTCGGCAAGGACGGGCAGTTCAGTTTCTGGCAGTGGATGAAGGCCGAGTACGGTTTCAAGGACGAGCAGGTCAAGCCCTACAACTTCAATGCCGGGCCGTTCCTGGCCGACAAGAAGTCGATCCAGCAGGGCTACTCCATCGAGGAGCCGCTGTCGATCAAGGCGCAGGGCGGCGTGGACCCGCAGGTGTACCTGCTGGCCGATGCGGGCTTCTCCACCTACAGCACGACGATCGAGGCGCGGCTGGATACCGTGCAGAAAAAGCCCGAGACGGTGAAGAAGTTCGTCGAGGCCAGCATCATCGGCTGGAACAACTACCTGTATGGCGACAACAAGGCCGCCAACGCGCTGATCAGGAAGGCCAACCCCGACATGACCGACGCCAACCTGGCCGGTTCGCTGGAGCTCATCAGGAAGCAGGGCATCGTGGACAGTGGCGATGCGGTGACCAAGGGCATCGGCGCCATGAGCGAGGCGCGCATCCAGGACTTCTACGACAAGATGGTCAAGGCCGGGCTGTACAAGAAGGGCGAGATCGACCTGAAGAAAGTGGCCACGACGCAGTTCGTGAACAAGGGCGTGGGGCTGGATGTGAAGAAGAAGCTGGGCGGGAAATGACCGTTGCGCTGCCTCGTCGTCTTTTGCCACCCTGACCCGGAAAGCTTCAATGCGGCACTGTTCCGGGCGGCACGCGAGGCGCTGGAGAAAGCCGGCAATGAACTGCGCTGCCTCGACCTGTATGCCGAAGGCTTTGATCCTGTGCTCTCGCGCGCGGAGCGTGCCGTGTACAACACCAACCCGGCCCTGATCGCCGCCCAGGTGCAGCCCCATGTGGACGCGCTCGACTGGGCCGAACACCTGGTCTTCATCTATCCCACCTGGTTTTACGGCCCGCCCGCGATGCTCAAGGGCTGGCTGGAGCGGGTGTGGCTGCCCGGCGTGGCCTTCGAGTCACCGACAGTGAAAGGCGAGGCACCCAGGGCCGCGCTCGGTCATGTGCGGCGCCTGACGGTCGTCACCACCACCGGCTCGCCCTGGTGGTGGCTCAAGCTCATGGGCGACCCGGGCAGGACGCTCTTTGCCCGCGGCCTGCGGGTGCTGTTTGCGCGCCGCTGCAAGACCACCGTGCTGCAGCTGCACAACATGGACAACGTCACGCGCGAGGACTGCACGCGCTTTCTCAACAAGGTGTCCAGCACACTGGGAGCAATGTCATGACCATCGGCCAGCCCCTTGCCAACTATGCGGCCTACAGGCGCGTCGGCGACTTCGTGTTGATGAGCGGCGTCATCGCCGTGGACCCGGCCGCGCGCACCGTGGTCACCCGCTACGAGCAGTTGCCGCAACGTGCGCAGGCCGAGCTCGGCAGCCTCGGCTATGTCACCGGCCAGATGTCGGTGGATGTCTTCGAGGCCCCGTCGGTGGCGCAAAGCTGGTTCGTCCTGAACCGCATCCGCGAGATGGTCCAGGAATGCGGCGGCCAGATGGACGACGTGGTCAGGCTGGTGCAGTACTTCCGCGACTTGCGCCACTACCCGGCCTACAACCGCGTCCGCGGCCTGTTCTTCGCCGACCCGGTCGTCAGCACCGTCGTGGAGGTCAGCCGCATGCTGCCTACGGATGAAGTGCTTCTGGAAGTGGAGGCGACGGCATACCTGCCACGCTGACAGAGAGCAATTGCGTCGCAGCCGGAGAGAAATTCAAGGTTTCCCCGCCTTTTCCACCACCTCAATCCGCCTGCGAACCTTCGCAGCCTCTTCCACCGCCCCCGCCTGCTCTGCCCGCTGCGCCTGCACCAGCAGCCAGGCCAGCAACGGCCGCCGCCAGCCCTGCGCCGACGCCGTCTCCACAGCGGCAGCCATCGTCGCGGGGCTCGCCCGCCCGGTGCGGAACAGCACGCCAGCCGCCACCAACCGGGAAAGGGGATCCTTTATCTGCACCAGCGCCGCATCGCCACCAGCCCCGGCAGCAGCCGCCGCCCGCTGGGTCTCCGGCAGCAAGGCCACATCCGCCGCCTGCAACTTGCCCGCCAGGTAGTCGGCATACGCCCGCTCGGGCGGCGCCGCATCCTGCCGCAGGGCCTCAAAGCCGGCACACGGCTCCACCACCAGGCTGGCCAGCCGCCCCGCGCAACGCAGCAGTTCCGCCCGCGCCAGCAGGTCCGGCCGGCCGGTGCGCGCAATCTCGCTGCGCGCCCGCTCGAACTCCAGCGCGTCCACCCGCGCATTGCCCGAGAGGTAAGCGGCCACCGAGCGCTCCATCGAACTCTGCGCATTCATCTGCCAGTCAGGCACCGGCGGCTTGCTGGAGCAGGCGGCCAGCAGGGCAACAAGTGAAAGTGCAAGGAGCTTCATGGGAGCTTGATCTCGGTGTCCCGCGCAAACGGCCAGCGGCGGTTGATATCGTTGACCAGGCTCTCGACCTTGCGCAGGTTGGTCTCCACCTCGGCGCGCAGCGAGCCCAGGTCGTCAGTGGCCACCCGGGCATTGGCGCTGATGGCCTGCGCATCCACCAGCAGCGCGTCCACCTTCTTGAGGCTGGTGCGGGTCTCGGTGAGGATGGCGTTGATCTGGACCACGGCGGCGCGGGTCTCTGGCAGCACGCCGCCGGGGCCGAAGACCTGCGTGTCAGCCTTTGCGGCCAGCCCGTCGGCCCTGGCGGCCACGCCGTCCAGCCGGGCCAGCAGGGTGTTGGTGCGGTCCAGCGCATCCATGAGCTTCTTGCGGTCGGCATCGTTGCCCAGCAGCACGCCGGCCACGCCGCCCGGGCCGTTGAGCCTTTCAGTCAGGGACTGCATGTTGGCCAGCGTCTTGCCCAGCGGCGCCTCCCGGCTGGTGATGGCGCCCAGGTTCTCCAGCAGTTCCTTGGCCGACGCCATGATCTTCGGGATCTCGGCGCTGGCATCACCCTTGAGGATCTGCCGCACTGCGCCGTCTTCCAGCGGCTTGTCGGTCAGCATGCCGCTGTAGGCGCGGATGTTGGTGCCGCCCACAATGCTGCGCACCATGGTGAACACGCTGGACTCGCGCAGCCAGTGCGCATCCTTCTTCGGCACCTGGATGATGATGCGCGCATTGCCGTCGGGCGCCAGCTCGATGGCGCGCACCCGGCCGATGGGAAAGCCCGAGAACGTCAGGTCCATGCCGACCACCACGCCTTCGGAGTCGTCGGACATGAGGACCAGGTCCTGCGTCACCTCAAACGCGCCGCGCGCATACAGCACATAGGTCACCGAGCCCAGCACCAGCAGCGCCATGAAGACGAGCAGCATGGCCGCCTTGAACTCCAGGTTCTTGATGGGTGGCGGCGCCGGCTGCGGGTCGCCGGGCGCGGCGGGCTCCAGTTCGGGGGGCAGGGGGGTGGGGTTGCTCATGGTGTTGTTGTCCAAGGCTCAATAGTAGTTGCCGACGAGGGACGCGCCCTCCAGCAGCAGCAGCACGGCAAACATGCGCACCAGGCCGCGCATCTCGGCGGCGGTGCGCGAGGGCGCGGTGATGATGTCGTACACGCCCGAGGCCATCGGGATCAGCGCCACCGCCAGGCTGAAGAACAGGCACTTGAGCACGAAGATCAGCGTCACCACCGGGGTAAAGATCTGCCCGAACAGCCGCGTGTACACAGCCAGCCCGGTGACGGTGAAGCCATACACCGCCACATACACCGTGATCAGCGCCACCACGCAGCTCAGCGCCGCCAGCGTCACCGACGAAAACACCCCGGCCACCACCCGCGGCAGCACCTCCTGCCGCACCGGGTCAATCCCGCGGGCGCGCAGGGCCTCCAGCTCGCCGCGCCGCCGCATGCGCGACACGTCGGCACCGCCGGGGATGGTGCAGCGCAGCGCCACGAAGAGCGCCGCGGTCAGCGGAATCAGCTCCAGCACCAGCACCCGGATGACCAGCTGCAGCGCATACTGCGACACGCCATAGCTGAGCGCCGTGACCAGCACGATGCGCGTGATCACCACGCTGGCCATGGCGCACAGCAGCGTGAAGCCGATGAGGATGGGTGCGGTGTTGGTATAGACATGCCGCGCCAGCACCAGGCGGCTGCTGCGCGAATAGCTGGACGGCGACATGGCCAGCACCAGGATCATCGCGCCCAGGTGGATGATCCGGCCCCAGCCGATGAACCACACGACCGCCGCCCGGCCCAGGTCGGCCAGCGTGTAGTACGTCGAGTTGATGCGCTCCATCGAAAGCATGATAGCCGGGCAACCCTGAAAAAACTGGTTACGCTTGCACACCATGAGCCCCACCAAGCCACCCCTGCAGTTTTACTTCGACTTCATCTCCCCCTACGGCTACTTTGCCGCGCGGCGCATCAACGGCATCGCAGCCCGCCACGGCCGCACCGTGGAATGGTCGTCGATGCTGCTGGGCGTGTCGGTCATGAAGGTCATGGGCCTCAAGCCACTGATGGACACGCCGCTCAAGGGCGACTACGCGGGCAAGGACGTGCTGCGCCACGCGCGCCGCCTGGGCCTCAAGCCTGCCCGTGCACCCGAAGCGCCGCCGATGAATCCCCTGACCTGCGGCCGCGCCTTTCAGTGGATGCTCAAGTACCACCCGGAGCAGGCCGTGCCGCTGGCCCTGGCCTGGATGGATGCCTACTGGCTGGAGGGCAAGGACTTCTCTGCGCCCGGGTCGTTGGCAGGCGTCGATCTGCCCGATGGCGTGGACGCCAAAGCCCTGGTGGAAGGTGCCGCCAGCCCCGAAGCCGCCGCGCTGCTGCGCGAGGCGGTCGAGCGTTCCCTCAACGCCGGTGTCTTCGGTTCGCCCACGGTCGTCGTGGATGGCGAGATGTTCTGGGGTGTGGACCGGCTGGAAGAAGTTGATGCCTGGCTGGCGTCCGGTGGCTGGTGACAGTCAGTCAAACACGAGTTCGGTGCTGACTGAAATCGGAACCAGCTTCTCCTTCACGGCCAGCGCCAGCGCATCACCTTCCACACCGGGCAAACGCACCACGGCCACCAGCCTGGCGCCCCGCTCCTCACAAGTTACGCGGATCGACGCGTCAAGCCCGCCCAGCATCTCCAGCAGCTTCGCCTCGATGGCCCGCTGGCGCAGCGCGGGTTTGTAGATCTTGCCGATGGCCGTCACCGGCATCACGTCGATCACGGTCACCCGCTTGGGCACGGCGGGCCGTTCGTAAACATGAGGCGTCACGGCGGCCAGCAATTCGGCCGGCTCCACGACGGCGCCCGGCCGCAAGGTCACGAACGCCACCGGCAATTCCCCTGCGTAGGCATCCGGCTCGGAAACCACGGCGCAAAGCGCCACGGCCGGGTGCGCCAGGAAGGCGTCTTCAATCAGCCCGGGGTCGAGGTTGTGCGAGCCGCGGATGATCACATCCTTGGCACGGCCCGTCACATGCAGGTAGCCCTGCGCGTCCACATGCCCCAGGTCTCCGGAGACCAGCCAGCCGCTGTCGAACATGCCCGCGTTGCGCGCGGCATCGGTATAGCCGGGGCTCACATGCGGACCGCGCAGGACGAGCACGCCGGTCTCGCCCGTGTCGCATTCGCCGTCCAGGTCGGCAGCGCCACCCGAAAGCGGGACGATGCGCACCTCGCTGAACGGCAGGCGCAGCCCGGTGGAGCCCGGCACACGCGGCGCGGCAAACGGTTCGATGGACACCAGCCCGGCGCACTCCGTCATGCCCAGGATGTTGCGCACTGCAATGCCTGTCCGGCTTTCAAACTGCGCCGCCAGCTCGGTGGGCAGCGGCGAGCCGCCGGTGTAGGCCACGCGGATGCGTGAAATGTCGGCATCCACCGGTGTGTTCACCAGCGTCGCCAGGATGGTCGGCACGCAGGCCAGCGCCGTCACCCGCTCGCGTTCACAGAACTTCCAGTAGTTGCGTGCGAACACCGGGTTGCGCATGCCCGAGAGCGTGGGCAGCACCTGCGTGCCGCCGACGGCCAGCATCGACAGCCCGTACACGAATGCCCCCGCCACATGGAACAGCGGAAAGCCGTTGACTTCCACCGTGTTCTCGTCAAAGCCATAGAACATCGGCGCAAACCAGCTGGTGTGCGCCTCGTTGCCGTGCGTGTGCTGCGCCAGCTTGGGCGCGCCGGTGGTGCCGCCGGTGTGGAAGCAGGCGGCGATGCGCCCGGGCGTGAGCTGCGGGTCGAACGCGAGGGTTTCAGGCTGGGTGGCCAGCAAGTCCTGGAACACCTGCGCGCCGGGCGGCACCGCGCCACCCACATGGATCTGCAGCACCGGCAGCGCCTTGAGTGCCAGCACCTTCTGCACCGTGCTCCAGATGTCCAGCTCCTGATTCGGCCCGATGGTGACAACCAGCTTCGCGCCGGACGCCTCGATCAGCGCGGCGATATGGTCCGGCTGCAGCAGGTAGTTGATGGGGCAGGCCTTCGACGCCAGCTGCGCGCCCCACAGCGCAAACTGCGTCTCCGGGATATTGGGCGCGAGGATGGCCACCGCATCGTCCGGCCCGGCACCCATGCTGCGAAAGAGATTGGCTGCGCGGTGGACTTGCGACAGCAGCTCCCGGTAAGTCACCTGGCGCGGCGCCGTCTGCAGGTCGCCATCGGGCAGGAAGGTGAAGGCGTTGCGGTCCGGGAAGCGTGCGGCGGCAGAGGCGATCAGGCCGTAGGTGGTGCGGGCCGGGATGGCGCTGTCGTAGGGCTGCTGCTCAAGGGACTGGATGTCGGCGAGGTTGCGGATGGAGGTCATTGCTGCATCTTATGAGTAGCTTGGCTGACGAGCATCGGGAGAAAGCCTCATCAGGCGCCAAAGTGGCGCGCGCAAGCAGGTTCGAACAAATTACACTTCCCTGAAAGACGCCAAGGAGGAAACGCCATGCATGTACTGATCGGATTGCTCATCCTGGCAATCCTGGGTTATGTGGTCTACAAGACTTTCTTCGCCGGATCAGCCGGCCAATCCGCAGTGCCCGCCGAGCGAAGCGACCGCCCCTTTGCCTTCGTGTCCAACGGCCTGCTCTTTCTCCGCGAGCGCGGTGCCAAGGTGAACCTGTTGCAGAGCGCTTACGTGCAGGAAGCGATGGATCGGCGCGAGCGTTCGCGGGAGAAGCACAGCTGGAAGAAGGGCACGAGCTTCGGTATTGCTGCCGGTGGCAGCTTGCGCAACTTCGAGGCGCCCGACAAGCCTGCCATCGTGACCTCCGCCGCCTTCGAGCCTGGCGGCCACCTGCTGTATTTTCTCAAGGACGACAGCGTGGGCGGCGTCTTCCGTCGTGATGCTGCGTCAGGCAACGAGACGCGTGTGCTGCTCAAGCAGAACCTTCACCTTGGTGATCTTCGTCCTTCCCCGGACGGTACGACGGTGGCAGCGTCATCGCAGCAGCCGGACGGCGTCGCCAACCTCACACTCATGATGAACGAGGGCAGCAACCTGCGCGAGGTCACAGGCGGGGACACCGTGGACTCCGCGCCGTCGTGGATCCCTGGCGTACCCAATCGCCTGTTGTTCCAGTCCACCGGGATTGCCCGTAGCGAGCAGGGGTACATCGTCGGAATGGGGCCGGCGAGCATCCAGATGCTGAACATGGAGTCAGGCAGTGTGGCGCCGGTGCTGGAGAACGCGGGCTACGACTTTCTCAAGCCGCGTGTCTGTCCGGCAGGAAACCTGCACTTCATTCGCAGGCCTTTCGAGCCGCCGCGCTACCGCATGGAGAACATCGTGCTGGACACGCTGCTCTTCCCGTTCCGCCTTTTGCGTGCCATCTTCCATTACCTGAATTTCTTCTCGATGATGTACAGCCGCAAGCCGCTGACCAGCGCCTCAGGCCCGGCCATGCAGGCCGACATCAAGAACATCCTCCTGCAAGGCCGGCGCATCGATACCGAGAAGGCGCTGCGCAGCGAGCGCCCCGTGCAGGGCGTACCCTCGCTCGTGCCCAGCAGCTGGGAGCTCGTCAGCCGCAACCCGCAAGGCGACGAGCGGATCCTGGCCACCAATGTCGCGTCGTACGACATCAGTCCTGACGGAACCATCGTTTACTCCAACGGGAGGGGCGTATTCGTGATTGAGAAGGACGGAGCGCCGAGATTGGCGGCGCTGGAGGACTTTGTGGGAGAGGTTGCCGCGACGGCTGCATAGCGCATCCACTGGCACTCCACTATGGCCTCCGATCTCTCATTCGCCGAATACGTCCGCGACCAGATCAGCGGCGCGGGCGCCATCACCTTCCGCAGGATGTTCGGCGAGTATGCGTTCTACTGCGACGGCAAGGTGGTGGCCTTTGTCTGCGACAACCAGGTATTCGTCAAACCCACAGCCGCCGCGCGCGCGATGATGGGCGCCATCACTGAAGGCCACCCTTACCCGGGATCCAAGCCGTACTTCCTGATTGGCGACGAGCTGGACGACCGGCAGTACATCACCAACGTGATCCGGCTCACGGCCGACGATCTGCCGCCGCCCAGGCCGAAGAAGCCCAAGGCTGCCACGAAGGCAGCGAAAGCCCGAAAGCAGGGCGGCCCTTCTCACTCCCCAAAGTAAAACTTCAGCGCGTTCTCCCCAAACACCCGCCGCCGCGCATCCGCATCGGCAATGGTGCCGTCAAGCCAGGCCAGCGTGTCTGCATATGTCACATCAGACTCGCCGCCTACAAACGGGCAGTCGCTGGCCCACATCATCTTGTCGTAACCCACACGGGCGCAGAGCGCCTGGGCCTGGCCGCGCGCCTGCGGGCCCAGGCGGTAGGCGCCTGAAAGCTTGACCCAGGTGCGGCCCTTTTCCACCGAGCGTGCCATGGTTTCGAAGCCTTCGCTTTGCACGCCAAGCACCGGGTCGGGCCGGCCGATGTGGTCGATGACGATTTTCACGCCTGACTTTTCCAGCTGCGGCAGCACCTGCGGCAGGCGCGGGCCGTCCAGGTGCAGGTGCACATGCCAGTCCAGGTCGGCGATGCGGCGCAGGAACTTGCGGTAGTCCCAGGTGTCCAGGTCAGGCAGCTCGCGCAGGCTGATGAAGGGCAGGCGCACGCCGACAATGCCGTCGCGGTCCATTTCGTCCAGCACCATGCGTTCGATGGACGGCAGCGCGATGATGGTGCCGCGCAGCCGCCCGGGATGCTTGCGCACCGAGTCGATGATGTAGTCGTTGTAGTCGCCCCAGGGGCTGGCTGCGGCAATGACGCCGCGCTCGACGCCGTTGGCATCGAAGGTGTCGATCAGCTGTTCGACGGTGAAACTGTAGGTGGGTGCATGGCGCGGGTTCGGAATCAGCGGCATGTCCTGCAGGAAGACGTGGGTGTGCGCATCAATGATCATCGGGGGTGTACTCAACGGGGACTCGCAGGATGGATCAGCGGTTTTACTGCGGCTGGATGCCGGCCTGCTTGATCACGGCGGCCCATTTGGCGATGTCGTTGCGCAGCAGGTTGCCCATTTCAGCAGGGGTGCTGCCCTTGCCTTCAGTGCCCAGCTCCAGCAGGCGGCGCTTCACATCCGGCAATTGCAGCACTTCATTCACTTCGCGGTTGAGCTGCTGCACGATCTGCGGCGGCGTCCTGGCGGGGGCGAACAGGGCATTCCAACCCGTCACGTCGTAGCCTGCGAGGCCGGCCTCCTTCACCGTCGGCACATTCGGCAGCCAGGGCGCGCGGGCCTGGCCTGTCACGGCAATGGCGCGTAACTGGCCGCCGTCGATCGAGCCCTTGAGCGCCGCATACGACTCAAAGCCCACGTCCACGTCGCCGCGCAGCAGGGCGGTCAGCACCTCGGGCGTTGACTTGTAGGGAATGACGGTCGCCGCCATCTGCGCGCTGGACTTGAACAGTTCTGCCGACAGGTTCTGTGTGCTGCCGGGGTTGATGCTGCCCAGTACCAGGGGTTTGTCCTTGCCGCCGGCGCGGATGTCGGCGACGGTGCGCAGCGGGCCGTCAGTGCGGGTCAGCAGCACGAGGTCGAAGTAGGCGACAGACGAGATCGGCGCAAAGTCCGTCACCGGGTCATAGCTCAGCTTGAACAGCGACTTGGCAATCGCCGTGCCGTTGACCAGCAGGATCAGCGTATGGCCATCCGCAGGCGCGGCCAGCGCTGCGTTCGCGGCGATCACGCCGCCCGCGCCGGGGCGGTTGTCAACCAGGACCTGCTGTCCCATGCGCTCGCTCATCTTCTGCGCCACGAGGCGCATCGAGATGTCGGCGAGGCCGCCGGCTGCAAAGGGCACGATCACGCGGATGGGTTGGCTTGGGAATTTGGCCTGGGCGGCGGCCGGCATGGGCGCCAGCGTCAGCAGGGCCAGCAGGCCGAGCCACGCGGCGCCATGCCGCAATGCCTTGATGTTCGTCATGTATGTCTCCAGTACGGGTGCGCGTCAAACTCGTCCCGAGTCTATGCATGCCGGCAAGACGCCACAAATGAATTGTTTGGCCCGATTCATGAGCCGCGTTCATGCGGCGGTTCATGAGCCGCCCGCCGCCGCGGATGCGTCAGCCGGCCTGGTTCGTGAGCGTGGCCCGGACCTGCGCCACCAGCATGTCCAGCATCTCCTGCGCTGCCGGCGCCAGGGCTTCGCCGGGCCGCGTGAGCACGCCGAGCTCGCGTGTGATGTGCGGCCCCGCCAGCCGTACAACGCCCAGCGCCGGGTTGGCCCGCACCGACATGGCGGGCAGCACGGTCAAACCCAGCCCGGCCTCGACCAGGTTGAGCGCGAGGGCGGTGTGCTGTGCCTCATAGGCCCAGCGCAGCTGCTCGCGCCGCTCGCCCAGCGCGTCGTCAATCGTTGCGCTGTTGCCGGCGGGCAGGCTGATGCGGATGAGCGGCTCGTCCATCAGCCTGTCCCAGGTGACTTCATCCTGCCTGGCAAGCGGGTGCCCGGTGGGGCAGACGAGAACAAACGGCTCCACCGCCAGCGGCGTCATCTTCAGGTTGCGCGCCGCAGGGCCCGATGATGTGGCGGTGATGCCGAACGCCGCCGCCTGCGACTCCACCAGCTCGGCAATCTCGCGGATGGAGTTGTCGAACACGCGCACCGAGACCTCGGGCCGTGCCCTGGCAAAGCGCTGCAGCACGGGCGGCAGTTGCCAGGCCGCTATGGTTGGCAGGCAGGCAAACGCCAGCCAGCGTTCGGCGTCCCCCTGCTGCGTGCGCAGCGCCTCGCAGGACTGCTCCAGCTCGCGCATGGCCTTGCGCACCTTGGGCAGCAGGCTGCGGCCGGCGTCGGTCAGGGTGAGTTCGCGGGTGGTGCGGGTGAGCAGCCGGACGCCCAGGCCCTCTTCGAGCTTGCGCATGCGGTGGCTGATGGCTGTCTGCGAAAGATGCAGGTGCGTGGCCGCCTGCTGGAACCCGCCGCGGTCAACAATGCTGAGGAAGGCTTGCATGCCCAGGAAATCGACCTGCATGCCGCGCACTCTAGCATGTGAGCCGCATTCATCTGCCCATGCAAAACATTCACTGGCCTGCGCCGTGACCGGGTGATTTAATTTTGCCTCCAAGGAGACAACGATGAACCTGCCCACCCCCCGGGGCCGCGCGCTCAAGCGCCTGCTCTGCCTGACCCTGCTGGCCTGCGCCGGCGCCACCGCCACGAGCGTCATGGCAGCGTACCCCGACAAGCCCATCAAGCTCATCATTCCGTTTTCGCCCGGCGGGACGGTGGACAACGTGGCCCGCATGGTCGCCACCGAGCTGGGCAGCAAGCTCGGCACCACCGTCGTGGTGGAGAACGTGCCCGGCGCGGGCGGCTCGATTGCCGCACAGCGCGTGGTCAAGTCCGCGGCGGACGGCTATACGCTGCTGTTCACCACGCCCAACCACACCATCAACCCGGCGCTCAACCCGAAGCTGCCGTTCGACACAGCGAAAGACCTGGTGGCCGTGTCCCTCGTTGCCGAAATCCCGGAACTGCTGGTGGCCCACTCGGCGCAGCCGTACTCCGACTTTGCCGGCTTCGTGAAGTACGCGCGCGAGAACCCCGGCAAGCTCAACCACGGCTCCGCCGGCAACGGCACGCTGCCGCACATCACCATGGAACTGCTGCTGCTCAGGCTCGACCTGAAGGTGACGCATATCCCGTACAAGGGCGCGGCGCCCGCCATGAACGACCTGCTCGCGGGCCAGGTCTCGGTCAAGATGGACACCATTGCCACATCGGCAGGCCACATCAAGACCGGCCGCCTCAAGCCGCTGGCCATCGCCAGCCTCAAGCGCTCGCCGCTCATGCCCCAAGTGCCGACCATTGCCGAGTCCGGCCTGCCGGGCTATGAAGGCATCCTGTGGATGGGTTTGCTGGCCCCGGCAGGTACCCCAGCTGATGTGGTGCAGGCGCTGCATGGCGCCATCACCCGCACGCTCAAGGAGCAGGAACTGCTCAAACGCTTTGAATCCGATGGCGTGGTGGCGGTGGGCAGCAGCCCGGCGGAGTTTGACAGACTCATCAACACTGAACTGAAGCAATGGGCCGACGTGGTCAAGCGCGCGCAGATCAAGGCGGACTGAAGCGATGGCCGAACAGCACGTGCCGCCCCTGACCCAGCCGCCCGACCCCGACACCAAAGTCCCCGGGCTCCGCGCCCCGGCCGGCGGCATCGACTGCCACGTCCACCTCTTCGGCCCCGCCAGCCGCTACCCGTTCAACCCCGGCAGCAAGTACACCTCGAACGACGCCCTGCCGCAAACGCAGATCGCGATGCAGGACACGCTGGGCCTGGCCGGCGCAGTGGTGGTGAGCGGTGGCGGCTATGGCATGTCCACGCGGCACCTGGAGGATGTGCTGGGCGCATTCCCGGACCGATTTCGCGGTGTCGCGCTGCTGCCGGAAGACGTGACCCCGGCGGACATCGAGCGGCTCGACAAGCTCGGCGTGCGCGGCGCGCGCTTTGTGAGCGAGGGCCATCGCGGCGCGCTGCCGCGCCTGTCGCCGCGCATCGCCGGCATGGTGGCGGAATTCGGCTGGCATGTGCAGTTCTACCCGGCGCATGACGACCTTGTTGCGCATGCAGGCCAGCTGCTGGCCCTGAAGAACGATGTGGTGCTGGACCACTTTGCCTGCCTCCGCGCGGCGGGCGGCACGGAGCAGCCGGCGTTCAAAAAGCTGCTGGTGATGCTCGACACCGGCAAGGTGTGGGTCAAGCTTTCGGGCCCGATGCGCTGCGCGGATGGCGACATGCCCTATGCGGCAGTGGCACCGCTGGCCCGTGCCCTGGTGGCGCATGCCCCCGAACGGCTGGTGTGGGGCAGCGACTGGCCCCACGTCAACATGAACGGCCGCGGCATGCCCAACGACGGCGACCTGTTCGACCTGCTGGGCGAGTGGGTGCCGGACGGCGGCACACTGGAGAAGATCCTGGTGACGAATCCGCGGCAGTTGTATCGCTGGCCGCTGCCGCCTGTTGCGCCGGCTCACTAACAGCCTTGCCCAGCGCTCCGGTATATTGAGGAGAACTCCTCCAATCCATGTTCATCGCCGTCCTCGCCTGCTGCTTCCTCCTCGTTGCCACCACTGTGCTGCACTATGAAGTGCTGGGCGCCATGAACGCAGGCCTGCCGTCGCTGCGCATCCCGCACCGGGCCAAGCTGGTCGTCGTCATCCTGGGGGCGTTCGTCGCGCATGTGCTGGAGATGGCCTTGTACGGTGCGGTTCTCTACGGGCTTATTGCGGGGTTGGGCATTGGCAGCCTGACCGGCAGTGCCGGCTTCTCGTTTGCCACCTGCATGTACTTCTCGGCCGAGACCTACACCTCACTTGGCTTCGGCGACGTCGCGCCCGCCGGGCCGATCCGTTTGCTGGCCGGCGTCGAGGCGTTGAACGGGCTGCTGCTGATTGGCTGGTCGGCGTCGTTCACCTACATCGCAATGGAGAAGTTCTGGAAAGAGCGGCCTGCTGACCAGAGCTAGCTGGCTGTTTCTGCGGTACGACTTCAGTCGCAAAAAATCTTTGCATCTGGTCAAGAGATCTAGTCCTTTGGGCAGAGGGACGCGTCAATCTTCCCCGAATAATCCTCCGTGCCAACAAGGCGCTGACCACACGGAGGAGCAAGGCGTGAAGAGAAACCTGTCGAACCACCCAGCCGCACTGCGGAGGTCCCTATGGACATGCTGAACGTGGCCGCACGCCAGCTTTTGCTGTTCGCCCACCTGATCGGCTTTGCGCTGGCGTTCGCGGCCATCCTGCGGGAAGACATGGCGCTGCTCACCGCGCCGCGCATCGATGCCGGCAAGCTCGCAGCCGCGGGCCGGACTATCGCGTGGCTGCTCGGCTTTCTGTGGGCCACCGGCATCGGGCTTCTGCTTCTGGAAGTTGGGCTGGACATGGCATTGCTGGCGTCCAAGCCAAAGCTGCTGGCCAAGCTCGCGGTGGTGTGCGTGCTGACGCTCAATGGCGCGCTGCTGCACCGGCTGGCCCTGCCGATGCTGGCGGGGCCGGTGCATGCGCCCCGACAGGCTGCAACACTCTGCGCCGTGCTGGGAGCGGTGAGTTCGGTGTCGTGGCTGCTGGCGTCGTTCCTGGGCGCATCCCGGGTTATTGCGCCGTGGATGAGTCTTGGCGGGTTCCTGGCTCTGTATTGTGCGGGCCTGATCATCGGGCTGCTGATTGCGCTCGTGCTGGTCCGGCCCCGCATTGAGCATATGCTGACGCGCCAGTCCGATTCATTGGGAAGTGACAACGTCCTCCATGTCCCAGCAGGGACAGCTCCCTCACGGCAGTAACCCTACATTGCATTGCCAATGCATCGAAGGAGTTATCTTGCCCGCGCTCTCAGACCCACTCGTCCAGCTCCGCGCCATCAACCAGACCGCCGCCTTCAACCAGTGGTGTGGCATTGAAGTCACCCGTGCCGAGGCGGGTGTGGTGGAAATCAGCATGCCGTGGCGCAAGGAGCTGGGGCAGTACGCGGGGTTCCTTCATGCGGGGCTGGTGGGCGCTTTGATCGACACAGCGTGCGGCTTTGCGGCGGCCAGCGTTGTGGGCCGGGTGCTGGCCTCGCACTATTCTGTCAACTGCCTGCGGCCGGCCGTGGGCGAGCGCTTTTTCGCGCGAGCTCGCGTCGTCAAGCCGGGCAAGACGCAGGTGTTCACGGCCTGCGAGTTGTATGCGGTGGCGGACGGCCAGGAGAAGCTGGTGGCGACGGGGGAGACGTTGTTGACAGTCGTCGAGACCGGCGCTGAGTCTTAACGCGCCTTGAACCGCACAATCATCACACTGGCCTGTGACTGGATCTCCGCCAACGCCTGCTGCATCAGCCCCAGCGCCTCGTCCTCATTGAAACTCCCCGTGCCCGCCCCGACCAGCGGAAACGCCACAGACGCAAAGCCTTCGCGGTTGACGATGTCCATGGCTGAGCGCACCGAGCCCTGGATCGACCGGGCTGACGCCATCCACCACATGCTGATGCCCGCAACATGGATGATGCCCTTGAACGGCAGCTTGCCTGCCGAGGTAAGCACTGCGCCGCCCAGCGGGATCGGCCCGGCCTTTGCCACTTCCTGGAACGGCCTGTAGCCGCCGCGCTTCTTGATGGCGCCGGACACGCCCTGCGGCAGCAGCAGCCACCACGGGATGATGTTGCGGTTCCAGGAATTGACGATCACCTCCACCGGCTGGTCGAGCAGGTCGCCTTCCACAATGTTTGCTTGCATGCTCCGTCCTCCGGAAGTCTGGGGCAGAGGATGCATGCGAACCATGCAAATGGCAATGCCCTGTGTGCGGTAGGTCACATGCGGCTGGTGCAGTTGTTCGCCTTTTGGCGTAGCCCGCGGGATTTCCCTGTATCCGCGTAACAGGGTGTAGTGTCCACTGGCACAGCCATTGCTTTGAGCTACATCCATGCATGCCGATGCCCTTCAAGTCCTGCCGCGCGAGACCGCGCCCGACCCGTTGTGGCAGCACCAGCTCGGACTGCTGCTGGAGTCCACCGGCGAAGGCATCTTCGGCATTGACCTGGGCGGGCACTGCATGTTCATCAACCGCGCCGGTGCGCGGATGCTGGGCTTTGAGCCGGCCGAGGTGCTGGGCCACAACATGCATGAGCTGACGCACCACTCGCATGCGGACGGCTCGCACTACCCTGATACCGAGTGCCCCATTTTCAATGCCTTCCGCAAGGGCCTGCCGTGCCGGCTGGACACCGAGGTCTTCTGGCGGCGCGACCACACCTCGTTTGCGGTGGAGTACTCCAGCTACCCGATCATGGACGGCGTGCAGGTGCGCGGCGCTGTCATCACCTTTGTGGACATCACCGAGCGCAAGCGCGCCAAGGATGCGTTGCAGAAGGCCAAGGACGAGCTGGAGCTGCGGGTGGCCGAGCGCACCCGCGAGCTGTCCGCCGCGCTCGGCCAGCTGCGCGAGCTGTCGGCCTACTCCGAGAACGTGCGGGAGGACGAGCGCACCCGCATCGCGCGCGAGGTGCATGACGAGCTGGGCAGCCTGCTGGTGGCACTGAAGATGGACGTCAACTGGCTGGACAAGCGGCTCAGCGAGCAGCAGCAGCGCGACGTGGATGCCGCGCAGGCCATGCGAGACAAGATGCGCAGCAAGTGCCAGAACATGAGCCGCCTGATCGAGAACGCGGTAGACAACGTGGGCCGCATCATCACCGACCTGCGCCCCAGCATCCTGGACCACCAGGGGCTGTGGGCGGCGCTGGAGTGGCAGGCACACGACTTCGTGCAGTCGGCCGAACTCAAGCTGGACTGGCACATGCAGGTGGCACCCGGCCTGGAGCTGCCCGAACCGGCGGCCATGGCAGTGTTCCGCATCTTCCAGGAGATGCTGAGCAATGTGGGCCGCCATGCGCGCGCCACCGGCGTGGCCATCCGCATCGACGCCGATGCGCGCAGCCTGATCATCAGCGTGCGCGACAACGGGCGCGGCGCACCGGCCGAGGCCTTTGACGCGCCCACCGCCTATGGCGTGATGGGCATGCGCGAGCGGGCCAGGCATTTTGGCGGGCATATCAACATCGTCAGCGAGATCGGCCAGGGCTCGATCTTCCGGCTGGTGCTGCCGCTGCGGACCGTGCTGGCATGATCCGCGTCCTGCTGGGCGACGACCACCGCATCGTGCGCGAGGGCCTGAAGCAGGTGCTGGCCGACGCGCCCGACGTGCAGGTGCTGGCCGAGGCCCAGACCGGCCCGGAAGTGCTGGAGCGCGTGCTGGCGCTGG
This sequence comes from Pseudomonadota bacterium, assembly GCA_040385105.1. Classification (GTDB taxonomy): domain Bacteria; phylum Pseudomonadota; class Gammaproteobacteria; order Burkholderiales; family Burkholderiaceae_C; genus JACMQX01. Next base: position 57,504 of record JAZKHY010000034.1, read on the forward strand.
GCGGCCCGGCGGGCCTGGACGTTGTGCTGCTGGACATTGCCCTGCCGGACCGCGACGGCCTGGATGTGCTGCAGGAACTGCGCAAGACCTGGCCGAAGCTGCCGGTGCTGATGCTCAGCACCTACCCGGAAAAGCAGTATGCGGTGCGCTGCATCAAGCTGGGCGCGGCCGGCTACCTGAACAAGAGCGCAGACCCGGATGACATGGTGGCGGCGGTGCGCAAGGTGGCAGCCGGCGGCGTGTATGTGACGCCCGCCACGGCCGAGGCCCTGGCCACCGCCATGGGCAGCGTGTCGGGCAAGACAGGCGCCGAGGCCCTGTCGCACCGCGAGTACCAGGTGTTCCGCCTGCTCACGGCCGGGCACAGCGTGAGCGAAATTGGTGCACAGCTGAGCCTGGCGGCCAACACGGTGAGCACTTACCGGGCGCGCATCCTTGAGAAAACCGGCACGAAGAACGACGTGGAACTGGCTTTGTACGCCGAAAGGCATGGCAAGGCATCCCGTTTGTAGGGCCAGCACTACAAACCCCCGACAGACCGTGCGCGACTTGTGCGGGCTTTCACCAGTTGGCATGCAACAGGCGCAGCACTTGCATCACTCCGGGCATCTTTTCCAAAGAGGTGCACCATGTCCAGACTGCCCGATTCCGGTTCTTCCGCGCAATACGACCCGTACGACGCCGACCGCCCGCTGATGCTGCGCTGCGGTTGCGGCCAGGACCATGCACCCGGCGAGCATGCCGCGGCCACCGCCGCCAGTGCCGAGGACCTGTCGCGCAACTTCGTCGAAGCCACGCTGATGAAGGCGATGTTCCCGGTGGACAGTGTGCGCCGCAACTTCCTGCGCGCCGTGGGCGCCAACACGGCGCGTGCTGCCATCGCTTCGGTGCTGCCCATCGGTGCCTTGCAGGCCATGGCGCAGGAGCGTGGCTCCGTCGAGAAAAAGGACCTGAAGATCGGCTTCATCGCCATCACCTGCGCGGCGCCGCTGATCATGGCCGACCCGCTGGGCTTCTACAAGAAGGAAGGCCTGAATGTGCAGCTCAACAAGACGGCGGGCTGGGCGCTGATCCGCGACAAGATGATCAACAAGGAGCATGACGCCAGCCACTTCCTGTCGCCCATGCCGCTGGCCATGACCATGGGCCTGGGCTCCAACCAGGTCAACATGAATGTGGCGAGTATCCAGAACACCAACGGCCAGGCCATCACGCTGCATGTGAAGCACAAGGACAAGCGCGACCCCAAGAGCTGGAAGGGCTTCAGGTTTGCGGTGCCCTTCGAATACAGCATGCACAACTTCCTGTTGCGCTACTACCTGGCCGAGAACGGCATCAACCCCGACACCGACGTGCAGATCCGCGTGACGCCGCCGCCCGAGATGGTGGCCAACCTGCGGGCCGGCAACATCGACGGCTTCCTCGGCCCGGACCCGTTCAACCAGCGGGCGGTGTATGACGAGGTGGGCTTCATCCACATCCTGTCCAAGGAAATCTGGGACGGCCACCCGTGCTGCGCCTTCGGCGTGAGCGACGAGTTCATCAAGCAGAACCCCAACACCTTTGCCGCGCTGTACCGCGCCGTGCTCACCGCCAGCTTCATGGCCAGCCAGCCCAAGGACCGCGAGCTGATTGCCAAGGTGATTGCGCCCACGCAGTACCTGAACCAGCCCGAAGCGGTGCTCAACCAGGTGCTGACCGGCAAGTTTGCCGATGGCCTGGGCAACATCAAAAACGTGCCCGACCGCGCCAACTTCGACCCGGTGCCGTGGCAGAGCATGGCGGTGTGGATGCTCACCCAGATGAAGCGCTGGGGCTACATCAAGGGTGACGTCAACTACAGGCAGATCGCGGAGAAGGTGTTCATGCTGACGGATGCCAAGAAGCAGATGTCGCTGGTGGGCTTCCGCCCGCCGGAGGGTGCCTACCGCAAGTTCAAGGTCATGGGCAAGGAGTTTGACCCGGCCAAACCCGAGGACTACGTGAAGAGCTTCGCCATCAACAAGATGGCTTGAAGCCGGACCAGGGCAGCAGTTGCAAATGAAGTCTCTCAACCTCAAGGCGGGCATCGTCTCGCTTGTCATCTTCCTGATGTTTCTCGGCATCTGGTATGTGGCAACGCTGCCGGCCGGCGGCTCGTCGCCCGTGGCGGCTGGCATGACTGCCGAGCAGATCGAATACAACAAGATGATGGGCAAGGACCCGGGCAGCACCAAGACCACCGGCTTCCCGAGCCTGGGGCAGATGGGCGCCACCATCTGGAAGCATGTCAAGGACCCGGTGTATGACAACGGCCCGAATGACAAGGGCATATTGATCCAGCTCGGGCATTCGCTGGGCCGGGTGGGCCTGGGCTTCCTGCTGGCGGCGCTGGTGGCGGTGCCGCTGGGCTTTGTCATCGGCATGTCACCGCTGTTGCGCCGCGCGTTCGACCCGTTCATCCAGGTACTCAAGCCGATCAGCCCGCTGGCCTGGATGCCGCTGGCGCTCTACACCATCAAGGACTCGTCGATCAGCGGCATCTTCGTGATCTTCATCTGCTCGGTCTGGCCGATGCTGATCAACACCGCCTTTGGCGTATCCGCCGTCAAGCGCGAATGGTTGAACGTGGCTGCTACGCTGGAGGTGAACCCGCTTCGCAAGGCCTTCCTCGTCATCCTGCCGGCTGCAGCGCCCACCATCCTCACCGGCATGCGCATCAGCATGGGCATCGCCTGGCTGG